>CAZTJT010000046.1:0-27622 GCA_964613785.1 uncultured Rikenellaceae bacterium
ATATTTCTTTATGAATAGTTGTAATACAGCGTCCTAAGGCCCCCCTTTAGGGGGGATGTGGGGTGGAATGTAAAATGGAAATGAGTTGATCCAACTTTATATAAGAAGTGTATAAATGGTAGTTTTTTGCTAAAGGGAAGGGGCAGGGGAAGGGTTAAGCTATCACTGGAAGACACTGGCAAAGAGTTAAGGAATCAACTTGTCTAAGTCTAAACCTTTCTGATACTGAGCATAAAGCAAAAACATGCGTTAGTGCGGTAAAAATCAATTTTTCTGATTTCTTTATCACTCATTATTAATGTGTTTAAAAATAAAACCGAACTAATTTTACCGAGCGTCTCAAGTCAGGAAAGTTCATGGAGTAAAAATGTCATTTTAAATCTTGATATAAAAAAACGGGTTGAAACCACTGAAGCCATAAGCTATTCAGTTAATTTCAACCCGTAGTTGTCAGACTGATCTGGTTATTCTGTCCTTTTCCTTTACAGTATTTTGGAGATTAAGTTTCGAAACATTACTTCAGATCAAAGCGGTCGAGGTTCATTACCTTGGTCCATGCTGACACAAAATCTTTTACGAATTTCTCCTTTGCATCAAAACTTCCGTATACTTCTGCAATTGCCCTGAGTTCTGAATTGGAACCAAATATAAGATCGGCTCGCGTGGCGGTCCATTTTACCTTGCCTGTTTTGCGGTCGCGGCCCTCAAATTTCTCTTTGTCGCCGTCTGTCGGCACCCATTCCGTATTCATGTCGAGCAGGTTGACAAAGAAATCCGTGGTGAGGACTTCGGGACGACTGGTGAAAACACCGTGCTTTGAATTGTCATAGTTGGTGTTCAATACACGCATTCCGCCTAAAAGTACAGTCATCTCGGGTGCAGTTAATGTCAGCAACTGAGCCTTGTCGACAAGCAGCTCCTCTGTTGTTACTTTGTATTTTGTTTTCAGATAGTTACGGAAGCCGTCGGCCACAGGTTCAAGTACTTTGAAAGACTCCGCGTCGGTTTGTTCCGGGGAAGCATCCATTCGCCCCGGAATGAACGGAACATTAATGCTGAAACCGGCATCTTTTGCAGCTTTCTCAACAGCGGCACAACCTGCCAGGACGATGAGGTCGGCAAGTGATACCTTTTTACCTCCTGAGAGGGAATTGTTGAATCCGGTCCGGATACTTTCCAGCTTTGCTAATACCTTTGACAGCTGTGCCGGGTTATTAACAACCCAGTTTTTCTGTGGTGCGAGACGGATACGGGCTCCGTTGGCTCCACCGCGTTTGTCGGAACCACGAAAGGTTGATGCCGAAGCCCAGGCTGTTGAGACCAGTTGTGAAATTGTCAATCCGGATTTTAATACTTCAGCTTTCAGAGCTGCAATATCCTCATCATCTATAAGAGGATGATTGACGGCAGGAATCGGATCCTGCCATATAAGTTCTTCTGCAGGAACTTCGCTTCCCAGGTAAAGTGACCGCGGACCAAGATCCCTGTGCGTCAGCTTGAACCATGCCCGCGCAAAGGCATCAGCGAATTCCAGGGGATGTTCATGGAAGCGCCTTGATATTTTTTCATAGACAGGGTCGAAACGCAGGGACAGATCGGTTGTAAGCATTGTGGGAGGATGCTTTTTTGATGGATCATGTGCATCGGGAATTACCTTATCGGCATTCTTTGCCACCCATTGATTTGCCCCTGACGGACTTTTGGTGAGTTCCCAGTCATATTTGAACAGATTGTCGAAAAAGTAATAACTCCACTTGGCCGGAGTTTGGGTCCATGTTACCTCGAGTCCGCTTGTTATTGTATCTCCTCCCTTGCCTTTACCAAAACTGCTCTTCCAGCCAAGTCCCTGATCCTCAATGTCAGCTGCCTCCGGCTCAGGTCCCAGAAGTGCGGCATCACCGGCCCCGTGACATTTACCGAAGGTGTGACCACCGGCAATAAGGGCAACAGTTTCCTCATCATTCATAGCCATTCGTGCGAAAGTGTTACGGATATCCCTGGCTGCTGCAACCGGATCAGGATTTCCGCCGGGACCTTCCGGATTAACATAGATAAGTCCCATCTGTATTGCTGCAAGAGGATTATCTGTTTCACTCATATCCAGGTTGCGTTTGTCATTATCAAGCCATTTGGTTTCAGAACCCCAGTAAACATCCTCATCGGGTTCCCACACATCTTCGCGACCTCCGGCAAATCCGAATGTCTTGAATCCCATCGATTCGAGCGCCACATTGCCTGCAAGAATCATAAGATCAGCCCAGGATATCTTTCTGCCGTATTTCTGTTTTATAGGCCATAGAAGTCTGCGTGCCTTGTCTAGGTTCACATTGTCTGGCCAGCTGTTAAGGGGTGCAAACCGCTGCTGGCCTCTTCCCGCACCGCCGCGCCCGTCGCCAATACGGTATGTGCCGGCACTGTGCCATGCCATACGGATGAAAAGCGGACCATAATGCCCGAAATCTGCCGGCCACCAATCCTGCGAATCAGTCATTAACTGATGAAGGTCGCTCTTAATAGCTTTCAGATCCAGACTTTTGAATTCTTCAGCATAGTCAAAGTCATCACCCATTGGATTTGATTTGGATGAATGCTGACGGAGGATGTTAAGCTTCAACTGGTTTGGCCACCAGTCACGATTCCTTGTGCCGGCCATCCCCGAAACATGTTTACTGACAGCCCCGGTCACAGGGCATTTACTGATATTTTCCGGTTTGTTTTCCATCTGATTATATTTAGGTTTAAATTATCTCTCTAGTTGATTTATGTATTTTCCTATAATCTGAAGCCTGATATCTTCAATTCTGAAATCAGGTATTTTTTTCTGCCTGAAATACTTTTCGAGCATCTCGTTCAGTTCATTGTCAACATAGTCTTCAATCCTGTCCGAATCGGAACAATAGATGTGATGATGCGGTTCCATGACCGCATCGTACCTCATGATATCTTTTTCTGTCTTTACTTTTTTTATCAATTCATTTTCGGCCAATGCATCAAGAACCTTATAAACAGTTGCAACCGAGATATTCGGATGATTCTTTCTGATGTATTCAATTATATTTTCAGCTGTAGGGTGATTGTTAAGTATTATTATTGCTTCCAGAATGGCGATCCTCTGAGGTGTTACCTTTAATCCTTTTTCAGCCAGTTTGTTACTAATATCTTCAGTTTTCATAGATAGAGATTATTAAAAGAAAATGATTCTCTATTAATAATTAGTAAAGCTACAATTTTTAAAATTAAAAGTCAAGAGGAACAAAAGAAAATTTTGCCGGCCTGACATGAAATCATTCAACCTTACCAGGGCTTTTTAAGTGCTTAATAGGAAGAGTATGTAATTGAACCTCAAGTTAGGCAGGAATATAACGGAGCTCCCGGATTCTAAACAGCATCAATAAGTTCTTTCAGCTTCTTTATACTCTTTTTCTTCGGTTTGACTGTCATCATGCTGGGGCCGGAGTAGTAACGTATGAGAAATTGATTTGAATTTCTGATTTTCGAAATAATCTCACCGGGGATTTTATAGCTGAATTTTGCCAGCTTGACATTATTCTCCGAATACCCTGTAATTACTGATATCGTTGTTGAATCGGAAGTCATGACATTCTGCTTATCTTCCGATAGGTTCCTGACATTTTCAAATTCTATCCTGTCGACCATCATCCGATATGGCTCATTGTCTATAATAAGAAATACTTTTTCATCAGGTCCGAAGCTTGCAGCCGATAAGGTCAGAACATCAAAAGCGGTATACAATGTTTTATTTTCAGGATTAATCTCTTTTGTAATGGTCTGCCTGTAATAAAGCAAGGGAGATCTCCTTACCCGGTCCCTTACATTGTATTTCAGCTCAAATCTCTTTGTTGAATATACTACATCCTTTTCTGTGTAAATTCTGTTGGCCGTAGAACAGCTGTAAAGGATGAGTCCGGTCAGGGCAATGCCGGATATTAAGAAGGGTGTTTTATTCTTTAACAGATATTTCATTTTGTAAGGTTTGTAATCGTGTTCTGAGAGTTTCTACATAATGCAGAGCTGAATTTAATGAAATCTTTTTCAACAAGCGATCTTTTGTTTGCTGAGCCATGGGAGGGAAGAAACAATGTGCATTTAGTATTAAGAAGTTCTTCCCAGCTGTTTACCATTTGTTTGGTATCAGATGCAAAAGGCGGAAAAATGGTCCAGGGGAATACCCCGAACATGGTGTCGCCCACAATGGCTATCTCATTATCAATTATAAGGCTTAAGGAACCCTTTGTATGGCCCGGGGTGTGTATCAGATACGCATTAAATCCGTATCCGGAGAGATCAAAATTGCTTTCAACTTCAAGATCGGCTTGGCATGGCTGATATCTTGCAAATGAAATAAACTGTCGGGCAAAAACCATGACAATGATTTTTGTTATCGGATTTGTCCCGACAGGAAGAATATTGGTCCCTGTAAGCAGGTAACCGGCCTCGGAATCATGTATGATTACCTTTGCATTGTATTTCTCCTTTATTTTACAGGCGTTTGCTGCATGATCGAAATGGGAGTGAGTAAGGATCAGAAGATCTATCCTGTCAATCCCGAGTCGATAGAGGTTTTTTTGCAGTGTTTTCCACATAAATCCTGCACTTGTGTCGATCAGGATTACAGATTGGCTGTTCCGGAGGAGAAAAACATTGCTGCGGGCCGACAGGATCTTTGATATTTTGTAGCCACTTGAGGTTGTCCAGCTTCTCATGTCAAAGCTTTTATTCGGAGATTGATTACTTATTTTTATAATTGTTTTTGAGATAGCTTTTCAGGATTTTCCCGAAGATTTTTTCCTTTTTTCGCCTTTCTGCAACCGTGGTCCGAAATCTCACCTGTTCTTTCTGCATTTTCAGGTAGTTTTTGTATGATTCCCGATCAATCAATCCTTTGTCAACAGCCTCGACTACAGCACATCCGGATTCATTGATATGACAGCAATCAGGGAATCTGCACCTTGAAGAAATCTCAATGATATCCTGGAAGGTTGTTTTTAATCCTTCGGGCATATCGGTGATTCCCAGTTCTTTCATCCCCGGGTTGTCTATAATTATTCCGCCGTTTTCAAGTACGAAAAGTTCGCGGTGTTCTGTGATATGCCTTCCCTTGTTTGTGCTGAGGCTTATATGTCCAGTTTTTAATATGTTCTTTTTAAGGAGATTATTGATAAGGGTTGATTTACCGACACCCGATGATCCAATCACGCAATATGTTCTGCCTTTTTGAATAAAAGCTGTTATCTGGTCAAGTCCTTCACGGGTTGTATTGCTGAGGAGGATATGTTTTACTTTATTGTCACGTTTTTCAAGGCTGGCAACTGCATTCTGAATTTCCTTGTCCGTTACCAGGTCGGTTTTGCTTATCACAAGTACAGGTTCGATATTCGAGGAGTAACATATCGTAATGTATCTTTCGAGCCTGTTAATGTTGAAGTTGTTATTTATTGCCTGAACTATGAAAGCAACATCGATATTGGTGGAGATTATTTGTTCCTCCCCTGGTTTTCCGGCAGCCTGTCGCGCAAGTATAGATTTTCTCGGAAGCACTCTGTGAATGATAGCCTGATCAGAATTATAAGTCTTGATGACCACCCAGTCTCCGACTGCCGGAAAATCAGACCTTGAAGCGGCAGAAAATCTAAGGTTACCGGTAATTTCAGCATCGTATTCATTCTCTCCGTCAGAAACAACATATCTTTCACGATGTTCCTGTGTGACCCGTCCGACTGAAAATTCTGTCAGATTAAGGTCTTTAATCTCTTCTAAAAGCTTTTCTGTAATTCCTAATTCCTGAAGTTTCATTGGATGATCCGAAATTAACTTAAATGATAACAGCTCAAAGATATTAAGAACATCCGGGGAAACAGCCCAATGTTATGTATTTGATAATAAATTGAAGGAAAAATAGATATTAAGCCGCAAATTCGGGATTCAGATCTCAATCCATCCTCGGAATCCCCTGACGGCATAATATGATGAAGCACCGTTGTGATAAACGAAGACATGATTATATCGGCGGTCGGCAAAAATTGCGCCTCCAAGTTTTCTGATTTCCGGAGGTGTTTTCAACCAGCTTGATGTTTTAGTATCGAAATTACCAAGTTTCTGCAATTCGCGGTATTGCTCTTCATTAAGAACTCCTATGCCCATTGCTGCTGCCATATCCATCGCGCTGTCTTTCGGCTTGAATTCTTTCCTTGAATTGAGCGCCTCACGGTCATAACACAGATTTCTGCGACCTTTCGGACTTTCAGCTGAACAATCATAGAACATAAATTGGCCGCTCTTTTTATCATAACCAACAACATCCGGTTCCCCTCCTGTCTTCTCCATTTTATTGAGCGACCAGAGCTTTTCATTATTATTTTTCAGCCTTCTTTCCACTTCGGCCCATTCAAGTCCTTTATGCCGGTTCATATTCTTCCCGAAACGGGCCTTCAGGATTCTGAACAGTTCCTCATTTTTTTCAGGCGATAATTCCTTTTTAGTTTTGAAGCCTGTCATATTCTTGCCGGATTAGATAAAGATCACTGTTATTTCCGTTTAACAATGCAAATGCTCATAGGTTCATCCAGGATATGTACTATTTCCATTAAATAGAATAAAAAGCTTATTTAAATTCTTTATTTCGCCTGTCTGTCAGGCGTTTTGGTTTTTCTTAATCTGTATCAGTCAGTAATTGACGGCATTTTATATCAATTTAAAGAATTACGTAATTAATTACGTAACTACTATGTAATTAATTACGTAATTATTCCTGACTTGTGACCCTCGGTAAAATTAGTGCGGTTTTATTTTTTAACACATTGAAAATGAATGATAAAAAAATCAGAAAATTGATTTTAACCGCACTAAAGCCTGTTTTTGCTTTATGCTCAGTATCAGAAAGGTTCAGATATAGACAAGTTGATTCCTTTACTCTTTACCAATGTCTTCCAGTGATACCTTAACCCTTCCCCTGCCCCTTCCTTTTTTTATACTATTCTTTATACACATCTTAATTATTGAAATTCTATATTTCTACAACTTCTGCCATTTTTCACCCCCCTGCCCCCCTAAAGGGGGGTTAAAAGACTATTAATGTGCGATATAGTGGTCCGGGAATGATCCACACTAAGATAGTTTGCTTTTTTTCGGATCTAAAGCTAATGCAGGGCTGGTGATCTATTTTGATATTTCTTTATGAATAGTTGTAATACAGCGTCCTAAGGCCCCCCTTTAGTGGGGTTGGGGGGTGGAACGTAAAATGGAAATGAAGTGATCCAACTTTATAAAAGATGTGTTTAAAGGGTAGTTTCTTTAAAGGGAAGGGGCAGGGGATGGGTTTCTTAGATTCATAAACTGAGTGGTCGCATCTTATACCGTACTAATTGTCAAAAGTCAGGATAATTTACGGAACTGATGGTGTCTCAAAAGCTCTGGTTTACCCCCCGACCGCCCAAGGGGGAATTCTTAAAGTGCAATATATCAATAAGTCCCCCTTGGGGGTCCCGAAAGCTTTCGGGATAGGGGGTAAAAAGTAACAGAATGACTTTTGAGACATCCTCAATGATGATATGCAAGTATAAACATTACTTCGGATTTTAGTAATGCCCTGGGATAGGAGCATTGATTGTTAAAGAATCGGATCGCCGCAGAACTTCTTACGCTTGCAGCTTTTACAAAACTTACCCATCCATACATCATCAAACTGAGCCATAACAGCCGATACGATTTTCGGGTCAGTTGTGATGATACCCGATTCAAAATTCCGGGTATCGGGACTTTTCATTCCAAGTCCTGATCCGGTAAGATTGGCCGAACCTATATATGCCAGTTTTCCGTCGATAATTATAAGTTTAAAATGGACCCTGGGGCAGAGCTGCCTTTCCATGATGTCCCAGAGTGACGGATACTTGTCAAAACTTCTTCTGAAATTGGGACCAGGTTCTTTTGCATGCAAAAGCCTGATAGCAACCTTTCTTTTTACCAGTTTGTCAAGGACAGATAAAAAGGATTGAACCGATCCGTCATTTCTTACATGCAGATCTTTTATGTCGGCAGTACCGATCCAGACAGATGATTTTGCAGCGGAAACAGGTTCTATAGCCCGGGTGTATAATTGCTCGTTCGAGAAAAAACGGGTACTCATTAACATCTGTATCGTTTTGTTTTTAATTCTGGCATGGTCAGTTTTTTTATTTATGTTTTTTCTGTCAGAATTGTTCAACCGGGCGTTCAGGCATCTATGTAATTTCCAGTTTCCACTTAAAGAGAGTATCCGTTTCTCCGGATTTTGTAAAATTATTCCTCTCCAGGACGGAATGAGAATCGATGTTGCTTTTTTCTGTTGAGGCTGTTATTGCCTTAACCGCTGGTTGCCTTCCAGCCCATTTTATCATTTCTCCCACGGCTTCTGTCATAAATCCTCTTTTCCGGTATTCTTTATAAGTCCCATAACCGATTTCGATCTCTCCATCTGCATTTGGTTCCCCGCAAAAACATAAATCACCAATGATCTTATTCTCTTCTTTCAGGATTATGGTCCAAAGGGTATAAAACAAATAGTTTTTACCTGTGTCTGAGAGGTTAGGTAATATATCCCGTTCCAGGGCTTCTTTGAGTTCAGGAGAAATTGTCCTTGGTGCAGGATTCAGGTTTAATTCCAGTTCCAGGGAGTTGTCAGCCCTGATATATTTTGTGAGCTGTTCAGGGGTCAACGGTTTGATTACAAGTCTTTCAGTATCTATCATATTCATCTGCGCAATTCGCTCTCAGTGAATTCATGGTGAAGCTTCAGCATATTCATTATATTAAGTACCAGATTTCTGCTTTCCGACAACAGGGTCAGGTACAGCAGGGTGTTCCGCGTCTCGATGGTTTCATTCTTAACCAGCTTAATTTGCCTTTTTTTGATCTTTGCTATAAGGTCGAGAATGCCCCGGTGTATTGATGCCAGTTTTTCTATCTCCCTGATATAGTTCTGCTTCTTAATAACGCTCCTGGTTTCTTCAAAGAAAAAAGAAATAGATTCATTAAGTTCGTGCAGGTTCTTCACCTGTTCGGGGATCATTGGCGGGTGATTGTTGTCGAGGTGTTCAAAAATGGGCTCGCATATGTATTTTAGGCAGCTCGACAACTCCCTCATCTGATCGAGGATCTGAAGGTAGAAATATCCGGCTTCCACATTCTTTTCATCTAGTTTTTGTAGAGTAGGATATATGTTCTGTTTCAGATCCCTGGTGAATTTATCAAGTTCCTCGATTCCAGCCTTCAGTTTCCTCATCTTTTTACGATCTTCATTAATTAGGTTTAGAAGTGATGAGGAATAGAATTTTTCTGCACTTGAAAATACCAACTGGATCTTTGAGCTACAACTGCTTATCAGATTCTCACCGTTCACGGTATCCTTTTCTTCAAATTCATCAACGCGTGTCTGTTTTGCAACGAACTTCTTATGGATTAAATTTGTACGTATTACAAATATCAGTGCAACAGCGAGAGCAATAAATGCGGCAACCAGTCCTCCCCAGTAAAGTAACAGAGCAACCAGGAATGCTCCGGTAAAAGCCGTTAGTGCTGTCATAAACCATCCTCCGATGACCGAAAGGACTCCTGTTATCCTATATACGGCGCTTTCCCTTCCCCATGCCCTGTCGGCCAGTGATGATCCCATAGCGACCATAAATGTTACATAGGTGGTTGATAGCGGCAATTTCAGTGAGGTCCCTGTTGCTATAAGTATGCTCGCAACAAACATGTTTACGGATGCCCTGAGCAGGTCAAAAGAAGCTGAATCCTTACGGGACTTTGGTTTTTTTAAATACTCATTATTGAATCTCTTTTCTATTGTAAGCAGCACTTTTTCGGGAACAATAATCTTTATTATCCTTGAGAACCTGATTGTAGATCTCACAACAGACCTCGAAATGGCAGATGATGCGAACCTTTCTGCTCCGGAATCCTGGCGTGCAAGACTTATCTCGGTTTGAGAGACTGTTCTGGCCTTCTTTGAAAGGAAGAGGGTTAAGACCATAATTGCACCTGCAGCAAGAAGAAAGGGGGTAGGCGTTTTTACGGGCGCCATCAGCGACTCCATAGTATGGGTATCCGGATGAAAGTCAGGGTTACCGGCAAATTCACGGTACGATTCAAAACCGGCAAGAGGGACTCCGATGAAATTTACAAGATCATTACCGGCAAACGCCATGGCGAGGGAAAAGGTTCCGGCAAGAACAATAATCTTTAGGATATTGATCCTGAATATTGAGATAAGCAGTTGTAGAATAACGGAAACCGATGCAAATGTTCCCAGGAGGACAATCCATGTATGTCCGTGAAGCCAGTTGACAAAATCTTCGGTCATGAATGAGGCTCCCTTAGCACCCTTGACCATTATAAAATATACTATGGCTGTAATCGCTATGCCTCCCCATGGAGCTCCGAAATACTTCATATTCTTCTGGTAATTGAAGGTAAACACGAAGCGTGTTATGAACTGAACAATGCTTCCAAATGTGAAAGCCAGGACTACTGAAATGAGAATGCCGGATATGATAGCCAGCGCCTTGCCTGAGTTTATGTAGTTACCCAGGTCAAAGAAAGTTTCAGGTGAATTACTTATCTTGATCAGCGATATTGCAACAGAAGCGCCGAGCAATTCAAATACGATAGATACCGTTGTGGAGGTGGGGAGCCCGAAGGTATTAAATGTATCCAGCATAATCACATCAGTAATCATGACGGCAAGGAAAATTATCATTATCTCCGTGAAAAGGAATTTTCCCGGGTAGAAAACCCCCGACCGTGCTATCTCCATCATGCCGCTCGAAAAAGTTGCACCCAGCAGCACTCCTAGTCCGGCTATGGTAAGTATTACTATCATCGGAGCAGCTTTTGACCCTACTGATGAATTGACGAAATTTGCCGCATCGTTGGAAATACCCACAACCAGGTCGGAAACGGCAAGGATGAAAAGGATTATGACAAAAATCAGGTATAGATTTTCCATCAGGATATAATCATAAATAATTATGATCTAGGTATTTAGCTGTATCCATTGTGTTGTGTCAAAATACTTTGCGAATTTATTGTTTTGAAATTTATTCACGCTTACCGATTGTTAAGTTTTTGTTACAAAAATCCTTTCCTCCCCTTCTTCAATTATCCTTTAATATGAAGGAAACTTGTTTTTGAATGCAAAATATGCCACTTGACAATCAAATCGTATGAGAGTCAATAAAGAAATAGTTTTTAGTCGGCGGATAATATCTCAGAGATTTGATGTCGCATAACGCATAGCATTATCGTGTCAGGCGTGTGCATCGGTTATTCCTTGTCCGGTTTCCAGGTAATTTGTCAGGTCGTCCAGGAGTCGAACCATTGGTGCACCATCTATCACATCATGATCAACCAGAATAGTCATGTTTAAAATCTCTCTGATTTTTATTTCATTGTTAATGGCTACAGGTTTTCTAAGGACTGATCCTACCCCAAATGAAACGGGATGAACTGATTTGTGAATAAACCAGCCATTGATTTTGCCAATCATCCCAATTGAGGTTACTGCTGCATTCCCCATCGTTTTGTATGCTGCCTTTGGATTTTTGAGCAGTAATTTCCAGAACAGTCTTCTTAGGAATCCCGGCAGATGATAATAAAATCTTTGATATGCGGTGGATTGTTTCCTTAATACAATGTCATCAGGGGTTAATTGCTGACTTTTAGCATTTTCTATTTCCTGAGTGATCTCCAGGGCAGACTTAATATTTACTTTTTCAATTACGAGCGGAATAGGGACCTTCGAGTCACCGATTTTCTTTTCCACAATTATTGAGATATTAATGTCATCAAAGATTATAAGTCTCTTTTTGTTGTAGAAATAGGCTGCTGCTTCCGGATGCTTATGCAGGACACTCCCGATAACCTTGATAAGCCATGCATTAAATGAAACAACTGTCCCTTTTTTTCTAAGATCCCGGAGTTTTGCCCTGCTTTCGGTTACATCGAATTCTAGCAATGCATTTATATGATGTTTACGCAAACCAACATCGAAGATGTCAAAAGTTGCTATTCTCGAACGGACGATATTTTGAAACCGGTAGTTTTTAGTCATGGGATTTGGTTCTGTTTTGAATGTTGACTAATCTGCCACGGATTTCTTTCCACCTGGCTTTTGCGTATGGGTTTAATGCAAAATGTCTGATGAGTTTATAAAAAGCCAAATTCATAATCAAGGCTAGATCATTATGTTTCTCTCTTTTAGAGCCTTGTAAAAGTTTTCTTTATAACTTTCAGAAATCGGAATTAAAGCCTTTCCTATCCGTATCCGGTTTTTCTCAATGCTTTCAATTTTTGCTGTTGCCACAATATATGAATTATGAACTCTTTGAAAATCCATTGGAGAAAGTATCTCCAGCATGTTTTTGAATGTCTGCAAAGTCATTATTTTTCTTTCACTTGTATGGATCTGAAGGTAATCTTTCATTCTCTGAATATATAAAAGGTAATCAACCTGTTCGACATATTCCTTGATCTTTCTTAAGGCAAGTGGTTCATCCTCAATCACAATACATCTAATTTTCATCGAGCAGGATTTCTAAATTGACTTTATATGTTGAGTCATTTGAATTGATTGTTAATCTGTGTTTTTTAGGGTATATAAGTTCAAGTCTCTTTTTTATTATATCCAGTCCTATACTATGTACTGTGTCTTTTAAAGAATCTGATTCATCAAATTTGTTTTCACACATAAATTTAATAATTCTTTCCTCTATTTCTATCCTGATAATAATCCCATTTTCCAGATCTGACTCAACTGAATGCTTGAAAGCATTTTCAATAAATGGCAGTAATACCATCGGAGCTATTTTTAATCCCTCAGAATTCCCTGAAACACTATATTTTAAAAACTTTTCATTTTTTAATCGTAACTTTTCAAGCTCAATATAATTTTCCAGGTTTTCTAATTCTTTATTCAGGTTAACATAGTCGTCCTTTGCGTCTTTGAGCATATATCGCATTATGTCGGAAAGCTTAACAATGGATTTCGAAGCTTTATTTTGATTTTCGAAAATTAAAGTATCGATATTATGCAATGTATTAAACAGAAAATGAGGATTAAGCTGGGTTCTTAGCAATGCCAGTTCACTTTTTATGTTTTGTTTTTCCAGCTCTTCCTGTTTCTTTTTCTGTTCCATGAAATGTATAAGGCTTTTTAATCCTCCTCCTATAAGGAAAGCAACGGCAGAGTAAGTTATAGTTGAAGTAACATTTTCAAGGTTCAGGCCAGCAAATCCATCGTCCAGAATAATTGCAACAACTGAAAAGCCGATAATAAAGAGCAGGCCAAATATTATCAGGGTTTTATTTGTTCTTTTGTTAAGTAAATAAGGATAAGAAAAATATCCTATGTATACCGGTATAAAACAACTGATGGTTAAAATGAGTGCATGTAATCCGGCAGTTATTTCAATATTCATTAATCTGTGGAATTGGTTCGTTATGGTCAGTATTGACCAGTAAACCAAAATCCAGAATACAATATGAATTAGAATTACGACTGACTTCTTCATTGTTATGATTTCTGGTTAAACATTGTTACAAAAGTCAGTTATTATAATTGTTTAAAAAATATTATATATCCTTACGGATATATTATCGACACTTTTGCTTTTTCAATCTGTTCTTGCATTTAAAATATCCTTTGCAAAAGGTCTGACACTAGAGCAAGCCGTAGCTTCAAAGAAGGTTTGACAAATTGGAAAAAACAACTATTTTCCTTTTTATCATATTTGGTAAAAATATTGAATGTCGGATAATCATCTGAAATAAAGACCCTGCGGTATGATTTAGTCAGCCTTTGCCAGGGCTGATGCTTCGCCCATTGATTCTTTATTATTGATTGTCATATTATCCTGTATACGAAGTATATCATTTTTGTAGATCTGATACGCATTAGAATGCTGCCCAGCAGGCTGGCGGTATTATTGAGTCAGACGTAACTTTCTTTGACCACCGTCACGGAGTGAGAGTGGTCGCGGAATGAAGGTGGCCGGGTGTAAAATCATCATGAAGTTGTATTGGGTGTAAGAGCATCCTGGTGGCATAGCATCGGGGGCAATAAATGTGACAGGCAGATTAATAATACGTCCATGTTGACGTTTCGTTGTTATCTAATTATCAGCCGTTTAACATCTTCTATCGGAACAGAAGTCCGCCTGGAGACCTGTTCTATTGTTAATCCCTGGTTATATAATCTGGAAACAAATTGTCTCATGGATTCTCCGATTTCTATCAGGTGATTGTCAGGGTCAAAAAATCTTATTGTCAGTTGCCCCCAGGGTTCTTCATGAATCTGATGGAGAAATTTAACGTTTTTGCTTTTTAAATTTTCAAAAATGTCCGGAAGATTTTCTGTTTCAAAGTACAATTCAAACCGATTTATTTCAGAATCGGATATTTTATCCAATCCAAGTGATTCCGGGATTATATGGCTGTTTTGAATCTCCCATATGGCAAATCCATTTTTGAAGATAACGTTTTTTCCGAAATCCAGATCAATCAACATTCCCAGAAGGTCGACATAGAATTTTTTTGAAGCCTCTATATCTTTTACAAATATTGCTGTTGAGCAATTCTTTAAATCCATATTTATAGGTTCTTTTTTGAAACAGTTACAAGGCGAATGCCAGCCGACTTTCGACGGTATGTTTTGTTATCTTACCATGTTTTCACCGGGTCGGGTTTCTTTTTCTCAGCCATTTCAGGTAACTTATTTTATGTTCTCTAATTTCGGGCAGTACTTACAAATATACTGACTCCGAATTATTTATGTGAACTTATCTCTTTAAAAACACTTTTAATCGCCTCCAGATACGCCATCCCATTGATAGTATCTGGTTCAAGATAACTGCCCTCAGTCCATTCATTCCAGCAGTTGATATTCATTATCCTGGGCCCATCCGGATCAGCCAGAAGTTTATCCCTGGTCATTTGTAAAGCAATTTTAAAGTTTTCAGGATTATTGTTTTTTATTGTATTCATAAAAGGGTAACCTGCATTTACCCATTCCGATTTTAAGTCGCATCGCGGTGTCGGGTCCCAGCCCATCGTAACGTTTGGAAAGTACGGGACTCCATACTCTGTTTTTGCTTTGTCCCAGTGCGAGAAATACCGGTCCCTTACCCAATTATAATCTGTTTGTGTTTCCGGCAGTTCGGTATGATGAATCCAGACATAAGAGGTAGCTGAATCGAATCCCAGAATTTTAATAAGTTCATGAGTATCTGACGGCGCCTTCTCAACCGGAAGGATGGGATTTCCCCAGGCAACCAGGTTCCAGTGAACACCTTTCAGACCAGCTGCGACAGCTTTTTCACGAATCCGGTCCATCGCAGCTTTTGTAGCTTCCAGGCTGCCAAATCCTTCAACGAATTTCTGAACATCATACACTGAGAAATAGGCTTTGCCATTAATTTTCCAGTAGTTTGGCCTGGTGAAATATTCTCTGATCATGAAATCACTTATCTCGTCAAATCGTTTTGAAGAGACTTTGCCAGGGTACAGCAGCTTTTGTTCTGCTCCGAGTGTATAGGGATGAATATCAATCCAGTCATGGTTTGCCCACATAAGGGCGAATTTTATCCTCCCAGTATTTTTTGCTTTTAAAAATCCTTCGTCGAGGCATCGGTTCAGGAAAGGGCCATCTTCATACATGTACCAGTCGAAAATAAAACAATCTATTCCATTGTCTGCAGCCGCATCAATCTTTTGGGCCATTACAAGGGGATCTTTTTCGTCGGTGTAACCCCAGGCCGGAACATTTGGCTGGTGATGTCCTGGGAATCGGGGCCTGGCTGCTTTTACCAGTTCCCATTCAGACCAGCCAAGGCCTTTAGTGATAATATTTCTTGGATCCTCTGTATGGTAATTTGGGAAATAATAACATGCAACGGTAATTTTATCAGAAGACTTCACCTTATTGTTATGCTGGCAGGATGTAATTAATATTGGAAAGATCAGCGCAATAAAAGATGACATGGAAATTAATGTATTTTGTTTTCTCATGAACAGTATTTTTTAATGGTTTGTGTTTGAAATCAAAATTTGCAGTATTACCACTGACATTAGGCTGGCAGCAGGTGACACAAAGTAATTAACAAGGTGGCAAGAAAACTATAAATAAGAATAAAAAATAAAATGAAAACCAGGAGTTTTTACCAGATTTATTAATTTCTGATTTTACCGGCAATGGGATTCTCCTTTATTTTGGTGTCATAATTATTACGGCCTGTCGGTATAGTTCCGTAAGCGTTACTCGACCTGTCCTGACCAAAGCGTCAGGACGAAGCATGCGGGCAGTAGGAATAGCCCTGGTACTTTAACCGGTAAGCTGTCACGTCTTTTACCCCTGACGATCTGCCCAATAACGGATGTCAGGGCAGGCCCCGACGCTCGTTTCGCTTGGCCGGGGCAGGCCCCGACGCTCGTTTCGCTCGGCCGGGGCAGGCCTGACCGAACGAAGTGAGCGTCATGGGGTGCAAGGAGGGGGAGCCTTCCCCACTGCAGTGATGCTAATGAGAGAACGCAGTTTTACCGACTTTCAGTTTCCGTAGTAACAGCGAAGGTTGATATCCGGGTATAAGCTTTAGAAGGATTTGTCATGTGAGCAGGATTTTGCAAAAACCATGACGAACTTTATGACCCTAAGGTAAGTGTCAGCAAGTGTGCTGTTTATTTATTGTCATCCAGGGACAGTCATCTTTAATTTCGCAGTTTTTGCAACCTACAAATTTGGAAATCAAGGGTATAATTAGAAATCCAATAATTGAAAAGATGATCATTAGGATCAGAACTTTCATTGAAAATTGAGTTATAAGGAGATAAATCCCAACAAAAAAAGGTATAAACCAGTTTGGAAAAACAATCAGGATATTACTTTTAAATACTTTTTTAAATAAGCTTGAGTCCCTGCGTGAAAAAAATTTGGAAGAAATAATTCCGTAACCACATGGACAAGCATAGGTTTCAAAATGATGACAATATGGACAAATTCTTGCCCAGAACCATACAACACTTACCACTGAATAAACTGCAAAGAGAATTGCAGCAGCGGTCGAGATTATGCTAATGATTAGAAATCCAAGAATAAAAAGGAAGAGTGTTGGTATGTTATCTAGCAAGACGAGCCATAGTGGTATTTTTCTGGAATGGCAAGGAGTTTTTGTATTACCTTTATTTAAGTGGATTTCTGTTTTTTTCATATGCAATTGTCATGGTACAGATTAGAAACTCTTTATTGCGAATATAATAAATCACCAAAGAATCTTGAATCCATTTCGGAGGAGCGTTGCTTTGTTGCTAACGGGAGTCTGTCTGATAACCATTAACGGATTTTCGAACCAGACTTCATTCACAGAATTATGACTTGTCCTGTTTCTGATCGTGATTCTGTGTGAATGTCCAGTAATAAAATTGCGTCACAAGTACTGAAAATGCACCTGATAAGGTCAAAATGATTTTCTATCTCAACAGTTGCCCTGAAAATCCGCTTAATGACTTTCAGGTTGTCTATAAGGTTTACGTGTATATTCAGTAGCGGACCGGAAATTCTTTCCTTATAGCACAATGTATATATATTGGAAGCTCCGACCTTCGATTTACCACTTCACCCGCTATTTGTGTGCAGTCTAATAACTATAAACATTCGATTACTTACCATTATTTCCAATGAAAACATACCCCACATTAATACTTAAATATGGTAAAACAGGTGAAATATCGTCATAAATTGAAAATAAAAATCCATTATTAACTGATGTATTATTTAAGCTTGACCAGGATACTGCATAAATATTCTGATTCAATCTGATATCACAAAAGAATTTATTTTTTTGATAGCGATATCCAAAAGTAGCATAGGGAATTATGCTCTTATAACTAACACTTGTTTTACTGTTGGTTAGGTGATAGTATTTTACAAAACCTCCTACATAAATGCTATTTGGATTATTTGAATAAATTGACAGGTTGTATCCGCCATGAAGTTGCCACACTAGGAAGAGAGAATTGGGTTTACCTATAGAAAATCTGACTTCAGGCTTATGTTTTTTTGATATCATACCTGCATTTATGGCAAGTCCTGTTTCTATATTACTGAATAAGGGTAAATAAAGATTGGTAAACTGATTGGGAAGCCCTGTAAAAGGGGCAATTGGGTTGATTCCTGCATAGAATTCTTTATTGCCAGCGCTTTCCTGAGCAAATGCCTGAAGATTCAAAAGAATAAACCAGATTAAAATGAGTACTTTATTCATTTAGTGATGGTGTATGTTATGAAATCTTCTTTGTTTATGCTGTTGGATACAATGTTACCGGCCGGATCGGAAATATATATAAGACCTGAATAAGTTGAACCATTTTCGTTCCCGTAACGATTGGGAAATACTTGCCAGGCATTCATTCTTCTTGAAATCAGATTAAAAGATGGAACTCCAATAGGAGAGGCAAAAGCTGATAATATCATTTCAATATTAGCATCTATATATTGTTCTGTAAGCCACGCTCCATTTACGTCTGCACAGATCATCATCCCAACTTTAAAATCCTTAATAAAAACCACATTCGAATTTCTCAAGGATGAATAACCTGCACTTTCATCTTCTGGCGTTAAGGTATTTTTTCTATGCTTTCCGATAATATCGCCCTCAGGGTTAAATAAAACCATAGAATTAAATATTTCATCTCCATCATACTCAGCCAATCCAACGGATAAATAGATGGAATACTTTCCGGCATAATAGGATAGGGTGTCGGTGAATGGCCCTGGAATTGGCTCTGCAATTTGTTCTATGTAAGATGGTTGTTCAGCATACCAACCAGTGATACTTTCTCCAAAACTTATGAGCTCAATCTCAGGATCTGAGGCAATAATATTTTCAATATAATCAATTATTTTTTCAATATTGTCTGCTTTATTTTTGCTGCATTCCATAGAGACCACCGCCACCCTAAGTGTGGCGCTGGTGTCTGAAACACCATAACCCACTGTGGTTCCTTCTGCTTCAAAAGCGTTGATGGTAAGATAATCTTCCTCACAAGCTGATGAAACCATTAACAGCAAAACATATATCAAAGCATAGAGTGATTTTTTAATAAAATATTTCATTTTTTCGATACCTTTTAAAATAAAACACGATTATTCAGCAGTAATATAACTGCTGCGAAACTAAATATTAAAAATTGAATAAGGTCCGTTTGAATACTTATATCCAGATACATGCCCATATAAAAAGACCTTGGGAGGATGTGGGAATTTAATTTCGTTTTACCGAATTTCAAAGAATCCCTAATCTGCATAATTGTAATAACTTTCTTGATCAATGATCAGATGATCCAGCAACTATACATCGATAAGGCAGAGGTGTTAAAATTAACTGCTAACGTTCGGCGGTATGTGCAGTGGGCGCAGAGTCGCAGTGGCGCGTGTTTTTGTACTCGTGGTGCTTTACACGGTTATACGGTTAATAGTTTATTCTCGCGTTGGCAAAAACCAGCCGCGCTAATGACATTTGCCGAGCTGTTATAGCCAGTGTCCTTTATTAAGGCCTGTGTATAAGGTTTATCTCTGATAGTTCCTGTCCGATTTGATGAATTCCAAGCAGTATCTTTTCCGTTTGGGCATTAGATGGCTTTTTACGACCCTGTACGTACTGAGAGAGTAAGGTTGGATTCATGCCAATCTTGTTGGCAAGGAACTTAGCGTTAATGACTTTGTAGTACTGGAAGAACTGTTTAAAGTCAATCTCAAACTTAAGTTTCTCTTGAGTAATACGAGTGCTCTCTTCTTCAAAAAAGAGGTTTACAGCTTCAAGAGCATTATCAATTAACTCAGGAATAGTTCTGCCAGTAGTGTAGATAGGATAGTCTTCAGAAAAGGCAGAAAAGCCTGTATCTGTCTTTTCCACTATCATTTTTATCTTTCTGTTTGTAGTTTTCATCTCCATCACTTTTATTAATTCTCCAACTTCAGACCAGCATCCTTGAGTATCTTTTTCTCAAGTCCTTTACCTACCTCCTGACTGCCATGGTTTGGGAAGATGATCATACCTGATTTTTTATCATGTTTAAGCTTTACATGCGAACCTTTTTGTGAAAAGGGGTACCAACCATCTTTTGTCAGGATCTTATATAGTTCAGAACATTTCATTGTCTGCTTTTAGGATATTACAGTGCAAAGGTAAATAATAATTTACCTGAATGCAAATATTCTTTCATTGTTGTGCTGGTATTGACAATAACGTTCGGTGGTATGTGCAGTTGGCGCAGAGTCGCAGTAGCGCGTGTTTTTGCACTTGTGGTGCGATGCACGGTTATGCGGTTATTACCTTATTCTCGCGTTGGTAAAAATCATGATACCAGGAGGGGGTACCCTGACGGTACCGTCAGGGGCAGGCCGCACCGCTGACCACTTAACGATCTTCTTTAGCCAGAAGATTCTCGCGCCACAGAGTGGCAATTGCATTTACCGACCTGTTAGGTTGCGTGTTCTTTGGCCTTTTTGATTCTTTTGAATTCATTCTTTTTGACTCTCTTTTCTTCCTCTATATCATAGTCATTTTGAAGTCCAAGCCAGAATTTGGCTGAATTGCCGAAATAATAACTTAATCTTAGAGCAGTATCTGCTGTTATTCTTCTTAGACCTTTAATGATCTCGGAAGTTCTGGTCTGCGGTATTCCAATATCTTTTGAGAGCCGATAAGCAGAAATATTCATGGGCTTCAGAAATTCTTCAAGAAGCACTTCACCAGGGTGTATATTCGGTAATTTTTCCATGTCTGTCATTTATGATGGTCAATAATTGTTACTTCTGTTGCCAGCCCGTCATCCCATTGGAATGTGATTCTCCATTGGTCATTTATTCGGATGCTGTAAAGGCTATTTACTTTGCCACTTAACTTCTCAAGTTTGTTGGACGGAGGAACTCTAAGGTCGATAAGATTATTAGAGTTGTTTAACATTCTTAGTTTTCTCCTTCCGATCACTTGGATTTCTGGAGGCATGTTTCTAACACGTTCACCATTCCAAATTTTCTCAGTCTCCTTTGATCCAAATGAAGTTATCATTAACGTTTTGCGTTACTAACGGTAAAGATAAGTATTATTTCTCAAATATGCAAGCAGGAATTGTCGACATGCAGCCTAACGGTTCGGCGGTATGTTTTAGTAGGCGTCCCCCGACGACAGCACCGGGTAGAATCCTGTTACCCCGCGTCAGCGGGGCCACATAACTGTCACGTCTTTGACCCCTGACGATCCGCCCAATAGCGGATGTCAGGGCAGGCCCCGACGCTCGTTTCGCTCGGCCGGGGCAGGCCTGACCGACCGAAGGGAGCGTCATGGGGTGCAAGGCTCACCTTCGCTGACGCTTTGGTGGGTAATAAGGGTATGGCGCAGTTTTTGACATCTTTCAGCCTCCGTAGCCCATTAAGAGGCGAAGCATTGGTGAAGGCTCTGGGCGAAGGAGGCCAGTTACAAATTTTATTGGGTTCTGGCGCGGTTGCGGTACAATGTTTGTTGAGATCAGAAAATATAACCCGGTATTGTTATTTTGTTAACAGCACTGGTGCAGTGTCGCGGTACAAAGTCAGATCGAAGCCAGAAAATTGTCAAGGTTTATTGAAATTTAAGTTGCGAGCAGTGGTGCGTATCCGGGTGCATGAACCATAACGAATTTGTCATAGGAGCAGTATCTGCAAAAACTTTAACGAGCCCATTAATTATACCGTCCGTATTATGGTTAGTTCTTATTTATTCTATTATAAATTAATGTGTCAGTTCTGGTATTTTAAGAAGAGTAATTGTACTTAGGAATGGTTGTCCAGTTACTGAAATAGCTATCTTTTATAAGAAATTACCCGATCTGAATATTCGGCAAATGCCGCATTGATTGTTTTAATTATCATTTCTGTGTCAGAAAGGGAAACCAATTCTACATTAGAAAAACCAAAGACATGTGACCCAGCAAATGAGCTATATGATGGATATTGTGCAGCAAAATAGAGTTCTAATTTGCTGGTTGTTTGAGTAATAATGTTAATGGTCCCGTTTTCAATAGGATTAACCTGGTCCATATAGATATGATAATCAAGGTTATCTTTGATTACTAATCTGTCATAAGGTATAGTTTTTGTAATTTTAACACCTGCACTGTCATAGGAGACAGATTGAAGATTCCATGTCCCAGAGATTTTCTGGTATTTAGCGGAAAAGGACGGATTTTCTTTATTACAAGAGACTATAAAAAAGAATAAGAGAGGTAGGAAGAGTATTTTTTTCATAATTGTAGGTGTTAAATATCCAGAGTGCTTCAAAAATTGTACCAGTTACTTCAATTAAGTCTTTAGTCCTAAAAGGAATGTAAGATGTCAATAATTATATGAAATTGTCTAGTGATCGATCCCAGTAAATGAGTAGGAGTTGTCATGGCTATATAATTGGGCTTTTTCTGTTATGGTTAGTTCTTTAAGGAGTTGTCTAATGCCCACTGTTGCTGTGAATTAACCCTAAAGTCCCGGCAATAAAGTCCGTTTGTGTTAGGCGACGAAGCATCCGGGTACGATCCTGGTACTTTACCCGGAATGTAGTCACGGTGCGGGGAGCCTATGGCGTGGTTTTTGCCATCACGGTAGGCTGCAAATTGGGTTATACGAGTGTCGCGGTACATGTTTTATCGGAGGTGAGAACCTATCACCGGTAGCAAGTAATTGGCGAGCAGGTGCGCAGTCGCGGTTGAATGGTATTCGAATCTATCACGAAGTAGGCATTGTTTGCAAAAACCATGACAAACAAATGACCCTTATTGTCTGTGTTGAACTAAATCCTGCTTCGCTGGATGGTCATGAGCTAATTACAACATTTCGTATTTTGTAGGTTCATTATTTACTTAAACTACAAATCATGAAAAAAAAGTACTGAACCTACAATTGTTCAAAGGGCCCTGACCGAAGTTGCGGGTTTTGAAAAAGTTTACAAAACAATGCAACAACAAGTCACGCTGAAGGGGCAAAGCCAAAGCACCCTGAGCAATTACATCCGTAAAATTGCACAAATCAGCCTGCACTTCTGCTGTCTTCCGGAGCTCATCAACGATGATGAACTCAGCGAGTATCTCACCTCCCTGGCCATAAACAAAGCATCTCCATCGCGTAGTAGTTTTAAACACATGGTCTATGGTCTTCGCTATTATTATCGTCATACCGGACAACATAAAAGAGCTGTCAGCCTGCCTTCTCTTAAGAAAGAAACCAGCTTGCCTGTCATTCTTAACCGAAGGGAGCTCAAGGCG
The DNA here is from genome assembly GCA_964613785.1 of uncultured Rikenellaceae bacterium. GTDB lineage: Bacteria > Bacteroidota > Bacteroidia > Bacteroidales > VadinHA17 > LD21. The sequence goes on from CAZTJT010000046.1 coordinate 23,338, forward strand.
CTCTTCAGGGCGCCCAGGCTTCTTAAACACCGTATCATACTTACTCTGATATATTCCGCAGGTCTGAGGAGACAGGAAGCAATCAATCTTAAAGTAACAGACATTGATTTTGAACGTAAAACAATACACATCCGCCAGAGCAAATATAAAAAGGACCGGATAGTACCTCTTTCAGAATTTATATCACGCGGTCTCAGAAAATATCTTGAGAATGAAAAACCTGATAATTATCTCTTCAATGGCAAGGAGGCTGATGGCCGTTACAGCATCAACGGCCTGAGCTGGGTGATGCGCGAAGCAGTTAAAAGTGCCGGCATTAAAAAACATGTCAACCTTCATTCGTTACGACACTGTTATGCAACTCATCTTCTTGAAGAGGGGGTAAATATCGTAACCCTGAAAGAACTTCTCGGACATGCTGAAGTCTCCACTACAATGATATACCTTCATGTCGCTCATTGTGAAGTGATAAAAGCACATAGTCCGCTGGATACCCTTTACAGTGATGCTTTATGAGGCGCCCCGAATACGAAGTCGCTGATATTATCAGGATTTTTGACCAGAGGTTCATCGAAAAACACCAGCCAAACTCTTATCAACTCCGTGTTCTTAGAGCTTTGTCATCTTGCAGGACACCTGCTCTGGGCGGACATATCCATCGATGTGATAAATGCGGGTTCGAAAAAATAAGCTATAATAGTTGTCGTAACCGTCATTGTCCGAAATGTCAGAATACCAGGCAGGCTTTCTGGGTTGAAGACAGGATGCTCAGCGCTTACCCTGTCAGGCATTACCATATTGTTTTCACCCTTGCGGAGGTTCTGAATGAGATCTGTATGCTTGACAGCAAATGGTTCTATAATCATATGTTCGCCTCAGTATGGAATGTTCTTTATTCATTCGGATACAGTCATTTTGCAGCTGAAGCCGGCGCTATATGCATCCTGCATACCTGGGGGCAAAACCTTTCTCTCCACCCTCATATTCATTGCATAGTTCCTGCACTGGGTCATACCTTTAATGGCAGATTTAAGAATATTGGAAGAAGCGGCAGATATCTTTTTCCTGTTGTGCAATTGAGTCTGAAGTTCCGGGGCATATTTATGTCCGGGCTTAAAAGTCGTTTGTCTGAACAAAAAATCATCCCGGAGTATCTGTCTCAGATAAAACATGCATGGAACAAACCATGGGTCGTTTACAGTGAACCTTCCCTTGGCAATGCGGAACATGTGGTGGGTTATCTTGGCCAGTATACTCACCGGGTGGCCATTACCAATCATCGTCTTGTCAGCATAGATAATGAGCATGTTAAGTTTACCCTGAAAGATTACAGGGACAATGGACAGCAAAAGACGACCACTCTCACCGGGGAAGAGTTCCTGAGGCGGTTCTGTATGCACATCCTTCCCCCTGGATTTGTCAAAATAAGATATTTTGGTATTTACAGTTCACGCTTTCGCAGCACTCTGCTCAAAGGCAAGATTATTGTCAGTTTAGCTCCCAAAGAAACAGTTGCTGAGAGAATAAACCGTCTTGTGGGCTTTGATATAATCAGATGCCCCTGCTGTAAAACAGGGAAACTGCTACCAGCAGGCATAATACCAAGGAGTCGTTCTCCAACCATCATGACGCCTTTTGTAGCCTGAATTTCCATTTTCTTTGTTTGCCGATACCGGCAGACATGATACCTCATTGCTGTTTATCAGGAAAATCACCATTTTGTAATGAAGTAAAGATTAAAATCTCAGATCTGTTCTGAGTCTGAAGGCATAAACATCCGCCCGGGAGGAGAACTTACAAGCAGAATTCACTCAAAACAAACCGGAATTATAAACAGGCACAATAAAAATTTATGAAATCCCCATAGAGGGCAAAAGTACGGATTTTAGTTCAACCGGGGCTTCATAACTGGGCGCTCCGCGCCGTATGAAGCCCTAAGTATTAGCTTTAGTTATTTTATTTAATTATCTTACTGTCAGGGTTTTGCCTGCAGTCCCAGACGGTATGAATGATTATCTTATCCTCTGTGAGTTGATAGTATATTATGAAATCTCCAATGATTAGTCCTCTGGTGGTGTCTTCAGTTGTCTTTAAACCAATCTCTGGGAACTTGATCAGGATCTTTACCTGTTTAGTAAGAAGCTGAAATAACTTTTTTGAATAAGTCTTGCTTTTATTTCTCTGATCATAGAATTCTAGGATGCCATAGAGCCTTTTAATAGCCCTATTGGACCAGACTATCTTGCGTTTAGCCATTGACGTACTTGTTTATCAAGGACATTATGATCAACGAATAATCCTTTTTCGATCTCTTTCTTTGATTCAATGATATCCTCAAGTTGATCTTGTGTCAATTGAATCACCCCAGATTCTGTTTTGGTGTCAAGAATCGTTTTTAATGCCCTGAGAAACGAAACATCATTTATTTCGGCAATTCGATGAATTAGCAAAGTCTTTAACTCAAATGTTGTCATGGTTACAAATCTGTCTTGCAAAGATATGAAATTACCGTCAAAAGGCTTTAATCAAGCCACAAATTAAAGCTAACGGGAGTCTGTCTTAAAACCAGTTTATTATTAGTAAACTGGCCTTATTTAAGCGGTTTTAAGCCACAGATGATTTTTACTTGTGGTTTCTATTATAGCTGGTTCGGGACTCTCAGACATCATGAAAATGAGTTCTGAAAGGTCAAAAACTGCCTGGAACAGGGAATAAAACATCCTCAGATACTCCTTCAGGACATCCATTGTTAAAATATTCACAATACGCCTCAGATTATACGCTATGAAGATAAACCCGACATCGGAACTTGCCCTGGCAATCCCTTTCTTTGTCAGGATATAACAAAACCCCCATTGCCTCTTTATCGTTCCATACGGGTGTTCAACAATCTCCTGCCGCTTTTTATAGAGGTGCTCCTTTTCTTTAACGTTAACCCTGTTAACCTCGTAATAATCAGCATATTCGCTTCTGAGGATCAGCCTCTCTTTTTTTGATCTTGAACACTGTGACCGGAACCGGCATCTCCTGCATGCCTTTGTCTTGTATTGTTTAAACCAGCTGATTGTGCCGGTACTCGAACGCTGTTTGTACCACGCTCCGTTGGTGTGCAGTATCTGTCCGCCCGGACAGGTGTATGTGTCATCTTCGTTGTTGTATCTGAAGAACTCGTAGTTGAACAGCGGATCTGGAGCCTGACTGGTGGAAGGAACTCCGGGTATTGCTACTATCGTCTCAACGCCAAGATCCTGTGCTGTCTTAAGTTCTGAACCCGTATGAAAACCCTTGTCATACAAAACCGTAAACTCATTTGTTCTCAGAATGCTCTTTGCCCTCTGAACCATATTCCCCATAGCTTTGCTGTCGTTCTCGTTTGTGACCTTGTAATCAATGGGAAGGTTGTTCTTTGAGTCAACCATCGACTGTACATTATAAGCCACTTCGGTGATGTTGTTGCGAAGCATTATCTGGCGGCTTTCAGGATCTGATATTGAGATCTGTGCTTCTGCGGATTCTTTCAGCTGTTTTTCGAGGTCCTTGTAATTATCCTTTCTCTTCTGCTGCTTGATTATCTCATCCTCTATCTGCTGCCTGTTATCTGCGTCGTTTTCAGCCAGGGCCCTGGTATATTCTGCCAGCTTATTATCGATATAGGCCAGGTGGCGATCTATTTTTGCCTGGTTGTAATTATTCTTCTTGCTGTTCTGAGCCCTGAGTTTGGTACTGTCACCGGCAATCAGTTTTCCGCCTATCAGGTCAAAATGTTTCGCTATCTGAACCGTTGCCCTGAAGACTTTCTTTATGGCTTTGGGGTTGTCCCGGCGGAAATTGGATATTGTGTTATGATCAGGAGTTAGCAACCTCATGAGCCACATTACCTCTATGTTCCGCCTGCACTCTTTCTCCAGATCCCGTGATGATCTGATCTTATTCAGATAGCCATAGATGAAGAGCTCCAGCAGATCACAAGGGTGATAGGCCGGACGACCGTTCTCAATAAAATCCGTTATGAATCCATAATCATTTATAGAAAGGCTTTCAACAAAAAGGTCGATTATCCTGACCTCATTCTCCGGGTCGATCGACTGATCAAGTGAAACCGGGAAAAGAGCGATCTGATTCCTGTTTTGTCCCTGAATGAATTTCATATAGTTAAGGTACAAAAAAGACTGTTTCGGGGGTAACCAATAAGCTCATAATTATCAACAAACAAGACAGGTTTTTAGACACTCTGACGGCCCGGCAATATGGGGAGGTTCCCGCTGTGCGGGACAAGTTGTGTTAC
>CAZTJT010000047.1:0-25997 GCA_964613785.1 uncultured Rikenellaceae bacterium
CATTAATAACTGAACGCCCTCCGATCTCAACTTCCTGTGATTTCATACCGACATAAGAAAAAATAAGAGTGGTAGCGTTCTGAGGTACGGAAAGAGAATATTTACCGTTAGCATCGGTCACAGTACCAATCGTGGTACCTTTGACCTGAACAGTAACACCGGGTATAGGGCCTTCCCCCTCTGCAGCGGAAGTCACTGTACCGGTAATAAGTCTTGTTTGTGCCAATAAGTTCTGGACTCCTATGAACACAAACAAAACAAATAAAAGTAGTAGTTTCTTCATAAGAAATTAGTTTTAGGTTAGAATTTAACAGAGCAAATATATTTGTTTTTTTACGTTATCAAAAGAAACCTATATTTTTATTAACATATTATTCCAGAATTAGCTTATACCTGATGTATAATATATGCTTTGTAAGATTAAAAAATCCCGGGGACCCAGACTGATTGAAGTCAGAGCTATCTTTTTCTTTTCAGATTACCTTTTCTCAATTCCCTCCCGGCTATGCACAATTCTCTATAGACATTTTCACCGAAAACTCTCATCAGGGGTGGTTCCAGGAATTCATAAACATAAATCCCTTCATTATTGCCGCATTCACGTGCATGAGAGCAAATTGATAATTCCTGGTAATTGACTGCAGTAAAATCCTGATATTTTTTTACTCTGGCAGGAAACAGATGACATGAAACAGGTTTCCGGAATCCAATTCTTCCTTCCAGCCAGGCTTTCTCAATGGCGCACATATAAATGTTCCCCTCAAGGATTGTATATGCACATTCTTCGTTGCCGATCAGTGGCGTAACATGATCATTTTCAAAATCCGTTACGCTTGTCCCCACATTTTCAATAACTTCTATTCCCTCCGGCCGGAGGTAGGATCTGAGGTCGGGCCAAATTTCCTCAAGAATAAGAACTTCATCATCTGATAGTGGTGCGCCCGAATCACCATACCTGCAACAATTGCCGAGGCATCGATGCAAATCGCATTTGAATTTCTTTTCAAGAATATCCAGACTAAATATTATGTCGTCAATACGTAGCATGGCTGCCTCTCCATAAATCCCTCCTCCAGGAGGGAGGGACTTTGAATTCAGTAAATTCATTAACCTTTCCCCGCTCTCCTGGGAGCTGGAGATAAGTGGGGGTAATGCTTTCAAACCAGTACTTTACCTGTCATCTCTTTTGGAACAGGAATTCCCATAATGGTAAGTAGTGTCGGGGCAACATCTGCAAGGATACCTTCCTTAATAGTCTTATAATCATTGCTTACAAGAATGCATGGGACAGGATTCAGCGAGTGTGCCGTATTCGGAGAACCATCTTCGTTAAGTGCTTTGTCGGCATTGCCGTGATCTGCAATTATAAGCACATCATATCCTTTTAACCTTGCAGCATTAACAACAGCTCCAGCGCATTCATCAACAGTGGCAACAGCTTTCTTTATTGCCTCATATACCCCGGTATGTCCTACCATATCTCCATTTGCAAAATTCAGGCATATAAAATCGTACTTTTCAGTGTTTATTGCCTTTATAACAGCATCCTTAACTCCATATGCACTCATTTCCGGCTGTAGATCATAGGTCGGCACTTTAGGGGATGGTACCAGTATTCTGTCTTCGTTTTTGAAGATCTCCTCACGTCCCCCTGAAAAGAAAAATGTTACATGAGCATACTTTTCAGTTTCTGCAATTCGCAGTTGTGTCTTTCCGGCCGATGACAGGACTTCTCCGATTGTATTATCTGCATTTTCCTTTGGGTAGATTATATGCAAACCTTTGAAGGTAGCATCATAAGGCGTCATTGTACAATAATGAAGGGGGATGGTCTTCATTCCGAATTCAGGCATATTTTTCTGGGTAAGAACTATTGTAAGTTCCTTTGCCCTATCATTCCTGAAATTAAAAAATACGACAACATCGCCCTCTTTAAGTGTCCCTACAGGTTCATCTTTTTCATCAACAACAACAATCGGCTTCATGAACTCATCTGTTACATCCATTTCATAGGAAGCTTTCATAGCTGCCAGAATGTCTTTTGTCCTGGTTCCTTTTCCATGTACGATAAGATCATAAGCTTCCTTTATTCTTTCCCATCTTTTATCTCTGTCCATCGCATAATATCTTCCGATAAAAGAGGCAACTCTTCCATTTGAATTTTTAAGATGATCGAGAAGGTTCTTCATATAGCCGATACCACTGCGGGGATCAGTATCCCGTCCATCTCCGAATCCATGCACAAATACATCCTTAAGGTCATAATCCCTTGTCATGTCACACAGATGATACAAATGTTTATCAAGCGAATGCACGCCTCCGTCAGAAAGAAGTCCGAAAAAATGAACCTGTTTATTGTTATCACGGGCATAGGTAAAAGCACCGGTAAGCACAGGATTATTACGTATCTCACCGGTTTTGCATTCCATATTAATCTTTACAAGATCCTGATATATTATCCTTCCTGCTCCAATATTCAGATGCCCTACTTCCGAATTACCCATTTGTCCTTCCGGCAGTCCTACATTCTCACCAGAGGCATGAAGCATTGAATTGGGAAAAGTATTTTTCAGCCTGGTGAGATTAGGTGTGGGAACCTGACTGATTACATCAGCAACCGAACCATCGCCTATTCCCCATCCGTCGAGTATCATTAACAGTGTTTTCTTTTTTTCCATATATTATATATTATACTGTCGTTTTTCAAACAAACAAAATAGTAATAAAAGAGTTTATTTCCTGACGTTCGTCAGGAATGCAAAAGTAAATAAAATTGTTTCCTGAAGGGTTACTTTATCTTATTTCTCGTATTCTGATTCTGTTTTCGGGATCAGGACAGGTCTTCTCGTATTCTATATCCTTGCCCACATAGGCCAGCCATTCATCGGGAGTAAAGTTCCTTTTAACATACATACATCCGTCGGCAGCGAAAGTATCGGCATAAGTGGGACGTATAATCATATTATTTTTTTCTGATGAACTGCCCGATATGATTATGCTTCCATCGGTGCTGAATTCATAAGAAATGACCACTCCTCCGTTGTCATCAAAGCTTATCGGTAAGGCTGAAAGATCCATCTCATCCCAGAGTTTAAGTGTCCCGTCACTCCCCGAGGTTGCTATCTGAGGCTGCTGGCTATTGTAACGGATATCTGAGACTTCACCGGAATGAGCCCTGAATTCTCCAATAATCCGCCTTGAGTTTATATCCCATATTTCAACCATCCCGTCATTATAGCCAACTGCAATTCTCTCCCCGTCTGGCCTGAACTTCAGTGTTCTAATGACTTTGCCTTCAGAACCAATCCTGAAATTTTCTGATCGTGTGTCGGGATTCCAGATCAATGCTTTCCCTTCGTTCCCTATACCAGCAATGTATCTGTTGTCAGAAGAAATATCGATGGAGGTTATCTTTATTTGACCGGTTGAAACATCAACCGATGTTTTTGCCGCAAGATCCCATTTAATGACTTTCCCGTCAAGAGCTGCTGAATACAGGTATTTCCCGTCGTATGAAAAGATAAGCGATCTGATTTCTTCTGAATGTCCTTTAAGATCATATCCGGGTAAATCATTCCCATTTATGGGGATCATCCTGATAACTGCATTCTTTCCGCCGCATGCAAGCCAGTCTGCTCCCGGACTTACAGCAAGAACCCCGAAGATTTCAGATCCTGAATAAAGGATCTTAAAAGTTTGTTCCTTATCGCCGGGAAGCCATCTAAGTATTCTTCCATCCGTTCCGGAGGTTATAAATTCGTTTTTCCCCGGGACAACAGCAATTTTACTGATACTTCCCTCATGGGCCCTGAATGACCTGTAATGTGAGCTTCCTTGGTTTTTAGCGAGGTTATATAATCCATTATAAATATCAGCATCATTGCGCAATCCCCTGTTTCTCTTATTTAACAAATAAGCCTGGTATGCCAGTAAAGCCTGAAGTTCAGTCTGGTCTGACATCTGGAGAGATCTGAGCGACATTGACTTCGCAACCGATATCATACGTAACCTGCCCGTTTCAATTCTTTGCTCTGTAGCCTCTTTTGCCTTAAGTTCAGCAAGAATTTTTTCACTGTTTGCCAGATACGTCTGTCGTTTTGAAGAGAGGGCAATCTTCTGGGCTTCCTCCCGCAGTGTCCTTTCTCTTTGCTCCTTAAGATTAGCATCCATGATAAGGGAATCCGATTCTATCGATTTCCTGATAGCCAGAGTTGCAAACTGGTCGGCCATTTTTTTCTGTTCGGCAACTTCATTCTTTTGTCTTTCTGCAACTTTCAGTTTTCTTTCCGTCGAAATTTTTGAAATAAAAATACCCGCCATGGCCAGGGTTGTTAATATCACCAAACCCCCAAGGATAGAAGAAATTATCTTTATCCGTCTTAATTTCCATTTTTGCTGTCTTGCTTTTCGTTCTTCTGCCTCAAGAAATTCTTTTTCGCTTGTTCGTAGATAAACAATGGCTCTTTCAAAAGCCGGATTATATTTCCGTGCCCATTCAAGTGATGGTTTATTTTTGTCCCTCCAGTCAATTGCTAGCTGAAGATCAGGCTGTTTTAATAATGTCGCCTTTCCCTGCTGGTATAGCTCCGAAGCTTCAGAAAGCCGCAAATACATCTGCACAGACTCTGCTTCTTCATCAATCCATTTTTTAAGTCTTCCCCATAAATGCATAAGACTATCGTGGGAAAGATCAATAATTGAATCATCATTCAGCGGGATTATTCCTGAAGGGGTAAGAAATGAAACAGACGGATCCCTGAATTTTTCGATAACTTCAGACAACACTTCGCTGGTGCAACCTATTGACTCCCTGATCCTTTTAAACTTCATTGGATAACGGATCCCTTTATTGTCCTGTCCTTTCCCGGTGATAGTCTTGAAAAGGCGTTCACAGATTTCCCTTCCTTGAAGGCTCAGGTCTTCAAAAATGGTATCGGCATGATCGGAAATTGAATTCCGGATAGTCCCCGCCGAATTGTATTCAGTCAAAGAAATATTTCTTTCAGGTTCATCAAGCTCAGTCCATAGTGTCCATGTCCTCATCAATGCATGCTGAACCGCGGGAAGGTAGTCAGTCCTGTCCCAGGCATCACTGATTATTGTATCAACCAGATCAGCATCTATTGCTGAACCGGCCTTTATAATTGGTCCTTCAATGATTTTACGGAAATTATCTTTGTTAATTTTTGACAGGAAATAGTTACTCTCATTAATTAGCCCAGCGAGTTTTTTGTATTTAGCACACTCTGAAATCATATCTGCTCTTATCGCTATAATCAAAAACAGGTTCTGCCTGTTTCCCTCTGCAGCCGTGACTATAAGGTCTACAAACCTTTGGATCTCCTTCTCAGGATCTTTTATGTTTTCTATCGATCCGTACCTGAAAAGCTCCTCAAACTGGTCAATAATAATAAGTATTCTTTCACCAGGCTTGAATGATAGCCTGTCAATGGCCCTGAGAATTCCGGAATGTTCATTTCTCAGTATATCAATAATTTCGGAATGAAAATATTCTTTTTTGTCTCCGTCAGTGATATTTTTCACCAATTCAGCAGCAAGGTTACCGGCAGGATCATTTCCGGGTCTGACCGAAAAAACACTCCACCCCACTTTACTGTTGGATGCGAGGCCAGTTATTTTAGGCAATATTCCGCAATTGATAAGAGAGGATTTTCCTTCGCCTGATGCTCCAATAACAGCCAGAAAACGCTTATTCAGAAGTTTCCCTATGGTATCCTCGCTCTCATTGTCCCTCCCGAAAAAAAAATCACTTTCTTCAGGATTGAATGGCCGTAATCCCGGGAATGGATTGAATTTTTCACCTATTTTACTCATTGACCCTATGCGGTTAAGGTTTATTTTTCTATTGTTTCCAAATATTCATAGATCACCAATGAATCATCCGGATCATAAAACCTGAACAATTCAATAACTTTCAGCGGTAAAACATAATAAAATGATTCAGCATGCATAAGATCTGCAATAACCTCCTCAGTCCTTTTATCGGATATATAACGTAAGGTCGGCGGGTTTTCGTTTGTGAAGGTCCATATTATTGATTCAGGCAGCAACCTTATCTCCTCCTTTTTCACACTGGGAATATATATCATCCTTTCGGCAAGGAATAGCAATCTTTCTTCGTTCAGAAGAGGAAAAACAGATGAGAGAAATCTGGTTTTTTCAAAAAGAAGATCTCGGTTATTTTTTTGGGTTTCCACAATCCGGGCAATTCGCAGACGTTCATCTTCCGGAAGTCTTTCAGTTAAAGCTGTAAACATATTACTGTCAGACCTGTAAAGTAGTATTGAGGCCTCCTCCTTCAATATCCATTCGGGGCTGAAGAGCAGGGCTGCCACCGATTCAAGCAGTTGTTCTCCAATGGTTGAGCTTATGGATCGTATTGTGCAAGCTTTTGTCCATACATTCAGTACATTATAGTCGCAGTTTATTATCTCTTCGGGCAGTACCTCATAGTCAGGAAGATCACATGGGAAATACTGCCGTAATTTTTTCAGGGTTTTCCTGTCATTTTCCGCATCAGATAATTTCTTTTTCCCCGACCGGCCGTCTGAAAACAAAATATCAGTCAGTTCAGGTATCAGTTTATCATAATTATCCGGGCCATGCCATTTGAAGGATTTGGGAACAATTGATTTCCCGTATTCAAGAACAATTATATCAAGCAGGAACTTTTTCCATCTCATGAACTCCTTTTCGATCTGTTGCGAAAGGAATTTGTCATTTTTTGAGTCAAGGCTTACTTTTAAAGATAGTATCCAGGTAAGTTTTCCGTAAGAATCAAAAATCAGTTTTTTCAGTTTTTCACTTTGTTCCTTATCTGGCTTATATCCGCATTTGATAATGACTTTTGCTGCCGATTCACGGATTATTCTTGAATTTGTCCAGAGCCTTTCAAAAACGAATGACATGGATTGTTCCGGGCAGGTTCCTGAAATGAGACGGAGAACAGCTTTGCTGGCGCTCAGATTCCCGGATGATCTTAAATAAAATCTTGTAAGCTCCTTTCCGGCTTCGGAGCCAAATTCTGAAAGGACAGAAAATGCTTCTTCACTCATTTCGGGTATTGTAAGGCACTCGCACACTTCCTGTATCATATCCTTTACCCTGAACTTTCCAATTAAACAAAGTGCAAGCCGCTTAAGCTCCGGCGATTTGTCCCTTAGCAACCTTAGAATTTCTGAGGTCTGAGGATATCTTACTCCTCCAAGAATTCTTCTTGCATTTTCAGCCCTTGATGATTCATCAGTCATTGAAGTTATCGCAGGGCCGTTTTTCTCACGTGCTGATTTCTCTTCAATTATTTCAGTCAGTTCCGAGGCTTGCTGTCTGAGACTTTCGTTGAATCTGGTGTCAGCGGTCATTTTCCTTAATGCCGGAAGGAAATTAATATCATTAGTATTCCTGGCATAATCTAAAATTTGGTCAAAAAAATATCTGTTTTCAGTTTTATCGATAACTGATATTTTACCGCAGATCAGATAGAAGAAATGTGATCTGAATATTAGTTTTCCGGAAAGTTTGCCATTCAGGTTTAACCAGTCAGTTGATTCATTTTGCAGAGATGATGTTTCAATGGGTAATAAAATGGGCTTTTTTCCCATAAACCTGGCAGAATTAATTTAACATCCCTAAATTAAGAAATAAAAATAAATTATTACTGTTCCTTCCATTGCCTGACTAAAGAAATCAGGTGGGAGATATCAATTTCAAAACCGTCAATAGTTATCGAAGCGCGTGAATACCATTTCTCGCGTTCCTGGAGCTTCTGAGATATAAAATTTATAAGCTCGGACGCATTAATATTCTTTAAAAGAGGTCTTACGGTTTTTGATTTTATCAGGCGCTCTTTAAGTTGTGCGGGAGTAAGTTTTAGGTAAACTGTAAGGCCGGATCTTAGCATAAAATCCATATTATCATCATAGCATGGTGCTCCGCCGCCGGTTGAAACAACAAAATCAGTATAATTTACCAGGTCATGGAGGATGGTCGATTCCATTTCACGGAACCAGGCTTCTCCCTTTTCTTTGAAGATTTCAGGTATCTTCATCCCTGCTTTTTCTTCAATCCTGTCGTCCAGGTCGATAAAAGACCAGCCAAGGCGGGCGGCAAGTTTTCTGCCAACAGTCGACTTACCGCTACCCATGAATCCTATCAGGAATATTTTTCTTCCCGGAAACATTATAATTCCAGTTTCATTTGGGCAGGGTCAATATGCTGGAACGGATGCCGGGGATCTTCATTGCCAGTCCCAGCGGCAATATCATGAGTTTCCTTTTTAACAACAGGTTCAATTTCGCGAATATTGTCTACCATAAAACTGGTAAGCCTCTTTCCTTTAGCTTTGTAACTTTTTACGCCAATAAATTCAGCAACTTCGATTATTTCACTTTCGCGGCTTTTGTGCTTTCCTCCAAAACTTATTTCAAATCTTGGATAATCAACCTCTGTAATACTTATGAGTTTCGATTCTGGATTTTCATTAATGAAACATTGTGCTTTTTCCGATTCTTCAAGAACGAATCTTTTCACATAATAATAATCCTGATCTGCATCCCAGTAAATGACAGAGTAGACTTTATCCGGATTATACTTTTCAATTATGAGTATATTATCTTCAAAATGATTTGAAAGATCAAATCCGGTCATCCTGAAATATCCGTCTTTTGTTATCACAAGTAGTTTATCATCACCGCTGAATTCACCGAGGAAGGTGCCTCTTCCATCAACATTGAGCCTGAAAACAGCATCATCAAACCATATTTTCCTGCCACCCAGGGTTGACAATCCCTTTTCCTTAAGTGTTATTTTGTGAACAGGGTTCCTGGTAAGGATGTTACCCATCGACGATTTCCCTTTAATGGCAAGTTGCCCGAAATCAAATTCAAAAATCAGCTTTTTAAGGCGTGGCCTGGGTTTATGGTGTACCTTTATTACCTCTGCCTCCCCGTTTGGATTAGCGCTGAAATAAATAATTTTTGAACCGGGCAAACCCCTTGTAAGGTTGTATTCCTTGTCGCGTGTCAATCCTGTTATCGCACACCGTTTCACGTAAAGCGGTCCGTCCCTGCCATCCTGATATACAATATTATAAATGGTACGCTCATCATTTTTCAGAAATACCTGAGCATAGAGTATGTCATTGCCCACAAAAATTTTGTCGGCTACTTTTGTTATAAGGTATCCTCCATCCTTTCTAATAACAATAATATCGTCAATATCGGAACAATCGCAAACAAACTCATCTTTTTTCAGGCCGGTGCCGATAAATCCCTCCTTGTAATTTATGTACAGCTTTGCGTTGTTGGCAACGACCTTTGCAGCCAGAATGGTATCGAAGCTTCTTATTTCGGTTTTTCTTTCTCTGCCCTTACCGTATTTTTTCTTTATCTGCCTGAAATAGTTTATTGCATAGGCTGTGATATTGCCAAGGTGATTTTTTACCTCATCAATTTCTGCCTCAATGTCTTTAATATGCTCATCAGCCTTTTTGGAATCATATTTTGAGATTCGTTTGATCCTGATCTCGGTAAGCTGAATTATATCGTCTTTTGTAACATCCCTCAGCAGCCGCTTCCTGAATGGTTTAAGTCCGTCATCTATGGCCTTTATCACCAATTCCCATGTTTCGCATTCCTCAATATCCCTGTATATCTTCTCTTCAATGAATATTTTCTCAAGCGATGACAGATGCCACTCTTCCTGAAGCTCTTTCAGCCTTATTTCAAGCTCAGTCTTAAGAAGCATTACGGTGTTGTCGACAGAATAGCGAAGAATTTCGCTCACGCCCATGAAAGATGGTTTCTCCCCTGTTATCACGCATGTGTTGGGAGAGATGGAGCATTCGCAATCGGTAAGGGCATAAAGTGCATCTATTGTCTTGTCTGGTGAAACTCCGGGGAGTAGATGAATAACTATTTCAACATTCGCTGAAGTATTATCATCAATCTTCTTTATCTTGATTTTGCCTTTCTCGTTGGCTTTGATGATAGACTCTATAAGGCTTGAAGTAGTTTTACCGTAGGGGATTTCGGTTATTACCAGCGTCTTTTTGTCCAGTTTCTCAATCTTTGCCCTGACCTTTACGATCCCTCCGCGCTGGCCATCGTTGTATTTTGACACATCTATAAGCCCTCCGGTGGGAAAATCAGGATATAACACAAATTCCTTCTTTAGCAGATAATCAATTGAGGCATCAATTATCTCATTGAAGTTGTGGGGCAGAATCTTTGATGCAAGCCCCACCGCAATTCCCTCAACACCGAGTGCCAGCAGAAGCGGGAATTTTACTGGCAGTGTGACGGGTTCCTTGTTTCTTCCGTCATAGGAGAGTTTCCAGTTAGTGGTTTTAGGATTAAAAACAACATCGAGTGCAAATTTTGACAGGCGGGCTTCAATGTACCTGGGTGCGGCAGCCCCGTCACCAGTAAGTATGTTACCCCAGTTTCCCTGTGTATCAATAAGCAGATCTTTCTGACCAAGCTGCACCAGGGCATCGCCTATTGAAGCGTCGCCATGAGGATGAAACTGCATTGTATGCCCGATGATATTAGCCACCTTGTTAAAGCGGCCATCATCCATTCTTTTCATTGAATGAAGGATTCGCCTCTGAACCGGTTTCAAACCATCGTTAAGGTGAGGAACAGCCCGTTCAAGTATCACATAGGAAGCATAATCAAGGAACCAGTCCTTATACATTCCCGATAAAGCGGTAACTGAATGCAGTGCAACCGGTCCTTCCTGTGCTCCTTCAATCTCTTCGGATCTTTCTGATTCTAATTCCTGGTCATCCATCATATAAAACCCCTCCTTGCCAATTTATACTTCTGCTTCAACCAGGTCCTCTTCAACTCTCAGATTATCAATAATGAAATCCTGTCTGTCAGGTGTGTTCTTACCCATATAAAACTCGAGATACCCGTTTACGGCATCGTTTTTCTTCATCCTTACCGGTTCAAGCCTCATATCTTTGCCTATGAAATGCCTGAATTCTTCAGGAGATATCTCGCCAAGACCTTTGAAACGAGTTATCTCAGGATTGGGTCCGAGCTGCCGGATAGCTCTGGCTTTTTCTTCCTGAGTATAACAATATCTTGTTTCTTTCTTATTCCTGACCCTGAACAGAGGGGTCTGAAGAATATAAACATGTCCCTTTTTTACAAGATCGGGAAAGAATTGAAGAAAAAATGTAAGAAGCAGGAGTCGTATGTGCATTCCATCCACATCTGCATCGGTGGCAATAACCACGTTGTTGTACCTGAGGTCCTCGATCCCGTCCTCCACGTTCAGGGCAGCCTGAAGGAGATTGAACTCTTCATTCTCGTATACTATCTTCTTTGTCAGTCCAAATGAATTCAGCGGTTTACCCCTGAGGCTGAAGACTGCCTGGGTTTCCACATCTCTCGATTTTGTAATGGAACCACTGGCTGAATCTCCCTCTGTTATGAAAATTGTCGACTCAAGCTTTCTGGGATCATTTGTATTGTAGTGTATCCTGCAATCTCTCAGCTTCTTGTTATGTAGACTTACCTTCTTGGCTCTTTCCCTTGCAAGTTTCTGGATCGATGAGATAGCCTTTCGCTCCTTCTCCGAGTCCTGTATCTTTTTGAGAAGTATCCTTGCGGTTTCGGGATTTTTATGCAGATAGTCGTCGAGCTGTTTCCTTATAAATTCCCCGATAAAGTACCTTACTGATGGTCCGCCTGGTCCCATATCCTTCGATCCTAGCTTGGTTTTGGTCTGGGATTCAAAAATTGGTTCTTCAATTTTTACGCTAATGGCGGCTATTATAGAAGTTCTTATATCGGCCGGATCAAAATCTTTCTTGTAGAAGTCTCTGATAGTCTTTACAAATGCTTCCCTGAATGCAAGCAGATGGGTTCCACCCTGTGTGGTATTCTGACCGTTGACAAAACTGTAATAGTCTTCACCATACTGAAAGCCATGAGTAAACGCAACTTCAATATCATCACCCCTGAGCTGTACTATAGGATACAATCCTTCCCGGCTCATGTTCTCATTCAGAAGATCAACCAGTCCGTTTTTTGAAAAAAACTTGTTCCCGTTAAAGTTTATTACCAGTCCGGAATTGAGATAGACGTAATTCTTCAGCATAGAATCGACATACTCAGAGATATAGTAATAATTTCCGAACATTTCCTCGTCGGGCTGGAAAATAACCTCAACGCCATTTTCCTCTGAAGTTGGCCTGATGGGATGGTCTTTCACAGTTATGCCATGTTCAAATTCGCACACCTTCAATTGCCCATCACGTATTGACCTGATTACAAACCTGCTCGACAAGGCGTTGACCGCCTTTACCCCCACACCGTTCAGGCCAACTGATTTCTTGAAAGCCTTTGAGTCATACTTTGCCCCGGTATTCATCCTCGATACTGCATCAGTCACCTTGCCAAGTGGAATGCCGCGACCATAATCACGAACTCTTACCTCCTTACCGTTAATAGTAACATCTATCTTTTTCCCGAAACCCATCATGTACTCGTCAACCGAGTTATCGATCACCTCTTTCAGCAAGACATAAATCCCGTCATCATGCGACGATCCGTCACCCAGTTTTCCGATGTACATCCCGGGCCTCAGCCTAATATGCTCACGCCACTCTAAGGTTTTTATATGCTCCTCTGAATACCCAACAACCGACATTTTGCAGAATTTTGGGCAAATATAGTTAATTCGGCATGCCGCCGGCCGTCAATTTTTCAACAATGAAGATGATTTTTTTAGCCCGGATTTTCTGAAGACTACGGGGGCTGTCAAATATTTACCTGATTAAATGATGCTTAATGACAGACAGTTCAAATGTTAATAAATGTTTAATATACGATAACCTTAAGTCTTTTCAGTTGGTAATAGATAAGTTAATTGCTTTTCCTGTTTTCCTGATTACTATTACCGATCCTGTTGCAAGCCATTTCAAAACAATAATGCTGCTACCCTGAAAACTGATCTCTTATTATAAAAGTCGGACCGATGCAGATCGAAATCCCAGGTCCATTCTTCTCTCATTCTTGCATCGGGGAGGTCAGTAAGAACAGAAGGCACCTCATAAGTGTTCCCGGAACTTTCCGTAACTATTTCTGACAGGTCAGTAATAAGCACAGACTGATGCTTCCTGAGCATTGAAATATGATTTTGCTGGATTGCTTTCCTGAACCTTAATATTTCTTCCTCTTTCGGTTTCCATTTTCTTTTAAGGTATTCAACCGGCAGGGATTCGAGCTGTGTCATTATATTGAGCGAAATAATCATTCCTGGTTCAAACTGAGGCTGAAATTCTTTTATTTCAATATCATCGGTTGAGCAGGAGGTTCTGGAAAAGAAATATCTGCCTGACTTTTGCCAGAGATCAAGTATGAGTCCGCCTGTAACATCTTCCTCCACCAGTCTGACATTCTTCAGTAGCGAAACCTGATCCCTTACCTCTGGAGGATGCAAAATGTCGACCAGGAAAATTGATTGTACATTTTGCGCCATTTCTTTCAGAGGAACGTCAAGCAGCCAACCGGTGCCCAGCACTGTTACAGTATCAGGGCTGCAGGCTTCAATTGATTTCAGTATGAAATCCCTGCAGTTCTTCAGATGACTGTTCCATCCACCTTCCTGGTTAAGATGACGGTATATGAGTCCCTGTTGATAACTGTAATAACCCATCCTGTGAAGGATCCTTCTGTATGCAGGCGTTAGTGGCATGTTAAGATTTAACTGATCTTAATTCTCTGAGCTTATCAGTCATAAAGGTATGTAATTTAAGGGCAAGGACATCGGGATCTGTTGTTGCAAATGATTCTGGCGGAATTGGATCGAAAACCCTAATCCTTACCCTGTGCCCCGTACTGAAAATCAGACCATGCTTCGGAAGTATCCCTCCTGTCCCATCGATCACGACAGGAAGTATTGGTTTCCCGGCACTGATGGCAAGTTGAAAGGCTCCCCTTTTAAAAAATCCTATTTCCCCGTCAACAGATCTTGTACCCTCTGGAAACATCATTATGGATATCCCTTTACTCAACGAAATAAAACACCTGGACAGCATTTCTTCCTTGCTCTCCTTGTTACCTCTGTCGACTGTAATGTAGTCTGCCATCCTCAGATAAATTCCCACAACCGGAACTTTCATGTTCTCAATTTTTGAAACCCACCTGAAATGGTATCTAAGACAGTTTATGAAGATGATGTCGAGTATCGACTGATGGTTTGAAATGATCACATAAGCCTGGCCTTTTACAGCCTTTTTCCTTCCTTTTATATCTATCGTCCATACTGGCATTATGTACGACAATACAATACTTAGCCAGATCATCATCTGGTGCATCACCCTTCTTTCACTGTCAATTGGCAGGACAAGAAACCATATAATCAATATCAGTGGCAATGTTAAGGCGATTATTAATACACCGGCAATCCAGAGAAAGGATGATTTAAGAATATCCATTTGTTAATATTAAAATGACCATCAAATTTTTGACTGGGCTCAGTGCCTCCCAGTAAAAGATAAACAAGAATAGAGAAAAACTTATATAAATGAAAATATCAGAAAAAATTGAAAACGTCTAAACCAGGCATAATCGTTTTTTCATTTTTAATTAAATCATCTATATCTTCCACCATGTGTCGTGAGCCCTTCAGAGATATACATAGATTGTCAGCACCTTCAAAACCTTTTAAATCACATTCAGTTATTATTCCTTCTTTTACAATCAGACTGCAAGTACAATTCAAACCATTAATATCAAAACTGTTATTAAAGCAATATTCCGGTCCGTAAGCAAAATTCCATTCCCAGGTTATGTATTTTTTAAGTACAAGCTCTTCAGTCATCTCTATATATTTTTCAGGAAGTTCATACATTTCTGTCCCAGGATAGCTTTCAAGAAACCATTTCTCCATCAGCGACCTTAATCCATAAACTGAATCTGGTGATCCCGGAACCCCGGAAAAGGAGTCTTTTAAGGAGTCTTTTAGGGAGTCTTTTAATATTGTCTTGAGGTTTACAACTTTTGAAGGGTTTGAACTGACTGCTCTTGTAAAATAGTGTCCGGTATCTTTTCTTATCGATCCCCTGAGCATATCCAGATCGGAATCGAACAGCAGGGTGCCATGATGCAGAACCCTGTTCCTGAATACATGTTCAGCATTCCCTGATATTTTCAATCCTTCAACCTTTAAATCGTTTTTCCCTTCGAATTTTGCATCAACATCCAATGATGCAAGGAAGCTGATCACAGGCAAAGTATATTTTTTAAAATCAACCTGTCTTCCTTTTTCACTGTTAAGGATGAAGGTGAAGTTCAGGTTTCCGTGGTCGTGGTAAACGGTTCCTCCTCCTGAAATCCTTCTTATCACAGGGATCCGGTTTTTTGTTACAAACCTGGTATCGGTTTCCCTGTGGGCAACCTGGTGCTTGCCTATTATTACGGAGCTGTCGTTTATGCCAAGAATAAGGAATTCATCCTGGCTGTTTTTAAGAAGGATCTCTTCAACCGCCAGGTTAAAATAGGGATCGGTATTTGCGGGAGAGAGACAAAACATTTAAGAATCAATTCTTTTCAGTGTAACCTGTAATGCACTGTAGATTACCCATCCGACAAGTGAACCGAGAATTGCTCCTGCAACCACATCGCCCGGATAATGCACTCCCAGATATATTCTGCTGTAGCTTATTGAAGCAGCCCAGGCCAGGATAGAGATGGTGTACCATCTCTTTTTTATCAAGAGCAGGCTCAGTACCGCAACATTGAATGAGTTCGATGCATGGGAGGATACAAATCCGTAAATACCTCCGCACTGTCCGTTTACCAGATGTATCAGGCCTTCCAATGAAGGATTGTGGCATGGACGTAACCGGTCGACACTGTTTTTGATCATGAGGGAGATCTGGTCTGTCAAGGCTACTGCAAGGATTATGAAAAACAAAACGACCATGAATCTGCGTTTATATTTTATGCCCAGATAAATAAGCACTGCGATGTACAGCGGTATCCATACAAGTTTCATGCTCATGAAATACATTATATCATCCCAGAACGGAGAGTTACGGGAATTCAGAAAAATGAAAATCTGCTGGTCAATCTGTTCGATCATGAAATTCAGAAGTTATTCAATGTTGTCCATATCAAATCCTTGAGAGTGGTAATTCCTTCACCAGTAACGGAAGAAAAAAATACTCTCTGAATTTCAGGAAGATCTTTTCTTATTTCATCCTTAAGGTCCTCATCAAGCAGATCAGCTTTGGATATAGCAAGGATACGCTTTTTATCTAAAAGTTCAGGGCTGTACATTTTCAATTCATTAAGTAAAACTTCATATTCGTACTTAATGTTATTGCTGTCGGCGGGTACCAGAAAGACAAGCATGGAATTTCTTTCTATATGCCTCAAAAATCTGATCCCCAAACCCTTGCCTTCATGAGCTCCTTCAATTATTCCGGGTATATCGGCCATTACGAATGATTTGTCGTCCCTGTAAGGAACTATCCCAAGGTTAGGCACCAGGGTTGTGAAAGGGTAATCAGCTATTTTTGGCCTGGCAGCCGAGACAACTGAAAGAAGTGTAGATTTCCCAGCGTTGGGAAAACCAACGAGACCTACATCAGCCAACACTTTTAGTTCAAGAATGAATGAACCTTCCTCTCCGGGTTCACCGGGCTGGGCATACCTTGGAGTCTGGTTGGTGGCTGATTTGAAATGTGTATTGCCCAATCCTCCCCTGCCTCCCTTTGCAAGTATCTTCTGATCTCCATGGCTGGTTATCTCAAAAATGAACTCGTTCTTACCCTCTCTTTTCGCCACGGTACCGAGAGGCACTTCGATAATAACATCTTCACCATCTGCACCAGTCGACTGCTGGGCGCCACCCCGCATACCATTTCCTGCAAAGATATGTCGGTGATATCTTAGGTGAAGGAGTGTCCACATCTGATCATTTCCCTTCAGGATTATGTTGCCTCCGCGTCCGCCGTCGCCCCCGTCAGGTCCGCCCTTGGGAATGAACTTTTCTCTTCGCAGGTGAGCAGATCCGGCGCCTCCTTTCCCTGCCCGGCAATAGATCTTTACATAATCAACAAAATTGGATCCGGACATATTCAGTGGTTTGGTGTTGCGTCTCCATGTATCTCTGTGTAGCTTCCGCTGAACTCTGTGCAAAGAATTATTAATAATTTACACATGTGAATATTAAAAGTCATGGAGAAACACAAACTTTAAAGAAATTTCTGCATAAACCCGCTAAGCCTTTCAAAAATATCTTCAATGGTACCCATTCCGTTCACAGGCTGATAAATGCCTCTCTGTCTGCAATAGTCAATGATTGGTTCAGTCTTGGCCTTATAAACATCAATCCTGTTTTCAATAACAGCCGTATCTTTATCATCGGGGCGTCCTGACAGGTCGGCCCTAAGCACAAGCCTTTTCACAAGTTCATCATGATCGACCTCGAGAACAAGCATACTGTCGATCTTCATTCCCCTTTCATTCAGCATTTTTTCCAGGGCTTCCGTTTGTGCCACAGTCCGGGGAAAACCGTCAAAAAGGAATCCGGCGCTATTTCTCGTATTGTCGATCTTTGAAGCGATCATTTCAATCACAACCTCATCCGGGACCAGTTCTCCTCTAGACATGATCGTGCTCATCCTTTTCCCAAGATCAGTCCCTGCGGCAATCTCTGCACGCAGCATATCTCCTGTTGAAAGATGAGTAAGATTGAATTTTTCAGCCAGTCTGACCGATTGTGTACCCTTGCCTGAGCCCGGAGGGCCGAAAATTAGAAAATTAACCATAAAAATCTGTTTAAATATTTAATAATGAATGTTTCAAGTAAGTCATCTTTTCCAATAATTTAACATAGAGATCAATGAATAAGCGAATACACCGATGGAAGGTTACGACCAAAACCGTTGTAGTCAAGGCCATAACCAACCACGAAATCATTCGGTATTTTGAATCCGACATAATCAATCCTGATGTTCTTCCTGTAGCTGTCAGGTTTAAGCAGCAATGCTGCAATTTTTATATCAGTAACATTCCTTATGATCAGATTATTGACCGTATACTCCAATGTCTCACCGGTATCAACGATATCTTCGATAATGATTACATGTTTATCTTTCAATTCCTCATTCCACCCGATAAGTTCCCTGATATTTCCGGAAGAACTGGTCCCGGCATATGAAGCAAGTTTAATAAATGTGATCCTGGCCTTGATGTCAATCCTCTTAAAAAGGTCGGCTGCGAACATGAATGCACCATTAAGTATACCCACGAAAACCACTTCTTTTCCTTCAAAATCAAGATTTATTGAGGCTGCCATTTCGTCAATACGCTCATGAAGTGTATTTTCCGGAATGAATTCTCTGAACTTCTTGTCGAGGATATTTACTTCTTTCAAACCCATTGTTCTGAATTATGAACCGCTGCGAAAATATGAAAATAATAGCTTATTTTTGTTCTTATCAGTAAGTTAATATAGAAATATTTTGTATGGAACCAGTGGTAAGCATAATTATGGGTAGCACTTCCGACCTTCCTGTAATGGAGAAGGCAGCTCAGGTACTAAATGAATTCAAGATTCCCTTTGAGATAAATGCCCTGTCGGCTCATCGTACCCCGGAGGAGGTGGAGAAATTTGCTAAAGGAGCGGCCGCCAGAGGCATCAGGGTAATAATAGCCGCAGCAGGGATGGCGGCCCATCTTCCTGGGGTGATTGCAGCAATGACCCCCGTACCTGTGATCGGAGTGCCAATTAAGGCATCACTCGAAGGTCTTGATTCAATTCTTTCAATTCTTCAGATGCCTCCAGGAATACCTGTGGCCACAGTGGGAGTAAATGCAGCACAGAATGCAGGAATACTGGCTGCTGAGATACTAGGTACAGGAAATTCTGAGATTATGGAAGAAGTAGTTAATTTTAAAAACGGCCTGAAGAAGAAGATCGTAGAAGCCAACGAAGAACTTAAAAAGATAAAATATCCGTATAAAACAAACTGATACCTTATCTGTGGAAATTTGTGTCTCCCTTGAGTAACCCGGTGTAATAAATTTAATAACTACAACTTACACAGAGCTGCACAGGGAGGTCAGAAAAAGAGGCTGATTTATGAAAAATTCAATCCGGTTCATTTGTCCGAACCGGATTTTTTATATATTAGTGGTGAGATTTGAAACAGTTGTACTCGCTGCACAAAATATCTGTTTCTTTTTTACTTGTTTTCCTCTTTCTGAAGTCATCCGGTATCGATGGCTATCGATTTTTTGCCGGTGCTCCGGAAACCGGAATGGCAGGATCATGTGTCATGAAGCCTGATTTCTGGTCAGCTTTTTATAATCAAGCCTCACTTTCGTTTATTAAAACCAGCATGTTCGGCATAAACTATGAAAACAGGTTTTGTCTGAAAGAGCTTGGAACCGAAACGGCCGGACTTATCATTCCTTCGGGAAGAGCTACTCTCGGAACTGTCTTCAGTCATTTCGGGTTTAAGGATTTCAGACGTCAGTCTGCAGCAATTTCATGCGGACTGAAGTTGTCAGAAAAAATGTCGGCAGGTATTCAAATCGATTACTTCAGGGAATCATTTCCCGGAACAGAAAACAATTCAAATTCTGTCACTTTTGAGGGAGGTTTGCTATTTGATGTTTCTGAGAACATCAGGCTGGGGATGCATATTTTCAATCCGGTGCCGAATTCCTTCAGGAAAATTTCGCTTTATTCCGGATTGAGCGTTGGTGGAGGAATTCAATTGAACAAGTTCTTCCTGGCATCGGCGGAGATTGGCATTGTCACAGGTGAAAATATTGTCTTCATGACTGGAGTTGAATATTCAGCAGCATCGAACTTCAGGATAAGAGGTGGTTTCAGGAACGAAAATAATTCGTTCAGCTTCGGCTTCGGTTATGAATTCCATAACATCAGGCTGGATGTAGGATTTGCAAGCCACGACAGGCTTGGAATAACCTCATCAGTTTCAATGATCTTTCATTTAAAAAACTAAAACCAGTACCATCATTCGTAAAGTATTAATGAATACAAATTCAAGTAAACTGCTGAATTATAATATATTTAGCCATTCCTTTGTGTTCTTAGTGCGGGCCTTTAAGAACGTTGCGGTTAAGAAGTATTTCTTTTGTATTTTCTTTTTTCTCTTTTATTCAATTAATGCGAGATGCCAGGAGGAGAACTTGTCAGAATTAATAGCATCATTTGCCGAAGAGCTTGCTGAGGATGAAACGGATCCGGAAGCAGTGGCAGCCTATATTGAAAAACTTAATGAATTGAATGAGGATCCGGTCTCCCTGAATTATGCTGATGAAACTGAGCTCTCGAGGTTGTTTTTTCTTACATCTTTCCAGATAAAGGCAATTGCAGACTATATCCATTCGACCGGAAGGATATTCTCCGTTTATGAGATAGCAAATGTTCCCGGATTTGACAGGGAACTGGCAAGACTGATCATTCCGTTCATAAATCTTGAATCCAAAGCAGATCAAGCATTTGATACAAGAAGGTCAATAAACACACTGTTAACTAACTTCTCTGTAAAACCGGGTCAGATTGAGGATTATGTTGGGTCGGATCATAAAATACTCTTGAAGTACAAGTTTAACGGAAACGGATTCACTGCCGGAATTACCGCTGAAAAAGACAGCGGAGAAAGATATCTTTCAGGAGATCCTGTTCAGCCTGATTTCCTGTCAGGGCATCTGTCGTGGAACGGCACCGGCATGATCAGGAAGATAATTGTTGGCGATTATGGAGCAAAGTTTGGTTTGGGCACTGCATTAAACACCGGGCTGAGGACCGGCCTGTCACTTACATCTCCAGGCTGCCTTTCAGGAGGTGCTGATGAAATAAAACCTTATACTTCAACCGATGAAAATAATTTCTTCCGGGGAGTTGCCATGATGCTGGGGCACAAAAAAATTACCCTGTCATTTTTTTATTCAGTCAACAGAATTGATGCAACTATTAAATCCGGTAAAGGGGAACAAACTTCCCATATCGAATCATTCTATACCTCTGGCGTTCATAACACCATTACTTCTCTTTCAAGGAAAGATGCTGTGAGCGAAAAAAACTTCGGGATCACAGTTGGAATGAATCTTAATAAACTTATGCTGGGATTGCTATGGACTTCAACGGAGTTTTCATTCCCGGTTAAAACAATGGTAAAAGATCCTGTTGACCTATATGATTTTGAAGGCACCTTAAACCAGACACTATCGGGTTATTACAGGGCTTCCTCTGGCAGAACGATGCTTTTCGGAGAATTCTCCTGCGACAGGTATGGACACTATGCAATAGTCCAGGGAGTATCAATGCGTCCTGCCGACAGGTTTAGCCTTAACTTGCTCTACAGGAATTATAAGCCGGGATACAGGGCCTTTCACGGTCGGGGTCCGTTTGGTACAACATCAGGAGATAATGTTAAAGGAGTTTATGCAAATCTTACTTTTGAAGCTGCCAGATATTTTTTCCTTAGTGCGGGATGTGACCTGAGGTATTATCCCTGGTTGAGATACAGATGCAGCGCTCCCTCGTCAACCTTTGGTTCTGAAATAAGACTAAAATACCTCCCTGCAGGAGAATGGTCGGCTGAGGTTGTAATTGGCAGCAGGAAATCGGTCACTGATATACCGGGCAGCTTGGGAATAAAGAAACAAAGGGAATCTGCTGCCAGGCTGTGGAAGGGATCAATAAGATATTCGCCAACTGAATATTTAACTCTTACATCACGGATTGGGTACAAAGAGATTGAACCAACAGGAAACAAAGGTATGTTTCTTATGCAGGATATAAACTGGAGATTGGGTAAAATTCCTGTTTCAGTGTGGCTAAGATACTGCATCTTCAACACCGACGACTGGGAATCAAGGCTTTACACTTATGAAAATGATCTATTGCACAGTTACAGTATCCCAGCACTTTATGATGTAGGAAGAAGAGCTTATATAATGATTGCCTGGAAATTTTCAGTACAGGGAGAAATGCGTGTCAGATATGCAGTCACTGAACTTGATCAGGAGAAATCGACAGGGTCGGCAAAAGCAGAGATTAAAGCTCAACTCAGGCTCTGGTTTTAGCAGGGTATGGATTAGGTATCTTCGCTGGAGATCTTGATATCCTTAATATTAAGCTGAAGATTCCGATTTCCTCTGAATTCATTCATTTCCAGCGAATAGCATATATCGAAAGGATGTCCTGCCCTTATATGTTCAAAATGGTTTGCCTGACTGAAGGCTATGGCAGGAAAGGTTTTTGGCAACGATGAATTCTGATAAAGCTCAAGCCGGAGATGTTCTCCGCTTGTACCAACCATTCTTCCGTTTCCCGTATCAAGGACATTTCTGGAGACAAAAACAGGTGACATATTTTCCGGGCCAAAAGGCTGGAACTTATTGAGAAAATTATAGAAATCGTCATTTATCTCGGTAAAGGAAAGCTCCGAGTCAACGAAAATACGGGGAACAAGCTGATCTTCAGTTATTGTGCTGTTGACATACTGTTCAAACCTTTCCATGAATGGTTTGATATTCTCTTTCTTCAATGTAAGGCCGGCAGCAAACATATGTCCCCCGAAGCTTTCCAGCAGATCGCTGCATGCTTCTATTGCCTGATACAGGTCATAGCCCTGAACAGATCTTGCAGATCCGGTTGCAAAACCGTTTGATTCTGTAAGTATTACTGTAGGACGATAATAAGTCTCAATTAACCTTGATGCAACTATCCCGATGACGCCTTTTTTCCACGATGGATTAAAGAGCACAGTGGTTCTTGCATTGACCGTCCGCTGGTCGTCTGAAATCATGCGCATGGCTTCAGTTGTTATGGTACGGTCGATATTTCGTCTTTCAATATTGAAATTATTGATTTCCTTGCTTATCCCTGTTGCCACTCTGGAATCATTCGATATAAGAAGTTCTACCGCTTTGCTTCCGGTCTCCATTCGGCCTGCAGCATTTATCCTCGGGCCCAGTTTAAAAACCACGTCTTCTATTGTCAGAGCACGGCATACTTCCGCTTCCCTTATTATTTCCCTTAGTCCGGTTCGTGGTGACTCATTGAGCTGTTTGAGACCATAATATGCCAGGACCCTGTTTTCTCCGGTAATAGGTACAATGTCGGATGCAATGCTTACTGCAACAAGGTCGAGGTAACCTGCTATATTACTGAAAGGGATACCGTGCACCCTTGCAAAAGCTTGTATGAGCTTGAATCCGACTCCGCAACCTGAAAGTTCCTTATAAGGGTAGTTGCACAAGCTCTGCTTTGGATCAAGAACAGCTGTTGCCCCTGGTATAATATCACCCGGATAATGATGATCGCAAATGATCACATCAAGTCCTTTTGTCCGGGCATATTTTACTTTTTCCACTGCTTTTATACCGCAATCGAGAGTTATAAGCAGCCTACAGTTGTTCTGATATGCAAAATCAATTCCCTGAACTGATACACCATATCCTTCCTTGTATCGGTCGGGTATATAATATTCCACGTTTGAATATTGCTCCTTGAGAAATGAATACATCATCGCTACGGCGGTGGTACCGTCAACATCATAATCACCGTAAACAAGGATCTTTTCATTTTTCTTAATTGCTGAAGAAATTCTTTCCACAGCAATATTCATGTCTTTCATTAGAAAAGGATCGTGTAGATAACTAAGATCAGGCTCAAAGAAAGCCTTTGCCTCTTCAGGTGTTTTTATGTTTCTCTGCACCATAAGATTGGTCAGTGCTTTTGAGACTCCTGTTTCCATGGCAAGTTTTGCCACGATACTTTCATCTGCCTTTTCCTTAATTACCCATCGTTTTTCCATCCGGCCCTCCTAAATCCATTTAAGGTCAAAAATACACCCAAGTTTTTCCTTAAGCTGCATCTTGATATTCTCTATATCCTGCACTATTCCGGTTTCTTTCTCGAGCGAAGTGACTCCCTTGTCGGTAAATCCACAGGGATTGATGTAGTTAAAATACTCAAGATTGGTATTTACGTTGAAGGCAAAACCGTGCATTGTTACATACCTGCTTGCTTTAACCCCGATTGCACAGATTTTCCTGGCTTTTCCTTTATTGCCGGAATCCAACCAAACGCCTGTGGCTCCAGTGATCCTTGTCCCTTTCAGTCCGAAATCCGACAATAATTGTATTATGGCTTCCTCCAACCTGAAAATATAATCCCTGAGACTTATTTTCAATAATCCCAGGTCAAATATTGGATAACCCACAATTTGTCCTGGTCCATGGTATGTTATATCTCCTCCGCGGTCAGTTCTGTAGAATTCTGCATCCTTTGCCTGAAGCTGGATATAATCAATCAGCAGATTCTTTTCTGAGCCGTTCCTGCCAAGTGTATATACATGTGGATGTTGAACAAAAATAAGTGTACCGGCATTAATTATATCAACCTCTTCACTGAGGCTGGCATTACCTGTTTTCCGGCTGACAAGTTTGTTAAAGATTTTTTCCTGGAATTCCCAGGTCTCTTTATAATCCTTTATTCCAATATCTTGATATACTACACTATAGCTCAATTAATCACACTATGTTAAGTTTTCACAATATAGTCATTTTCTCACAATCCCAATCTGTTTTTCAGAGTGAAATGAAGACCTTACAAGAGGATCGCATTCAACATGATCGAAACCGAGTGAAACTGCATATCTTTTATATTCAGAGAATTTTTCCGGTGTTATATAACTTTCCGGTTCCATATAATCAAATCCCGGCTTCAGATACTGTCCAATAGTTATGATCCTGCAACCAGCAGATTTCAGGTCGTCAATAGTCTCATAGATCTCATACTCTACTTCCCCCAAGCCCAGCATGAATCCGGATTTTGACTTTTTTTCTTTATCTGAAATGTATTTTACAACTTCCAGGCTTCTGTCATATTTTGCCTTTGTCCTTATCACCGGGGTAAGGCGTCTTACAGTTTCAATATTATGGGAAATTATATCAGGATCCGCATCAATTATCTTTTGAATATTTTCATGTTTCCCGTCGAAATCAGGGATAAGGGCTTCAATTGTGGTTCCGGGATTGATCTCTTTTATCCTGTGGATGGTCTCTGACCAGAATGAAGATCCACCGTCAGGAAGGTCATCACGGTCGACTGATGTTATGACACAATGTCTGAGATGAAGTTTCCTGATGGATTCAGCAAGTCTTATGGGTTCACCGATATCAGGAGGAAGAGGTTTCCCTGTTTTGGTTGCACAGAATTTACATGCCCTTGTACATATATCCCCAAGAATCATAAATGTAGCAGTTCCTGCATTCCAGCATTCACCAATATTAGGGCAGTTTCCGCTTGTACAAATGGTATGAAGATGATTTGACTCAACAAGTCTTTTTACATTCGTATAGTTTTCCCCGCTGGCTCTCTGCATTTTAAGCCATCCTGGCAATCTCCTTCCCCGTTCCATGTCTATTTTATTGCTCTCCAAAAGTACTAAAAATTACCACACTGTCAGCATTGATGGAACCGCTCTGCAGTTAATGATCATGTCGCAGTTGTGTTATGAAATCCGGAGAGGTTCCAATATTATTAAAAATGAATATCAATTTCGATATGAAATGAACCCAGTAGTGGGTTCATCAAAAATCTAAAAATATTCCGCTAATGAGAGATGCATTCAGATCCAATAACTATGATCTTCATCAAGGTCTAACCCCGTCTCCTGAAGGAAAATCCCTGTAAATTCATTTATGATAATAATAGCCACCTACCAGTGCTTTTATAAGAGTGAAAGAATGGCTTCAGTGTTTAAGTAACTATATTATAAAGTACACCGTATTTATAAACTCTCAGGATTGACAGGATCAGGTTCAAACAGGAATGAATATGATTGAGATGGTCTAATGAGACTGGACAAATTATTAATCAAATATAAATGTTTATGCTGAAATGTGGGGGTTTGGGGGAGACTCATAACTTTCTTTTTTGTTAATAATTATGCAGCTTGC
>CAZTJT010000048.1:0-24266 GCA_964613785.1 uncultured Rikenellaceae bacterium
GATCGAGAGTTCAAGCAAATGGTAGTTGAGCTTTCAAACACAAGAGATGATCTATCAGTTCTGGCATCGGAACTGGATATTCGAGCAGAACTGATCTATCGTTGGAGACGGGAAGCTTTGGCAAATTTGGGTGCCAGCTTCCCGGGCCAGGGTAACAAAACGATGACAGAGGAACAAAAGGAGATATCCCGTTTAAAGAAGGAACTCCGGGATGCCCAGTTAGAGCGCGATATCTTAAAAAAAGCTGTAAGCATTTTCTCCAAGAGCGATGGCAAATATTCCAATTCATAAAGGCAAACGACTCCATATTTCCCATTGAGAAGATGTGTAAAGTATTAAGAGTAAGCAGGAGTTCATATTACAGCTGGTTGACACGTAACCCAAGCAATCGGTCTATTGATAACCAAAGACTTTCTGATCGCATAAAAGAGATTTACCAACTGAGTAAAAAGACCTATGGCAGCCCCAGGTTTCCCATAAAGATTAAGGAAGAAGGATATCATGTATCAAGGCAGAGAGTAGCATGACTAATGAAAAAGTTTAACCTCAAAAACATACCATAATAATCATATTCATAGCCTTCATTGCATAATCCATTCGCTTTGACCACTTTCCGTCGGTAATTTGAACATTTTTATATTTGTCTATAAATCATTGTATCAACTCCGGATCTGGGTGCTCAGTTTACACCGGAGTGAGGTGGTCAGAGTCACCATTTTTCCTTCAAGTTCCCGAATAAAGTATTTCTGAAAACTTCTCAAACAAATTCATTGTTTCTGGATGATTAAATATCTATTTAGTTATCCTTCATAATATGGTTTTCCTTTATGTATCCCATATCTTCCTCGGATCGGAAAAGATCCATCCAGACATAATTCAGGATTTTTCCCTCTTCCACATCCACTCCATGCCGTGATCCTAAAGGAATATGCAGAAGGATATTTTCTTTAAATGCTGTCTTTATTCCATCCGCTTTTACGATACAATCATTACTTTTCAGCCCGTAAAAGAGTTGTTCGAGCATGGGATGCGAATGTGCACCTACCGTATCGGGGCCACAGGTCTCGACTGATCCCATGCAGAACCGGGGTATGATATCCTCGGGCAATATCATGCGGCTAATGGTTTTTTCGCTTTTTATTGCCTCTTTGTATTGCCTGCATTGCTTATAATCAACAAAATAGGGTAACTTATTTTGTTTTTGTTTTAGTGATTGATATTCAGCAGATGTTAATCTGATTACGATTTCCAGCATTCCAAAGTCACCAGTGTCTGCAAGAACAGAAGCTTCTTCCATGATGGAAGGTACAAACAAATTAAGACCATTCACCTCAAACTGCCTGACTCCTTGCGTTATAATTCCTTTCCCATGTGTTATCAGGTATAGGCTGACAGAATTTTGTCGGGGTTTAATAAGGTAAGGATCATCCTTAAACAGTTCAAGATAATAAGTATCGATCCCGTCAATTTCTCCCTGAAGTACTGATTTTCGATCTGTCTTCTTTTTGGCAATTTCAGAATCGCTTTTTCCGCAATATTCTTTTTTAATTTCTAAAGGTCTTCCATAAATCGTTGATAATGATTTATGAGCCGAATGAATCAATGTGTCGAATACCTCCTGAACCATTTCACCCTTTTCCTTTCGTGGACCGTAATGTGGCAGTTCCTGTCCCGATTCATAAGCTCCGCAATCCGGAGCTTTTCCTTTATAATCATCATTGACATTTGGAATTCTAACCCCGGCGTCCACAACTTTTGAATTTGGTTTTGGCCTGAGGTCCGGTACTTCTTTTTCAGGAAATGGTGGATATGGAAATTTAACATCATTAAAAACATCCTCAATTGTAATTCTTTCAATCCCATGCTTCTCAACTTCAGAAAAAGCTTTGTTTCCAATAGTAGCCACATATCCGGTTCCATATACACCAACTGCATCGTAATCAAGATCACTGTGTTTCCCGGGTTCTAAAAGATAAGCTGCAGAAGGTGGACCGGCTCCATAACCAGCATAATTAACGTTACCGTTTGGACCACCAATAGCAAGATTATTCCTGAAATAGGCAAAATCCATGGGTTGGTTGCCGTTCAATCCGGCCCCGACTTTAATAACTGTATTATGCAATATTACATCACCTCTGCTGAAGTTTTTCAGTTTAAAGGCCGCATGTATAACATTATACATTACATTCCGGATAAAATAATTCGGACCACCTAATCCTGGTTGTGAACTCAAACCAACACAACAGTTTGTGATCCGGTTACGCATTATGCGGCAGTTTGAGAATGAGAAGTCGGCTTCAATTGCGTCGTCATCACCCTGATAAATATCGTTATTGTAAATGTCAATGCCTGTTTGAGTCGCACAACGGCTCCCTTCCATAGTCGATATACAGTCCCAGAAACCTGATACCAAATTGTAACATATCACATTACCCGAGCCCGTAATTTGAATTCCTTCACCTAAGTTTTTAGCATATTTACCCATCGCATTGTTTTTCCATTCGCAGGTTCCGGTAAGCACATTATCACAAAAGTAGCAGTTGGTTGCGCCAGGCTTGTCCGCGACTATACCAAAGACTGAATTAATAGTACACCCCCTGACTACACAATTTTGCGCACCATCCATTCGAATTCCGGCTCCAAAGTCTTCAATGTAAGTAACTTCAGTGTTTACTATTCTTAGTCCTTCTATGTAAACCCATTCTTTGTTTTTAAGATCAATGAACTGATAAGTAGCAGTGCCTTCAGAACATTGGTAAACCACCGGATGATCTTTTGTGCCCGATTTTGTAAACAATGTGTCATGCACTCCCGGTAGCAACTCAATTATTTCTGCACTATCATTTACAACAGGTACCGGGCGAGTGGCCACTTCCACTATTTTCTCAGCAGACCCGCCATCAGGATCATTCAGGTTGAGTTTTATTTCATACAAGGTATTTGGGTTAAGGTCAAAAATGCTGCCCGAATGTTTATTGCCCCATTTAAAGCCATAAATCTTACCTGCCGGAACTCTTCGCAAGGGCATTCCCTGTTTCCAGTCTGATGTTCCTTTTTCCCGAAATTGAACGGTTACTGTTCCATTTAAATTATCGTCGCCCTTGATGTTCCATTCCACACCAAGATTAATTATTGTCGGATAGGGTGTTACAACTTCTCCAGGGATAGTAAAATTCTGGACAACTGAAGATTTAATTACAAAAAGGAGAAGAATTGAGAATAAAATTCCGGTAAGTAGTTTTATATAATTCCTGTTTTTCATTTTGATGATGCTTTAAACCATCCCAAGAAGAACTATCTGAAAAAGTAAATTATATTCTTCACCTTATGCCGGTAACTTTTAAAAATTCCGATCACTCAGGTTATTGAAATATTTCACCGCATCTGCTTTATTCCAGGTTATGGTTGCAGTACCATATCTGAAGTTGGTATCCAGGTATTTGTTATAAGTTGTTTTTTCTTCGTCTGCTTTTCCCTCCCCGATTTTATCGATCAGAGTCTGCATATCGAAAATGTACTGTGCAGTCAGTTTTTCCTTTTCACCTTTTTGCCAATAATGACCACCATAAATAATCAGCTTTTCTGTATCCACTTCGTTGGCAGGATCCAGGATGTATTTTATAAGTTTTTTAATGCTCTCCTTATACAACATGAAACTATCATATGAAAAAAGCCAGACACCATTGCCTGAACCAATAGCATCTCCGGTAAATACCAGGTTTTTGCTCTTCAGAAAAAAAATGGTTGAATGAGGAGAATGCCCGGGTACTTCAAATGAATTTATTATATATCCTCCACCCAGGTCGAGTGATGCGTTTTCAGGAAAGGGTATTGTTCTTTCTTTGGGGAATATCTCTTTTCCCTTAAATTCTTCAGCAGGTACCCAGAAGACGGCATTGGGATCGTCCTTAAATGCAGGAAGCATTCCGGTATGGTCACCATGAAAATGGGTCACAGTTATAAACAGATCCTTATTGCCTTTTTCAGAATATACTATGGAACGCAGGGATCTGACAGCGGTTGTATCCCACTTTATGAAATTCGAAAGGTCTATCAACAGAATCTTATCTTTCCCGGCGACCAGGTACATGTCTGAACAATTATTCAAACCGGTTATTTTACCATCTGCATCAGTATGCATACCGGGAGGATTACTTTTATTTGCATCCTCAATATGAAATACTCCTGAAGCAAGCATTGTAATGGTATAGGGACCTGTTTCCGTCTTCTGTGCCTTAGATGGCAGGAAGCAAAAAACCAAAGCTACTGCAAATAAAAATCGGTTACTCATTTTAATATCTTTATAACTAATAGTTTATTTTACACTTAAAGGATCGTTAAATATAATCATTAAGGCTGCCCTTTGAAATATCCTCCAACATAATTTTTCGTATTGATAAGTAATAAGGATTTCCTGTCACACAAACAATTCATTGCATATGCCTGTAACCTTGACCACATTCATCCGGCAGAATGAATATTTATATATCTATTTATAGCTCACGGAATTAACTTTTGATCGGGATGATCAATATACACCGGTTTGAGGTGGTCAGGGTCATGGCTGAAAAGAAGGGTCTGATTATTTGGAATTTCTGCACTCAGTTTCTTGATTCAGTAGGTTTGAAGAATACAGAAGAAATCCAGAAAATACATGAATCCAGAAACCTGAGATATGATTCAAAGGAGGGCAATAACCTGATCATAAAGTATTCTAAAACTCATTGGCTGGTCTGCAATTACGAGCAGCTTGTTGACCATATAAAGCGTTTAATACAGGTTGCAGGAATTGATTACGCGGGTCTGGGTTCTGATTTTGACGGTGTCAGAACCTTAAAACATTCTGATGTACTGGATGTCTCAGGTTATCCGGGTATCGTTTTTGAATTGCTTAAGTGTGGTTATTCTGAAGATGATATTGTAATTATCCAAAAAAACTTCCTCAGGTTTTGAGAGCAAGTTCAGAAGGCTGCCGGCAGATGAATTTGACCTGGACCACAAACGATTAAAATCTTATGCCCCCAATTGCAATTATCACAATTCTATCCCTTCAGTGGTTGATGAATCCCCTGTTAGTGATCCATGATAATGCTTCCAGTGTTAAGATTAAAATATTTTAAGGTTTACCTTGACAATAAGAATGAACTTTAACATTTACAATTTGTTATACATCCACCTTGGCTTAGTCCCTTAAGAAATTATTGAAGGTTAAACCAAAATATTAAACATGAAAAGAGTAATTTATAATCCGCTGTTCAGGGACGAAGTAAAATTCGTGAGAACATCTGCCGAATCAGAAGGAGAGATATCTGAGATGGAGGTTGTCCTTCAGGCCGGAGGGAAAAATCCCCTTCACTACCACAAGACCTATTCAGAAACATTTATTCCATTAGAAGGGGAGGTGGGTGTAGGTGCAGGCCGAAACGAAAAGAAAATCCTGAAACCCGGAGAATCATACACAGTAGAACCCAACACTCTTCACTACTGGTTTAATCCTTCCGGCAGGGAAATCAGGTTCAAGATTGAAATTAAACCAGGTCATGAAGGTTTTGAAAATTCCTTACGGATCCTTTATGGAATGGCCGCCGACGGGCTAACTGATAAAAAGGGGATTCCCAAAAGCATAAAGGATTTAGCCCTGGTGGCAACCATGTCAGATATGAATATTCCGGGATTCTTTACAATTATTTTTCCTATCCTGAAATTAATTGCCAAAAGAGCAAGGAGATCGGGATATGAACAGGAACTGATAAACAGATACTGCCTTTAGATTTATAATAAAGATCCGAAAGCGTTGAAAGGCACCAGAACAGTTGACATCCTGTGTGGTGATTCATTATAAGATGTTTTTTGTAAGTAATTACACATGATCAACTTCATTGAACTCATTTCATTAGGTTGGTATACAATTATTGTCATTCCCTTTTACAATTGCGGTCAATCATGTGGGTTTCACCTGTACTTATAATTTCAATGGTCAGATGGAATAACCATGAAAAGAATATCCATATCGGTTGGTGTTATTCGTATCATGGATATTTCATGGGATAAAAACTATTCTGAAATCGAACAATAAACTTTAAAATCCGGTTTGAGATTTCTGAGATGAAATAAAGAACAAAATTCTTTTGCAATACCACCCGGTTCTGATATCTTAACCGAAATTTAAATGACTAAGTACAGTATTGAATAAAAGAATTCTTGCCATACTTTTATTAATTTTTGCCGGAGTTGCATTTGTTTCAGGACAGGCAGATGAAAACTACCTTGAAATCCGAAAGCTGACCGGAAAAATAAATTTCGACGGTATTTGTGATGAACATCTGTGGGAAAGCGTTTCCGTTATTCCAATGACCATGTTCAAACCCAATCATGGCAGCATGCCGTCAGAAAGGTCAGATGTATTCGTAACCTTTGATGATGAGTATTTCTATATCGGAGCCAGGTTGTACTATC
The DNA here is from genome assembly GCA_964613785.1 of uncultured Rikenellaceae bacterium. Lineage (GTDB taxonomy): Bacteria > Bacteroidota > Bacteroidia > Bacteroidales > VadinHA17 > LD21. The sequence continues at coordinate 6,457 of CAZTJT010000048.1, forward strand.
AAAACGGAAGTACAATACGGTCAACCACAAAAAAAAGGGATGGCGCCGACGGTGGAAGCGATAATTTCGGTATCCTTCTCGATACTTTCAATGACAATGAGAACGCCTTGTGCTTCGAGACCAATCCATCGGGACTGAGATCGGATTTTACCATCGATAACGATGCCCAGGTCCCTTTGGGAATGATGCCTTTTAACAGGAGCTGGGATACCTTCTGGGATGTTGAAACCAATATAATCGATGATGTATTGCACATCGAAATGCGTATTCCTTTTTCCAGCCTGCGGTTCCAGGAAAAAGACGGCAGAGTGATCATGGGAATGTCGATATGGAGGCAGATTTCCAGCAAACAGGAATGGAATAACTTTCCCAATATAAGCAATGAATTCGGCAATTTCGGCGTCTGGAAACCTTCACAGGCTCATAAAATTATCTTGAAAGGAATAAAAAGAAAAAATCCGGTTTATATTAAACCATATGCACTGGGAAGCTTTGAACAATCACATAAACTCAATGAGACAGCAACTGCATATAAGACCAATACAAATCCCAGATTAAATGCAGGCCTTGATGTAAAATACTCACTGACCAGCAATATTACAGCCGATCTTACTTTGAACACCGATTTTGCCCAGGTTGAAGTTGACGACCAAATGGTTAACCTTACGCGGTTTTCACTTTTCTTCCCTGAAAAGAGACAATTCTTTCTGGAGCGTTCCAGCATTTTTAACATACAAACCGGTTATCTCGACCAGGTGTTTTACAGCCGGCGTATCGGATTATATGAGGGAGAGATCGTTCCTATCATCGGGGGTGCCCGGGTTGTCGGAAGAGCAGGTAAATGGGATCTTGGATTCCTTGACATGCAGACTGCAGCCTTTAATTACACTGGTCGGGATATAGATACGGTAACTCATTTTTATTCTGCCAACCATGGAGTCTTAAGGCTGAGAAAACAGGTTTTTAATGAAACTAGTTATGCAGGAGGTATGGTAACGAGCAAAATTGATGCAATGGGTAATTATAACATCAATACAGCGGCAGACATGATTTTAAACCCGTTTAAAAATAATTTTATAACCACAAGCTATGTTCATACTTTCGATAACAAAGTACCATATTCAGGAAATCCGCTGAATCATTCCAAATTCAATTTTAACTGGAAAAACAGGTCTACGGTTGGCCTGAACTATGATTTTACTTTTGCACGGTCAGGTGAAAAATATGATCCCCAGATGGGTTTTGAACAAATGAAAAACTACACACAGTTTTATGGCCAGGCAGGCTACGGGTGGGCTTACAATGATGAAAATAAAAAGCTGCTCAGACAGTATATTATGGTCTGGGGATGGATCAACAAGACCAATGAAGACTGGAGGACATTTCTTTCAACATATTCATTGGGTTATAATTTCGCATTTAAAAATGGATATGGCGGCTGGATAGACCTCTTCCGGCATCAGGATTACCTTACCGAACAGTTCAATTTGTCGGATGATGTCTTTTTCCCAACGGGGCCTTATAATTACTATAATTTCGAAACCGGCTTCACCACACCTGCAAACAAGTTAATATCTTTCAATTACATGATAACCTTTGGAGAATATTACGATGGTACGTACATCGACCTGACTCCTGCTCAGGTTAATTTCAGGATTTCTTCAAATATTAATCTCGGATTGAACTACCGGTACAGCCAGGTTGACATCCGCAATCGTGATCAGCATTTCAGATCACATATTGTCAGATTCAAATCTGAATTTACATTTACCACCAGGCTTTCACTTCTGATGTTCTTCCAGTACAGCAGCAGTGAAAAATTCGGTGTCAATAATATAAGGTTCCGTTATAATCCCCGCGAAGGGAACGACCTGTATATTGTATTTAATGGTGATTATAATACCAACTTAACCCGTGAGTATCCTGAGCTTCCCCGAATGAACAAGAACTTTATTACTATCAAGTATACCTATACGTTTATCTGGCCCAGATAGGATCTGCTTAAACATATTTTTAGTTATCTTTAATTATTAGATATTCTTAAAATATTGTATCCCTTTGTATTACTTTGTGATGACCTTTGGGTATCCTTTATGGTGAAAAAAGAATTTACCACTAAGAGCACAAAGCTCCCGATAGCTATTTGGGACAAGAGCATAAAGGAACCAAAAATTTGAAGAATTAAGGTCGGGTTTGATCTGTTATCACAAATATGTATTTTTACAGAAACTGATCAAATATTAAAAATCAACAATAAGCTTTTCATGGGAACTAACACAAAGATCAACAGACGAAAATTCATTGCAACAGGTACCCTCGGATTAATAGGGCTTCCTCTTATTTACAGCAGGGCTTACGGTGTGGCGCCAAGCGACAGGGTAAGAGTAGCCGTCATCGGACTCGGAAGCCAGGGCAGAGCTCATATGAACTGGTTCAATGATCTTCCGGAAGTCGAAGTTGCGGCATTATGCGACCTCGATAAGGTAAGGCTTGAAGAGGCACGTGCCCAGCTGCAGAAAATAAATCCGGAATCGAGAGCGGAGATATTTACAGACTTCCGTCATATCCTCGACAGAAAGGATATTGACGCGGTAACCTGTGCCACCCCCGACCACTGGCATGCCCTGATAGCGATACTTGCATTTCAGTCAGGCAAAGATGTTTACGGTGAAAAACCCCTTACCTATACTCTGGCTGAAGGACAGGCCATGCTTAAAAACCTTGAAAAATACAACAGGGTTTTTCAGCTGGGAACTCAAATACATGCCGGAGATAACTACCACCGCGTAACTGAAATAATACAATCCGGGAAACTCGGAAAGATACATACCGTACGGTTATGGAAAACAGGAGGTTCACCCGGCCTGGGATTCCCCGCCAGCCAGAAACCACCTGAAACCCTCGACTGGGATATGTGGCTCGGACCGGCACCATATGATGAATACATCCCGGTAAAATGCCATGGAACCTACCGGCATTTTCTCGACTATTCCGGAGGTGTTTTCGCCGATTTCTGGTGCCACATTGCCGATATTATGTTTATGTCTCTTCACCCAAAGGGATTATCAAGTATCGAAAGCAGGGGCGAGAGACCATATGATGGTATAGCCGATGCACCAAAATGGATAGATGTTGATTTTAAATTCAACGATCTGAATGTATTCTGGACAACCGTTCCTCCCGAAGCACCCGGTTCGGATAAAATGCATATCGGAGCTCATTTTGAAGGAACAAACGGAACCCTGACATGTGATTATACTAACTGTTTTGTAAAAATCAATAATGAGATCCTGACAGATCTGCCCGATGTACCAATAACCATTCCACGTTCCCCCGGACACCAGCAGAATTTCATCGACGCCGTAAAAACGAGGGGCAAGCCTGAGAGCAATCTTCCTTATGCGCGTGAAATGACAATACCCATGCACCTGGCAATGATTTCCTTCAGGCTGAAGAGAAAACTCACGTGGGACAGTCTTAATGAAAAATTTGTCGGGGATGAAGCTGCCAACTACCTCCTATCGAGATCTTACAGAAAACCGTGGGTGCTCCAATCATAATGTTTAATATTTTGAACCGCAGATAAAATGAAAAACAGCATACTGATCGCCTTTATTATTTCATTGCTCACACTCTCGTGTGAATCAAAAAAACAGGAATTCACAACCCTGTTTAACGGTAAGGATCTGACAAACTGGACCCTTCAGAAGCCGGGGTCATTTGAAGTCATTGACGGGGAACTGATTACCCGCAGTACCGGTTCCGGAACCGATATCTGGTCGGAAAAGACCTATAGTAATTTTATTCTTCAGCTTGAATTTTTGCTCTCGGAAGTTGGCAACAGCGGGGTCTTTATAAGACGTGATCCCGCGGTACCGGGATCCGGATTTGAGGTTCAGCTTCTTGCACCCTGGACACCGTGGAGGGATGATCTCCATTGTACTGGTTCTTTGTACGGCCATGTTGCCGTTACAAACAGGCCCGATGAAACAACGGGAAAATGGTATAAGATGGAAATCAGATGTGACCGCAATAAAGTTAGCGTTTCGGTAAACGACCAGATTACAACCATTGCTGATATCGATACTGTAAAGACCCTGGCCGACAAACCCCTAACAGGATTTATAGGATTCCAGGGCAATCATGCCGAAAAACCCGGCCAGTTTGCCAAATTCAGAAATATCTGCATACGTGATCTTGATTCTGAACCGGATTATGTCATCGAAGGATTTAATAATTCTGACTGGCAGGTAAGACAGGTTGCAGTCCAGTCAGCAGTGAAGCTGGGAGCCGTGATGATACAACCTATGGCTGATATGATGTCAGGCAATGATCCGATGTTGAAAAGCGAAGCCAAACAGGTACTTTTTGATATTGTTGCAAAGGTCTCCGATCCGTCTGTAAATGAAAAAGAAAGAAAAAAAGTAAGACGTGAAATTGAGAAAAGCCGCAAAGTCAGTTCATCGGAAATAACTTCCTACTACCTTGAATGGATCATGGGGATGATCCAATGATACAAATGCCGGATATAAAACCGGCATCTTTATTACGTATTAAATTACGTAAATAATTACGTAAATAATTACGTAAATAATTACGTAATTAATTTGAAGAATTCTTATAACATAATACTTAAGGAAATACTCATTTGCTATTTCCTTCGGAAATTATCTTAAAACGGGACGATTGATGGAGGAGACGGGCTTTGGTATGAATCAGATATTGAAGCCACAAACGAAACCGGATTCTCTTTAGTACTATCAGAATATTAAATGTTGCTGCGGCTATAAGTATATTATTTAACTCACCTTCATCACTCTTAAGGTAATGTCAGTTGTATCCCGCAATCTTACCAGGATGTCCCACCTGTACGGAATCAGCGATGCTATATTACTTTCAATCATTTTTTCTTCCTGATAAGGTATGAAATTATAATCAGAGCAATAAATTGTGTCATCACTGAAACCAATATTAAGCCTTTCAGGGAGAAATCATACAGATATCCCATAAGTGCACTGCCGGCAAACCAAAAAAGACCATATGCTGTGTTGAATGTACCGAAGGCTGTTCCGCGCTTTTCGGGTGGTACCATTCCGGCCACTTCAGCTTTTAATACAGACTCCTGTGCCCCCATACCAATTCCCCACAATATCATGCCTGCCAGAGCCCAGTTAAAGCCTCCCAGGAAAACCAGGGGTGAGAAAAATGCAGAAAGCAGAACGGCCAGCAGGAGAATTTTGATCCCATTTTTATCGTAAAGTTTCCCAAAAACAAGTGCTGCTACTGCATCAGTGGCCATAGCAACCGCATAAAAAACAGGAATTATGGAATCACTCATTATTGCTTTCTCCTTAAAATGGTAAGCAATAAGAGGAAAATCTATATACCCGGCTGCAATAAAAACTGCTGCCATGGTATAAATCCAGTATCTTTTGGGTAAACTTTTTGAAGCTATGGAGGTTGTTTTTATTTCAAGATTCTCAGGCTTAGGATACAAGAATCTGCAATAAATTAAAATACTTACTGCAATAATGGCAGGAATGGCAAGTATGCCAAAAGCCATTCTGTAATTCTGATGCTGGTAAAAAAGGACTGAACTTACAAGCAAAGGACCAACTGTAGCTCCGATCTGATCCATGGCCTCATGCAAACCATAGCCCCATCCGCGTCCCATTTTTTGTGTCCCAAACGAGAGCAGAGCGTCGCGTGCTGGTGTCCTGATTGCTTTGCCGATACGTTCGGTTATCATTAAAACGACAGCAATCTGCCAGAAACCTGCCAGAGCCAGAAGAGGAACAGAGAAAAGATTTAATAAATATCCGGTAATCAAGATGGTCCAGTATTTTTTTGTTTTGTCAGCTATATAACCTGAAATAAATCTCAATCCGTATCCCAGCAGTTCTCCCAGCCCTGCTACCCACCCTACGGTCGCTCCGCTCGTACCAAGAATCTGCAAAAAAGAGCCGTTAATACTCCTGGCTGCTTCATAAGTCATATCTGAAAACAGACTTATCAGACCAATTAACACCACAAATTTTACAGCTTTGTCAATTCTGATGTTTTTCATGATCATATCATTATTTTATACCTGTCTTAAGGACATGGTTTGTATACTCATGCGTTGCTATCCAATATTATCCTTGAAAACAAATCAGGAATTATTGAAAATGTTTTAATACAAAACTAAAACATGGCTAGTCTATAAAACAATATACTTGGGAAAATAATAGCAAAATCGCTCCGAATATTATTTACAGAAAGCTCAAACCCGAAGTGTAGCCAATAATCTTTTTGGATTAATAAGTAACCCAATTGCATCATTTATGCTTGTGCAAATAATATGAGTATCATATATTATCTGGGAATAGGCACCCTCCGCTTGAATTATACCAATGCTAAGAGCTGACTCCCTTAGCATTATGTGATCATTTCTGCCATTACCGATGGCTATCACTTTGGAAGATCCCAGGTTTCTTACATAATTTAATTTCTGTTGATCCTGATGCTCAGGGTCAAGTATTTTTATTTTAACAGGAAGCTCCCTGAGCTCTTCATTAACTGTTCCAAAAGTATCAGCCGTCAGGATATGTACATTTAAATACTCGCTTACCTGAATGAGATTTCCAAGGACGCCATCGATGAACCTTCCATCAATTGCCATTGTCCCATTGAAATCGAGAACCAGGTGTTCTGCTTCAATTACTTTAAATCCGGGAATATCAATCTTTAACATTTTCAGTTGAATTTAACAGATCCATAATCTTTTCATTTTCTATAATTGTCAACCCTAAGCGCATATCACTTACTCCCTGAAAAAGGCGATATGAGAAAAAGGGCCTGCCATCGAGAATCTTTGACTCAAAGCAAAGTTCCCTGATGTTGTTGTAATTTTTAATATTCTCCCATAATTCCCACAAGTGGGATGACAGAATAAATATGCTGGTGTTCCACCGTACCAGTCCGGAAATTATCATCTTTGATGCATCAAAAGCATCCTTTACGTTTGTGCCGCGGAACAGTTCGTCAAAAATGGAAAAAATCCTTTCCCCATCTTTCAAATGTTCTGCAAGTTGCTTTACTCTCTTAACCTCGCTGTAAAAGAAACTGTATCCTGAAGCAATACTGTCCGTGATGTTCAGACTGGTCAGCAACCTGTCGAAATAGCTTATCCTGGCTGATCTGGCAGGGATCCCCATTCCGAGGTGCGCCAGGTAAACTGCAATACCGGATGCTTTCAGGAAGGTCGTTTTCCCCGCCATATTCGGACCGGTAAGAAAAACAAAATTTGATATACCTGCTAAATTTATATCATATGGAACGGCATTCGGAAGTAAGGGATGATAAAGACCTGCAACTTCGAACACCGGATCATTATCATTTATCATATCGGGAAAACTGAAATTCTGTTCAGCAGTGGTTATTGCCATGGAGATTAAAGCATCGACCTCATAGTATCTTTCAAGAATTTCCTGAAACGCTTTTTTCAGACGTGTACGAAAGATTCTGTCTGAACGCAGAATACTCCAGAAACGGATCTTATTATTTTTTGTACCGGCTGCTTTAATGAAATCAGGGTCATTTATCAGACTAGCCAGTTCATCATGTATTCGCCTTAGCAGATGAGGAGTACCATCCTTTTTATCGCGTATTGTTTCAAAAAAAGTGTAAACGAAATCAATTATTTCTTTTAAACTACCCTTAATGTACCTGTATGATTCAATGTCAGCAAAGCAGAAAATGATACATGTCAGCAGGCTTTCATTTTCAATAACATTGATATTTGAGCCAAGATATTCTTCCAGCGACTTCATCTGGCGGCTGGTAAACGGAAGTGTAAGACTGGAGGAAACTGCCTGTTCGGAAAAAAAGCGTATTGCTTCCTGCTCTTTTTCCAATTCATCAAATGTTGCCGGGGGATTAAGAAATTTCTGACGCAGACAATAACTTCCTCCAGCTGTTTTTGTTTTATCTATGAAGTCGAAAAGAGTTGTCGCATTTTCATCAGACCTGAAAACCTCTAAATCTTTAAGTGTTTGCTTATCTGTTATCATCTGTCTCCATAAAATGATTGGATTTTGACACCTTGTAGCCTTAAGATTGAGCTTTAATAATATCTGAATTCTTCTCGTGCAATGAATATTGTTCTATTATTTTGCTAATGGTTTCCTGTTCAGATCGAAGACTTTTTAGAATTGTGCCAAGGTTCTCATGCATCGATGATTTTGTCCTGATACTTTCTTCAATCATATTCTTGAGACTTTGAAGCAGGTCGTGAAGCTTCTGATCAAAGTGATACCTGAATTTACGATATGATTCACTTATCTTGTAATCAATATCCCCCCGTATTCGTCCTGAGTTTGGATTTATTAACTCTAAACAATTTGTATAAATCTGTTTGAGTACTATTGATCTTACTATTTTGTCGGGTAGGATCTTCAGTAACATGTTGGTCCTGATTGATGGAATTGAATATTTTGTATCCGTTTTAAAATAGAATGATGTATAAACATCCATGTCGAATGAAGAAATAATGCCTTCGATATTGATCCCGAGTATTTCTTTCATCTGTGTAATAATTTCAGAAAGAAATGATCGTGAAAGTGTGCTGTATTGAAGAAGGATGTTGCCGAATTCTTCTCTTACAGATTCTTCAAGATTTGTTTTCAATTCATCAAATTCCTGTAAAATATCGCTGGCGATTTTCCTGAAATAATCATCGGCATCCGTTTTTTTCAACTCAGCCCAGGTCTGAACCTTTTCCTCAATTAAAAGATCGTAATAATAATGGGAGAGCTCTCTCCGTTTTTGTTCGGTCTGATCCGTAATCTTGTCAATAAGCTGTTTTACGCGGCTTTTTACCACTGCATCAAAATCAACCTTACCGGAAGCAACAAAATCGATTGATCGTTGCATTGATTCTCGCTTCTTCTCCAGTTCCTCCACAGGCAACTGTAAAGTGTCTGATTTTACCTTAAGCAGATTCTGAAGCTGGTCGGCATAAGAAAGCAGCATTTTTATGCTCCGCGAAAGAAGTATTTCATCCTTTGATCTTACAATTTTCTGATTGATCCTGGCCCGGAGGTATCCTATGTTACCCGCATCCTGTCCTTCAGCCCGGCCTGCCGACCTGAAAAAGTCCCTCGCTGAAACAGGAATAAGCTCAATATTGCTGGTTTCATCCTTATAGATCTCCTTAAGCATCTGAACATTATAACTGATCATTTTATCAAGTTCATCGCGGGTAAGAAGATCCGATTTATTCAATACAAAAAGTACATCAGGAATCAGATCCTTTATTTTTTTCAGGAATTCCTCATCCGCCTTACTTATAGGAACATCTGCACTCAGTACAAACAAGGCGGCATCGATACGCGGCAGGAATTCAATTGTTGTATTGGTGTTATGGCTGAAGACGGAACCCAGACCAGGTGTATCTACCAGAATGATGTTTTCAAGGATTTCCGCTTTGGTGCTGATTTTAACATATTCTACATTCTTTGTGTTTTTCGGATTGTTCTCCTCAGATATGAAAAGGAAAATATCATGAAGATCAATCGGTACGTGATTGCCATTCTTAAAATATACTTCAGCTGCTGTAACTGAGCCATATTGAAAAAACGTTATGACAGAAGTAAGCGGCGTTACTGCAACAGGGGCCAGTTCCCTTCCAATCAGCGAATTGATTATAGATGATTTGCCGCGCTTGAATAATCCTACGATGACGAGGTAGAACTGGTTATATACCAGTTTACCCGATAGTTCATTTAACGAGGCTAAAACCGGTTCATCATTAACATTCCTCGCAATGATTTTTAATCTTTCAATATCGGATTTTATGGATGGAATATTTTTCATCAATAAAAATTTAATAACGGGAAACAGGCCTATTTCCCTTTAGGTTTCATCATATATATTTTTTTGATTGATTTCATAAATGACTCTTAAAATAAACAGGAGTTATCAGTCATTTATGACGGTTACAGTGAACTCCATCACCGGGGGACAAAATTAATAAATTTACAGATTAGTTGCCTTTTCAGGCATGATAAAAAAGAAACAGGTGCTTGATTTCTTCATATTTTTCTATTGATATATTGGAGTAAACCCGCTATTAATATAGCTTTTTTGACGTTTAAGAGATGATCTTTTAAACAGACTTTCTGTTTTGTCAGGCCATCTGAATTTTGAAATCTTAATTTTGCAGGTATCTGGCAGTGCCTGATACAACACAACATTTACTTCGCCTTAATGCTGTGTTTTGATCCTTTTTACAACACCGTCCTGTCTGGCTATCACTTCATTCCACCTCGGATTAACCACAGTTTTGGGCGTAAGAGGAAGATCATAAATGCCTTTATCAAGCTAGTGTTTGAGTGTTACAGTTATTTTTCTCCTGGTCTCTGATCATTGATCATTTTACTTCAGCTTTCATCCTTTCGCGGATATATCTGGTTACATCACCTTACGTCACAATCCACAGGTCAGTCTCTTTCGATTTGATGTATCCTGATTCTGTTTATCGGGCCAATTAGCGATATTCTTTACAATTCAGGCTTTTAATACTTACTCCATTTCACTGACAGAAAGAAAAATTGACCCGGGGATAAATATGGTGTAAATTTGATAATGAAATAATTATTTGAAAATGTTCCCGAAGGATTACAGATTATAACCATAAACAGTCAGGTATTTAAACATCCAAATAAATTAAAAGAAGGAGGTAAATAATGAATGCACTGCTTGTTTTAGTCTGCGTAATTGCCGGCATGGTCCTTATGGGCCTGATTGTATGGTTCACAATGCCATCAATTATGCTGATAAAGGTAAGGAGTAAACTTTCCTACCATGATACTATTTCAGCCCTGAGTGAAAACCTTGGTAAGAAACAGGATTGGAAAGTATTAACAGTGAATAACTATAAAATAAGCACTGAAGCTTTTGTAACCCTCGATCAGACTGCAAGCATAAATATCTGTAATCCCAGGTACGCCTCCAGAATACTTGCAGACCATAAAGATCGGGGTGTTACTGCTTTCATGCCCCTGTCAATAGGAGTTTATGAAGACAGTAAGGGTCAGGTCTTTGTTTCCAGGCTCAATATCGGACTGTTGGGTAAAATGTTCGGCGGCACCATTTCAAAAGTAATGGGAGTTGCAGAAAAGGACCTGAGTGAAGTAATCAATTCAGTCAAATCCTTTTAATAAACGGAATCTTCCCTGAACATCAATAAGAAATTCTAATAAAAATGTGATAATGAAAATAGCTGAAACATTCAGGCTGCTGATACTGATTGTCCCTGGTTCACTTCAATTATGCCTTATTAATGGGCAATCGGTATTACCGGAATCCCGGCATTATAAATTGGAAAAACTGGCAAATGGTGTATATGCAGCAATACATAACAACCAGGGCGGATATGCCATCTGCAATGCCGGAATAGTTGATTTAGGCAATAAAGTGATTGTTATTGATCCTTTTATGAGCCCTGCAGCAGCCAGGGATCTGAAGCAACATGCAGAATTATTGACAGGTAAAAAGATATCACTTGTTTTGAATCTGGATCTTCACAGTGATCACACAAGGGGGAATCAGGTATTCGTCCCCGGAGCAGATATAGTAAGTACTCCTAACACCCGCAGATATATAGAAAGCCACTTTGAAAAGGAATTTGAAGAAAATAAAATGTCGGCTTCCGAAGAACTTTATGAAATTCAGAAACGACTCTTAAAAGCCACAGGACCTGAAAAGGTTGAGCTGACTCTATTTGAAGATCAATGCAAGGCTATTATAGAGTCGCTTCCCGAATTAAAAATGACACTGCCGAACATTACCGTCAGTGATACTTTGGTTATTTATGGTTCCATAAGGAAAATGGTTCTCATACCAACAGGAACTGGTCATACAAACGGGGATATGGTTGCATATCTTCCTGATGACAACATCATTTTTGTGAGCGACCAGTTATTTGTCAAATGCCATCCCTATTTTGGTGACGGAGATCCAGAATCATGGAAGAATAATCTTAAAAATTTAATCACTCTGAATCCACAGATAGCAGTACCCGGACACGGGCCGGTTGGCGATCTGACTTCAATTTATACGATGATTGATTACATTGAAACTCTGACCGGTCTGGTGAAAATGGAAATTGAATCAGGTGGTGATGAAAATAAAGTGATGAATATTCCATTACCAGATAAGTACAGCGATTACCTGATCAGCAGTTTTTATAAAATTAACCTGAGATTTATATTCAGGAAACTGACTATGGAAAGAAACGATTCAAAAAATTAATGGATTAAAACTTACAGCTATGAAAAGGCCTGCGTTTATTTTTTTGACATTGACCCTGCTAATGTTGATTATAACTGGAACCAGCTTCACAGGACCTGCTGATCGTTCAGGTCCGGAAAGAAAGTACGCTAAAAAATCAGAGATTCAGTTATTCAACGGTAAAAACCTTGATGGCTGGTACACCTTTATTAAAGACCGGGGAAAAAATGTCGATCCAAAAAAGGTATTTACGGTTAAAAACAGTATGATAAGAATCTCCGGTGAAGAGTTTGGATGCATAACATCAAATGATGAGTTTGAAAACTATAAAATAACTGTTGAATACAAATGGGGTGAGATAACCCATGAACCTAGAATTGACAAAGCAAGGGACAGCGGGCTGCTGTTGCATTCTGTCGGAAAGGATGGCGGTTCCGACGGCACCTGGATGCACTCGATAGAATGCCAGATCATTGAAGGGGGAACAGGCGATTTTATCGTTGTCGGTGACGGAACCAGTAATTTCTCAGTCACCTGCCCCGTTGCTCCTGTACAACAGAGCGGATCATATGTATATCAGCCTTCTGGTAATATGGTAACGATAAACTCCGGACGGATAAATTGGTTCGCACGTGATCCCGGATGGAAGGACATAAAAGGATTTCGCGGAACAGAAGATATCGAAAAACCCGTCGGAAAATGGAATAGGATTGAATGTATTGTAAAGGATAAGGAGATCATTGTTTATCTCAATGGTACCCTGGTAAACCACGCTTTTGACGTAAAGCCTCAGAAAGGGCGTATACAGATCCAGTCTGAAGGTGCTGAGATTTTTTTCAGGCGGATAGTATTAAACCCCTTGTAAGAAGATTTTAGAGGGAAGAACTCCTGGCAATTTGACCTATTAAATTTACTTACCTATTTACCGGGTTAAATCTGTACCTTTCCAAATCCATCGCCTCATCTGCGAATCAAACCGGATAAACAAGCTAAATGCTTGGAATTGATCGAACTTATAAATAGATTTGCCGAAACCATGCTCTGAGCTTATGCCTATGACTCAAGAAGTAAGATCACGCTTTTTGGCATCTCTGGTTGTTTTATCCATACTTTATTCCTGTTCACGGCCATTGGATTGGCCTGAATCACCTTTGTATGTTTTTGAACAGGCAGCCGCCGACACAACAAAGCTGAAAGACCCCGAAAGTGCAAAGGAAGCTATTGTGGGCCATTATGCACACTATGATGTGGTGGCATATGAAGATACCACAACCAGAACGACCATGCGTACCTTTATCATCTCCTACGGATTTACTGACTTTTACCTGGAAGAGGGCAGACTTATGCAATCGGACCGGTTCGTACACGCAGAGCAGAAGTTAAGCAGAAAGAATGCCAGATCGGTATTCAGTGATAAAGCAGTCCAGGCAATAAAACCCAGGGTTCAGGAAGTAGAATTATACCAGAAAGACGGAACCTGGCATATTTACAGACCAGAGAGCCCCAGCCTTCTGGGAATAAATGGCGACCCTCTGAAGCCTCTTTCAACCGATCCTGATGATCCCAATCTGACAGATCCTGATAACGACGGGCATCCCGGAGTTACCGTTCAGATAAGTGTGGGAAAGTTTTTCAGGGGCGAGATCTATCTGACACGCAGGGAGATATTCAGCAACTTTCTGACTTTGAACAGTAACGGCACCCTGAGCGGATATGTCGTTGACAGGTCGGAACAGTTCGTTGTCGGAGCTTCAAAAAAAATACTGAATCAGAAATCCAATAATCTCCAACATCCTGATAAAGGGCTGAATCCGGTATTACTGGTTAAGGTCGACCCGGATATAGATACTCCTGAGGAGTTATGGCAAATAAGAGATGATATATTCCCAAAAGAACCAGAATTTCATAAAAAGAAGAAACAAAATTGAGCTCCTGACAAACATAGCATGTTAAGTTGCGAAAAATATCGTATGAAATGTTGCGAGAAATATCGTATGAAAAATAAAGTAAGGCAGCCACAGACATGAATAAAATCTAAACCCTCTAACATGTTAAAATATGTGTGAGAATCCAAAAGAACAGGAAAAGAATTCCCCATCTTCGGGTCTGACTGCTGAAACCATTAAAGAATTATGGTCGAAAACTTATAACACACAGGGGAAGCCCGACTGGTCACACATTCTTCCCTTTTATGATGATAATATATACTTCAGGGATTCCATTCAGGCAATACGCGGGATAGAAGATTTCAGGGCAATGACGGAACGCCTGACCAACCGGTCAAAGGACTTGAAAATGAATATTGTGAATGTAGTCATGCAGGGCAATATTGTTTTTATTGAATGGGAGATGACAATTAAGTTTAAGAAGAACCCAAGCTCAATAATGTATGGATCAAGCAGGCTGACTCTAAATGATAATGGTAAAATAATTGAGCAAAGGGATTATTACGATCTGTGGGGCGATATTTTTGACAATATACCGCGATTTGGAAAGGCTTACCGGAGGTTTATGATAAAAAAATTCGGTTAATTTATTATGGCAAATAGCTTCTTACCAAAATACTTCAATGATTATCGGTGGTCGAACATCGCAGCCATGATTAAAAATAACCGGAGGTATCCCAGAGTCTGTACTGATAATTTCAGAAATCACCTGGTTGTCATTACGGGGGCCACCTCTGGCATAGGTTATCTTACTGCAAGAAAATATGCTTCTCACGGTGCAGACCTGCTCTGCATAAACCGCAATCAGATGAAATCGGAGGCTTTAAAACAGGAGATTGAAAATGAATTCGGAGTCAGATGTGACTACAGGATTGCCGATCTAAGTAACCTGAAGGATGTTGAACGGGTCGCGGGAGAACTTACCAGGCTTGAAAGACCGATCGATGTACTGATCCATAATGCAGGTATCTACCTTACCCGAAGAGAGTTGACTCCTGAAGGATATGATAAGGTGTTTGTAGTACACCATCTTTCTTCATTTATGATCAATACCCTGCTGAGTGAAAAGTTAAAATCCCAGGGAACGGCCAGAATCATTCTTGTCAATTCGGAAGGACACCGTTTTGATGCCTGGGGTTTGCGCCTTGATGACCTTAACTGGGAAAAACGGCGTTATTCCGGACTGAAAAGCTATGGGTCGGCCAAGCTTGCCCAGATGCTTTCAATGCTCGTCCTCGCTGAATATTACAAACAATGGGGGGTAACCATAAATGCTATGCATCCCGGAGCTGTCAGATCAGAGACCGGAAGAGAAAATGGGGCTGTTTACCTATGGATAAAAAAACATATTTACAATAAGATCCTGAGGCCTACAGAAATAGCGGCAGAAGCGATTTACTATCTCGGAGTGTCAGATGAAATAGAAGGTGTGACCGGGAAATTCTTTAACCTGACAACAATGGAAGAACCTGCACCACCTGCCCTTGATAAAGAGGCTGCATATGAACTCTGGGCAAAAAGCCTGGAAATGACCGGAGTCCGGGACATTACCCTAAATGCCTGAATCAGTATGACTGAACAGAAATATCATTCCATAGTTGTAGGGGGAGGCATAGCAGGGCTTACCTGTGCTGCCTATCTTGCCAGAGAAGGCCGCCGGGTTTTACTTATTGAAAAAAACAGGGAATGCGGGGGACTGGTGAATACTTTTACGCACAACGGATTCAGGTTTGATACCGGCATAAGAGCCCTTGAAAATGCCGGGATCATTTTCCCCATGCTGAACGAACTGGGAATTAAACTCGATGTAGTCAAAAGTCCTGTCTCTGTTGGTGTGGAAAACGAAATACTGAATATCACAGGCATTGAAAGTCTGACCGAATACAGTAACCTTCTTAAGAGATTGTATCCTGAAAGCGAAGCTGAAATTGATCAGATAATAAAAATAATCCGGAAGGTAATAAAGCACATGGATGTGCTATATGGCGTAGAAAATCCGAATTTCAGGGATATAAGAAATGACAGGACCTATCTGTTTAAGGAACTTTTACCCTGGTTGCCAAAATTCCTTATGACTTTGCGAAGAATCAACCGGATGAATGTACCGGTCGAGCCATTCCTCGAAAAGATTGTCAAAAACCCGTCACTCAGGGATATCATCTCCCAGCATTTCTTCAGGAATACGCCTGCCTTTTTTGCCCTAAGCTACTTTTCCCTATACCTCGATTATTTCTATCCAAGGGGAGGTGTAGGCAAGCTCGCCGAAGCTCTTGAAAAAAGGTTTCTTGAGTGGGGAGGTGAGATAGCACGGGAAACGATAATCAGAAAAATAACAGCCTCTGAAAAAAAGATAACTGATCAAAACAGCATTGACTATACATATCAGAATCTTGTCTGGGCAGCTGATCTTAAAACATTTTACAGGATTACCAGCACGGAAAACCTTCCTGCAAAGGTCAGGGCAAAATTCGAACTTGCCGGAAATCGCCTGGTGACAAAAAGAGGCGGGGATTCAGTCTTTACGATTTTTGTTGAAGCGGATGAACCGGTTGAAAGCTTTAAGCGTATTGCGAACGGACACTTCTTTTATACTCCTTCAAGAAAAGGACTGGGAGAGATCCGATGGGGTGACCTTGACCGGATACTGGCTATGCCGGGCGAGTTGGACAGGACTGAAATACTGACCTGGCTCGATAAATTTCTTGCTCTGAATACATACGAGATCTCTGTCCCGGCCCTGAAGGATCCGGATATGGCACCTGCGGGCAAAACCGGACTTATAATCAGTTTCCTTGCTGATTATGACCTGTTTAACAGAATCGACCAGGCAGGCTGGCATGAAGAGTTTGTTAAGGAAACTGAGTCCCGGATCATCAAAATACTATCCTCTACCGTTTTCCCAATGCTTAATGAAAAATTAACGGAACAATTTTCATTCTCTCCCCTTAGCTATGCAAAGAGGGTCGGTTCATCCGAAGGAGCGATTACCGGATGGTCCTTCCGCGAACCGGTCCCGGTAATCAATAAAATCCCTGCAGCTAACCGGGCAGTTGTAACACCGATACCTTCAATATTCCAGGCAGGCCAATGGACCTATAGCCCGGCCGGGGTACCCATGTCAATCCTTACCGGGAAACTGGCTGCACGGAAAATTTTAAGCACCTGAGATGACCTAAAATATCAGAAGAAGGATAAATGCAATAAGTAAGGATATAAATATTCCGGTAGTGATCTGTTCTGACTTGTGACGCTCGGTAAAATTAGTGGGATTTTGTTTTTTAACACATTGAAAATGAATGATAATAAAAATCAGAAAATTGATTTTTACCGCACTAACGCCTGTTTTTATCCTATGCTCAGGATCAGAAAGGTTCAGACTTAGATAAGTTGATTCCTTAACTCTTTGCCAGTGTCTTCCAGTGACACCTTAACCCTTCCCCTGCCCCTTCCCTTTTTTTTAAACTACCCTTTATACACATCTTTTATAAAGTTGGATCACTTCATTTCCATTTTACGTTCCACCCCCCCCACCCCTCCTAAAGGGGGGCCTTAGGACGCTGTATTACAACTATTCATAAAGAAATATCAAAA
>CAZTJT010000049.1:0-23122 GCA_964613785.1 uncultured Rikenellaceae bacterium
TTTTTCTTTTAAGTCACCCCACACCAGGATCACCACAGGTAATCCTGCCTTTTATAAACACATCCTGACCCTCTCTCTGCTCTGTAACAAGGGGTTTTGTTACGACATCAGAAATATAACTTTCAGCGAATGAAGGGTTTTTTCTTTTAAGTCACCCCACACCAGGATCACCACAGGTAATCCTGCCTTTTATGACATTCATGTAATAAAAAGGGATGTTAGTCAAAGAAAACCATACGTTCGTCAATGTTGAAATCAAACGGCACAACCAGATGGCTTTTAATATTGTTTAATTATTTAACTTAACAAATATTTAGGTTTGGGAGAAAGCAACTGATTATTAACTAAAACTACGAAGATGAAGACATTTAAAATTTTTACGGCAATTCTGTTCCTGGTTGCCACGATCGTATCGTGCAATAAGGATCAGATCGACAAGCAATTCCTGACCTCGTCAGACGGAACTATTGTAGTCCCGGGTGCCAATAACGGCGGTAACATCACCTGTGAAGAGGTAGCTTCAGTAACCGGATGTACTTTTGATTATTCGGTAAAGAAAGACTACTATGGTGGTTCGGGAGGTACAGTTGGACCTATCACATGGTGGACAGATGGCATATATGTTACATGGGTATCCTCTGTTCCGTTAAAGATTGCCGTAATAGTTAAAGGGGGTCCGAATGCAAATGTTTATTTCACAAACTGCCAGGACTGTAAAACATCAAACGGTTCAGTCAGGTTAACAGCACCTGTTAATCCCAGGAACGGGAAACCATACGGTCTTAGTAATATAACTTTCTGTTACAGTCTTTGTAGTGATCTTGTATTCGGTTTAAAATCTTATATGCAAAAGGATAAAAGCACATGGGTAACAACCGGATCTTTTATCACTTCATATCCTCTTGCTCTGGGTGCCAGCTATAAATTATACCAGGAATGCTGGAACGATAGCGATTTGGATCCATCGAAAGAAGTTGGTTATCTTAAAATAACTGACATAGATTCAGACGGCTACTGGGAAATAACAGTTGACAACACATTAAAACCGGCATTGCAGTTTTCCCTGCCTTTCCTTTATGTTGGTTCAGCGGCAGCATTTACAGAAAGTTTCAATTCCTACCCTTATCCTAACCCGCGAAATCAAATAGATCCACCTGTTAATACATGGACATTTGAATTACCATTTTTAATTCCGTAAAAGTTTTAATGAGCAGATAAAAAAGATATGAAATATTCACGGAGAGGCTTTCTTAAAAGGGAGCCTCTCTTTTTTCTGCCCTTTTTCTCCAGTTCCCCCATTCTCCCCATCACATCTTTTTCCCTTCGTCACCAGCTCACTTCGTCCCTCAGTTTCTTTGTCTCTTTGTCCATTCCTGCTCCCGGTGCCCACTGCTTTCCCGTCATGGTTTGACAAACTCTGCAACCCTGACAGTACCACCATTGGAAAGGACTATCAGATATAATCCGGGTGATAAGCGGGAGACATCAAAGGTCATCTGGTTCCCTTCAATCATTCGGCTCTGAATTATGATGCCGTTGAGATTATAAAGGCTTGCCTTCCACGAAGTGAAATCCTGTTCAAAAAGGATCTGAAGTTCAGTATCTTTAACGATGATCTTGCCTATATTGTAGTTTATGATATCGTCATTCCTCTGATTTGTGATCGTTATCGTGATCTCTCCATAAATCCCCGATCCGTCATTTGCTGTGGCTCTTACTATTATAGTACCGTTTCTGACAGCGGTTACGATTCCGTTCTGATCGACTGTGGCAAGTTTAGATCCATAAACGATACTCCAGGTCAGGGTTCTGTCCCATGCAAAAACAGGTTTGACCAGAGCTTCCAGCTGGAGGGTTCCTCCATCAGTGCTGATGGTGGTTGATCCGTTTTCACCTGCAAGGCTTATCTCCTTCACCAGTATCTCCAGGGCGGGATCGGTAATATTTACAGTCCATCCCTTGCTGATTAGATTATTATAGTTAACCATCCCTGCAGTGGAAGGAGCAGAATTATCCGTTATCTCCAGAACTCCGTCAAATCTGCCGGCTTCGTCAAGAGTTCTCAGTACGTAATCGACAAGTGACTGGCTCATTCCACAATCCTTCAGATTAACAAGTGTAAGGTTTCCGGTATTAGTCATATTTATTGCAGTCAGCTGACTACCTGAAAGTTCAAGTTGCTTCAATGAGGTACAGCCGCTGATATCCGCACTTGTATAGTGGTTATCGCTTGCATTTATTCTTTCCAATGTTGTGCTGTGCCAGGCCAGGGGACCTGTCTGGTTGCCATCCCAGATCAGCAGCTCCCTCAACCGGGGAAATTGTGCATATCCGGGTATATTTGCTGTCATCTGTGGATTTGTTCTGATACAGATGTGCCATAGCCTTGATCCGGTAGTTCCCCAGTTTATGACAGGGAAACTGTTACTTGCCGCTCTGAAGTCCTCCAAAGCCGGACAACCGGAAATATCAAGCGATTTAATATTGCAGTCTTCTGCACACATCCTTTCAAGCACTGGATGACTGCCAAGTTTGACTGAGTTAAGATTATGACATTGAAGCATCTCAACAAATCTCAGAGAACTAAGCTCGCTTAAATCCAGTTCTGCAAGGGGGCTGTAGCTTGCACATATATATTGCAAACCTTCCCTTGCATGCCTCAGGTTCTGAAATCCCTGAATATTCTGAGCAGGAACCGTGTTGAAACCTCCGTAACCGCCGTCTGCGGCATCATATCCTGCATTGATCCCGATCAGTGCAGACCAGGGGGTGACCTTAAGAAGATTATGTCTTACCCCCGGGCTGCCGTAATCCTTTAGCGGATTCGCAGCAGAAGATGTCGTACCATCGTAAAAGATCCACTCAATCAGAGGATTACCCGTAACCTCAATAACAGGTGAAAAAGTTGTCCCGCCGCTGATTATATCAATCATGTCAGTTCGTGGCTGCCATGTAGTATTTACCTCTCCCTCAATGGTTAAGACTCCCCATTCCGTATCTCCTCCCCAGCCTCCGATGGCAACTTCACGATCAGATGCAGGCAGCGATGACAGTCCATGGGTATATGTGGTGCTGCTTAAAGATGATTTTGCAGTAATTGTTGATCCTGAAATTGTTATTTCAATCGTGTAATTGGTCCCAAGTTTTATGTTTTGTGTACCAAAAGTGGAAAATAATTCATCTTCCAGCCAGTAGTTTGCGATTGAACTGTAAATTACTCCGATAATCTCCGGCGGATTGAAATTATATCCTGTCCATCCTGTCACATTTGTTACAAAATTAAGGTGCGCTTTTTCAGCATTTAGCGCCTTTGCATTCTGGGCATATATTCTCATACATTTCATCGGCTGCTTCAATATCATTGAATGAACTGAAGCTTCACCCCCCCTGATAGTCAGTATGCCGTTCCCGCGAACCAGTGATGATCCGTCGGTAGGTATCCAGTCGAGCAGCTGTGAATCGTCGGACCAGTCATATTCAACACGTATCTTCGTGTCGCTCAGCCAGGTAACTTTTCCATGCAATCCAAGGTTGCCTGTCTGGGCCACAAGGATAAAAGTGAAGCAAAAAATTATCAGGGCTGTAATAGTCCTTTTCATATCCGACGGTCAATCAAACGGATCAAAAATACGAATATTTGGGAATACCGCTATAGAGGTGATCAGTTTAAAGACTATGATGTTTATCAGGTGAGGGTGAGAAGGGGAGAAGCGCAGCAATCATTAATTCATTATTATTCCATCGCCTGCCACCCGACGCCCGATGCCTGCCGCCTGCCGCCTATTTAATTGTATTTCACCGGTGTTTCAATCGATGCCTTTAATTCGGCTTTGCCCGGTGCATTCTGTGAGTAGAAGTATGTCATTCCCCCAATATCAGTCATATCGACTATGTTGAATCCGTGCTTTTCAAGTATGCTGAAAACCTCATTTTTGGTCATGAAATGTACTTTCCTGGAATCAAGCATGTTAATAAGTTTCTGAAACAGTACTGACGACTTCCTGGTTTTCTGCCCGTTCCTGCCTCCGCCGTTGTCGGAAAAGCAGCCTATGAAATTGGTGCTGGGCGGAAGGACCGACATAAGAGTGTTCAGAAACGATTCGAGATTGGTTATCATGTTAAGACTTCGGAGATTTACCAGGGTGCTGATTCCTGCTATCTCATTCTTTTCGTAATAATAATGATGCGATGAAGGTAATACCATAAGGTTATCTTCTCCTGCAAGACCAATGCTTCTTATGTAGCTGATGAAACTTTCTCCCCCCTCAGATGCCATTTCAGATATTTCACTGCTTACGGGCTGGAGCTGATCCAGCATTTTTTCTTCTTTGGTTATTATCAGATCGTAAATGTTAAAATCCGATTGCCTGTTTCTGATGTTCGAATGATTTTTCATCTCTTTGCGTTTTAATTGTCATTGTAAAATTAGTCCCGGTAATGATTTCTGACAATACGCATTGGCTCAACAGATGGGCATTTGAGATGATTTCAAAAACCGTTTGTCAAAGTATTTGCCACGGTCGTTTACCTGTAATTCTGCCTCACATCAGAAAGGGAGCCGTTCGTCAAAAGAGGGTCAATATTTACAAGAATTTAATGCCTGAAGGCCTTGATGCCCGGATTGTTAAATAAATAACACTGATTTACAATCAGATAGGTAAGGATTTACGCCGTTCTGCCCAAAATACAGGATTTTGACAAACGGTTTGATTACAATGATTAAAAAATAGCTTTTTTGCCTTTTCCGGGCATCTTATCGATTAATCAAGACATGAAAAACGTCAGATTTCTAAATCGTCTTGTCCTGAGTTAGGTTGATAAAAAAATCAAAAAGTGTAAACTTAAAACAGGACAAGACATAGAGAGAGGCAGATAGGTAGAGATGGATTCAGGGAGAGGTGTTTTGCCATATAAAGAAGTAGTATATTATCGGGTAACTAATTACAAAATTTTTTAAATTTCCTTACTTAATGAACTTTCACCACTCTTTCCTGTTTACTGATCGAACAATAATAAAAATTACAAGTATGAACAAACTTATACTGACTTTTATGATAATGATGACTGGCGGTACAGCAATATCCCAGACAACGGGATTCTATGATTTCAAAGTAAAAACCCTCGAGGGTAATGATTTTGATTTTGCCTCATTAAAAGGGAAAAAGGTGATGATTGTTAACACTGCTTCAAAATGCGGATTTACACCTCAGTACAAAGATCTGCAGGATCTTCATGAGCAGTATGGCGACAAACTGGTGATAATCGGCTTCCCGGCAAATAATTTTATGAACCAGGAACCCGGAAGTGCAGCACAGATAAGACAGTTCTGCGATTCCAAATATGGAGTGACATTCCCTCTGATGGAGAAAATATCCGTTAAGGGAAAGGATATGCATCCTCTTTACCAGTGGCTGACTTCAAAAGCAAAAAACGGCGTGATGGATTCGGAGGTAAAATGGAATTTCCAGAAATACCTTATTGACGAAAACGGAAAGCTGGTTGATGTTCTATATTCAAAGGAGAAACCGGGATCGGAGAAAACACTGGCATGGATTGGCGCCAAATAAGCTGAGAAGAATGAACAAATGACTGCGGAGTCTTGACAAATAGTCTCCACAGTGAATCAAATTGAATAAAAAAATGCCGCACAGAATTTACCTGCGGCATTTTTTTATAATCTGTGGTGTTTCCAGCCTTATTGAATTTTCACCCGATGGTGAGTATGTTTCCTGATTTGGTTACAGGATAAACTTTCAGAGGTAATACTGCAGGTCCCTGAAGCACGGTTCCGGTTGCCGAGAACACCGATCCATGACACGGACACGGGAAAGTGTTGGTGGATAGTTCATAAACAACGGTGCATCCGTCATGCGTGCACCTTTTTTCTAAAGCAGCGTATGTATCGCTGCCTTTGTTTGCAACAATTATTCCTCCAATGACTTTTGTTCCTCCGGGATTAAGAAGAGTAGCATTTGAAGGATCAGAGAGATCAATTGTGACCTTGTTGTTACTTCCGTTATCTTCTTCAGTTTCATCCTTTGAACAGCTTGTCAGGGTAGCCGGTATCACAAGGGCAGCAGTACCCCCTAAAAAAACTTTGAGTAAAAGATCTTTTCGTGTCATAGTAATTCTATTTCCCGTATAAACAACTGGAACAGGATTATGTTCGGATGATTTTGATTTTCCGTTGATTAAAGTCAATTTTTCAATCTGTCTTCAACTCCAGAATATCAGAAAGCTGCCTGCCCGGACGGAAGATCCTGTATGCCGTCGGCCATACCCTCGAGAGGTACCTGTCTTGTTCCTGCCTTATCACAATCGCCAGTTCGTCGAGAGCCGGCACGTTTCTTCCTGGCGAATACCTGTAATCTAATTCCCTGAGCACAACCGCAAGATCATTGTACTTTCCCAGATTGTCTGTCAGTGTTGTGAGCTTTTTCTCAAGACTCTTAATTATCCCCGGCTTAAGGGGACGAAAAAACCAGAGCTGGTATAGCAGGTCTTTTGTTTTTTTCCGGAATTCGTGAAGCCTTACCGGACGCGGATTATTTCTGGCTGTAATATAATATTCGGTAACCTGAAGGAAGACCGATTCAAGCTGCCTGAGCAATAAAATGGGATCAAGATTACCCATCTGCCGGAATCTTATCCGGTAGGCGGACTTGTTGAGCATCTCTCTGATCAGACCAATGTCCTCTAATGTTTTTTCTGAAGGAATTCCGGAGGTATCGGGCTTTTTCATAAGCTGTGCAATCTTTTCGTTATCAGCAAGACGGACGAAAAGCCCGGGATGCTTCTTCTTAATGTCCCTCAGAGTTTTACGGTGTACCGATGTCTCACGCCATGTCGCCGATATCCTGCCTGCCTGCCTGAAAGTTCCATATTCCCTGTCGAAAAAATCTTTGCCTGTCTGCGGACCGGCCAGCTTCATGACAGCCCTTGATTTTTTCATCAGCACACGCAGGTCGTGCACCTTCTTTTCATCGGGAAAAGCTTCAGGGTCAAGCAACGACCAGGCCTCCCTTACATAACCATAAAGTGCAGGCTTTATATCCCTGATCTTTAACTCTTCCGGATTCATTTAATAATCGGTAACTGGACAGGTAATAAAGGTACATATTATCAGAATAATTTCAAGCTGATTTTTACTGTTCATCGGCGTTAATATGAGGGTGGTCATAAAGTCGTGCAGTCAATAGTTTGTTAAACTCTGTGTAAAACTCTGTGAAACTCTGTGGTTAAAAATGTCGTGCGGTCATGCGTGTGCCACTATGGGCTAAACTCAGCTCAACTCTGTGGTTAAGAGGGGAGACCGGTGGGGTGATAGTAATCAGTAATCAGTAATACTACTTCTGCGGGATCTGTTGAAAACCACTCAAACCAAAATTCCATTCATTCTGCCTGAAAATTATTTTAATTATATTACCCAATAACTTACTTTTGCTTTACTATATATATCAGATGGGAAAGATACGTAACGGACAAAGGATAGGCATTCTGACCGCAGGTGGTGACTGCCCTGGCATAAATGCAGCCATTCGCGGTGTGGGCAAAACAGCTATTGTAAAATACAATATGAAAGTTATCGGTATCAGCGATGGCTTCACAGGCATGATCCATAAAGAATACCGTGAGCTTACCGAGCAGGACCTGTCGGGAATCCTCACACTTGGTGGAACAATCCTCGGAACATCCCGTGAAAAACCCTTTAAAAGTGAAGGAAAAGGAAAGAATGAGATCCGTAAGCCTGTGCTTATTAAAGAACATTATGAACAGCTTGGTCTCGACTGTCTTGTCTGCATTGGCGGAAACGGAACCCTGAAAACGGCATACCTGCTGTCGCAGGAAGGACTGAATGTAATAGGTATACCCAAAACCATCGATAACGATGTGTGGGGAACCGACCTCACTTTCGGTTTCGATTCCGCAGTCAACATTGCAACAGAAGCCATCGACAGGCTTCATTCAACCGCTAACTCGCACAAAAGGATTATGGTGATAGAGCTGATGGGACACAACGCCGGATGGATTGCACTATATGCGGGAATTGCCGGCGGAGGAGATGTCATCCTTATCCCGGAAATACCATATGATGAAAAAAAGATAGCCCAGTACCTTACAAACCGTTTCATGGAAAACAAACCATATTCCATAATGGTCATAGCCGAGGGGATAAAAACACCTTCAAGGGAAATATCAGCCGCCCACTACCTCAGCCGTAGGATCTCCGAACTGACCGGAATAGAAGCCAGGGAAACCGTTCTGGGATATATTCAGAGGGGTGGAACTCCTTCACCCATGGACAGAGTGCTTGCTTCAAGATACGGGTCATCAGCTGCCGAAATGATCGCAAGGCAGGAGTACGGCAAAATGGTGGCACTAAGAAACAATGAGATTACTTCTGTCCCGCTTGCCGACGTTGCAGGTAAACTGAAGCTGGTAGATCCCAATGATCCGCTTGTGATCAAAGCCAGGAACCTGGGCACGAGTTTCGGTGACTGACTTTGTGAGGAAGGGACGAAGAACTAAAATAGGAAATGGCCTAGAGCCCAGAGCCTGGAGCCCAGAGCCTTTTGAATCTATCAGTGTGGTTATTAAACAACTGATTTATGAAGAAACTCATTTTCGTTCGTCACGGAAGGGCAGAAGAACCTGATCCTGACTTCCCGGATATTGAACGGTCTCTGACCACAAGAGGGAAAAAGGTCTCTGAACAGATGGCCCGGATCCTTGTTGAGAAAGAAAGTAAACCCGGATTGTTTATTACCAGCCCGGCATTCAGAGCCTACGAAACAGCAATGATCTTTGCAAGGGTATTCGGGGTTGATCCTGATGAGATAGTAATTAAAAGCAGCCTCTATTTTAAAAGCGGACTAAAATCATTTTCAGCTGTCATTGAAGAAGTTGACAACAGAGTCGACACTATTATCCTTTTCGGACATAATCCTTCCTTTACGGAAGTACCCGACAGACTATCAAAGAACGGCTGCGACTTCCTTCCAAAGAGCGGTATCGTATGCGTTTCTTTTAAAAGCAACACATGGGAAGGCATTTTCCACGAGAAAGGTAAAACTGACTATTTCATCAAACCCGAAAAAACAATATGAGCAAGACCTATATACCAAAGGAGATAAGCTGGCTTTCTTTCAACGAACGGGTTCTTCAGGAGGCAGAAAACAAAGACGTGCCCCTGCTGGAACGTTTCAAATTCCTCGGTATCTATTCAAATAATCTGGATGAATATTTCAGGGTTAGGGTAGCTACGCTGCGCCGGCTTTCAAAGTTCGGGAACAAATCAAAATCAATCCTGGGATATGATCCCAAATCGACTCTTAAGAAAATACATGAAATAGTTCTTGAGCAGAATGCCAAGTTTGAAAAGATATATGCAAATCTTATTCAGGATCTGGCCAGACATAATATCCATATAATCAATGAGAAGGAGCTCAATAAGGAACAGTCTGAGTTTGTACGGACTTATTTCATTCGGGAGGTACGGACAAGGCTGATGCCTTTCATGATAGAAAAGGATTCGAAACTTCCCAACCTTACCGATGATGGTATATACCTGGCCATCCATCTGATGAAGAACGATACTCAGAAAAGCAGGTATGCCCTGATGGAGATTCCATCCCAGGTTCTTCCGCGCTTTGTCGTTCTTCCGGAAAGGGATGACGGAAAATATGTGATTTTCCTGGATGACATAATTCGTTTCGGTCTCAAGGACATCTTTTTTATCTTCGACTTTAACGATATAAAGGCTTACACAATCAAGCTGACAAAAGATGCCGAGCTTGAAATAACAGATGATATATCAGAGAGCTATATTGAAAAGCTGTCGCGCAGCCTCCAACAGCGAAAACATGGCAGCCCTGTAAGGTTCATTTACGACCGCGACATGCCGTCTGAGATGCTGAAGGTGCTGACCCGCCTCTTCAATTTCGGCCCCGACGACGTAATGATTCCGGGCAACAGGTATCACAACTTCAAGGATTTTATGAATTTCCCCCATACGGGAAGGAAGAAGTTCTATTTCGACCCAATGGTGCCTGTCCCTCACAGGGATATCCAACCCGGAAAAAGCATCCTTTCGGTGATAAAGAAAAAGGATGTCATGATATTCTTTCCATACCATCCCTTTGAACACTTCATCGACCTGCTGCGCGAAGCATCAATTGATCCGTATGTTACCTCCATCCATATAACTCTTTACAGACTTGCAAGAAACTCAAGCGTAATAAACGCCCTCCTCAACGCTGTAAGAAACGGAAAGAAGGTTACAACAGTGGTCGAACTACAGGCCCGTTTCGACGAGGAAGCAAATATACTCTGGGGTAACAAGCTGATGGAAGAAGGCGTAAAAGTAATATATGGTGTGCCCGGACTCAAGGTGCATGCAAAACTGTGCCTCATAACCCGGGTAAAGGGTGATGTTACAAACCGCTATGCAGCTATCGGGACAGGCAATTTCAACGAAGATACTGCCAGAATCTACACCGACCACCTCCTGCTCACCAGCGATAAAAAGATCACAAACGAAGTTTATAAAGCTTTCAGCTTTTTTAACGTCAACTACCGGAAAGATAACTTCTATCACCTGGTTCTGTCCCCTTTCTTCCTCAGGAACAGAATGACCCTTCTGATTGACAACGAGATAAAAAATGCTAAAGCCGGAAAGAAAGCATATATATGGTTGAAAATTAACAATATAACTGATGCTGACATTATTAATCACCTTTATGAGGCAAGTAATGCCGGTGTAACCGTCAGGCTCATAGTCAGAGGTATGTTCTCACTGGTTACAGGTGTTAAGAACCTCAGCGAGAACATAAAGGCGATAGGAATAGTTGACCGGTTCCTTGAACATACGCGTTTCATGATCTTCTGCAACGGGGGGAATGATGAATGCTATATTTCATCGGCAGATCTTATGACCCGTAATATCGACCACCGTATAGAGGTAACCTGTCCTGTCTTTGACAGGAACATCAAAAACGAACTTAAACATATCTTTGAGATACAGTGGAATGATAATGTAAAGGCACGCAAACTTGATCCCTCACTCTCGAACAGGTTTGTAAAAACAGGAAAAGAACCGCTGCGATCGCAAATAGAGGTTTACAGGTATATCCGGAAGGCAAACCTTTGCCAGCCGGAGAAATGAAAATAATATACATGAATTTAACAACTGTATTCATCGGCACTGCAGCCATACTTACATTCTCATGGTTCTATTCCGTAAAGTATGGAAGATATCATGGGATTCCCCGGTTCTTCGCATTTGAAAGCATTTTTATTCTGGTATTACTTAACCTCCACCTCTGGTTCAACGATCCTTTCTCACTGAAACAGATAATTTCATGGATACTGCTTATACTGTCAGCATATTACGGCATTGCAGGGTTTTACCTTCTCAGCAGGCATGGAAGGGCAGGCCGTAATATCGAAGAAACCACGGTGCTGGTCAAAGCAGGTGTTTACAGATATATCCGTCATCCTCTTTATTTTTCACTTCTTCTTCTGGGAACCGGAGTTATGATGAAGGATCCTTCGGCAGTTCAGATAATACTGGGAGTAGTTAACCTTACGGCACTGTGGTTCACGGCACGTATTGAGGAAAAGGAAATGATAGCCAAATTCGGGGACGCTTACCGCGAATACATGAACGAAACAAAAATGTTTATACCATTTATTGTCTGATCTAAAGGTTAAATTCGGTCATACGTCATTGACGACATTCCACTCAGGCTGACAGTACCAATTATATTTATCATATTGTTATAAAAATAACAGCACTTTTATTAGTTTCGTGAATTCAAATATCCAACCATATAGATAACATCATAAGGAAGGCAGGAATTTTTATTTATTACTACTTCTTATACAGGATTATTGTATGACCAGCAGAAGAGAATTCATCCGGATCTCAGTTTTGGGAGCCGGTGCGGTGGCCCTCGGCGCGGGAGGCTGCAGAATGTTCAGCACAGATCTCACTCCTGAGGAGATAACAGGACTGAAACCCGGTACAAACCGGACACCCACCTATTGCGAGTTGTGTTTCTGGAAATGCGCGGCATGGGTTTATAAGACTCCGGAAGGCAAGATATGGAAGATAATCGGGAACGATGACGACCAGCATTGCAATGGTCGCCTGTGTCCCCGGGGCACCGGAGGTGTGGGCATGTACTATGATGAGGACAGGCTCAAAAAGCCGCTGATCAGAACGGAGGAGCGGGGAAAGCAGGTATTCAGGGAAGCATCATGGGATGAAGCTCTTACATATATTGCAGTGAGGATGAAAGAGATCTCTTCACGATACGGTCCTGAAAGCATGGCTCTCTTTACTCATGGCTCAGGAAGCAGTAACTTTACAACCCTTTTCAGGGCATACGGATCGGCCAATATTGCCGAACCCTCGTATGCACAGTGCCGTGGCCCCAGAGACGAAGCTTTCCTGGCAACATTCGGAGAAGAGGTTTATTCACCCGAGATCACCGACATCCGCGACACCCGATGCCTTGTGCTTATCGGTTCGCATATAGGTGAGAATATGCATAACAGCCAGGTTCAGGAGATGTCGGATGCCATAGACAAGGATACTACAATAATTACAGTCGATCCAAGGTTTTCAATTGCTGCCGGAAAATCAAAATACTGGCTTCCGATAAAGCCGGCTACAGATATGGCCCTGCTTCTTGCCTGGATGCATGAAATAATTTACAATGAATATTACGACAGGAATTATGTTCAGAAATATTGCCTTGGATTTGATCAGCTGAAGGCACATGTAAAAGATTTCACCCCCGAATGGGCTTACGGTATCACCACCATCAGGCCCGACCTTATCAGGAAAACGGCACGGGAGATGGCAAATGCTTCACCGGCTGTCATTGTTCATCCGGGCCGTCATGTTACCTGGTACGGGGATGACACACAGAGGGTCAGAGCCATCGCTATCCTTAATGCACTGCTGGGTTCATGGGGCAGGAGAGGAGGTTTTTACAGACCTTCCAGGTTTGAAGTTCCGGCAGTCGTCCTTCCTCCTTTTCCTGAACCTTCACGGCAATGGTCGGATCTGTTCCCGGGCAAATTTCCCGGTGCGAGCCTTGCAGTGACAAACGCACTCGTTGACGGATCGATACCCGAAAATAGTCCAGCCTATCCGATAAAGGGCTGGTTTGTAAACGCGAGCAACCTTATACTTACTATTCCCGATCAGGCAAAGACCATTAAAGCTATCCAGAACCTTGATCTTGTCGTTGCCGTCGACACCATGCCTATGGAAATCACAGGGTGGGCCGATGTTGTCCTTCCCGAATGCACATATCTTGAAAGATATGATGTCCTCCGCGCAAATCCTCACCGAAGGCCGGCTATCGCCATAAGAATGCCTGCCGCTGAACCCATGTATGACTCAAAACCGGGATATTGGATCGCAAGGGAACTGGCTCTGAAACTCAATCTGGGAGCATGGTTCCCATTCGAAAAACAGGAAGATATGCTCGACTGGCAGCTGAAGCAGGCGGGATCCTCACTGGACGAACTTGAAAAGACAGGGGTGAAAACCTTCGAACGGGAAGCTGATGATATATACATAGGTGATGATGAACAGGCTGAGTTCCTTACCGACTCGGGTAAGATAGAGCTTTATTCAACATATCTTGAACAGATGGGATTTGATCCTCTGCCAAAATACACACCTCATGAAGAACCCCCAGAAGGATATTACAGGCTGATTTACGGAAGGGCTCCCATGCATACCTTCAGCCGTACTTCCAATAATGCCAACCTGACGGATCTTATGGATGAGAACACCTTATGGGTAAATCCAAAGGTGGCCAAAGAGTGGGGCATAGTAAACGGTCAGCCTGTATGGTTGAAGAACCAGGACAATGTTGTATCTGAATTTCAGGTTAAGGTTAGGGTTACCGAACGGATAAGATGGGATTCGGTATATATGGTCCATGGATTCGGCCATGCACAGAAACAGATGAAACGATGCTTCGGCAAGGGAGCCAGCGATACGCAGCTCATAACAAAAGTACTGACCGATCCCATAATGGGAGGAACCGGAATGAGAGGTAATTTTGTAACATTCATGACGGAAAAAACAGAACAGGAGGTAGCATCATGAGATACGCGATGGCAGTAGATACAAGGAAGTGTGTTGGATGCAGCGATTGTGTCGTTGCATGCCAGACTGAAAACAATGTTCCGATCGGACTCTGTCGCGACTGGATCGTGGAGGTTACTGATGGCACATATCCCCAGCTCGAAATGGAGATAAGGTCGGAAAGGTGCAACCACTGCGTGAATGCTCCATGCGTCCGATGCTGTCCCACGGGAGCAAGCCGCTATATTGAGGGAGGCATAGTTGTTGTTGTGCCTACGGAATGTATCGGATGCGGAGCATGCATTGCCTCATGTCCGTACGATGCAAGATATCCTCACCCTTCAGGATATGTCGACAAATGTACCTTCTGCAACCACCGGATCAAAAGCGGAATGCAACCTGCCTGCGTCGACGTTTGCCCTACCAAATGCCTGTATTTCGGCGACCTTCATGACCCCAACAGCGATGTTTCGGCAGTGCTGAGAAAAAGAAAATACAAGACCCTCATACCCGAAGCCGGAACAGACCCCCAGCTTTATTTTCTTATCTGATATCCTAAATGTAAGTTAATATGAAACCCACATGTTTTGCAAACACAAACACTCATAAATATAATTTTATAAAACATGTGTGGTTCCATCATACCATTAAAATCAAATTATTATATGATGAAAGAAGAACTGATTGTCAGCGGAAGGATGAACGATATGATCGATCCCACACTTCATATCTGGCACTGGCAGATCCCTCTTTACCTTTTTCTGGGAGGAATGGCTGCCGGAATCCTATGCTTTGCAGCACTCTATTATATAAGGGGAAAGGAAAAGGAGTACTTTACAGCCGTCAGACTCGCCCCCTTCGTTACCCCAATACTCCTTGTGGTCGGATTGATCGCACTTTTTGCCGACCTTCGGCATAAGCTCTATTTCTGGCAGCTCTATACCAATATAAAGATGCAATCGCCTATGTCGTGGGGAGCATGGACTCTTATGGTCATAACACCCGTGTCATTCATCTGGTGCGCACTTCATATTAAAGATGTCTTTCCACGATGGAACTGGAAATACAAATGGCTTTTCAATCTGGAGACTTTCTTCAACAGACATAAAATGACACTTGCATGGATCATGCTGATTTTCGGATTGATCCTTGGTATCTATACCGGGATCCTTTTATCGGCATTCAATGCAAGGCCACTATGGAATACTTCTATCCTCGGACCTCTCTTCCTGGCATCCGGCCTGTCGGCAGGAGCCGCTGCAATACTCTTACTGTCAAAGGACCCTGCAGAGCGTAAGCAATTCGCAAAAATCGACCTCACAATAATAGGAATAGAACTGTTTCTTATTGTTCATATGTTCATGGGTTATCTTGCAAGCACCCAGGTCCAGATTGAGGCAGCAATGATGTTCCTGGGTGGAGAATATACTGCATCCTTCTGGATCTTCGTTGTGATGCTCGGATTGATGTTACCGGCCTTCCTTGAAATACTTGAACTAAGGAAAATTCACATACCTGCTGTTGTTTCTCCCCTGCTGGTTATTTTTGGCAGCTTAATGCTCAGATTCATAATTGTCTACGCCGGCCAGGTGAGCAGATACCTTTATTGATAATTAACCAAATAAAATATTTCTAAAAAATGACAACTAAAAAAGAAGTAACCAGAACCAAATATCTGAATCCCTATCTGGGAGGTGTTTTGCTGGGCCTTGTTCTGTTATCTGCAAATTTCATAGCCGGACGAGGACTGGGAGCCAGCGGAGCGGTTAAAAGCGTTGTCGCCTATTCAATCGAAAAGGTCGACAGGGATGCCGCCCATACCATGCCTTTCCTGAAGGAATATGCTGAGTCGCATACCGGAAATCCAATGAAAACCTGGCTGGTATTTCAGATGATGGGAGTGATTGTCGGAGGATTCATTTCCGGGGCGCTTGCCGGACGCCTGAAACTTAAGGTTGAACACTCACCCAAGATCACCTCGCGCAG
The DNA here is from genome assembly GCA_964613785.1 of uncultured Rikenellaceae bacterium. Classification (GTDB taxonomy): domain Bacteria; phylum Bacteroidota; class Bacteroidia; order Bacteroidales; family VadinHA17; genus LD21. The sequence goes on from CAZTJT010000049.1 coordinate 16,100, forward strand.
GAGACTGATATTTGCTCTTATCGGCGGCGTCCTCTTTGGTTTCGGATCCCAGCTCGGACGCGGATGTACCAGCGGATCTGCCCTGAGCGGAATGGCAGTCCTCTCACTGGGAGGATTCATCACAATGATGGCTATCTTCGGCACCGCCTTCGCACTTGCATACTTCTTCCGAAAAAACTGGATCTGAGGGCACCAGGCGGCAGGCGACAGGCACCAGGCACTTAAACACTGAAGCATTGGAACTTTGAACTTTGAACATTAAACATTAAACAACATAAAAATGGGACCACTAGCACCAAACGGGATAATTTCTGAAAACACCAACTTCCTGCTGGCATTCTTTATCGGGATAGCCTTCGGATGGGTACTTGAAAGCAGCGGCTTCTCCTCGAGCAGAAAGCTCGCGGGAGTCTTTTACGGCTATGACGCCGTTGTACTTAAAGTCTTTTTCACCGCGGCAATCACCGCTATGCTCGGACTGCTTTTTATGAGTCTTTTCGGATGGATTGACCTGAACCTGATATATGTCAATCCTACATACCTTACTTCCGCAATAGTAGGCGGAGTAGTGATGGGCGCAGGATTCATTATGGGCGGATTCTGCCCGGGCACCAGCTTCTGCGGAGCTGCAATCGGCAAGATAGATGCAATGGTCTTCATCATAGGCCTCTTTATCGGAGTCTACGGATTTGCCTTTACCTATGGATGGTGGGAAAAACTTTACCTTGCAAAATATCTGGGTGAACCTAAGGTCAGCTCATCACTTGGCCTCTCCGACGGCTTTTTCGGATTGCTTCTCATTCTTGTTGCACTCGCCATGTTCGCGGCAGCCGAGTGGGCTGAAAAGAAATTCCCGCGGGAAGAGTATTGATCTTTAACCGATTATAATTATTTTTGCAGAAAATTATACTACTATGAAACCACGCAACTTACTGGCTCTTTTCCTTATACCAATGGGTTTGATTATCGCTGCTGTCCCTCAGAATAAGACTAACCCGTATAAGCTTACGGCCGACCAGCTGCTAAGCGAGGCAAACTCACGCACTCAGTTCCTGTCTCCTGAAGTTGTCGCAGATATGATCATTAAGAAAGATCCGTCTCTCCGGCTTATCGATGTCAGAAGCAGGGATGAATTCGAAAAATTCAGCCTTCCCGGCGCAATAAATATTCCCTCCGCCGACCTGCTCTCCGATAAATATACCGATATCCTTAACCAGGATATTAAAATGAATGTCTTCTATTCAAATGGTACACTTGCAGCGAACGAAGCCTGGATGGTCACCAGACAGCTGGGATATGAAAACAATTATGTACTTGAAGGTGGACTGAATTACTGGTTTGAAACAATAATGAACCCTCAGAAACCTGCTTCCACAAGTCCTGACGAAGAATTTGCTAAGTACGACTTCCGGAAAAGTGCAGGTCAGGCACTGGGTAGCGGAGATACTGCCGTCCAACCTGCTGAAGGTCAGGAACCCTTTACAGTTAAGCCAGTGGTCAAACCCGCCGCAAAGAAAAAGAGAGCTGCCGGCGGATGCTGAAAGTGTATTTCCTCCGCATTCTTACCTGAACCTGAATGGAAAACAATATCTCAGGGGTAATCCTTGCCGGAGGCTCCGGCAGACGCTTTGGAGGAATAAATAAGGCAGGCCTTCTGATCGGCGGCAAAACAATCATCTCCAGGATCATTGATACAATAGGCGACCTGTTCCCTGAAATTATATTGGTTACCAATACCCCGGAGGAATTCAGCAATATTTCAGGCTGCAAAATAACCAGCGATCAGTTTCCTGATAAAGGTCCCCTTGCAGGAATTCATGCTGCCCTTATGGCATCATCATACGATATGATTTTTGTTTTTGCAGGCGACATGCCGTTTCTGGATAAGGAAATTGTAAAAAAGCAGATAGATGCATTTAATAAATCTGATTTTGAGATATTTGTCCCGAGAACAGGAGATCTGATTGAGCCCTTGCACTCTGTTTTCAGGAAAACACTCCTTGAAGACCTCGGTAAGTCTCTGTCTGAACCCCGGCTAATATCAGTACGGGATTTCATTGAATCCAAATATGCCGGATACCTCGATCTTGAAGATTCACCGGAAATAAAACGTGCTTTTACAAATATTAATTCTCCATCTGATATAAAAAGCATTGAAGCAGATTTCTATCTTTGAAAGAAATTAATCCGATATCCCTTTATGATTCATTTTCTTTGTGATCCCTTGCGTATGCCTCTGACCACTGTTGGGTTGAAAATTCTTTGCAATCAAGATTTCACAAAGGTCAGCACTAAGGTAACACAAAGGAATACAATATATTAATAATTTAATGATTAATCAAACTGTTATGAAATCAAGAATCATTGGCATTTTAGCAGCATTTATGTTTCTCTTTATTCAGGTATCGGCTCAGGACGGAAACACAAAAAAGAATAGTCCCGTCGGCACTTGGAAGTATGAAGCTGCCTATGCACCTGAGGAGTATAATTCCGGATCAATAATCGTTGGTTTTGCCGACAAGAAGTATTCAGTGTCTGTTTCATTCAAAGGAAGTACCTATAAGCTGCAGGCCGAGCAGGTGAAATATGAAAATGACCTGCTTACCTGTACCATCTATGTTGAAGGTGAATATGTGAAGATCAGTGTGAAAGCTGAAAATAACAACAGAATGACCGGCACTGCAACTTACTCGCAAGGCCAGGTTCCTCTTACACTCACAAGGATCACATCAGCTAAATAATGCCTGCCGGCATTCTTTAATAATCTGTGTTTATCCGCGCGATCTGCGGGAAAAGAAAAGACTCCCTGTGATTTGCCAGATTTTCGCAGTTGCGACATTAAAAATAGTTTATTAATGGTCTGTGAAACGAATGAATCATAAAACAGGCCTGCTGGCCGGATTAATAATCATTACGGCCTCACTGCAGGCTCAGATAGTCAATAAAGAACCCCTGAGCGACCGCATCACCGGTTACAGGATAAGCGCCACTCTTGACGAAGAAGCCAAAACAGTGAACTGTACTATGGAAGCTTACTGGGTCAATAAATCTGCCGAAATAGTGCCCGATATTCAGATGCATCTGTACATGAATGCATTCAGAAGCAATCGTACTACTTTCTATATCGAGTCGGGAGGTTCACCCGGAAGCAGGGAAAAAGACCCGGGATGGATAGAGATAAGTTCACTGACCAACAGAGCCGGCACCGACCTTATGCCGATGATGGAATATATAAGTCCGGATGATGGCAACAAAGAAGACATGACAGTAATGAGGGTGCTTCTTCCGCAGCCTGCAAAACCCGGTGATACTGTTTTTGTTGAGGCAGCTTTTGAAACAAAACTTCCATCGGTTATAACCAGAACGGGATTTACTGATGATTTCTTTTTTGTCGCACAATGGTTCCCGAAATTCGGGGTATATGAGCCAGCGGGAATGCGTTATACAGATAAGGGAGGATGGAACTGCCACCAGTTTCACGGGAATTCGGAATTCTATTCCAACCACAGCGTTTATGATGTGGAAATTACCGTCCCGGCGAACTATGTGACGGGCTCGGGAGGCATGCTGATGTCTGAAATCATTTCGGGCGAACACAAACATCTCAGGTACAGAGCCGAAGATATAGTTGATTTTGCCTGGACCGCCTGGCCCGGATATGCGGTACTGAACGATACCTGGAATCATGTTAGCATCACACTGCTGATGCCAAAAGACAGGATATGCCAGGCAGAACGACAATTCACTGCGGTGAAATACGCCCTGGAATATTTTTCAGAAAATGTCGGACCATACCCCTGGCCCCATCTTACTTTTGTCGATCCGCCAACCAAAGGACTGGGAGCCGGTGGAATGGAGTACACAACCCTGTTCACAACAGCCTCGGCTTCATTTATGCCTGCATGGTTCCGTATGCCCGAAATAACTACCATCCATGAGTTCGGACATACCTATTTTATGGGTATTCTAGCCAGTAATGAGTTCGAGGAGCCCTGGCTCGATGAAGGTGTAAATACCTTCTGGGAAGGACGCATTGTCGATCATTATTACGGAACCGGATCAGGTATTCTCAATCATCCGATTCTCAAAATCTCCGACCGTACATATATACGACAGACATATGTTCGTTCGGCTTCACGCCAGGCTGCCAGCAATGATATGAATTCATGGAGCTACCCGCATGGGACATATGGGATGATGTCGTATCAGAAAACCGCAACATGGCTCTACACACTTATGGGAATTGTGGGAGAGGAGACTATTAATGACATCTTTCGGGAATATTACAGGAAATGGGCATTCCGTCATCCTTCCGGCAAAGACTTTATTGCCGTCGTAAATGATGTAGTTAGGCAGAACCATGGCGATCGGTTCGGACCCGACATGAACTGGTTCTTTGATCAGACACTTTATGGTACAGGCATCTGCGACTATAAAGTATCGGGTATCAGAAACCGGAAATACAAAAAACCGGAAGGCAAAACTGTTTCAGAAGACTCAGTTTCTTTAGCGTGGCCAAAGACTGATTCACTTTACACTTCTGTTGCAAGCCTTGAGAGAATAGGAGAGATCATTCTCCCTGTAGATGTATTAATCAGATTTGACAACGGGGATGAAATTCTTGAAAAATGGGACGGAAAAGCAAGGTACAAGGATTTTAAATATACAGGCTACAGAAAGATCGAATGGGTGAAGATTGATCCTGAATTCAGGATCACCATGGATGTTAATTATATTAACAACTCAATGACCGAAAAACCCGATCGTGCCCCGTTGCGGCGTCTGACAGGAAGATTTATGGCATTCATTCAGTTTTATCTGAGTTTTATTTTGTTGTAGAGATGAAAATACGAAGATCACTGGTTTCCGGAATCAGGAAGGCACTGCGAGCCTGGAAGGGTGTATTGATAGTGTGGCTCTTTTCCTTTGTACCGGCATTTTTATATGTGGTTCCCCTCAGGAGTGCCCTCCGGTCGGGCTTTGGAAAAAGCATGATGACCGAAAAATTTGCAGTAGGATTTGACCTGGAGGCATTTCTTGACCTGGGCTCTTCCCTGCCCTCTGTCATTTCATCCATGACGTCGGGTTTCATTCTGCTGCTGATTGTCTCAATAATATTAAATGCATTTCTTACAGGAGGAGTATTCGACGCTCTTTCAGGAGAAAAACCCAGATTCTCAACATCAGAATTCTTCAGGGCCGGATCAGTAAATTTCTGGTCATTTCTGATGATTACACTGGCAATGTCATTCATTCTGATCTTCTTTTCAGGGGCACTATTGTTGGTGACAATGGGTATTGTGGCAGGTTTTGAAACAATACCGGAAAAAAAAACATATATTATTCAGATGATCTCTTTGCTATTTGTGGTACTGCTGTCTCCCGTTTTCATCCTTGCAGCCGATTTTGCCAGGGCTGGCAAAGCTTCCGGTTCTTCAATGTCAGGTATTAGTGCAATTGGATTTGGATTCAGCCGTACCTTCTCAGAGTTCTGGTCAGCATATCCGATGATGCTTCTCCTCATTGCCTGCCAGCTTCTTCCAGCAGTTTTTGCATATTATCTGATTCCTGTTTGGAGGCCCGTGACCGGCAAAGGAGTTTTCCTGCTGTTTATAACAACACAGATGATATTGTTTTTACGGTTCTTCCTGAAAGCCTGGCGCTACGGAAGCGTCACCGCCCTGATGGAAACTTCCCTGAAAAAGCGGCAAACATCATCTTAATCATCAATCCTTGATCCTGACTCAATCCGCAATCCGCAACCGAGCCGTCAGGCGGGCTCGGCGAAGCCGATCCTAAATTATTTAAATTCATTCCCTATGTCCACTTCAGCAAAAGAAACCCCCGCTCTCGGGAACAGAGAGATATACCCGTCGGAAGATGTACTTGTTTCACATATTGGTGTGAATATGGAGTTATGGAAAAAGGTGCTTGCCCATGCTGAAAGCAACTATAAAGCTGTGACCGGCGAATGGCGCTATTACAACGACGGAAAGCAATGGCTCTTCAAACTACAGCATAAAAAGAAAACTGTTTTCTGGGCCAGTGTGAGTGAGAAAGCCATGATGGTTACATTTTATTTTGGGAATAAGGCTGAAAATGGAATAATGGCAGGCAGTCTGCCAAAAGAGATCAGGGAAGCCTATCTTGAATCTAAACCGTTCGGTTCGTTGCGGCCAATAAGAGTAAGGCTTGACGAATCTGCTGATCTTAATATTGTTTTTGAGCTCATCAGGCTGAAAACATCTTTGAAGTAATATTTTATTTACGTAATTATATACGTAAATAATTACGTAAATAATTACGTAATTAAGTGAGTTAATTTTATATACGGCACTATTATGTTTTAGTTTTTTTTCAATAGCATAATTATAATGAACAAATTTAAATACCGAAGACAGATTTCTGAATTCCTGAATAACTTATCTGATATTTATTAATTTACATTTCATCCCGATAACGCGTCAGTGTGAGAGTGATCTCCTTCAGCAGGAAGGGATTTTGCAATAACAGGTCAAATTTGTATTAAAAAGTGATGCAGGTTCAAAACGCCCCGCCTCATTCCTTCCACTCCCCAAAATTTACCGTGTCATCCCGAATTTTCAGGCACCAATATGCCCATGATACATAGATGACAATTTTATTCATTTATTTTTACTGAGTTTTATGCAGTATAACCGGTGGTTATTCACATTTAGTCACTTACGTGAACGTTTTGCTGAGACCCTTCAGGACTTTTAATCTGTTTATGGGTTTTAACCCTTGTTATAACAGGGCGATAGCAATCCACACCCTAATCTAAAGCCTTGAAGGTGGTGAATAAGTGAGATTACAAGACAATGATCTTAACAGACAGGTTTATGATAATGAAATGCTCTGAATGAGATGGAAATTAGGATTACGGAAACATTCTCCCATCAGATAACCTGTTGACAATAATATGCTCCGAAGGAGCATCCATCCCCTTTTCGCTTCTCGGAAAGAGAAGGATGTTAATAACCTCCGGTGAAACCGGAGGTATGG
>CAZTJT010000050.1:0-22286 GCA_964613785.1 uncultured Rikenellaceae bacterium
GACCTGCAAGACCTGCAAGACCTGCAAGACCTGAATGACCTTCATGACCTGCATGACCTGCATGACCTGCATGTTGACGACCACAGGGAGGAAATCCCGCTCAGCGGGAACCTGCACGACCTGCACGACAAAATTACAGGTCTTCTGTCTTTTCAGGTTAAATCTTCTCTTTCAGCAGGTACTGGCGGAGTTCATTTGGAGTGACATGTTCCTTGATGTCGCCTGATTCGACGACTGTTATGGTGCCGGATTCCTCGGATACTACCACGACAAGTGAGTCGGTATGTTCAGAGATACCTATAGCAGCGCGGTGGCGCATTCCGAATCTGGAAGGCAGCACAACACGATCGGTTATGGGAAGCGGGCATCGTGCGGAGTGGATCCTTCCGTCCTCGATGAGTACAGCACCATCGTGGAGTGGTGAATTCTTGAAAAATATTGTCTCAAGCAGTTCGGCACTGATCAGGGCGTCGAGGCGTTCGCCGCCTTCAGAATAGATGTCGAGGCTGCTCTTCCGGCCGAGGACAATGAGCGCACCAATTTTTTTTGCCGACATCGACTCGGCGGCTCTGACAATCTCCTCGGCTTCCCTGGGGCTTTCGGCCTCGCTGTCGACCGAGGCAAAAATTTTTCCCAGAGAAAATTTCTGGCGGCTTATATATCTGTTTCCTATTACAAGTAGAAATCGTCGCACCTCCTGCTGAAAAAGAATTATCAGGGCTATAGCTCCCACTCCTATCACCTGTCCTACCAGCGCGGAAATAAGTTCCATATTAAGAGCCCTGACAATAAGCCAGAAGAGATAAATAAGAAATATCCCGATGAATATGCTCAATGCAGCGGTACCCCTTATAAGTCTGTAAAGCTGGTAAAGGATTATCGCTACCAGCAGGATATCGACCGCGTCGAGGACAGTAAAATTGAATATCATGATAATGTGTTACTATTTTTTATTTTCTCAACGAGCCTGATGGCTTCAACAGCTTCCTTTACATCGTGAACCCTAAGTATATCGGCTCCGTTAAGTAGGGCAGCAGTGTTCAGGACCGTGGTACCGTTGAGTGCTTCTTCGGGAGAGATGTCAAGCGTTTTGCAAATCATTGATTTCCTCGACAATCCCACGAGTACCGGCAATCCGGTTATTGAGAAATCGCCAAGCTTTCGCAGGATCTCGAAATTATGGCTGATGGTTTTTCCAAAACCGAAGCCGGGATCTATAATAACGTCGCGGATGCCGGCAGATTTGACTTTATAAATTCTTTCGCCGAACCACTTCAGGATGTCTGCAACAACGTCATCGTATTCAGGATTGTCCTGCATGGTACGTGGATTTCCCTTCATATGCATAATAATATAAGGGACATTAAGGTTTTCAATCACACTGAACATTTTAGGGTCGGCCTCGCCTCCCGATATATCATTTATTATACCTGCACCGCATTCAAAAACTGCCTCCTTTGCCACTTCCGACCTGAAAGTATCAACAGATATTATGGCGTCGGGCATCTCACGGTTGATGATCTTCACAGCATTTAGTACTCTCTTCTTCTCCTCTTCCAGGGGTATATCTTCGGCACCAGGGCGTGATGAATATCCCCCTACATCCAATATGTCGGCGCCATCAATCACCATGTCGAAGGCGGCTTTGATTATCTCCTTTTCTGTCATGAAACGGCTTCCGCCATAGAAAGAGTCGGGGGTCACATTTATGATTCCCATTACTTTCGGAACGGATATATCGAGAAGGTTTCCGCGAACGTTTATGAATCTTGGTTTTTCAGGCAAGGCTTTACAATTTTTTACGAATTTAATGATTTTTATAAAAGTGTGGTAATTAAGATACATGAACTCATTCCCCTGACTCCCATCTCTATTTTACATTTACTCTTAATACACATCTTTTACAAAGTTGGATCACTTCATTTCCATTTTACGTTCCACCCCCCAGTCCTCCTAAAGGGGGCAAGGGGATGAAAAATGGCAGGAGTTGTTTAAATAATGAATTTCAATAATTAAGATGTGTATAAAGGCCAGTATTCCACATAGAAGGGTGAGCTTCGTCGGACAGGGACTGAAGTTACTGCTTCGCGAAGCAGGGTATTTTGAGGCATGTTAATGTGAAGAAAAGAGCGGGCTGAGAGTTAAAAAAATACCCGGTGCGCAATTTTAGGAGTCATCCTGCAGAGTGAGGGTGGTGAGTTCATGAATTAATTAAGCACATTTAAAGGCCACACACTTTCATCTTTGGGTTGGCGTTATTACTTTTGTGCAGCAAGCAAAAAAGGATTTATGAAGCTTTTTGTAATTGAGGGCGTTGACGGATCCGGGAAATCGACACAGCTTAACATGTTGAGGGAGTTTTTCACAAGGGAGGGCTATGACTGCGAATACCTTCACTTCCCCAGAACGGAATCACCATATTTTGGAGAACTTATAGCCCGTTTTCTTCGGGGTGAATTCGGATCGCTCGAGCAGGTCGACCCATACCTGGTGGCCATGTTGTACGCAGGAGACCGGATGGATGCTTCAAAAGAGATAAGAGACTGGCTCAACAGCGGAAAGATAGTGTTTCTCGACAGGTACACCTATTCAAATATTGCATACCAGTGCGCAAAGATCGATGAAGAAAAAGAGCAGGAGAAACTGATGAAATGGATACTGGCACTCGAATTCGACCATTTTGCAATTCCCCGTCCGGGACTTAACATTTTCCTCGATGTACCAGGATCATTTACAGAAAATAAGTTGTCGAACTTACGTGATGGTGAAGGAAGAGGTTATTTAAACGGAAACAGCGATATCCATGAAGGGAGCCTGCGGTTCCAGAAAAAGGTTCGTGACCTCTATATGATGATCGCTGAACATGATGAAACGATGGCTGTTATCAACTGCACCGGGAAGGATGGGAAGATGCTTCCACCGGAAACAATATCCGGAATGATAATCAAATTAATAACCGACAGAAAACTGATCTGACATGAAGGTACTGATAACAATAAGCAGGATCATCATCGGAATCACTTTTATGTTCTCAGGGATAGTCAAAGCTATCGATCCACTGGGCTCTGCATATAAGTTCCATGATTATTTCCAGGCTTTTAACCTTTTGTCCCTCGATCCTCTTACCCTTCCGCTTTCAATATTACTGAGCACAGCTGAATTCATTTCCGGGTTTGCAGTGCTGTCGGGCTACAGGCAAAAAGCCGGCATCATAGTGGTAATGATACTGATGATTATCTTCACCCCGCTTACCCTCGTACTGGCTCTTACAAATCCGGTCTCCGACTGCGGATGCTTCGGCGACGCAATACATCTTACAAACTGGCAGACCTTTTACAAAAATTTATTTTTAATGATATTCGCTGTTATTCTTTTCACAGAAAGAAAACATGTACAGAAAATCTTTTCTCCTCTGAAGGAATGGATTCTGATTGGTATAATGACAGCTGTTGTTGTGATATTTGCTCTTCTGAATCTCAGAAATCTTCCGCTTATCGATTTTCTGCCCTATAAACCTGGAGTCAATATCACCGAAAGCATGATGATCCCGGAAGGGATGCCTGCCGACAAATATGAAACAACATTCATCTATGAAAAGGACGGAGTAAGAAAGGAATTCAGTCTCGATAATTATCCTGCCGATGATACAAGCTGGGTATTTATTGACCAGAAATCGGTGCTTGTAAAAAAAGGATATCAGCCTCCGATACACGATTTCAGTCTCACAACCCTTGAAGGTATTGACCTGACTGATAAGATCCTGTCGAATAAAGGTTATACTCTTCTCTTCATCTCCACAAAGCTGGAGGAAGCTGATCCTTCAAATCTTGAAAAGGGTTTCAGTCTAGGATCATACTGCGCTGTGAATGGTATGGATTTCTATGTTGTGACCGCATCGGGGGGAGACGTGCTTAAAAATTACAACAACGGTCTTACTTTCTGTACAGCTGATGAAGTAACTCTCAAAACCATTGTAAGGGCCAATCCGGGGTATCTGCTAATCAATTCAGGCAGCATAGTGGGAAAATGGTCATGGGCTACGGTTCCGGCAAAGGAGAAGTTTATAACTGATACACCTGTTGAACATTACAGGGATCTGGATATTAAATTGTACAGGACCATCGTTATTATAGTCGGATTGTCTGTGATTATTTTACTAATGATTCCTGGAATCTTAAGAAGAAAGCAGAAACAGATCATAAGTGAAAGATCCTAAGGTTTTTCACAGGAATAGTCTTTTCAACAAAATAAAACATTACTAATCAACCAAAAATACAGCTATATGAGAAAGAAAATCGTTGCCGGTAACTGGAAAATGAATATGGAACTGGCTGAAGGACTAAATTTTGCAAAAGAGCTTAATGTATATTTCAAAGAAAAAGCCCCTGCTGCGGGAGTTATTCTTTGCACTCCATATATTCATCTGGCATCTGTGGCAGAGATGCTGAAGGGTGGAAATGTAGCCTGCGGGGCACAGAACTGCGCTTCGGAGCCCTCAGGAGCATATACCGGAGAGGTGTCGCCGGCGATGATCAGGAGTACAGGTGCTAAATATGTCATAATTGGCCATTCTGAAAGGAGAACATATTTTCATGAGGATAACAAGACCCTTCACAGGAAGACCTGGCTGGCAATTGGCACGGGACTTGAGGTGATTTTCTGTTGCGGTGAAGTACTTCAGGAGAGAGAGGCTGGTAAACATCTGGATGTTGTGAAAATACAGCTTGAAGAAGGATTGTTCAGTCTACCGGAAGAGAACTTCAGAAAAGTGGTCATCGCCTACGAACCGGTATGGGCAATAGGTACAGGGCTAACTGCCACACCCGATCAGGCCCAGGAGATGCACAAGTATATTCGCGGTCTGGTTGAAACCAGATATGGGAAGGAGTGTGCTGGCGACCTGACGATCCTTTACGGTGGAAGCTGTAAACCATCCAACGCGCGGGAGATCTTTTCAAAACCCGATGTCGATGGCGGACTTATTGGGGGGGCCTCACTTAAAAAAGAGGACTTTATTGCAATAGTTGAATCAATATAAGATGATCCGTAAGCTCAAATTCCTGATTTTTACATGTTTACTGTCATATCCGTCGGCGGTAATGCCGCAGGTGAAACCCGTTTTTTCAGGAGACCCTGCAAAATTCAAGGAAGAGCTTACGCTTTTCATGGGCAGCAATCTTTCAGAAGAACATAAGGCTATTCTGAACTCATTCGTTGCAAAGTGGGACAGTGCGGCTTTCAGCAGGGAAAACATGGCTCGGATCCTCGACCTTTCCGCGCAGCTTACCGGAAGGCAGATCAAAGCAGTGCCGCAGTTCAGCCAGTTCCTGAAAGCCCTTACCGATTTTACCAACTACAAAAGGGACGATGCTTTCCTGAGTTACTGGCTTACCGGCTTCAGTGAACTTCTTTTCAATCCCAGGTTTTCAAATGAGAGCATCTCAAAATATATAAGGAATACAAGCTCACTAATAGAGAAAAACCTGATTTATTCATCCGGATCTGTCAACTGGAAAGTAAAGGAGTCGGATCTTGAATTCGTTCATGATACAATATTTCACATTGATATCAGGGATGCTACCCTTACTTGCTATTCACAAAGAGACAGCACTGAGATATACAATGTAACAGGATCATATTATCCTGATCTGCAGATATTCAGAGGCTCCAGGGGAACGGTGACCTGGGAGAAGGCTGGTTTTCCGCGTGAGGATGTATTTGCAGAGATGCACAACTACACTATAAATATTACCCGGAACTCATTCAGCTGCGATTCAGCGAGGCTTACGCATAAAACCTATTTCAAAACACCTGTCTATGGTATCCTGACCGACCAGGCTGCCAGCGTGCCAAACAAGGAAAGAGCCATTTTTCCTCAGTTCGAGACTTATACCAAGCAATTCATTCTGAAAGATATATATAAGGGAATCAATTATGAGGGTGGACTGGCTTTTGAAGGAGCCCAGACAAAAGGGCGGGGAAACAAGGAGTTACCTGCAAAGATCACACTCTTCCGTAATGACACCCTTTTTATTAAAATCAGATCAATCGAGTTTACCTTTACACGGAACGGGCTTACATCATCTGGTACCGAGTCGACTTTATACCTTCACGGTGATTCCATTTATCATACAAACCTCGGCTTCTCATATAATGCCAACGACAGACAGGTAAATCTCTACAGAACCAATAATCCTGTGTCGTCAAGTCCGTATTACAACTCATATCATAATCTTGATATGTATTTTGAAAGCCTCACCTGGAACATGAACAGTTCAAAAGTGATGATAACCAGAGCCAAGGGAGCCTCAATGGGGCAGGCATTGTTCGAATCGTCAACATTTTTCAATGCAGACTACTTCATGAGCCTGCTGAGTCTGGATAATTATCATCCTCTGACCAGACTGAAAAAGTTCAGCGAATGGTACTATTCTCAAACATTCCCCGTGAGTGAATTTGCCAAATGGCTTAATAAATCGCCTGATGCCGTAACAGGACTGTGCATCGACATGGCAACGAAGGGATTTGTTTTCTACGACAGGGAAAATGATGAGGTCACAATAAAGAAAAAAGTTTCAGATTTCATTGATGCCTATGCCGGTAAAAAGGACTATGATGTAATGACTATACGAAGCGAGGTCAAAGCACCAATGGACAATGCATATCTTGATCTGAAGACTTTCGACATGCACGTAATGGGGGTGAGAGGTGTTGCCCTGAGTGATTCCCAGCGAGTTGCAATATATCCTTACAATAGTGAGCTGGTTATTTCAAAAAACCGGAGTCTTAAGTTCAACGGTGTAGTTCAGGCAGGGCTTTTTACAATTTACGGCCGCGACTTCAGCTTCAGCTACGACACATTCAAGATAAGGCTGGCAAAGATTGATTCGATAAGAGTTGCTGTCGAAACAGGAAAGACTGATGCCTACGGTAACATGATAATTAAAGATGTAGGCAACATCATTCAGCTTACAAAGGGAGAATTGTATATAGACAATCCGAATAATAAGTCGGGACTCAGGAGGTTGTCGCAGTACCCAATCATCAATGCAATGGCCTCGTCATATATATTCTACGACAAGATCCCCGGACTGGAGGATATATATAAGAAAAATGACTTTTATTTCAGAATTGATCCGTTTACTTTTGAAAATATCGACCACTACAGGAATGAGGACATTAGTCTTCCCGGTGAATTTGTAGCCGGAAACATCCTTAAACCGATGCGGCAGTACCTGACCGTTCAGGAAAACAATTCCCTGGGATTTGAAATGAATATACCACCTGATGGAATTGATGTATATGATGGTAAGGGAAAGCTGTACGATTTTATCAGTATGAGCAATGACGGGCTTAAAGGGAAGGGAACTCTAAGACATCTTACATCGATCACAAAATCAGATGAATATAAATTCTTTCCTGATTCAATGCTTACTCAGGCTAAGACCTTTAATATGGAAAAGGATGGATCGGGATTGTTTCCGGAGCTGAAAAGCGAGGATGTAAAAATAAAATGGCTACCCAAACAGAATGAGTGGCTGGCATACAATGCAGAAGACAAAAGGTTTAACATGTTCGGCAATGGAAGTGCCCTTGATGGCAGCCTCAAGCTGACACCATCAAAGCTGAGTGGTTCGGGAGCAATCAACATGATTGACTCAAGGATTGTTTCCAATGGTTTTTCATTTACTTCTTCACAGATAAGAGCCGACACTGCCGATTACAGCTTCAGGTCGCCATCCACGAGCGGATATGCGTTCATTGCGGAAAATGCAAATACCGAGATTGATTTCAATCTCCAGAAGGCGCAGTTTCACCTGAACACCGACTCCTCATTTGTCAAGTTCCCTGAAATAGAGTATATCTGTACCATGACCGATTTCAGCTACGATATTAAGACCAAGATACTGGCAATGGAACAGAGGAGCAAAAGCGCATCAGTGTCAGGTCTCATCCCGCCAGAGAAGCTGCTGGCCCTGAACATGAAGACACTTGAAAAGCCGACCTTCATTGCGGTCAACAGTCTTAGAGACACAATAAAATTCACCGCCCGCAAAGCCAATTACAATGTAGAAAAAGAATACATTGAAGCTGAGAACATTAATTATATCCGCATTGCTGATGCACTTATCCAGCCCGAGAAAGGAAGGATCATCATCAACAGAAGAGCAAAGATCAGCAAGCTTGAAAACGCCTATATAGCAGTAAACAACAGGCATCTGCTGCATTCGGCAAACATAATTATAGAATCGGCCGACAAGTATTTTGGAAGTGCCGTTTACAATTATGTTGACGACAGTAAAAATGTTCAGCCCATCAATTTCAGTGAGATAACAGTTGACACACTCACAACATCGGCGAAAGGATATATTCCCGAGAGTCAGAACTTTATGCTAAGTCAGGCCTTCACTTTTTCAGGCGATGTCAGTCTCTCTGCACGCAGGAATAATCTCTTCTTTACAGGTTCAGCAGGCATAGTTAACAGCTGCGACCGGATAAGGAGCTTCAGCATAAAATTCAGGTCGGAAATAGATCCTGCAAATGTAATGATTCCTGTGGCCGAAAAACCAAGAGATAAAAATGACAATCCCGTATTCTCCGGGTCATTTATAAATATCGATTCCACACACATCTATCCCGCATTCCTGTCGGCCCAGAAATCATGGCTCGATGTTGGTCTGGTTACTGCTTCGGGAGTGCTCTGGTACAACAAGTCTCAATCAAAATACCAGATAGCGGAGAAAGAAAAGATTGTTGATCCGGCAAGGCATGGTAACATTGTATCGCTTGACAGGAACACATGTGTCCTTTCGGGTGAAGGTAAACTGAATTTCGGCGCAAACCTTGATCTTGTAAAGCTTAGTACAGCAGGAACAGTAAATCATCATACTGATTCCGGCAAGGTGAACATCAGGGCTATACTGGCACTTGGTTTCTTCTTTTCACCCGAGGCATTGAAGATGATTAGCGATGAAATAAGGCTCGTTCCGTCGCTGAAGACAGTAAATCTCAATTCCGAATTCAACAATAAAGGAATGAAGAACCTGTATGGCGAAAACATTGCCAATCAGCTTAAAGATGAGGTCAACCTTTTCGGTACATTTAAAAACATGCCGAAGGCATTCGATGCTCAACTGCTTCTGAATGATGTGAATCTGTACTGGAATGAAGCATCATCGTCTTTCAGGTCGACGGGAAGGATCGGGATCGGATTCATTGGCGATCAGGCAGTGAATGTGTATGTGGACGGATTCATTGAGATCCAGAGACGACGGTCGGGCGACATGATAGACATCTACCTCAAGGCTAATCCGTCGACATGGTACTATTTCTCATATTTCAAGGGTGTAATGATGGCTCAGGCGGGCAACTTAGAATTTAACAGACTTATCAGCTCAATAAAGCTTAAAGACAGGAAACATCCTCAGTCGTCAGTCAGGGTTCCATATACATATATGATTGCTGTGGAAGACAGGCTGAGCCGCTTTCTTAGAAGGATGTCGGGAGGAGCGGATGACGAATTATCACCTCTCGACGGGCTTGTAAGGTAAAATCAGGAAAGGATACTGAAATGCAGATCTTCTACGCACCCGGCATAAATGGCAGCATCCATTATCTTGACGTAAGTGAATCGCATCACTGTATAAGAGTTTTAAGGTTGAAGAAAGGAGATGCGGTCAGGCTTGTTGACGGCAAAGGGACACTTTATGAAGGCTGTATCATTGATCCCGACCATCGGCATTGCGGTATTGAGTTAAATGAGAAAATTGCTGATTTTGAAAAAAGGGATTACAGACTGCATATTGCCATTTCACCACTTAAGAACCAGGAGAGGTTTGAATGGTTTGTAGAGAAAAGTGTGGAGATCGGTATAGATGAGATCACACCTCTGATTTGCAGGAACACAGAAAAACAGGGGATAAAGGTCATGAGGATTGAAAACATCATTATTTCAGCAATGAAGCAGTCAGTAAAGGCATTCAAGCCTGTACTTAATAAGCCGGCAACATTCAATGAATTCATAAAGCAGAGCTTCGAAGGAAGTAAGTTGATAGCACATTGCAGCAATGACTTAGAAAGGAGCCGCATTGATATGGTCTGCAAAAAAGGGGAAGATTCAGTAATACTGATCGGGCCGGAGGGAGATTTCAGCAGAGAGGAGATATCGGCAGCGCTTGTAAACGGATTCAGGTCGGTTAATCTGGGAAAAAGCAGGCTCAGAGCAGAGACGGCAGGGGTGGCAGCATGTCTGGCGGTGTACTTTATGAACCAGTAACCTGCGAAAATCGCATCTTTCCATAATTCTATCTACCAGTCTATAATCTCTGCTAAATCTGCCAAAAACGCCTCAGCCTTATCCAATAACTTTATTACCCTTCAGTAAAAAGGAAATATAAAAGCCGTCTCATATTTTGCTGAGACGGCTTTTGGTATCTCACTGTTGCTCCCTGACTTTAGCAATCAGCTTTTGTGTCAGACGCTTCCCCGCAACAGGTTTCTTGACCTGTTTAATAAGGTTAATCACATCATTAAATTCCTGGCAGAAGCCCCATGCATCATCGTAGATATCGATCTCATGTACAAAAATTTCCTGATATGAAAGTAGTGGAGTAGAATTTAAACCCATAGGCCTTTTGTTTTTAATTTCTGAGAAAACGGCCTATGGGTATTTATTATTGTTTAAAAAATGTTAATTATATGTAAGAGTGATTTTTTTCTCTTCCATCATCTTCCTCATATTGATGAGAGCGTATCTCATTCTTCCCAGGGCTGTATTGATGCTGACATCGGTAATGTCGGCTATCTCTTTGAAGCTTAGGCCTGAATAGTGACGCAGGATAACAACTTCGCGCTGATCGTCGGGAAGCTGACTAATAAGTTTGCGTATATCTTTCTGAATCTGTCTTTTTATCATATGGTCTTCGACATTGGCTTCAGCAAGCTTTTTGGAGTTGAACAGATCGGATTCATAATCGTCGTTCGAAACTGTATTTAACTGTTTGACTCGGCGGAAATGATCTATAATAAGGTTATGGGCGATACGCATAACCCAGGAAATGAATTTCCCGTTGTCGTAATACTTGCCGGATTTAACTGACTGGATGACCTTAAGGAATGTATCCTGGAAAAGGTCCTCGGCTAATGCCTGATCGCGTATATAAAGACTTATATAAGCGAATACTTTGTTTTTGTGACGGTGGATTAGTGTTTCGAAGCAGGACTGCTCACCTTTTATGAACCTGTCGATAAGTTCATAATCGGACATGTTTTTTTTCATAGCTCTCTCTAATTTTAAAAAAATAAGAGTAGAGTTGTTTTATAGGCAGTCGCTTTAGTTGGTTAACGATACAAAGAAAGTGATTTTTTTTAAAAACAAAATATTTGAGAGGAAATTTTTACAAAAAAAATGAAAAAAAAATTCGTTTACGTAAAATTTATGCACTTTCGTCAAAGAAATTAATCCATTAGTCAAAGGTTTTTACTGTTAAAAGTCAGACTATTTAAGAGTAATCTGTACTGCAGAATGAGATTCCGCTCAAGCTGATGTGTGACCAGCATGAAACAGGCAGTCGGGTAAATATATGGGAGAATGAGGTATCTAATAAACTTGTGGCAGAATATGAAAACATTCCTCCATTTGGAGGTGATTCTTATCCTTCATAGGGATCGCTGAAAACATTTATCTTCTGATTTACAATAAAATATAATCACAATTACTTTGTTGGGCTTTTTTATCCAAATGATGTTGAATACAGTAAAATAAAAGCAAAACCGTTACCTTTGTGCCCGGAAACAAAGAGACAGACAGGCGATGGACGGGAATATTGAAATAAAGGGTGCCAGGGTGCACAATCTGAAGAATATAAGTGTTTCAATCCCCCGTAACAAACTTGTTGTGATCACCGGTGTTTCGGGTTCGGGCAAATCCTCGCTTGCCTTCGACACTATTTACGCCGAAGGGCAGAGAAGGTATGTCGAGAGTCTCTCGTCGTACGCACGGCAGTTTCTTGGCAGGATGAACAAACCCGAGGTGGATTTCATTAACGGCATCCCTCCTGCTATTGCCATTGAACAAAAAGTTAACTCGCGTAATCCGCGATCCACTGTAGGAACTTCTACAGAGATTTATGATTATATAAGGCTGCTCTATGCCAGGATCGGCAGGACCTATTCGCCGGTCTCGGGCAGGGAAGTAAAGCGCCACAGTGCTGATGACCTGGTAAAATTTCTCGGATCGCTGGACGAGGGTACCAGGGTGATAATCACATCACCTGCAATAATACCTGATAACATCAGGATATCGGAATATATTTCTTTCCTAGTAAAACAGGGGTTCAACCGTGTTGAGGTAGGCGGTGAGCTTATCAGGACAGATGAACCTGATGTTTATAAAAGATTTCAATCGGGACAAAAGATAAACATTGTTATTGACAGGATTATTGTAAACAATGATCCTGACAATCTGAGCCGTACGGCCGACTCAGCACAGATGGCATTTCAGACAGGCAAAGGGTACTGCCAGGCAATAATTCAGGCTGATGATGGATTGCGAAGGGAGAATTTTTCGACAAAATTCGAAGAAGACGGCATTGAATTCATTGAGCCGTCTGAATATCTTTTCAGCTTCAATAATCCAATTGGTGCGTGTCCCCTTTGTGAAGGCTATGGCAGGATAATAGGCATTGATGAGAGTCTTGTGATTCCCGATCAGAACCTGTCTGTTTACCAGGATGCTATCGTATGCTGGAAAGGAGAGACCATGAAAAAATGGAAAGAGAGGCTTATCAGCAATGCGGCTCTCTTTGATTTTCCTATCCACAAGCCATATTTTCAGTTGTCTCAGGAGCAGAAGGATCTGCTTTGGAAGGGTAACAGGTATTTTTATGGGATAAACAAATTTTTTGATCATCTTGAAGAGAAAAAATACAAGATTCAATACAGGGTTTTGCTTAGCCGTTATCGTGGCAAGACCACCTGTCCGGAATGCAGGGGAACCAGGCTCAGGAAGGAGGCATCGTATGTAAGGGTTGCGGGCAAGACAGTGCAGGAGCTGGTTTCCATGCCGATAAACAGGTTGTATGATTTCTTTCTTAACATAAAGCTCGATGAGCAGGAAGCAAAGGTTGCGGAAAGGCTTCTGAAGGAGATTCATCAGCGTCTGAAGTTCCTTCTTGATACCGGTCTTTCCTATCTGACCCTTAACAGGCTCTCGTCAACCCTTTCTGGTGGTGAATCGCAGCGGATCAATCTGGCCACATCGCTTGGAAGCAACCTCACGGGATCGATGTACATTCTCGACGAGCCGAGCATCGGACTTCATCCGCGCGACACCAACCTTCTTGTGAGTGTGCTTAAGGAACTGAGAGATCTTGGCAATTCAGTTCTGGTGGTGGAACACGAAGAGGAGATCATCAGGTCGGCTGATGAAATTATTGACCTGGGTCCTGAAGCTGGAAGGCTTGGTGGGGAAGTTGTTTATCAGGGAGGGCTTGACCTTTCCAAATCAAACAAGTCGCTCACTGCAGGGTATCTGAGCGGGAGGCTCGCTGTAAAGGTACCTCCATCGCGAAGGAGGTGGAACAGCTATATCGAGATCAGGGGTGCACGAGAGAACAATCTAAAGGATATAAATGTGAAGTTCCCTCTTCATACAATAACTTCTGTTACAGGAGTGAGCGGATCGGGAAAATCGAGCCTGGTATCAGACATTTTATATAATTCTCTGTCGAACAGGATCAACGGTAACAATATAAAGCCCGGCCAGTTCCGTGAACTTACAGGAGACATAGAAAGGCTAACAGGAATTGAGCTTGTCGATCAGAATCCGATAGGAAAGTCGAGCCGCTCCAATCCGGTTACCTATCTTAAAGCATACGATGAGATACGCAAGCTTTTTGCGGAACAGCAGGCATCGGTACAAAACAATTTCAAGGCATCGCATTTCTCGTTCAACATCGACGGCGGGAGGTGTGAAGAGTGCCAGGGAGAAGGGATCATCAGGGTTGAAATGCAGTTCATGGCCGATGTTGAACTCACCTGCGAAAGCTGCAAAGGGATGCGGTTCAAGAAGGAAATCCTGGAGGTAAGGTACCATGGCAGGAACATTTACGACATCCTGGAAATGACCATCGATGATGCAATAGAATTTTTTGGAAGCCATCCGGGAAAGAATGAAAAAAAGATCATCGAGAAACTTAAACCGCTTTCTGATGTAGGATTGGGATATATAAAAATGGGACAATCGTCGAGTACACTGTCGGGTGGTGAAAGCCAGAGGGTGAAGCTGGCATACTTCCTGAGTCAGGAAAGGGATACCGGGCATATACTGTTCATTTTCGATGAGCCGACGACAGGACTTCACTTTCATGATATAAATAAGCTGCTGAAGTCGATAAATGCCCTGGTTGATCATGGTCATTCAGTGATAATGATAGAGCATAATCAGGAGGTAATAAAATGTTCCGACTGGGTTATCGATCTCGGACCGGAAGGAGGAGAAGAGGGAGGGTATGTTGTTTTTGAAGGTACTCCGGAGGATCTTGTAAAATGTAAAAAATCCTATACAGGAAAGTTCCTGGCTGCTAAATTAAAACCGGTTGGAAAAGGAATTTGAGAATTTCCGGCAATATTTTTTGATTCACCCCCCTCCAAGCCCGTCTGCCTGCTTTACCCCCCGGCCCCCCTAAAGGGGGGTCAACTAGCAGTACTATAATAATTTGGCTATATTTGGGGGTGATGTGGAGTGAGACTTAAACCGGAAGATAAATAACTATTACTGTGGTTTTGTATTTGTAATACAGCCTTTTAGCCCCCCTTTAGGGGGGGTTGGGGGGTGAAACAAAAGATGGGTAAACAGGAAAATCAAGTAGTTTGAGGTTAAAACAAAGAACATTTTTGATGAAGCCTTCAGCATAAAGAAAAAAGGGGGAGACACCCTCACCCCTTTACTTACTATTCCGGAATGATTTTACTGTTTGAGTTTGAAACCGAACATTATTGCAACGCATCCTGACGGAGGTGTTAATGCCTGTGAGGCAGCTGATGATACCCTTACCACTATTTTCAGCTGCTGGCTTGCTTCAAGTTTGAAATCCCACGTTTTAGAATAGTTTGACTCCTTGTTGGAATAAAGCACATTCCTGTTGGCATCCATCACCCTGAATTCAATGGGAGGAAGATTTTCGTCGCCGCATACTGCGAGCCGGTATTCCATACCCGAATAGAAAGTCTTATATAGTTCGGCTTCCTCTCCAGCAACAAGATTGGCAGCGTGATAATTGCCATCGTGAGTAAAAGATTCCAATGCCGGGATACAGTTGTTTTTTGCAAATGCCTTGCACTGGCCGTTTATATTGTGTCCTGATAGAATAATAAATATAGCAAGTATGGGAATGAATCTGAAGATTTTCATAGCTGAGGTTTTTATTTTACGAATGAATTTCTTATTTCTGAAACAACTGCAGAAAGTTCCCTGAAAACTTCAGGTGTCAGGTCAGATTTAACTTCTGATCTGAGCACTGTAAGTTTTTCTGCCTCATTGTATTCGGGTTTAATATCCGATGTTTTTATGTTAATTTTATCAAAGACTGCCTTTACCTTTCCCATCTGGATAATCATGTCGTCAATAGCCGGATTGCCTTTATTGTTGTTGAGCAGGCTTATAAGATTATCCACTGATAGCTTCTGATCGATGATCCTTCCTGCAAGTTTGTCATTATTCAGGCCTTTAGGGCTTACCAGTTTTGTGGAAAGATACAGGCCTTCTATCCATCCTCCCACCAGAACCATTGCAGCAATTGCGGGCTGACCGTTATCTTCAAGATATGAGTTGGAGTTGAGGTAAGTCTGGGAAACGATTTCCATTATTACATCCGTGTTATGGATATTCTCTTCAAGCCGGTTTATGTCATCTTCGGATATGGCATCGAGGATTCCGAGTCCGTCGGCCATAATCTTTGCGGCATTCATATAATCTATTATCAACTGGGTCTGGTCGTAAAGGCTTGCAAAGCTAAGGTCGCAGGTATATATTCCAAGGTTGACGGCCATACTTTTATTGGTGCTGTAATTTCTTGCATTATCAACAGGATTGAGGATATTGCTGTCGAAAAGTGCGCCGGCTGATTTAATGAGCATTGCCGATTCGAGGGGTGACGGCAGGGTATAAAATATTTTCTCAGCCTTTTTCAGATCGTCATAAAGGGCAGCATTATCGCGAGCAACAGTCAATGTATCTGCTTCCTTTCTTACGCTCTTCCCACCTGAGTTGCACGCAGAAAGGAAAAAAGCAAGAAGAATAATCAGTGTCAGTGCACAATTAGTGATTTTAAGAAGCTTATTCATGATTAGGCAATTTTATATGTCTTGTGTAACTAAAGCTAAATTAGTACTTTATTTTTATTATATCAAAACGGTCAAATTTGCTAAATGGTATTTTACCTTTGCAGAAAATATTCAATAATGACATCAAATGAGAGGAAATTAAAGGAACTGGGGGCTGTTCTGGACCAAAACAATACTCTCAGGATTTCCCGGGTGATAAGGGATCTGAGGAATGAGCCACCCCTTCCGGGAGCTATCACACTGCTGGTTTCACATTATGACAGGTGTAACAGCAAACAGGTAAGACAGCTTATCAGTGAGTTTATGAACGACATGAAGGATCAGGCTTTATGCGGGGAAGTAGCTGCGGAAATAAAAAGGGATCATCATAAAGATACTTTACAGATGGTTACCTCATCGTGCTGGCAGTCGGGACTTGATTATTCAGACTATTGTCTCGATTTTGCAGATCTGTTCATTGATTCCGACTATATGACGGCATTGGAATGTTTTACTGTAATAGAATCGTCAGTTTTCAGACTTTCAGATGAAAAGAAAAAACTTCTTATTGAGAAGATAAGAAGGGGATCGTCGGTGATCGCTGATGAGAAGAGTGCGCTCTCGGTGGAGCTTATTGCAATACTGATGTGACAGTCATGCGTCTACTCAAAGGATGAGAAATGCCTCATGAACTGAGTACGTTCAAAAACAGCCGGCATATCATAATTAAGGTAGTTGAGCTTTCCTCTGAAAACATCAATCCTTCTGAAGTTCTTTGAGTCCATCCATGCTATAATCTGGTCATTCATTGTTTTGATGTGACTTATACCTTTTTCGTACAAAACCGAGCAGATCTGGACTGTTTTCGCACCTGCAAGCAGATACTTGACGGCATCCTGACCGGAATGGACTCCTGTCGAGGCAGAGATGTCAATTTTAATATCCTGGGCGCTGGCCATGGCTATCCAACGAAGCACATATCTTCTTTCATACTCCCTGCTGAAGACTGAAGCTGGAATGATCTCCATCCTGTTTATGTCAATGTCTGGCTCAAAGAACCTGTTGAACATAACAACACCGGTAATACCCCTCATATAGAACTGATCGATCATATAGAGAATATTCGAGAACCTGAACCCGATTTTCAGAGCGACAGGGATCTTTATGCTGGCTCTCAGCTTCTCAATAAGATCAAAATAGAGTTTCTCAGATTCAAGGGATGATCTTTTTCTATCGACAGGAAGAAAAAATACATTTATCTCAAGTGCATCGGCACCGGCATCTTCAATTTTTTTTGCGAATCCTGTCCAACCTTCGGCACTGTAGCAGTTAACGCTTGGAATTACCGGGATCTTCAGGTTTTTTTTGGCATTCCTAATAAGATTGAGATATGCTTCGACTGAATTTGACTTTATATAATTTGTAATATAGTCATCAGCCTCGGGGTATTCGTGTGATGAAGGGAAAGAATGTATCTGGGCATTTATCTGTTCCTCAAACAGCGATTTCAGAACAACGGCTCCCGCTCCGCTGTCCTCGGCTTCTTTCAGCTGACCCAGTGAGGATGTAAGGCCACTGCTGCTTACTATCAGAGGACTTTTAAGAGTCAATCCCAGGTATTGTGTTTGAAGTTTTTCCATGATCGGGTATATTATTTTTTATTAATACTGCGTTCACCAAATATAAGACTTCCTATCCTTACTATTGTACTACCCTCTCCTATTGCTATCTCAAAGTCGCCTGACATGCCCATGGAAATCTCTTTAAAATGTTTATTATCTCTAAAATAATCATTTTTAAGGTCATTAAAGCATTTTGAGAGGTATCTGAATTCATTTCTGACCTTTTCCTTATTGGCAGTAAATGTTGCCATTCCCATAACACCACATAAGGTGACATTCTTGAGGAACTTAAAGTCATTGTCTTCAAGCATCTCGCGCATTTCATTCATACTGAATCCGAATTTTGTTTCTTCTTCAGCAATATGGATCTGCAGTAGGCAATTTATCATTCTTCCCGATTTAGCAGCCTCTGCGTCAATGACCCTGAGAAGCCTGTAAGAGTCGACCGACTCTATCATGCTTATAAAGGGGACTATGTATTTGACCTTGTTTGTCTGAAGGTGACCTATCAGGTGCCATTCTATATCGGATGGAAGCAGTTCTTTTTTCTGTAGAAGCTCTCTCACCCTGTTCTCGCCAAAACAGCGGTGCCCGGTGTTGTATGCTTCAAGAATCTCGTTAATCGATTTAGTTTTTGATACCGCGACGAGTTTCACCGAGGGAGGAAGATTCTGCTTAATGCTTCTAATATTTTTTGCTATATCGTGCATTCAGGGTATTTTGATGAGTATTCCTGTGTCTTTTCAACCAGTAATCAGCTATTTATTTATAAAATGGTACTCTTATTATGTTTTCACATTTTACAGCGGCACATTGATGTCACAGAGATAATGAGTGAATTATTCAAGAAGATGAATTACAAGGCCGCTGCGTAATTTTGGTTCAAACCAGGTTGTTTTGGGAGGCATTATATTTCCGGAATCAGCAATTGCAATTAGTTGCTTCATTGATACCGGATAGAGTGCGAATGCAACTTTCATTTCACCGTTGTCGACCCTCTTCTTAAGTTCGCCTAACCCCCGGATGCCACCCACGAAATCAATTCTTTTCGATCGCCTGAGGTCCTGTATGTCAAGAATAGGGGTCAGTATCTGGTTTGTAAGTATTGTTACGTCAAGTACACCTATGGGATCATTGTCATCGTAGGTACCTGGTTTGGCTGTAAGGCTATACCACCTGCCTCCGAGATACATTGAAAAATTATGAAGTTTTGAAGGCCGGTAGGTTCCTGTTCCCTTTTCGCGTACAATGAACCCTTCATTTAGCCTCAGCAGAAATTCATTCTCAGTCAGACCATTAAGGTCTTTTACAGTCCTGTTGTAGTCCATTATTCTGAGCTGGTTATCCGGGAAATGCACAGCGAGGAAGAAATTGAATTCTTCTGTTCCGTTATAGCCGGGATTTTGTTCTCTCTTTTCTTTTCCAACGAGGGCCGCAGCGGCTGTCCGATGGTGGCCGTCGGCAACATAGGTAAAGGGTACTTTCTTTGCAAAAAGTTCTTCGATACAAGTGTTGATCTCAGGATCTTTTATCACCCAGAAATGATGTCCGATGTTATCTTCAGAGATAAAATCATATTCCGGCTCATCATTCCCAACAATTGAACTGACTATCTCATCTATTTCGCTAACAGCAGGATATGTAAAAAAAACCGGTTCAATATTTGCGTTGTTAACCCTCACATGGATCATCCTGTCCTGTTCCTTATCAGGCCTGGTCAGTTCATGCTTTTTGATTATCCCGTTAAGGTAATCATCTACCGATGCACATCCTGCAATACCGTACTGGGTCCTGCCTTTCATGGTTTGTGCATATATATAGAAGCAAGGCTGATCATCCTGAAGAAGCCAACCTTTCTTTCGCCATAGGGCGAAGTTCTGCACCGATCTTTCATAAACTTCCGGCGAATGAATGTCGGTTTCGGGAGGCAGGTCAATTTCGGAGCGTGTGATATGGAGAAGTGAACATTCTTTTCCACGGGCCATTGCACGGGCTTCAGTAGTATTCATTACATCGTAAGGCAGGCAAGCCAGGTCTCCGGCGATACTGCGAGGGGGTCTGAGTCCCCTGAAAGGTTTTACTATAGCCATATTATGTTTAAACCTTAAAATTGAAATATTATGGTATCCCGCATGTATGCGGGATCTACTTACTACATACTTCTTATTGGCTACGGGCTACGGGTTACGGGGCTACTGCCTGTTGCCTGTTGCCTGTTGCCTGTTGCCTGCTGCCTAATGCCTATTTAGCCTGAACCTTTCATTTCCCGTTTTGAAATAATCCACGATCTGGCGTGCAGCGGCAATACCTGCATTGATGTTGGCTTCGGCAGTCTGGGCACCCATTTTACGTGCAGTAAAGATATACCTGCCGGGGTAAGTTTCTTCAATGAACTTCCTGCAGTCGGGTTCAACATCGGCAAGGTATCTGAAGTCAGGACGTTCTGCGAACATTTTCAGCAATGAGTCCTCATCAATAATCTCTTTCCTGGCGGTATTGACTAAAACCGCCTGGGGTGGCATCAGTGAAAGAAGGCTGTAATTTATAGAGTTGCCCGTTTCATCATTGAATGGAAGATGCAGGGAAACGAACTGGCATTGTGAATAAAGATCTTCAGCTTTTTTGCAGGGTTTTATTCCATGCTTTTCCATCACCTCGGCAGGTACGAAGGGATCGAATGCATAAGGAAACATTCCGAATCCAAGTGATATTTCAGCAACATAACGGCCTACATTCCCAAAGGCATGGATCCCGATGGTTTTTCCGCGCAGTTCGGTACCTGATCTGCCGGCAAAGCCTCCCCTCACCATATAAAGCATCATTTCAAAAGCAAGTTCCGCAACTGCATTTGAATTTTGTCCGGGTGTATTCATTGCCACCACATTATTGCGGGAGCAGGCTTCGAGGTCGAGATTATCGTAACCTGCTCCTGCCCTGACTACAATTTTAAGACGTTTTGCAGCATCCAGGAGCTGGGCAGAAACAATGTCGCTGCGAACTATCAGTGCATCGGCGTCAGCGGCAGCTGCGGCAAGCTCAGAAGGAGATGTATAGTTCTCAAGAAATGTAACTTCATAACCGGCATCATTTATTACTTCCCTTATCTTCTTAACAGCGATATCTGCAAATGGTTTCTCAGTAGCTACAAGAACTTTCATGATTCAGAATTTAAAACCCCGACCGGAATAATTTCCGGATTCCTTAAATACGGGATTAGTTTCTAGCTTCGAATTCCTTCATAGTTTCTATGAGTGCTTTAACACTCTCAACAGGGAGGGCGTTGTAGGTGGAAGCCCTGAAGCCTCCAACCGAACGGTGTCCTTCAATACCAATCATTCCGCGCGATTTGGCATACTCGGCAAACGGTTTCTCAAGATCCTTGTAATCATCGGCCATGACGAAACAGATGTTCATCAATGAGCGGTCTTCGGGATCCTTGATTGTAGGTTTGAAGAGTTTGTTTCGGTCTATCTCGTCATAAAGCATCTGTGCCTTCTCGATGTTAATTTTATGTATTGCTTTAACCCCACCGAGATCCTTAAGCCATCTTAGGGTCTGCTGGGCTGCAAACACTGCAAATACAGGAGGGGTGTTGAACATTGATTCTGACTTGATGTGAGTCCGGTAATCAAGCATTGTAGGGATGGGACGGTTTACTTTCCCCAGAATCTCTTCCTTGATTATCACAACGGTGACTCCGGCAGGTGCAAGGTTCTTCTGCGCTCCCGCGTAGATAAGAGAGTATTTTGACACATCGACCGGACGGCTGAAAATATCTGATGACATATCTGCGACAAGGGGTACGGACACGTCAGGATCTTTTTTCAGCTCGGTCCCGAATATGGTGTTGTTTGTGGTAACATGGAAATAATCGGCATCGGAGGGTACCAAATAGTTTTTCGGAATATAATTGTAATTGCTTTCTTTTGAGGAAGCTACCTCGATTACTTCCCCGTAGAGCTTTGCTTCCTTGAGTGCCTTGTTTGCCCATTCACCGGTATTCAGATATGCTGATTTGCTGGTCATAAGATTCATCGGCACCATTGCAAACTGAAGGCTGGCTCCTCCTCCAAGGAATATTACCTGATAACCCGCCGGGATGTCGAGCAACTCTTTCACCAGTGCGATGGTGTCATTCATACAAGCGACAAATTCCTTGCTGCGGTGTGATATCTCAAGAACCGAAAGTCCGGAACCTGCAAAATCCTTAATTCCCTCAATGGTCTTATCAATTGTGTACTGAGGAAGGATTGAAGGGCCGGCGTAAAAGTTGTGTTTCTTCATGATCAGATTTATTTTTATGATTTAAGATTCAATATTGCCTGTCTACAAAAATAATTA
>CAZTJT010000051.1:0-21605 GCA_964613785.1 uncultured Rikenellaceae bacterium
GGTAGCAGGGACACTGCCATTTGAAAAGAAAATGGTGGAAGCATTGATCCAGGGCCTCAGCATTATTGAATATGACCCTGAGAATATAATAAGTATCGAAATCAGGAAAATATGGAATAAAATATTAAAATCAAATTAGTTATGAGTCAGTTATTTGAAAAACTTCCGATGAAAGGGGTTAAGAACATTATAGTTGTTGCTTCGGGAAAAGGAGGAGTAGGAAAATCAACGATAGCCGCCAATCTTGCAATAGCATTGTCGAGAAACGGCCTGAGCACAGCTCTAGTTGATTCGGATATTTTCGGACCTTCTATTCCGAGAATTTTCGGAATAGAAGATGTAAAACCGGAAGTTACGGCATTGGGGGATAAGGAAATTTTCTTCCCGGTAATAAAATATGGAGTAAGCATAATTTCCATAGGTTTTTTTATCGACCGTAACCAGTCCCTTATCTGGCGCGGACCCATGGCAGGAAAAGCTGTCACCCAGCTGCTTGAAGATACCCAGTGGGGCGACATCGACTACATGATCATAGATTTCCCTCCGGGAACAAGTGATATCCAGCTTACAACAGTACAAAAACTTAACCTCAAAGGTGCAATAATTGTGACAACACCCCAGGAGATTTCACTTAACGATGCACGCAAAGCGGCATCAATGTTCACAAATCCCGACCTTAATGTACCTTTGCTTGGAGTAATTGAGAATATGTCGTGGTTCTCCCCCGAAAAACATCCGGAAGAAACATATTACATCTTCGGGAAAGGAGGCGGGCTCAGACTTGCAAAAGAGTTTAATACAACATTGCTCGGACAAATACCGCTTGTAATGGAGGTAGGAGAATACGCCGAGAAGGGTCTCAGCATATTCAGCCAGAAAAACAAATCTGTTGTCACTGCTTTTGAGCAGATTGCAGAACAGGTGCTCCTGAAAACAGAACAGTAAATCACATTAATCAATTTACCGATTTATTGTGATTAAAGATGCCCGGGATTATTCATCCGGTAAAACTGTAACAGTAACCTTTGTACCAGAAACAAAGATCACGGGCATCCATTAATCAGGCTGTCTGCAGATAATTATTCCTCTTTCTCCAGCTCGCCAAGTCTTTTCTCTATTTCTTTCTGGGACCTTTTCAATCCTTCGGCTTCTGACTTGAGTAACCTTATTTCATCCTCTTTGCTTAATGCCGGGTCCCATTGACGTCCATAACACAACCCCTGAAATGGAACATTGAAACCCCAACCTCTGTGAAAACCTCTGCGCATTCCCCTTCCATAACCAAAGGCAAAACCTCTTCCCATTCCTCTCCCGGACCCTTTTGTGAATCCGGTGGAATCATATCCTGAACAATAACCTAATCCTCTTCCGGTAACGGGACCTTGTCCCAATGGTCCGGTACGATCTCTTCCTGGCATACTTCAAATTTTTAAAGTTAAGTATTATACAATTTTGGTTATAACTGGTCGACTTTGAACATTTTTTCTACCGCCTCGTTCTGGATTTCTTCAGACGATGAGACAGAATTATTCTTTTTGATTTACATCCGTAAATATACAAAATATACTGAACATATGTTCATTTCGTTTTGAATTTTTTATTTTCTGTCAGTTAAAAAAAATCATAAAGCATTGCCCATGCCATGAAGCTTCAGCTTCTGCACGAGTTCTGGACTCTGAAAACTGAAATAAATCAGAATGTTTTATAATCCGGAAAGGTTCTGCATTTGTATCAGAATGTAAGGATGTCGCCTGTCCTGATCTGTCTTATCCCAAAATTCTGATAAAAGGCTGTGAGGGCAGGAAGTTCCGTACAGTGAGAAGGCATAACATGTTTAACATTGTTTTCCTTAAGATATTTTATGGTTTCATGCGTCTGCAAATTGATTTCCTTAAGATGAAGGCCTCCAAGAATTCCTGACACCACGTTCACACCTGTGATCTTTTTTGAGTATTCAATAGTATTTACAATTCCCGCGTGGCCGCATCCTGTGACAATAAATAATCCATCCGGTTTTATCAGAACGATTGCACTGTCGTCTGTAACAAAATCTGGATCGCCATTCTCAAAAATGAATGATGTGCTTTTTGATTCAAAATCAGTCAGTCTGGGTATCTCTCCCAGGAAGTAAGCATTTTCCCCAAGGGTGTAAGGTCCTGCAGAGGTTATAATATTGAATTTCGCCGATAATACATCTTTTGTATTTTTCAATCCTATAGGTTTTCTGTCGTACCCTCTGAATCGTTTTGTAAAACAACCGGGATGGCAAATAAGATTTCCATGTTTAAGATAATCCAGACCGTTGCCATGGTCAAAATGACCATGACTCAGTACAATGAAATCAGTCTTTTCAGGTCTCAGGCCCATTTTTCCGGCATTTTCCAGAAAAAGATCACTCTGGCCCGAGTCAAAGAGGATAGTTTGTCCGTCAAATTCAATTAAATATGATAAACCATGCTCAGCGCGGGTATATACCCCGGCATAATTTTCACTCAGTACAGATATCTTCATGATTCATATATTTTTCAGCTTAATCAAAAATCTTACCGGACAAGTCCTTTACAAAATTCATGTTCATGGCAAACTCGGTAATAAATTCATCATAATCTGACAGCTCAATATATTCTGAATTCGCCAGCAATTTATATAATCTCTTATCGAACTCATCCGACTTAAGATATTGAAGGGCTCCGATACCTGCACTATTCCCGACCGGATAGATCCTGCCTTTCATTTCATTCGGTAATAATCCTATTTCGAGAGCTGAATCAATATTTATGTAATTGCCAAACCCGCCTGCCAGGTACAGCGCTTCTATATCATTGAAAGAAGAATCAGTCACTTTCATTAATATCTTTATGCCGGAATAAATTGCCGATTTGGCCAGCTGAATTTCTCTTATATCCTGTTGGTTAACCGAAATATTATTTTTTGAACCGATCATAAAAGGCTTTTTCAGTAATCCGGTCTCATCGATAAATCCGTTTCTCAGCATCCAGGCCACTATATCTACTATCCCCGACCCGCATATCCCTGATGGTTCCGAATCACCTATAACAAAAAACTCCTCCGGATCGGTGAAGTGCGAAATTGCACCGGTTACCGCAGCCATCCCGAATGAAATATTTGCCCCCTCAAATGCCGGCCCCGCAGCAGTGGCACATGTAAAAATCCTGCCGTCTTTCATTAATGCCATTTCGCCATTTGTACCGATATCGAGGAAAAGATAGGTTTTATAAAGTGGTTTCAGGGCTGCAAGTCCGGCAATAATATCCGCACCTACGTAAGCTGTCTGGCATGGCAGAGTTATGATCTCACCGACGGGATTTATCTTCAATGCAGTCTCAGATCCCCTGCAGATCTGTTTATCAGTGAATTTAGGCGTAAACGGAGCAAGTGCTATCGACAGAGGATTCTGACCAAGCAACAAATGCAGCATTGTAGTATTGCCTGCTACAACAATTTTTTCGATGCATTCCTGCTCAAGATCCTTCTTTCTTATAAAATTGACCAGCTCTTTGTTAATTACACCTGTTACCGATGCCTGAAGTTCTGAAATTCCGTTTTCATGCTCTTGACAATAATTTATGCGGGTGATGACATCCGCACCATACTGTCGCTGGGGATTAAGCACGGAAGAAATCTTTTCAACCTGACCCGTAACCAGGTTAACAAAATAAAAAACAATGGTGGTTGTCCCTATATCAATTGCAACTCCGTAAACATAGGAGGATGGATTTGATAATGCTTTTTGTTTGAATGGTATGTCTTCCAGAAAATCTGTCTGATGAACCAGAATGTTTGACTCATACTCGCCGGGAAGCACCACCTCTGTATCTTTTTCAGGATAGTATCTGCAGGAAATAACCTCCCCTTCGCCCACAACTGTTACCGTACATTTACCGCATGTCCCCTTTCCACCGCATGGCGCATAAATATCATATCCCTCGTTTCGTAAAATTCCAAGAAGCGACTGCCCCTGATGAATATTTACAGTCTCTTTTTTACCGGAAGCAATAATTTTTATTTTTATCACGCTTCCGGATTTTTATTTAACTGAACAATGTTATCTGAATCACATTTCCTGCAGTTTTTCGCAGGTTTGAGTGTGACCATCGTTTCATGGCAGCTTTCACACCTATACCAGTAATCGTCGGTAACGAAAGTACCTCCCTGAATTATGATTGCTTTACCCTCCACAAAGGCTTTCGCTATATTCTTGCGAGCTCTGTCATACAGACGAGTAAATGTGGGCCGTGAAATATTCATTTTTTTTGAAGCTTCTTCTTGTGTAAGATTTTCGTAATCTGCAAGACGCAGCGCTTCAAATTCCTCAAACAGGAGATCGACCGTCCCAAGCTCACGCATCGGCACCCCGAAAGGTTTGAACCCTTCCATTGCCGGCGGCATAGTTATCCTTCTCAGTCTTCTGCGGTTTGGCATGGTGCAGATACAATTTCAATAAAAGGTTATATAATTCTTTCCCTGTGTAAATTTAAATACTTAAACACTCCTACCCTTAAATGTACTAATTAAAATTTTAAATAGAATGAACAAAAGTTCATTTAATACACTTCATGGAACCGAATTTGGATTTAACACCCTAATTGAATACCTCTAAAGCTTGAAATCACGGGCAAGATTTAACGAAAGGCCATACCTTGTTGCCAGCTGGGTACCGGTAAAATTCTGGTAAACAGGAATATCAAGCATAAGCGAAACATTCCACCTCTCACTTATGAAATAATTGATCTGAGGAGAAACGTAGAATATCGTACTTCCCGATGATTCTTTCCATCCGTTAAGGGTTCTATCACGTCCACGAATCTCATTTCTCAGTTGAATAATGGCTGTCCAGTCTCCTTTGAGCCATGAAAACATAAGGTGTCTGGAGTAAAACAGTGATGTAAAAACAGACGTGCCCAATTTATATTTCTGTTTGTTTTCTGAATTGAATTCTGCCTTTGTTGTCAGAAAATATCTCGATCCTGAAATGGGATTCTCCTTGACCATGAACAGCTGTATAACAGCTCCGTATGCTCCTATCGTAGGTTGTAATTCTACCGGCAGTTCAACTCCGCCTCTCGAAACCGGCGTTGTGGAAAAGGGCATTTTTAATCCAAGACTTGTTGAAATGAAAAATCTTTTCTCCTGATTCTTTAATAGTCCGTATTTGGCTGAAATAATTGCATTTGAAAACCCGTTGCTCTGAAGTTTATAGGCCGGGATAATGTTATAATTCTGTGTTTTATTAAAAAAATAACCGAATTCTGTTTCCAGGGTAAGTTTATCAGCTAAGCCGTATCCCAGAATTGTACCGGCATAATTGTAGTTAGCACTACTTATAAGATTGAAGTCAGAGTGCTTATCACCTTCAAAATATTTGTTTCCGTAATTATACCTGTAAAAAGATATTACCCTTAATGTTTTCTTCTCCAGAACGAGCAGGTTGACTGATCCTCCAACAGGATTGACCGAGGAGAGGCACTGGGCTGACAAAGGACCCATGTACAGCCACGAAGCAATAATCAGAACAGCTATTTTCAGCCTATTTAACAACAATGAATATCTCTTTTGATTTTGAATTATTATTTCCATCGCTTACGGTGCAGGTAAGTTTGTTTTTACCTGCCTGACAGGGTGAGGCGGCATAAATAACCTGGTTGCCTGTTCCGAGAATATCTCCCGCTGTGGCCGACCAGTGGAAAGATAGTTTATATCCGGTTGCGATCGCTGTGACTTTTGTGGTCTCACCCGATTCAATTGTATCTCTTTCAGCAGTTAATGAGGTATAAATCAATGGCTGACCGGGATCTTCCTGGTTTCCGTCATCATTTTTGGAACAGGAGGAGATAAGCAAAAAAAGCAAAAACAAGCTGAGAAGATTATTCATTTCCGTTTATTGCTAATCCTTTACGCACCTGACTGAGAATGCGTAATCCTTAGGGAATGTATTCCATCTTCCAACAGTACTGACACCTGCTTCAAGACACCTGCGCCAGGCATTTGACCCCGATTCAGTTGAGGTCCAGACATACTCATACAGGTTAAGCAGACTGTATGATCCATAGTTTGTCCGCCTTCCGGCATAGACTGCCTCATATCCCGATTCACCTCCCTTGCCAAGTTTCGTCCCCACACCTGACCCGCGCCATGTGTTTGCCAGATCAGCTTCCTGTTGTGTCATGCCGAGGTACATTTCAAGTATTTTCCATTCCCCGTCCGAAGGAATGTGCCAGCCGGCCGGGCATATACCCTGAGCTTTCTCAGACGTTGACCCGTTCATTGCTACATGCCACGTATAGAGCCTGCCAAATTTCTCTTCATTTTGAGGATCATCATTATATAACCAGCTGGTTATCTCAGAACTGTCGGGAGCAACCGACACTCTCAGATTTTCCTGCATCCATATCTGTTCCCCGATTTTTACGGTGGTATAAATATTGCCTTCCACATCTATTACCGCATTTTCAGGTATGGGCTGATTGATTTTCGTTTTTGCTGTTGCCGTGGAATCAACAGCATCCTTTACAACAAGTGAATAAACTCCGGCTGTAAGATTTTCGATATCCTTAGTTGTTTCGCCATTTGACCAGCTGTAGCTGTAAGGAACTGTACCCCCTGTAACTACAGCCTCAACCGATCCGTCAGATCCTCTGAAAGTAGTCACGTCATGGGTAATAAGCTCAACCGATAATGCTTCGGTCAATTCCGGCTCACTGTCACCTGAACAACGATGAAACAACACCGGAAATGCCAGTATACAAAAAATTGTAAGCAGATATCCTGCCTGAAAAATAGTATGTTTTCTTTTGCTGTTCACCTCTTTACCACATTTCCCTTTATTCGTAATTCTATTACAGGATCCTTGGCATTTGACTGAACTGTAATGGTTTTGCTGAACACTCCCTTAACTTTGGTATTGTATTCCACCCTCAGTGAATCCTTTCTGCCTTCAGCCACAGGAATTTTGGGCCATTCTGAAGCCATGCACCCGCATGAAGTCCTTACATTAAGTATGACCAGAGGAGTTTTGCCCGTGTTTGAAAATACAAAATAATGAACAGCTTCCGATCCAGTCCTGATTGTCCCAAAATCATATTCAGTCTCTGAAAAACTGATCACGGGTCCTTCGGACGCTATTTTTAGATTTTCATCCTTTTCATTGAATGAGTAAGAAGGAAACCCGCAGATCCATAAAATAAAGCAGATTAAACCACCGACCTTCATAATTATAATGATTTACTGACAATACAAATCTTAAAAGATAACAGATAATAACTAAAAAGAGTAAACGTCATCATGAATTATTGACACAATCAAAATTAAAATTTAGTAAAGAAATTTCAAATATCAGTAATATCAGCGATCATTTACCGGTAATTATTGCCACGAAATTTGCCATATATTAAAAAATGATGATTTTGGCAATAATCAATTTTTATTTTTGTTTTTTATAAAGCACCAAATTTTCAATATTAACCTATATTTGTTACGATTTTAAAGGTTGTTCGGGTGAAACAGTGCGGAATTATCATATCCAGATATTTTTTTTTAATTCTCTTTACAGGGTTTTTCTTAAGTACAGTACTTTTTAATCACACTCACATATCAGAAGGCTCAATATTAGTACACTCGCATCCATTCAAGTCCGACAATAACGGTAAACCCCTTCACAGCCACAGCAATTCAGCTTACTTGGTGGTTTTTCTGCTTAACAATTTTATTGCCGATATCAATTCATTTTTTTCGCTCGTTATCATTCACCCTGCGGTTGCATGTGAATTCATTCCTGGAGTTATCATTAATTTTCCATCAGGAGGCTGTGAATTCAAATTCCTGCTAAGGGGTCCTCCTTTACTGGCTGCCTGATTCAAATCCATCCTTTTGCTTTAAATGCTGATCACTTCTTGTAGCATTAAGGGGTATTCAGTAATCACCGTTAAGTTTTAATAGTAATGAACAGACTGATTTTATTTTTTCTTGTTGTTCTGCTTGCCGCGTGTCAGGACAACGATAAAACCTTGACAGAACCCGTAAATCCGCCTCATGGTCATAAGGGACATAACCGTAAGCACATAAGAGGAAGGCATAAACCTGTTGAAGCCAATACTATCTATACCATCGGCGATACGGTTTTTGTTCCCGCTTCGTCTCCTGTAATGACCAAGCTAAAATTTATATCTGTCTCTCCCGGAGATCATACAGGTTACTTTGCCACTACCGGTGTCGTTAAACCCATTTCAGGACACAAGGCTGAAGTGGCATCTCCGTTTGAAGGCCGTATAGTAAGGTCCTTTGTTAACCTGGGACAGAAAGTAATCCTGGGGGCTCCTTTGTTTGAGGTAAGCTCGTCGGATTATCTGGAGCATGTAAGAATGTTCATGCAGGCAAAGAAAGAAAAGGAGCTGGCAGAAAAAAACCTGGCACGCAAAAAAGATCTGCTGGATAAAGGTGTAAGTTCACGAAAGGAATATGATGAAGCAAAGCTTGAATTCGATCTGGCCGACAAGGAATTGGAAAAAACTGCTTCGATCCTGAAAATCATGAATCTCAATCCAGATGATGCGGATCTTATTAAACCAATGGTTGTGAGATCTCCGATTGCAGGAGAAGTCGTGAGCACGCAACTTACTGCCGGCCAGTTCATCCGTTCCGACGGAGATCCTCTTGTTATAGTGGCTGATATCAACCAAATATGGGTTGTGGCCAATGTCAAGGAAAAAGATCTCGGGGCTTTCAACCTAAACGATCAGGTTGAAGTATTCACCGAAAGCATGCCGGATAATCCTATAAAAGGAAAAGTAAGTTACATCGGGAACATCATGAATCAGGAAACCCGCTCTGTCGAAGTTTATATCGAATGCCAGAATCCCGACCATATACTTAAATGCGGAATGTTTGTTGCGATAAGATTTTATCATACCGTACCAAACTCTATAGTAATACCCGCCAGTTCAGTACTGCAGAATCATGAAAAGAGCTATTTGTTTGTCCAGGTAAGGCCGGGAGTATTTGTAAGAAAAAGAGTTGAAGTGAAATCATTCAATGAAAAAGAACTTTTAGTAAACTCCGGGCTTGAGCCGGGGAAAATTATCGTTTCGGAAGGCGGGATATTTCTGCAGTAAAAAATCATTGTATGGACAGACTTTTCAGACTTTTCATTAACAGACGTTTTTTAATAGCCACCGTCTTTGCACTGGTTGCTGCAATAGGTATTTATTCCTGGCTCCAGTTACCCATTGATGCATATCCCGATATTGCTGACGTGACAGTTCAGGTTGTGACACAGGTACCGGGTCTTGCAGCGGAAGAAATTGAACAACAGATAACAATTCCGCTGGAACGTGAACTTAACGGGCTTCCGGGTCTTCAGACAATGAGGAGCAAAAATCTTTTCAGCATCTCTGCAATATTGCTTGTTTTTAAAGACGGCACCGACGATTACTGGGCCAGGCAGAGGGTGCAGGAGAGGATTTCCGGAATAGATCTTCCTTTTGGCGCAGTACCTGAACTGAATCCCCTGACATCTCCTACCGGTGAAGTGTGCAGGTACATTATCGAGAGCGAGACTTATGATCTCCGTGAACTTACCGATTTTCAGAAATGGGTGATAATCCCTCGCCTGAAACAGATAATGGGTGTGGCCGATGTGCAGAATTTCGGAGGAATAACAACCCAGTATCAGATTGAAATTGATCCGAAAAAACTTGAAAAATACGACATCACCCTCAATAGCGTTGTGGAAAGCATTAATAAGAACAACGCAAATGCAGGAGGAAGCCTTGTAAACCGTGGTGATCTCACTTATATCATCCGGGCTGTTGGTCTTATAAAAGACCTCGACGACCTTGGCAAGGTTGTGGTTAAAACTGCCAACGGAATCCCTGTTTACCTGAACGATCTGGGAACCCTTAAATACGGCAATTTCGAAAGAAAAGGCGTTTTCGGATATTCCGACAGGGAGCGGGATTACAGTGAAAGCGTGCAGGGAATAGTTCAGCTTCTCAGATATGAAAATCCTTCAAGGGTACTTGTAAATGTTCACAAGGCAATAGATGAACTGAACAATGAGATTCTGCCTGAGGGTGTAAATATCCATATTTTTCTTGACAGGACGCATCTTGTCAACGCAACTCTTAACACAGTATCACATACATTGCTTTTCGGAGTCCTGCTTGTTGTAGGAGTGCTGATCATCTTCCTGGGCAGCTGGCGAAGTGCGCTTGTTATTGCCATAACGATCCCACTTTCGCTTCTGATAGCCTTCATTCTGATGCATTTTACTAATATCCAGGCAAATCTTCTTTCTCTGGGTGCAATAGATTTCGGAATATTGGTTGAGGGATCAGTTGTCATGCTTGAAACAATACTCAGGAAAAGGGAGGAAACACCCGAAGAAGAACTTCATATTGACAATGTTGTTAAGCGTTGTGTGGAAATGGGAAAACCTATTTTCTTCTCCATGCTTATCTTAATAATGGCTTACCTGCCCCTTTTTACTTTTGAAAGGATAGAAAAAAAGATGTTCGCTCCAATGGCTTATACCGTTGGCTTTGCCATTCTGGGGGCACTGGCAGTAGCCCTTATTCTTATTCCCGGACTCTCCTTTTTCATATATCGTAAGCCCCGGAAAGTATATCATAACGTCTGGCTTGAAAAGTTAACTAAGAAATATCGTAAGTTTACAGCAAATATAATTGAAAAGCCACGCAAGGTGTTTATGCCGGTTGCGGGGATACTTGTGGTAACGATTATTCTGTCATTCACGGTGGGAAAGGATTTCCTTCCGACACTTGATGAAGGATCACTATGGCTTCAGGTTCAGATGCCTCCGGGTATCACCCTGGAAAAGGCAAAAGCAATGGCAGATACTCTCAGGAATCATGTGATGAAATATGAGGAGGTTAAATATGTTATGACCCAGGTTGGCAGGGATGATGAGGGAACGGATCCATTCTCAATATCACATGCTGAATGCGGGGTGGGATTAATACCTTACAAGGAATGGAAGAAAGGTAAAAGAAAGTCTGACCTGATAGAGGAACTGGCAGCTGATCTGGCTGCACTGCCGGGATACAGTGTGGGCTTCTCACAACCCATTATTGATATGGTTATGGATCAGATAGCAGGCTCACACAGTGATCTTGCAATAAAGGTTTTCGGCGAAGATCAGGATGAAGCCCGCAGGATAGCCGAAGACATCGTACAAACTGTTTCGGGAATAAAGGGGGCAGGAGATGTTGATATCGAACAGGAGCCTCCTCTTCCTCAGCTGCAGATAAGCGCCAACCGCGATAAGATTGCTTTGTATGGATTAAATGTTGCTGATGTATCAGAACTTATTGAGGTTGCAATAGCAGGAAAGGCAGTGTCGCAGGTTTTCATAGGAAACAGGGTGTATGATGTGATCTGCAGGTATGATGAGCAGTCGCGTGAAACTCCTGAAAAGATCGGTTCATTACTCCTCACTTCGGCATCAGGGGGGAAAATACCATTGTCACAGATCGCACATATATCAACCACCACCGGGCCGGGAATAATCAACCGCGAGAACAACAGCAGATTCCTGACTGTCCGTATAAATCTGAGGGGTCGTGATATTACCTCATTCCTCAGGGAAGCAGGTGCTGCCATCGAAAGAAATGTGGTTTATAACCATAATGATTTTACTCTGAAATGGAGCGGGCAGTTTGACAACCAGAGGAGAGCTTATGCAAGGCTTATGCTTATCGTCCCCCTTTCCCTGGCATTGATGTTCCTTCTCCTTTTCTGGAGTTTCGGCAATTTCAGGCAGGCATGGCTTCAGATGACCATATTGCCATTGTCAGTTTTTGGAGGAATGGTGGCATTGAACATTTCGGGCATGACATTTAATGTTTCATCTGCAGTTGGATTTATAGCCCTTTTTGGAATCTATATCATGAACGGAGTCCTTATGATCTCACACATCAATCACCTCCGTGATAACGGTGAACCACTTAAAGAAGCAGTAATAAAGGGATCCGCTCACCGCTTCCGCCAGATACTTATGACCTCC
Source organism: uncultured Rikenellaceae bacterium (assembly GCA_964613785.1). Lineage (GTDB taxonomy): Bacteria > Bacteroidota > Bacteroidia > Bacteroidales > VadinHA17 > LD21. Next base: position 12,041 of record CAZTJT010000051.1, read on the forward strand.
ACGGTGGCAATCCTCGGGTTGGTCCCGGCTTCACTATCAACCAACATAGGCTCAGATGTGCAACGCCCTCTTGCAACTGTTATAGTTTACGGGCTTGCATTTGGGACCATAATTACTCTTTCTATCCTTCCGGCATTGTATTATATGCTCGAAAAATGGCATCTGAAAAGAAATGTTCCAATAAACAGCAGATAAACAAAATGAGAAAAACATTAAGAACAATATTTTACTGTATTTTAATTCTTGCTTCAAACACCGGAATCTTACAAGCCCAGCAGGAAATAACCTTTAAAAGCAATCCGGTTCCCCTGGCAGGTTTTCTTTCGGGTGTTGTAAAAGGAAATCTTGGATACATTGCCGGCCGGTTCAATGTAAGCATGGCAGAAGCAGAGTTCAAAGCTTCAAGAGTTTTTCCTGATCCTGAGCTGGTACTGACCTATGGATACAATGAAGACAGGAGACTTCAGATGGGACAGTCATTTGAAGCCGGACTAAGTTACCCGGTAAATACAGGCAACAGGAGAAGGGCAAATATGGCACTGGCAAAATCACAGTTTGAATTGTCGGGGTTGGTGCTTGATGCATTCTTTCATAATCTGAGGGCTGATGCAGCATTAAGTTATTTTTCCACCCTGAGGGATCAGCGCCGGTTCAATATGCAGCAGGATATCTACAAACAACTTTCAGAGCTCGCAAAAGCCGACAGCATAAGGTTTGCCAGCGGTGAAGCCACAGGGCTCGATGCCCTGCAGTCATCACTCGAAGCACGCTCCCAACTGGCAGAAGTGTATCAGAGCCTTGCGGAATTTCAGAATTCGTCTCTGAACCTGATGCTTCTGCAGGGGAAAAAATTCAACGATACTCTTGATATCCCCTCCGGAGACTTCCCTGTAAAACAATATGACTTAAGGCTGAATGATCTCATCGACAATGCAATAAATTATCGTGCTGATCTTATGGTTGCAATTAAAAACAGGGAAGTGTCAGAAAAGAACCTGAATCTGATAAAAGCCAACAGGGCATTTGAATTTAATCTTGAGACTGGATATTCCTATAATTCGATTGTAAGAAATGAAATAGCCCCTGCTCCGGCATATAACGGATTAACAGCCGGAATAAGCTTTCCTTTGAAATTTTCAAACCTGAACAAAGGACTACTCAAATCGGCAGATCTGGCGGTAAAACAAAGCCAAACCATATATGAGGAAACCGAACTTCAGATTATCTCCGAGGTTATCCGGGCCTACAACAATTTTGTCGCCCAGAGCAAAAAAGTGGAAAACTACAGTAAGGGCCTGGCTGAAGATGCCCTGAAAATACTACAGGGTAGAATCTATTCATACCTACATGGAGAAAGCGGACTCATCGATGTATTGAATGCCCAGCGCACATATATCGAACTGCAGCTGAATCAGCTTGATACACTTTTTAACTATACTTCGGCTCTTATTGAACTCCAAAGAGCAGCCGGCACATGGGACCTGTCGCAGTGAAGAGGGCAGGCAGAAAAGATCTGAAACATACCGGAGTGCAATCATGGCCTGATGCCATCAAGTGACTTTTATTTGCATTTTGAACGCAGGTTCATTATATTTACAAAAAATAAAAGTTATGAAAGCATCCCTGTTATTAAAAGTTTTCCTGGTGCTTCCTCTTATTCTGCTGGTCGATTACATCCTGATGGCATTATTGGGATGTACAACATGCCTCTTCGGATTGGGCGATGAATTCTACTGCGGACCTTTTTGCCTCATCGGAAAAATAATCTTAGCTTTGTCTGCTCTTTTTTTCGGATATCTTGTTTATCCCGATATAAAAGCTTTAATCAGCTCTAAGAAAAATGGCTCGTCCGCGTAAAGCAAGGAAAATAATCAACCCTCCTAAAATGAAGGGCTTCCGACCCTTTGGAATGCAGTCGTGTGTAAAGGAATCTGTGAAATTAAAATTTGAGGAATACGAAAGCCTCAGGCTCGTAAATTATGAGATGCTTCCCCAGGATGTCGCTGCCAGGCAGATGAATATCTCCCGCCCTACATTTACCCGTATTTACAACAGGGCACTTAAGGTAATTGCAAAATCATTTGTGGAGGGAAAAACTGTCAACATCGAAGGTGGCAACTACCTGTTTGACAATGACTGGTACAGATGCAGGAAATGCTACAAACTCATCCAGGGCATCGAAAACCACTACAAATGTGAAGATTGTACTTCCTATGGCGAAAGTGAGCTAATTAAGTTGAATTGATTTGCACAATTAATAATCCTGCCTCATTTTGTATTTTTAATCCTTCTGACTACCGAATTAAAAAACGACAGCCTAAAGTACGGGCAAGAAAATTGTATGCTGAAATTTCAGGATGACTGATAATGAAATAATACAAGAAATCCTCGATGGAAACAAAGATGCATTCCGGCTTCTTGTAGAACGTCATCAGCATTCAGTGTTCAGGACAGTCATGGGCTTTCTGCACGATAAGGATGACGCCGACGACCTGACCCAGGAAATATTTATTCAGGCCTACCTGTCACTGTCCGGATTTAAAGGGACATCCGCCTTTTCAACCTGGCTCTACAGAATAACCCTCAATGCCTGCCTCAATAAAACCAGGAAATCCCCGATCCAAAGATTCTTCAGACTTTTTGAAAACACCCCGGAGGCTGACAGGGAGATATTCCAATCTGCTATAGATTCTATAGATCCTGAGGACATAATGATCCGGAATGAAAATGCTGAACTGGTTAGAAAAGCACTCGACAGCCTGCCGGAGAATCAGCGGACAGCCATAATACTTAGAAAATATGACGACCTCCCACAGAGAGAAATAGCTGAAATAATGAAAACAAGTGAAGGAGCCGTGGAATCTTTGCTGCAGCGTGCAAAAAAGAACCTGAGAGAGAAATTATCCGGCCGGATCAAAAAAAATCATTGACAGGAGCGAAGGAAAATCAAAGGTTTTGTTTCTAATTATAAAAATCAGGAAATGAACTGCCAGCAATGTAAACGGGAAATTGATTCTTTTCAGGATGGAATACTGTCCTCCGGTCTGAGGACCCAGATCATAAACCATCTTGAAGAATGTAAATCATGTGCTGACATTTACATGACCCAGGCTTTAATTGAAAAAGTAATTGAGCAGGAAAAGGATATCATGCCCGATCCATTTCTTGCGACCAGGATCAGCGCTCATATTCAGAACCTTAATGAACAGGAAATATCACCGGACTTTTTTGTCGGACGAATTCTCAAACCTACACTGGTAACAATATCAATGGCAGCAGCTATTTTTATCGGGATAATGCTGGGTAATCTTTCAGTTCCTTTAGAGAATGCCAATTCGATACCCATAGAATTAGCCCTTATCAACGATGCGAGCCTGGAAAACATTGATCTAATATCAAACGAATGAAACCAGAAACGATGAAACCGGAAAAAAGAGAGAGATGGTTGATCCTGATAATTGCATTGCTTGCACTTATAAATATTGCTACGGTGGCCACGGTAATTTATAACCGGAACCGCAGTGAAAAGGAAAAAGCTACAAATAATACCGCCAGGAATCAGCTGCGGGGCATTTCCTTCAGGAACAGCGGAAGTTACTTCAGTGATGAACTCGGCCTCAGTGAAGAACAGATGGAAAGATTCGTACAGATCAATCCGGTATTCAGGGAACAGATTTGGAAAATAAATAATGATCTGATTCGGCTGAGGCAAAAAATGTTCGCTGAAATGGCAGCTGAAAACCCTGATATAGGAAAGCTTGATTCTTTTGCCGATTCAATAGGTTTTATGCACTCCGACTTAAAAAAAATTACTTACCGGTACTATCTTGAGATAAGTAATATTTGTGATGCAAAACAGAAGGAAAAACTTGATGAAATGTTTGGGGCAATTTTCATCAGTGAACGCGGTATGGGGCAATATGGCAGGGGAGGACAGCAGGGCGGACGTAGGGGCAGGCAATTTAACTAACTATACATCTTAATCTTTAAATTAATATGAAAATGAAAATGAAACTTTTAATCACAATTCTTGCATTTTTTGCAATGACAGCATTCGCCAATGCGCAAAACAAGCAGGCGACAGATCAGGCCCAGCAAAGCACTGCCCAGGTGAACAGGGGCACTTACATTGATGCTGATAATAACGGGGTCTGTGATAATTTTGAAAAAACAGGTAATTTCAGGAACGGACGCAGGGATGCCAATGCTGTTGCACCCGGTAACAGGCGCGGGATGCAGCCTGGTCAGGGACGCGGTTTGGGGCCTGGTCAGGGACGCGGACTTGGTCCGGGACAGGGCAGAGGACAAGCCCCCGGCGGAAGGTTCTATGTTGATTCAGATAAAAACGGTGTTTGCGATTACTACGAGAAAACCGTCAAAAAATAACCTCTGCAGAATCTGAATTGATTTTTTAAGAACCCTCACACAGAGATCTCATAAATTTACTAAGTCGCACTATGTTGAATTCATTTACATATTGCGACTTTTTATTTTCAGGTACCCGGCTATGAAACTGAAAATCACATAAAGGTTACTGAATAGATTCTATTTAATATCTTTAATTAGAATTTTAAAGATCAGTAACCTTGAAATACTCCAGAAGATCATTCTTAAAAAGCGCCGGACTTGGAAGCATGGCTCTTGCCACCGGTGCTTACGGCCTACCTGGTTCGCTACCGGTAAAGGTTGAAGTACTTAATCCTTTCAACAGGGTGCCTGTGAGCCTTATAATAGACGATTCAACCTGCCTTGTTAATATGGCACATTTCGGAATACCCCAGTTCGGTGAGGTATTCCCTTCACAGTATAAACAGGACTGGAGGAAGCTGCCCAGAGAGATCCCCGACAGTTTTGTAAGGGAATTCGGTGAATGGAGCATCGACAACGGTGTAAAAGGAAAGTACAGCATAGTTCCCTATCCGGCCTGCACCGGATGGGTGAACCGGTTTATACCGGGCTGGACAAAAAAAGAACTTGAGGAGAGCCTCAACCTGGTTAGGGAGATCATTATGCCGAACTGGGATATTCACCCTGAAATGGTTAGCCATACAAGGGTCATAGATATCAAGACCGGCAGACCTTACCCCAATCCAGTGCCTGAATACATGGAGAACTGGGAATGGAGCCAGAATAAAAGCGCCGACGAGCTGGCCGCTTACCAGGCTTATGCCCTTGCCATCCTGAAAGAAGCCGGACTGCCTTGTGAAGGCATCACCACACCGGGAGGGTACGGAAGCCGCAACCAGGATAACCTGGCCCGTGGTACTCTGGACGCAGTAAGGGATATCTATGGATCTGAAATACCCCATTACTTCAGGGACCTTTTCACCGAAAAAGAAAAAAACGTGGCCCCAAGGGTGATCTACCCTTCAGGCATGGATGGTAATGATCCGGAATGCGTGGTCTCAATAATAGGCTGCACCAGCGACTGGTTCGGCGGGTGGGATGGACTGGAGGCGGGAAATGCTGATTTATTTATAACTGAAGATCTTCAGTCAGGAAGACTAGTCGATGTAATAAACAGCGGAGAGCCGGCAGTTATGGTCTGCCACTGGCCGGGGATTTACTTCAATGGAGATAAGGTCGGTTTCAATATTCTTAAAGAGGTTAAAAAGAGGCTCGACCGGAAATACTCCAACCTCATCTGGATGAAGCTGAGTGAGATCGCCCGCTACTGGGCAGCAAGGGAACTGACATCCATTGATTCCGGGCAGGGCAAAGTGATACTGAAAGCTCCCTTTTCTGCTCCGGGATTTACAATAAAAATAAATTTAGCTGCCAGGTCGGTCTCAGTTAAAAACCTGAAGCCTGAAGTCATTCCCCTGGCAAGGATAAAAGATCCTTTATTGCTTAAATCAAATACCTGGTTTACTGATAAATCAGGTACTGTCATTTGTTTTGACCTGAATAAGGGTGAAACGGAGCTAATTGTAAAGTAAGAGGATCCCTCCCTGATCAAGGAAATGCTTCATATGATTTTGATTCTGCAAGTGCAGTTATCAAGCTATCTGCGAAAATCTGTGATATCTGCGGCAAAAAAATACATACAATTCTTTGGTTTCGGCCTTAATATTATCGGCAAACATCTGCAATATCTGCGGGAAATACCTCCGCAACACTGTCATTATCTATCCCTTTAATCAATTTCTAATAATCTTATAAGTAATTATCCGGCTTAAAAAACGTTTATATACAATAAACCAATAAAACAGGAAATTATGAAAAGACCATTTTACCCAATTTTTATCATGATTCTGGTTATGCTTGCCAATTCCTGTGCTCCTGTTTACCGGTGCGGAGAGGCCAGGCCTGCAAAAAAGCCTATTACCTGGAGCAAAAACCTGAAAACGGTAGTAAATGAAAGGGACGCTCTATGCCTTATGCTTGACACAAAGGAAAAGGAAAATGCAACATTGAAGAATGATCTGAACCAACTGTCGGACAAACACAAAGAACTCAATGAAGAATACAATTCTCTCATCGGCAGAAACAAGGAACTTCAGGCCAGGTATGAAAACCTGATCAATGAAAATCTTTCCCAGACCGACAAGCTTAACAGGGCGCTCCGGGATAAGTCAGATGAGCTGAACGCAAAGGAAAAGCTGCTTTCGGAAAGAGAGAAGACTCTCGACGAGATGAGAAAAATCATTGACCGCCAGGATGAGATAAACAAAAGGCTGAACAACACCCTGAGAAATGCCCTGCTGGGTTTTAATTCGGATGAACTGTCGGTTGAAATAAAGAACGGTAAAGTATATGTGTCAATGTCCGACAAATTATTGTTCAAATCGGGTAGTGCGGCTGTTGAGGATAAGGGTAAGGAAGCCCTCAAGCTGCTGGCCGGGGTGCTCGACAAGAATCCCGACATAGATATTCTTGTTGAAGGGCATACTGACAATGTACCGATAAAGACGGCAGTTTACAAAGACAACTGGGATCTGAGCGTGGCCCGCGCAACCTCTATTGTAAGGATATTGACCATCGATCACAGGATAGCACCTACAAGGGTGACCGCCTCAGGCAAGGGAGAGTTCTTACCCAAGGCAACAAACGATACTGCTGAAGGCAGGGCCAGGAACAGGAGGACGGAGATCATACTCTCCCCGAAGCTTGATGAACTGCTGCAGCTGTTGAACAGCGGGAGCTGAGTTTTTATGGGACTCCCGTTGGAGCGACATGCATTTCAATATCTGAAAAATTAATGTGTTAACCAAAAATCAATTAATTTAGCCGGATCCTGTATAAATAAAAACATAATAAATGGGTCTGTCAAAAAATCCTGAAACTTATCCGGATGAAACAGTCAGTAACAGGTTAGACTTTTTTGATCGTCTCGAGGATGCTGTTTTTGCAGCACTTGAGACTTATTCAAATGTCCACCGGGGTAGCGGCCATTTTTCAATGGTAACCACGCATCTTTTTGAAAAGGCCAGGGAAATCATACTGGATTATCTGGGGCTTGATAAAAATAAATATGTGGTGATTTTTTGCAGCCCGGAAAGGGCAAAGATTTTTTCATCCAGATTGAAAAAAGACAGTTATCATTTATTATCAAGCCGCGATACAGGATTACCTCTAGGTGTTGATGTACATGTTGTTGAAAGAAAGGCTTTGCCGGGAGGAATGCCGTTTCAGGCCGGAGGAGGAACTACCAGGTTGATTGCGCCAGAATGGGTAGTATGGGCCAAAGCTCCCGAAAAGTTTGAGGCAGGGACTCCGGCGATCATCAATATCATAGCTTTTGCCTGTGCCCTTCAGCTTATAAAACATAAGGACACAGGCAGGCCGGATGTCGATAAAACAATAGAACTTTCGTCGTCTGATATTTTATATCATGACGAATTTGATGAATACTCAGGAAAGGATTTGCTTGAAAAACTCAGGCAAACCCTTATTGGTCTCCATGCCATGGTTCCAACGATGGAAGGAATCAAACAATATATTAATCTGGACAACGGAGCCAGCACACAGTCACTGGCTCCCGTCTGGAAAGCTGTATGCCAGGTGTGGAGACAGGATGAAAGGATTCATAAAGAGATCATTAAAGAAGTAAGATCTGTTTGCCTTGAATTGACCGGAGCCGGCAGAAATGACTATGAAGTGATATTTTTATCCAATACAACCGAAGCAATTAACCTGGTAGCTGAAAGTCTGGATAAAGTGAAAGAGGATGAATCAGTTGTGCTGAACACTATGCTTGAACATAACTCGAATGACCTTCCCTGGAGGATGTTATCAGGCAGCACGCTTTTAAGGATGCAGATCAATCCGGAAGGTTTAATAGATCTTAATGAACTGGACTCTTTACTGAATTCATATAATCACCTGAATCAACACGGGAAAAAACGCATCAGGCTTGTGGCAGTCAGCGGTGCTTCAAATGTACTTGGTGTATTCAATGATCTGGAAGGGATAAGCCGTTTAGCGCACAAATACGGGGCACAGCTGCTGGTTGACGCCGCACAGCTGGTAGCCCATCGAAAAACTGAAATGGATCGCTGGGGTATTGATTTTCTGGCTTTCTCAGGCCATAAGGTCTATGCACCTTTTGGAACCGGAGTGCTCGTTGCCAGAAAAGGGTTGTTGAATTTCAGCAGTGATGAGCTTGAACAAAAATGTCTTTCAGGAGAGGAAAATGTTGCCGGGATTGCCGCTCTCGGAAAAGCAATGGTACTACTGCAGAGGGTCGGACTTGATCTTATCAGGGAGGAGGAAAAGATCCTTACAATAAATGCAATACAGGGACTGTTAAAAATTAAGGGATTGCAGCTTTACGGATTTACTGATCCACAGTCGCCGCAGTTCCATCGTAAAGGTGGTGTGATGGTATTCAGCCTCAAAGGCATATTTGCCGACAAAATAGCCAAAGAGCTTGCACTGAGAAGGGGTATAGGGACCAGATATGGCTGCCATTGTGCACATATACTGATCAAGCATCTGGTTGGTGTGGGTCCGTTTCTGGAATGGTTCCAGCATCTGATGGCCATTCTTTTCCCTGTTATCAGATTCCCCGGACTGGCAAGGGTAAGTCTGGGAATAGGCAATACACAGGAAGACATAGATGAATTATTGCGGGTGCTGGCTGATATCAGCCGGAACCGGATCAACAATAATAAGGATGTTGAAGGGAAAATACACGACTTTATCAAGGCCAGAGCCATGAAGGTTTATGAGACAAGTCCTGATAATTGAAAAGAACTTTTGAGACAATTCCTTGAAGAAAAAGATAGAAAAGCAGGTTTGATTCTGGTGGGCGTGCCTGTTAATGAATGTATGGATAAAAATACTGAGGAAATTACATAATCAGAGTCAGTATAAGTTTTTGGAGATCCCTCATCCCGGAAACCCGGGATTCGGGATGACAGGGCTGCTGTTGGGGGACAGGGAGAGAAGCAGGGGCGCGCCGGTACACTGGTCAATATGATTGAAGATCTTTTTCGGCGCGCCCCTGCTTCTCTCCCCCATTTTTTTATGATTCGATTGTCATCCCGAATTTTCAGGCACCCATGTGCCCATGATACATAAATGACAATAATATTCATTTATTTTATTGAGTTTTATGCAG
>CAZTJT010000052.1:0-20997 GCA_964613785.1 uncultured Rikenellaceae bacterium
TTATTAATGGAGTTCTTGAGTCCTCTCTGGTCGGACTGGATGAGGTTGTTGTTACCGCACTTGGAATTTCGAGGGAAAAGAAATCGCTGGGTTATGCGACCCAACAGGTAGGTAATGAAGCTGTTAATACAGTTAAAACCGATAATTTTGTCAATACCCTTTCAGGTAAAATTGCCGGTATCAATATAAAGGCAAATAATAATATGGGGGGGTCCACAAATGTTATCATAAGAGGTTCCAAATCGCTTACCGGTAACAATCAGGCTCTCTTCGTCGTGGATGGTATTCCGATTGATAACTCTAATACTAATAATAGAGGTCAGTTACTTGGTAGGTCAGGTTATGATTATGGTAATGCTGCCGCTGACCTTAATGCAAATGACATTGAATCGATTGATGTTCTTAAGGGAGCTGCAGCTTCAGCGTTGTATGGTTCAAGGGCTGCCAATGGAGTTATTATGATAACCACAAAGAAAGGTTCTGCCAGGGCAGGTAAAGGTTTGGGAGTTACCATAAATTCTAACGTAACTGTAAGTACAATTGATAAAAGCACTTTCCCGAAATATCAGACAAACTATGGTGCCGGTTACGGGCCCTATTACAGCGGGGGTGATCATCCCGGCCTGGAGGAATTTGATGTTGACGGAGACGGCATTGATGATCTTGTTGTTCCTTTCTATGAAGATGCATCAATGGGAGAAAAATTTGATCCGAACCTGATGGTTTATCAGTGGGATGCATTTGTTCCCGAATCACCAAACTACGGTAAGAAGACCCCCTGGGTAAATTCTCCTAACGGACCGATAAAATTCTTTAACAAGGGTGTTACATATACAAACAGTATTGATATTACGGGTGGAAGCGATGTGGCGGCTTTCAGACTGGGATACACAAACTTGGATCAGAAAAGCATAATGCCGAACGGATACCTGAAAAAGAACAACATAGCTTTCAATGGATCCTACAATATGCTCAAAAACCTTAAGGTTTCTGCATCGGCAAATTATACAAATACTGCCGGTAAAGGACGTAACTCAACAGGATACAGTGACAATATCATGACTTCCTTCCGTCAGTGGTATCAGACAAACGTTGATATGCTCCTTCTTAAAGATCTGTTTGAAAAAACTGGCAGATCACAAAATATTACCTGGAACAGAACATATTATGATGATCCTTATCCTTTGTATTGGGACAGCCCATATTGGGTACGTTATAAGAACTTTGAAACTGATGAGAGAAACCGCCTGATAGGCTATATGCAAACTGATTGGAAAGTTGCCAGCTGGCTTAACATTATGGGCCGTATCTCAGTTGATACCTACAACGAACTTCAGGAAGAAAGAAAAGCAGTAGGTTCAGTTGCAGGAGAAATGGGACCCGAACGTCCTGATGTTACTTCAGGCTATTCAAGATTTGCCAGAACATACCTTGAAACCAACTATGATCTGCTTGCAAACTTTAAAAAAGACATTACTTCCAAATTGAATTTCAATGGTATCCTGGGGACGAATTTCCGCAGGACGAAAGATGACAGGATCTTTGAAGGTACTGCCGGAGGATTAAGCGTACCCGATGTTTATGCACTGAGCAACAGTGTTGATCCGCTACAGATACCTGTTGAATCCTACAGAAGGATTGGATTAAATGGTTATTTTGGAAGTATCTCGTTGGGATATAATAATATGTTATATCTTGATGCAACATACAGGATTGACCAGTCTTCAACTCTGCCAAAGGGTAACTGGACTTATACCTATCCTTCTATTTCTGGAAGCTTCCTGTTTTCAGAGATTCTTAAACAAAACTGGCTCCAGCTCGGGAAACTCAGATTAAATTACGCTGAAGTGGGTAACGATGCCCCCTGGGCAAGTGTAACTGACACTTATACACCAATTGCACCTTTGAATGGGGTGCCGATGGTTACTGTCGGAGCAACAAAAAATAATATAGATCTTAAACCTGAAAGGACAAAGAGCATTGAAGCAGGTATTGAGTTAACCATGTTCCAGAGCAGGGTGGGAGTTGATCTGGCAGTTTATAAATCAAATACTGTAAATCAGATACTTCCTGTTTCTGTTTCCTACGCAACAGGGTACAGATCCAAATATGTAAATGCAGGGGAGATTCAGAACAAGGGGATTGAGGCAAGACTCATGCTCACACCAGTCAAATCTTCAAATTTTCAATGGGATATTACTTTGAACTGGGCTAAGAACATAAATGAGGTGGTTGAACTTAAAGAAGGTATTACAAACCTTCAGCTTGGAGCACTTCAGGGAGGTATAACAATTAATGCAAGGGTTGGGGAACCATACGGAACTATCCAGGGAACTGACTATGTATACCTTAATGGTAAACGAGTAATCCGGTCAAATGGTTATTATCAGGTAAGCACAACTTCAGATAATATTATAGGTAATATTAATCCGGACTGGACAGGCGGTGTTTTCAACAGCATTACATACAAGAATCTGAACTTAAGTTTCCTTGTTGATATTCAACATGGTGGTGATATTTTCTCACTCGACATGTGGTACGGACTTGCAACCGGACTTTATCCTGAAACTGATTTTATAAATGATCTTGGAAATCCTGTTAGGGATCCCGTTGGTGCAAATGCAGCAAACGGAGGGAATCCTCAGAGCGGAGGTGTAATTCTTGACGGGGTAACAGCTGACGGTGCAAAGAATACATATCGTGTAGAAGGTGGTAATTACCGCTTGTTCGGATATGCAAGAAACCCTAATGCAGGTTTTGTATATGATGCATCTTACGTCAAACTTCGTGAAGCATCACTCACATATAATCTTCCAAGAACCCTGCTGGCTGATTCCTTTATTCAGGGGCTTTCTGTCAGCCTTGTTGGATCTAACCTTTGGATAATTCATAAAAATCTTCCTTATGCTGATCCGGAAGCAGGCCAGAGCTCAGGAAATATTCAGGGATGGCAGAGTGGTGTTATGCCAACCACCCGCAATATTGGTTTCAGTCTTAAATTACAATTCTAATAATGAAAATAATGAAAAAGAAATATTTAATTTTATTGGTGCTGGTTGCCTCTTTTAGTGCCTGTACTGATAAATTTGAGGAATTCAATACTGACATCAAGAATCCCGCTATCGTAGAAGGTGAATCTTTATTCAGTAATGCTCAGCGTCTTCTGGCACGTCAGCTGATGAGTACAAATGTTAATGTCAATATTTTTAAGCTGATGGCTCAATATTGGACAGAGTGTACTTATATTGACGAGGCTAACTATGATCTGACAAACAGATCTATTCCTGATAATGTTTTTCTTGCATATTATAATGGATTTCTCAGGGACTTTCAGGAAGCTGCCATATTAGTAGAAAATACAACTCCAACCAGTTCAGTCGGGGAAATTGAAAAGAAAAATAAACTGGCAATAATTGATTTGCTGGTAGTATATTCTTACCAGAATCTGGTTGATATTTTTGGCAATGTCCCATATACTGATGCACTTGATATTGAAAATATCTCACCTAAGTATGACGATGCTGCCACCATTTATCAGGATCTTATTAACAGAGTTAACAAAGCTTTGTCGGATCTTGATGATTCAGAAGGGAGTTTCGGTTCAGCTGACCTGGTTTATGGAGGAGATGTAACTTTATGGAAGAAATTTGCAAATTCCTTAAAACTTAAACTTGGCATTACAATTGCCGATGCAGATGCAGCTCTTTCAAAAAGTACTGTCGAATCCGCAATCAGCGGAGGTGTATTCGAATCGAATGATGATAATGCGCTTTTCCCGTTCATGACAGCAACCCACACCAATCCGATATACGAGGATGTGATTCAGAGCGGCCGAAATGACTTTGTTCCGGCAAATACAATAGTTGATATCATGAATACTCTGTCAGATCCAAGGAGACCATTATACTTCACTCTTTATGAAGGTGTTTATAAAGGCGGACCATACGGATATGAGAGTCCTTTCAGCCTTTATTCACATATTCCATCTACGATCTCAGCTCCTAATTTCCCTGGGATATTGCTGACTTATGATGAAGTCCTTTTCTATAAAGCTGAAGCTGCAGCAAGAGGTTACAGTGTCGGAGCAGCAGTTGAAGACTTGTACAATGATGCCATAACAGCTTCAATTGAATTCTGGGGCGGTACGGAAGACGATGCTGCAACTTACCTGGCCCAGCCCTCTGTTGCTTATGCAACTGCTGAAGGTACCTGGAAGCAGAAGATTGGTACACAGGAATGGATAGCTCTTTATGCCCGGGGTCTTGAAGGATATACTACCTGGAGAAGAATGGACTATCCGATATTCAATGTCGGTTCTCTTGTTACAGGATATGATGACATACCGGTAAGGTTCCCTTACCCGGTAAATGAGCAGACACTTAATAAGGCAAATTATACAAGTGCAGCATCAGCTATCGGAGGAGATCTGATTTCAACAAAAATATTCTGGGATAAATTCTGATTTGATTAATTTTCAGATCTATTTATTCTGTAACCTAGGGTGGGAGGCTGTCCGTAAAAAGACAGCCTCTCATTTTTTAAGAATTTTTATGATTGAGCCAAAGTAAACTCATAAGGCTATTTTTGTAGATTTGTAACATTCGTTTTTCTTTCAGCATCATTTTCAGGAAGATCCCGGAAGATTTACCTGCCCATATTATATTTAAGATGTTTAAAACAGGGATTTTAACGTTAAGAATTTTATTATCAGGCTTATATCTTTTATTTGCCTTTCATTTGTGCGCCCAGCAGAATGCAATACTCTCAGATGAAATCTTCGGATCTGATCCTCTGTTATTTAATGGACGATTTTATACTTTTTCCCCTCCTCTCAAAACAGAGGGCAATCAGTTTCTGCATGATACAGATTTTGAAGAAGGATCTGTCACCATCAGGGGAGTAAAATATAATAATCTTCTTCTGAATTATGATGTTTACAACCAGCAGATCGTTTTAAAATATAATACCCGGGGCAACGCCGTTAATTTTATTGTATTGTCTGAAGCATGGCTTGAAAGTTTTACTGCCGGGGGATTGCTATTTGAAATTTTAGCATTTACTGATTCAATAAAACATATTTATCAGGTGATTGGATCAGGTAATAACCGTATATTGTATTCATGGGGAAAGAAACTAAGCCTTGATATCTTTGTTGGGACCTCGAAACATGTTTTTTCAGAACCCCTTAAACAGATGTTCCTCTTATCAAATAACCGGATCTTAAGCTTTTCGAATAACCGGAGTTTCAGTGCACTATTTAATGAACGACGAACAGATGTAATCAAATACTTAAGAGCTGAAAGGATAAACGTGAAACGAGCATCTGATAAGTCAATGTATCAGTTAATTAATTATTGTAATACAATACTCTCAAATTGAGGACCAGGATATTAATTCTGTTGTTGTTTTTTCAGCCGGGATGGTTAGTGAACGCTCAGGAAAAGAATGTCATTTCCTGCCATTTCAGGGATACCCGATTTGAAGAATTCTGCATTAAAGTGTCGCAATTGTCGGGGCTTAGGATATATTACGATAAAGAATGGATTAGTGAGATCCGTGTTAACCTTGATGCTGATTCTATTGATGTTCTTTCTGCGATAAAGCAGGCTATTAAGGGTTCAGGGTTGGAATTATCATTATGGCATAATGATATTGTCATTTTACTCCGAGCAAAGCTTTTATCAGAGCTTCCTTCATATGAGCAGAATGTTGAAACAGGAAGTGATTTTGCCAATAGGGAATTTCAGCCAACTGATAGTGAGCAGCGCTATATTAACGGACGTAAACCCGGTACGGCTGAAAGTGTAACTGTCGGAAAATCCGGAACAAGTGTCGACATCTCAAACTGTATTGTGTTAGGACGGATAATTGATGCAGAAACCGGAGAGCCTCTGACTTTTGTTCCCATATATATTAATGAATTAAAAAAAGGCACAACAAGTGATCTGAATGGTTTTTTTACCCTTACGCTTCCGGCAGGAAGGTATAATGCTCAGATTGATTATGTAGGCTATAAAAGTAAAAAACTGCTGATGGAGATTCTATCAAAAGGGAGCTTAACGGTCAGATTAAACAAGGATGCAATAAAGCTGAAAGAGGTTGTAGTAAGCGTTGAACATGAGGCAAGTATGAGGCAGAAAGAACCAGGTCTAGATCAGATTTCAATAATGACAATAAAAAAAGTGCCCTCTATGATGGGAGATCGCGATCTAATTAAGGTTTCTGTAACATTACCTGGAATAATAAGTACAGGAGAAGGAAGTGCTGGTTTGAATGTCAGAGGAAGTGGATCAGATCAGAATGCTTTTTATATTAACAGAATTCCGGTATACAACACCTCTCATCTGTTCGGATTCTTCAGCGCTTTTAACAGCGATATGATTAAAGATTTTTCAATTTACAAAGGTCATATACCGGCTCAGTACGGAGGCAGACTTGCATCTGTATTTGATATAAGATCCCGGCAGGGGAACAGGAAAAATATCTCGGCCCGTGGCGGAATAAGTCCGGTTTCAGGGAATATTGTTCTGGAAGGCCCATTAAAACAGGATACCGGATCATTTATATTAAGTGCCCGTTCTACATATTCGGATTGGATACTCTCGCGTCTGAAGGACACTATTATTAACTCAAGCAATGCGGGTTTCAGGGATATTTCGGGAGGTATAAACTGGGATTTTAGGAAAACAAGGCTTTCATTATTTTCTTATCATAGCAGTGATAACTTTAATTTGTCAGATATTAGTGAATATAGTTATTCGAATACAGGTGTTTCTTTGATCTTAAATCATACCTTTTCAACTTCTCTTCGTGGCGATTTTGCGATTATTGGATCAGGTTATTCTTTTTCAACCATTGACAGGCTTGAAAAATCAGCTGCTTATTCACATTCATATAAATTGAATCATTACGAAATTCAGCTCAGCTTCAAGCAGATAATAAATGAAAAGAATTCCATTGAGTATGGCGGGAACAGCATTCTTTACCGACTTGACCGTGGAACGGTATCTCCTTATGGAGAAAACTCATTGCTGAGTAAGTTTTCGCTTGGCAATGAAAGTGGAATTGAAAACTCATTGTTTATCTCCGATTCGTACGACTTTAAACCGTGGCTGAACGTCAACGCAGGACTTAGATATACTTTATATACTCCGACAGGACCTGCTTCCATATTCAGATATAATACCTTGGGCCCTATGGATATAAAAAATATAAGCGATACAATTCTGGTCAGAAGAAATATACCTGTGCATTGGTATCATGAACCGGATTTAAGAATTGCCTTAAACATTGAAACTGATAGAAATGGTTCTGTGAAGTTTGCATTTAACAGGATGCATCAGAATTTATTTATGCTGAATACAACAAATACCATCGCTCCCAATACACAATGGAAATTAGCTGATTACCATATTTTACCATCCAGCAGCAACCAGATTTCACTTGGCGTTTTCCGCAGTTTTCCGCAAAATGGACTGGAAGCCTCAATCGAAGTATATTTTAAAAGAACTTATAAGTATCCTGAATTCAGGGATGGTGCTGATTTTCTTGCAAATCCTAATGTTGAAACTTCAGTACTGCAGGGAGATCAGAAAGCATATGGGCTTGAGTTTTATATTAAAAGGAGTAATCGTCGACTTGAAGGATGGCTTTCATATGCATTATCAAGGTCACTGATCAGAGTAAATTCTGATCATCCCTGGAACCGGATTAATAATGGAGAAATTTATCCTGCCAATTATGATATCCCACATTCAGTGAACATGGTGTTGAATTATTATCTGACAAGAAGATTCATTGCCTCTTCAGTTTTTACATATCAGACAGGTAAACCGGTGACTTATCCGGAATCCACCTATTATATGAACGGTATGCCGTTTTTAGATTATTCAAAAAGAAATGCCTATCGTATTCCCGATTATTTTCGGGCTGATGTTTCAATTACAATCGAAGGTAATCTGAAAAAAAACAAATTGCTGCACAGCTCTTTAATTCTGAATTTATATAATGCCACCGGAAGAAAAAATCCCTTTTCTGTCTTTTATAAAACCGAAAATGGAAAAATCAGCAGCTATAAATATTCGGTTATTGGGGTTCCGATTTTTACCATAACATGGCTTTTCAAACTTGGTAACTATGCATCTCAATAAAATTTTAATATCAGTCTGGTTTCTCGAACTTTTTTTAAATTCCTGCATAGTTCCCTATGAACCGGATATTGAGAGTAAAGACATTACCAAGTATGTGGTTTCCGGTCAGGTAACTGATATAAGTTCACATCAGACTGTTACCATTTCGAGGGCTTCACCTGTAACTGTTCCTGAGTTTATCCCTGTTTCAGGATGTTATGTAAGAATATTTGATTCAGCGGGTCATGAATTCATCATGAGCGAATCTGAAAATGGTGTTTACGAAACTGATATTGATTGTAGTTATCTGATCCCGGGCAACTCATTCAGGGTTGATATACTAACCCCTGACGGAAACAATATTACATCCGATTTTGATCAGATGAATGAATGTCCTGAGATCGATACCATTTACTTCATGCGAAAGGATATTAAAGATAACTTGCCGACCAGGAATACAAAAGTTATACAATTTTATCTGGATTTTGATGGAGGAGACACGCCTAGCAGGTATTTCAGGTGGGAAATATTTGAAACATGGGAGTACCATGTTGACTACCCTATTCAATGGTATTATGACGGAAGAGTACATCATGTCTTTCCACCCGATTATTCAAGAAAAGTCTGCTGGTCAACGAAAATGGCAGATGAATTCTATGTACTTACCACTTCAAACCTGGTTGAGAACAAGTATATTGGATTTCCATTAAATAGCGTTGATAATCACAGCAATAAATTAATATATGGATATAGTATGCTGGTTTACCAGTATGCAATGAGCGAAGCAGCATACCAGTACTGGGAACAGATGAGGTCAAACAGTTATGGGCAGGGAGGATTATTTGAAAAACAGCCTCTTTCTATAGTTGGTAATCTTTATAACAAAACTGATCCCAACCAGAAAGTACTGGGATATTTTGGTGCTTCCTGCGTTAAATCAAAAAGGATATTCATAGACCATATCGATAATTTTGAAATTGATTTTGGGGGCTATTGCAATCCGGTCGTTCCCAGATATGGTTTCAAAGAAGTTTATCCTCATGAATATCCGGTATATTTAATGGGCGATGAAAAAAACTGGTTCATGGTATTTTTAAACGATGAGTGTGTAGATTGCCTTTCAATAGGAGGAACAAATGTCAAACCTGATTTCTGGCCATAGTGATTTATTCAGGATCTTAGTATCCATGTTGATTCTGATTACTTTTACTCTTTTTTACCCTGATGAATCTTTCGGACAGAAATTTTCATTTCCAGATACTGCAGAGAGGGTTATAATGTTCTCTGACCGTACTCTTTACGTAACGGGTGAAGAGATACTTTTTTCAGCATTCCTACTTGCTG
The DNA here is from genome assembly GCA_964613785.1 of uncultured Rikenellaceae bacterium. Lineage (GTDB taxonomy): Bacteria > Bacteroidota > Bacteroidia > Bacteroidales > VadinHA17 > LD21. Next base: position 9,474 of record CAZTJT010000052.1, read on the forward strand.
AGGATAAAGAAATATCAACAGGAACAAGCCGTGTATTGTACTGCGAACTGATTACCCCAGGTGGTGAAAAAATTGCAGGGAATAAGTTCATTATTGAAAAAAAATCGAGTTACGGATATCTGACTATACCTGAAGCATTGCTGACAGGGTATTACTATTTGCGTTCATATACAAAGGTGATGCGCAATTTTGGCCCAGACTGTTATTCCTGTATAAGGATTAGCATTATTAATCCTTCCCGTACTGAAGTTCAGGCTGGAAAAAATAATAATCTAAATGAGAAGCCTTCTTTAAATGAATCATCTTCTTACTGGAAAGATAACGGCATTAGACTTCTAATGAATAAGAATATATATGCAAGGCGAGATACAGTCAGTTTATCTATAGATTTTTCAGGGATAAATGATTTGTCGGAATGGCGAGGAATATGTCTTTCTGTGGTTCCTGAATATTCTCTAAATGAAATAAGTTCTGAAATTCCCCGGAATCATTTATCAGTAAATACCGGTTACTTTCCTGCTGAGACGCGTGGTTTATCCGTTACCGGGAAAATCATTGACAATAAAAATGGGGGAACCATACCCGGAAGGCCGGTCAATTTGTCAATTATAGGAAGGGGAAAAGATTTCATCCCGTCACAATCGGATTCTTCGGGAAGATTTTTCATTTATCTCCCGGATTATGAAGGGACACGTGACTTGTTCATCTCCACAGAATCTTCCTCTCAAAGTGATCTGGAAGTTCTGGTCGATAATGATTTTTGTGTTCTTCCTGTTGAATTACCATCTCCTTTATTCACATTAACTTTCAAGGAGCGAGAATGTGCCTATAAAATAGCGTTAAATTTTCAGTTGGAGAATCATTTCAGAAAAGAGGTAAAACTTATTCACCCTGACGAAAATGATTCTGAAAACATGTTTTATGGCCGACCTTCAGAAACAATTCAGATTGATGACTTCATTCAACTTCCCACTGTGGAGGAATACTTTAATGAACTTCCGACATCAGTCAAAGTAAGAAAGCATCGGGGAGAAAAATATTTTAAGATAATAGGCGGGCAGAACGAATCGACTGATTTTAAACCTCTGGTAATGATTGATATGGTGGTTGTTGACGATATTTCAAAAATTCTTGCCATTTCTCCTGCCGAAATTTCAAGAATTGAATTAGTAAGAGAATTATATGTAAAAGGCGATCAGACATATGGAGGGATTATTAACTTCATTTCCAGGAAGGGTAATTTTGCAGGAATTGATTTACCTTCTTCAGGCATTTTCATAAACTACAAATTTTTTGCACCGAGGAAAGATTACAAAGTATCATTGTTATCGGCTAATGAACCTGACACCCGAAATACAATTTATTGGGATCCTCTTCTGAAAATAGATGCAGCTAGTAATGAAAGGATTTCATTTACCACTTCCGATACGCCAGGGAAATTCATTGTATTATTAAGGGCAGTTGATGCAGATGGTCAGGTAAGGAGTGCAATATCCAGGTTCGAGGTAATACGTTGAATTTAAATATTCTTATGTTGACCCTTTATTCAATCTTCAAATTGACAAGTTCAATTCTAGTGGGTGTTCCCTTAATTATCTTACAGATAATATTTTTGATCCTGACTATGTCATTGTTTCCCGGGATGCTCCCGTGGTAATAGAGAATCATCCCGGCCAGGGTTTCATAATCGTCTTTTTCAGGCAAACCGAGGTTGTATGATTCATTGAGGTAGTCAATCTCAAGTCTTCCTGAAAAAATATATTCATTATTGCCGATTTTCTTCTCGATAAGTTCATAATAATCGTGTTCATCCTCAATGTCTCCGACAATCTCCTCGAGTACATCCTCTATTGTAACCATTCCCGATGTGCCTCCAAACTCATCAACCACAAGGGCAACATTTTTCTTTTCTGCAAAAAAAAGTTTCAGAAGCTTGTTTGCAGTCATTGTTTCGGGTACAATAGCCACCTTTCTAACGCATGAAGCTATGTCGGGAGGATCTTTGAAAATATCCTTCAGTTCAAAATAACCTATTATATTGTCGATTGTGTTTGAATAAACCAGGATCCTCGAATGACCGGTCTCAATAAATTTCTCCTTCAGCTCGCTGAGAGAGCTTTTTGTTTCAATGGCAACTATCTCTGTCCTTGGTACCATACATTCTCTGAGCTTTACATTTGAGAAATCAAGGGCTTTCTGGAAAATTTTAATGTTATGATTCAGAGGCTCCAGTTCGGGATTGATTTGTTTGCCCTGACTGACAAAATGGTCAATATCAATCTTGCTGAAAATCAGGTTCTCCTGTTCTTTATCATTATTCTTAATTCCGAATAAGAATCTTATAAACCAATTAGATACAGCAAGGGTCATCTTGCTGACAGGATAAAAAAGAAAATAGAATATCAATGTTGGGATACTTAGTATTTTTAAAAAAAAGTTCGGAGTAATGACAAAGGCTGTTTTTGGGAGGAATTCGGCTATCAGCAAAATCACGGCAGTTGAAATGACTGTATTGATTACCAGAACCGCAATTTCTGATTTAATCATAGGCATCAGAACAGGTGTGAGCAGGCGTGAGAAAAAAAGCCCGTAAACTACAAGTGCGATGTTATTTCCTATAAGCATGGTTGCAATATACTGGCCGGGATTATCAAGGAAGAGCTTGATGAAACGTGAGCCGAATGCTCCTTGTTTTCTGTCGAGCTCAATTCTCAGCCTGTTAGCAGAGACAAATGCGATTTCCATCCCTGAGAAGAAAGCTGAAAAGATTATTGCAACAAGTATGACAAAGATTGCATTCATAAAATGACCGGTCAACAATTACCTGTAAGTGTTATTCTTCCTTTATATATATAGTGGCACTTAAGTTCTTTATTTTTCTCTTGGTGAGCCTTGGATCAGATTCAAGTCCGTATCCCTGAACAATCTGGTCTTCGGTTGTGATCTTGACAAACCTGTCGGTATAAATCAAAGCCTTCTTCTGATCCCAGAACAATTGTTCGGTTTCCAATTTTTCACCTGCTTCGTTTATTGCCACAACACTATCCTTAAGCTCCCATAGGTTCTTAGTCTCAGTATATTTTGCATATTTTGCGGTAACAGATGCGATTGGTTCAGGGTGTCCGTCATGGAAATAAACATTTATTCCGGAGGTAAATTCTGAATACTTAGGATCGGACTTGTCATAGCTTTCCATCAATGGTGCTGAAAGGATCATCTGTATCTTCCCCGAGTCGGTATAAATTGTCTTAAAGTCTTTTACAGTAAGAGACGGCAGGGTCAATATATCTATTTTTTCTATGGTTCCGATCTTTTTCTCGCACGAAATAACTCCTGATGCTATAACAACGAGAGCTACAATGGCATTAAGCTTTCTTCGCATTGTATTCAAGAATGTAATTTAATCCTGAAAGTACCAGATCGGGCTGATAATTTGCTTTGTAACGGATTCTGTCTTTCAAATATCCGCTGTCACCACCGGTCAGAACGACCATTGAATCAGAATACTTTTCCTGAAAGATCCGGATATATTCGTTTATTTCAAAAATAAGTCCGTCTGTAACTCCGGCGGTAATTGCATCAATAGTACTTTTGCCTGGCGAGGAGTATTTGATGAGGGTTGAACATAATGGCAACTTCCCGGTAAACCTGTGTAATGCCTTGAACCTCATACTCAATCCTGGAGAAATATTTCCTCCCCTGTACGATTTCCCTGAAAGATAATCATATGTGACGGCGCTACCTGCATCAATAACCAGAATATTCCTGCCGGAAAAAAGGTGATAAGCTCCTGCAACTGCAGCAATCCTGTCGGAACCAAGAGTCTCGGGAGTCTGATACTCATTTTTGAAAGGGAGTTTTGTCTTATGCGACACCACATGAACAAATGGGATACCATGTGTGGCGAGATCAATGACAAATTGGGGAGTCTCCCTGACTGTTGATAATATAGCTCTGTCAACCTTCTCCAGATATGGGCAGAATATTTCATTAAGCTTTTCGTAGCTGAATATTTTTGTCCTTATAGAGGTCAGTTTTTCTTCCCCGTCGAATAAAGCAATTTTTGTTGAGGTATTGCCTATGTCAAATACAAGATTCATTTTAATTCTTATTGTTCTTTTACTTTGTGTGTCCCGTCGTTAGATTCATTATTACTTTAAGGTCATCGCTAATTAACACGTAGTAGCAAAGCATATTAAGAATATTTTTGAATTAGATTAGCTGAATAGTTCTGGTACAAAGTTACTAAAGGAGATCAAACGAGAAAAATTAAATTTCCTTTAAAATATCCTGCAATATTCTGATTGAATCCTGCACGCTTTTTACTCCGGTAATTGTCAGACTCAGTTTTGATTCCCTTTGTTTTACCGTCATTCTCTTGTGATTCCTGTTAATATAGTTCATAATTGACACAAAAAGCTGGGAGCGATAAAAGTCTGAATTTGGATCGGATATGAAATTGGCAATCATCAGATCGTTCTTAAGAAATATTTTTTCAATACCCAGTCTTGTAGCCAGCCATTTTGTACGAACAATATCAAGAAGTGCAGAAGCAGGTTGGGGTAATGCCCCGAATCTATCCTTGAGTCTGTTCTCAAACTGATGGAGCTCATCTTCCGTGATGATCTCATTTAGCTCCTTGTATAGCCTTATTCTTTCGGAGATATTTGAAATATACTCATCAGGGAACATTATTTCCAGATCTGTGTCAATCTGGAAATCTCTAACGAACGACCTGGATACCTCATTTTCTTTCTGTTTTTCGGCGGTCTTTCCCTGTTCTGTCACATCATATAAATCACTCTCTTTCAATTCTTCCATTGCTTCATTCAATATTCTTTGATAAGTCTCGAAGCCAATGTCAGCAATAAAACCGCTTTGTTCACCGCCAAGGAGATTTCCTGATCCCCTGATATCCAGATCCTGCAAGGCAATATTAAAACCGCTTCCCAGTTCAGAAGATTCTTCAATAGCCCTGAGACGTCTCCTGGCCTCATGAGTAAGCGAACTTACAGGAGGCGCAAGAAGGTAACAAAAAGCCTTTTTGTTGGAACGTCCCACCCTTCCTCTCAACTGGTGAAGCTCTGATAATCCGAAATTTTGCGCTTCATTTATGAAAATCGTATTTGCATTTGGGATGTCAAGTCCCGATTCAATGATGGTTGTGGCAACAAGCACATCGTAATCGCCCTGGATGAAATCGAACATTACATTTTCAATATCTCTGCCTTCCATCTTCCCATGGACTACCGCGGTCTTTACATTCGGACATATACGGCTTATTTTCTGCTGGATCTCTTTTATGTTCTCAACCCTGTTATGGATAAAAAATACCTGGCCGTTGCGCGACACCTCGTATTCTATTCCTTCTTTGATAATTTCCTCGTTGAAACCATGGAGTTCGGTAACTATCGGCATCCTGTTGGGAGGAGGGGTGTTTATAACAGAAAGGTCTCGGGCTCCCATAAGTGAGAACTGCAGTGTACGTGGAATTGGAGTTGCTGTGAGGGTAAGAGTGTCAACATTTGCCTTCATCTTTTTCAGTTTTTCCTTTACAGCCACCCCAAAGCGCTGCTCCTCGTCTATGATCAGCAAACCAAGATTTTTGAACTTAATATCTTTGCCAATGAGTTTATGAGTGCCTATTATAATATCAATTTTCCCTTCTGATAGCTGCGAAATGATCTTTTTCTGGTCGGCTGGTTTTCGGTGCCGGCTTATATAGTCAACATTGCAGGGGAATCCCTTAAGGCGTGAGGAGAAGGTCTTGTAATGCTGAAGTGCAAGAATGGTAGTAGGTACCAGAATGGCTGTTTGCTTGCTGTCTGCTGCACTCTTGAATGCTGCCCTTACCGCAATTTCGGTTTTGCCGAATCCAACATCCCCGCAAACAAGTCTGTCCATCGGATGATCCGCTTCCATATCCTTTTTGACTGCCTCTGTGGCACTCAGCTGATCAGGAGTGTCCTCGTAAATAAACGAAGCTTCAAGCTCATTCTGTAGATAGGTGTCTGGAGAAAAAGAAAATCCCTGTGTCAACATCCTTTTTGCATAAAGCTGAATAAGATCCCTGGCAATGTCCTTTACCCTTTTCTTTGTCGATTGCTTTAGCTTCTGCCATGCGCCCGATCCCAGCTTATATATTTTGGGCTCGGAATTATCCCTGCCTTTGTATTTTGAAATCCTGTGTAGTGAATGTATTCCAACATAAAGGATATCATTGTCCCTGTAAACCAGCTTTATGGCCTCCTGAAGGCGCCCGTTCACCTCAATCTTTTCAAGGCCACCGAATTTTCCTATTCCATGATCGATATGGACTACATAATCTCCTGGATTTAACCCGGTCAGTTCTTTAATGGATATGCTCTCTTTCCTGGTGAAAAATCCTCTTATCCTGAATTTATGATATCTGTCAAAAATCTGGTGATCGGTAAACACAGAAATTCCAAGGTCATGATCGGTGAATCCTGAATGAAGGTTTAGAAGCAATGCATTAAAAGCGGCCCCGGGACTTATTTCCGCAAAAATATCTCTAAGTCTGTCAATCTGCGACTGATTCTCCGAGATTATATATGTCTGGTAGCCTTCAATTTTATTTGCTGCAAGTTTATCTGCAAGCAATTCAAAGTTCTTGTTGAATGCCGGCTGGGATTCTGTACGAAAAACGATTGCCTTACTATCTTCAAAAATTGTGTTCCTGCCAATCTCAATTATTCTGAATTCCTTTAACTCGTCCAGTAGACGGTTTCCCGACATGATGATGTCTTTCTTGCCCACAACCTGCCCGGATTCTTCCCGATGGATGACCTGATCAAAGATATTGTTTACTTTTTCCCTTATATACTGACCCTCTTCAATCCAAACCAGAGTTGACGGAGGTATAAAATCAGTAAAAGAATCTGTTACCTGTTCAATTGATATATCCTGGATATTTGGTATAACTGATATTTGTTTCTGGACATTTACAGAAAGCTGGTCGTCTGTATTGAAGGTCCTTATTGAATCAACCTCATCGCCGAAGAAATCAATCCGGTAAGGCAGATCCTCTGAATAGGAAAAGATATCCGCAATGCTTCCCCTTATGGAATACTGACCGGGTTCGGAAACGAAGTCAACCCGTTCAAAATTATATTCATGCAGTATTTCTTCAAGGAATTCGAGCGAAAGCTTATCACCCTTTGCGATGTTAAAAGTATTCTTTTTAAGGTTCCTGCGGCTTATCACCTTTTCCATCAGCGATTCGGGATAGGTGACGATAATTCCCTTTCGTTTTCCTGAGGCAAGGAAATTAAGCACTTCCGTTCGCAGGACTATATTTGCCGGTTCAGTCTGTTCATACTGAACTGACCTTTTGTATGTTGAGGGGAAGAAGAATACTGATTCATCTCCCAGCAGTGCAACAAGATCATTGTAAAAATAGGCAGCATCCTCTTTTTCGGGAATAATTACCAGATAAATCGACATCGTACTGAGGAAAGCCTCAGCTACAGCAATTGCCTTTGATGAACCGTATAAACCTTCGGCAGTAATCCGGTGTAAGCCGCTGTCCTCAACTGCTTTAATTAACGATAATAAAACCGGATGGTCCGAGAAGATTTTTATTATTTCGCTTTCTTTCATTCAATCGGATGTGGCTGCAAATTTAACATCTATTTCATTGATATCTCTTTAATCTTAATATCTAGTCGGTCCTTTTTAATGAATGCTTTATCCATTGGGTAAAAAATGTACATTTATAGGAAATTTATCATAATTATTTATGAAGGTATTTAAATTCGGAGGTGCCTCTGTAAGGGATGCATCCGGGATCAAAAATCTGACGAGAATTGTTTCAGGCGAGAAGGAGAAACTGGTAGTTGTGGTATCGGCTTTCGGGAAGACAACAAATGCGCTTGAAAAGGTCCACAGGTTGTGGTTTTCTGGTGACAGAACTTACAGAGATCATCTTGATGATCTGCACAGTTATCATAGATCCGTTATAGAGGATTTGTTTTCCCATCATGATCAGGTCAGGAACAGAATTGATAATTCTTTTTCAGAACTCCGGGAATACCTCCGATCATCTCCCTCGAAAGACTATGACTTTGAATATGATCAGATTGTATCCTGTGGTGAAATCTGGTCGACAATAATCATTGCTTCTTATCTCGAACGGAAGGGATTGAGGAACCATTGGATTGATATAAGAGGTAATCTGATAACTGATGACAGGTTCCGTGATGCCAATGTCCTCTGGAACGAAAGTTCTTCAAGAATCAGAGGGATTTTTAACTTTAGGGATAGCGATATTTATGTAACTCAGGGATTTATCGGAGGCACCATCTCAGGACAGAGCACAACACTTGGAAGGGAAGGCTCTGACTATACGGCTGCACTTTTAGCAAATATGCTTGATGCAGAAATCGTTGTCGTCTGGAAAGACGTCCCGGGCCTGCTGAATGCCGATCCCAAATGGCTTCCCGACGCAGTAAAAATGGATGAGATCTCATACAGGGAAGCGGTGGAGATGACATTCTCAGGAGCAAAAGTGATCCATCCGAAAACAATCAAACCCCTGCAAAACAAGGATATTCCATTGCTGGTGAAGTCATTTATCTGTCCTGAAGGGAGTGGAACAATAATAAAATCTGAAATCAGCCTCAGACATGGTTTGCCGGTTTTCATAAAGAAGGAGAACCAGATAATGATTTCGATAATGCCCAAGGATTTTTCATTCGTTCTGGGAGATAACCTAAGCCGAATCTTTTACCTGTTCGTTAAACATGGCATAAAGGTCAATCTGGTAGAAGCCAGTGCAGTCAGTATCAGCGTGTGCATTGATGACGACAGAACAAAGGTTGATTCACTTTTGGAAGACCTGAAACCAGAATTCAACATCATCTACAATGAAAACGTTGAAATGCTGACAATCAGGCATTATACAGGGGAAGCTGTTAATAAAATAACAAATAACCGAGAGATTCTTCTGGAGCAGCGTACCAGGAGTTCTGTACGTTTTGTTGTTAGGAAAATCACGCAACACTGATCATCATCTATCTCCATTTTCTTATTAGTTGTTTAAAAGGCCTCTTATGAGAGACTTTCCTCCTTTACGTTCTTATTGTCATAAAGTTATTCACGAAGTCAGACAAGAAACTTTTAATGTTGCCTCAGTGTCTGAAATTGTCATTAACGTTCAAACTGAAGGCTCTGACCCCTGAAGTTTTCATTAAATATTCCATTATTATATACTAAAGTGCCATTAACAATAGTTTTTAAGATCTTTGATCTGAACCTTGCTCCTTCAAATGGCGACCATCCGCATTTGTAGAGAATGTTTTCATTCGATACCGACCATGGGGAATCCGGGTCAACAAGGCAGAGATCGGCTTTATATCCTTCCCTGATGAATCCTCTTCCCTTTATATTGAAAAGAATGGCAGGATTATGACACATTTTTTCAACTATTTTTTCAATTGATATTCTCCCCAAGTGCCACAATTCGAGCATTGCCACAAGTGAATGCTGGACAAGAGGTCCTCCCGAAGGGGCATTGAAATAGCTTTTCTGCTTTTCTTCAATGGTATGGGGAGCATGATCAGTTGCGATAATATCGATAATGTCATTGGTTACTCCATCGATAAGCGATTCCCTATCAGACCGGGTCTTAATGGCTGGATTCCATTTTATCTTATTGCCTAGCAGATCGTACCAGGTATCGTCAAACCAGAGATGATGAACACAGACTTCTGCTGTAATTCTTTTTTCACTTAATGGAAGATCATTTCTGAAAAGACTTAATTCATCCATGGTAGAAAGATGAAGAATATGAAGCCGGGTTCCGTATTCGCAGGCAAGGTTAACTGCATGTGAGGATGACAGAAGACAGGCTTCGCGGCTTCTTATCGAAGGATGCAAACTGATGGGAATATTATCACCGTATTCATTTCTCGCCTCCTCCATGTTCTTCCTGATCAGAGGTTCTGATTCACAATGGCATGCAACAGGAATGGTGGCTTCGGCAAAAATGTTCATTAAGGTTTGTTTGTTATCAACCAACATATTTCCGGTTGAAGAACCCATAAACAGTTTTATTCCACAAACTAATGAAGGATCCAGTTTCCTTATTTCATCAAGGTTGGTATTAGTTGCACCCAGATAGAAAGAGTAGTTTATGAACGATTTTTCGGCAGCAATTCTGGCCTTTTCTTTAAGAAGGTCAATGGTTACTGTCTGAGGAAGGGTGTTGGGCATGTCCATGAAAGAAGTTATTCCTCCGGCTGCAGCTGCCCTGGATTCGGTAAAAATATCTCCCTTGTGAGTCAGCCCAGGTTCTCTGAAGTGAACCTGGTCGTCTATTACTCCAGGTATAAGAATAAGCCCTTCAGCATCAATTATTTCGCTGTCTTTCCGCGGATCAATCCTGCCGTTTTCAGAGACGGATAAGATTATCTCATCAACAATTTGAACATCTCCTGTAAAGATGCGGCCTTCATTTATAACCGTAGCTTTCCTGATAAAAATGCTGCTCATGATAAATCGGGAGAATAGATATGTATCTATGTGGATATGATTGAGGAATTTCTTTTATATTTTATAAAAAAGCTTCTTAGTTTCATTCTTAGCACTCCCCAAAGTGCTTCATTGAATATGCCCCCCGACATTTTTGATGACCCCAGTTTTCTGTCGGTGAATATTATAGGCACTTCAACTATTTTATATCCAAGTTTATAGGCAATGAATTTCATTTCAATCTGAAATCCGTATCCTACAGATTTAATATGCTGCGGTTTAATGTTTTCTATAACCTCTTTTTTATAGCAAATGAAACCTGCCGTGGTATCCTTTATTTTCATACCTGTTACCCATCTCACATAGATAGAGGCGAAGTATGACATCAGGACTCTTGTAAGGGGCCAGTTAACAACGTTTACGCCGCTTATATATCTTGATCCTATTGCCACATCGGCTCCCTCGTCGTTGCATGCCCTGTAAAGCCTTACAAGGTCTCCGGGATCATGGGAAAAGTCGGCATCCATCTCGTAAATGTATTTATACCCTTTCTCAAGTGCCCATTTAAATCCGGTAGTATAAGCAGTCCCCAAACCCAGTTTAGATGGTCGTTCAATCAGATAAACATTTGGGAATGAGGGTTGCAGGTTCCTTACAATCTGTGCGGTACCATCGGGCGAGTTATCATCAATTACCAATATATCGAATGGAACGGGAAGTAAAGATATGCTTCTAATAAGTGCTTCAATATTCTCCTTTTCCTTGTAGGTAGGGATAATAACAATGTTTGACATACAGAATAAATATTTGCGAAAATACTCTTTTTCAGTTGATAGCAATAGGTTTTATACAGTTTATTTCCATTCCCCGGGAAAAATTTACATAATTTCTTTGCAGGAAAATTTTGATACATTATCTTTGTCGTCCCAAAACTAGTAGAGTTTGTCTGACAGGAAAATGTTGGAAATTCACTGTTGTTTGTTCTTTGAAAATATGAAGTAGCGACCAGGCGAGAGTGACGACTCGCCGAGAT
>CAZTJT010000053.1:0-19038 GCA_964613785.1 uncultured Rikenellaceae bacterium
TCAACTTGAATTTGCCTTTAAGTATTAATTGTGAAAATTTAATTGGACACTAGTGGGGAAAAAAGTAAAAAATAAGGAAATAGCCGAAAGGTTAGGCGTATCCGGCACGTTGGTATCGTTGGTTTTGAACAACAAAGCAGACCAGCACGGTATAAGAAAAGACACCCAGGAAAGAGTTCTTGCGCTAGCACGGCAGATGGGATACTTCGATCTGGTGATGGAAAAGTCGGAAAGTTCTCCCGTTGAGGAAAGGCCTGGTATTATCGGAATGGTAATACCTGCTACACGGGATCCCTTTATTTATGAAATTTCTCCATATCTCCAAAAAGCTTTCGAAAGCATAGGTTTCTTATTTACGGTTATAACTAAAGATCCTGATGAAACCAGGGCTGCACGAGTAGTTGCAGCATACAAAAAGTTTTTAACCGGGCTGATTCTTGTCGGAGAAGCAGCTGATGATTATACTGTCCGCTCTCTGAGATCGGCAAGCTTCCCTTTTGTACTTCTCGAAAAATCAGTCAGTCAGATGCGTCTGAACACAGTATGCTCAGATATGGCCGATGGAGCACAAAGAGTTTTAAACCACATTGCAAAGATCGGATACAGAAATGTAATTATCCCTGCCTCCCGATTTCCGTCATCACGGGAAGTAGAAATTATTGATAATCTTAAGAATGCCTTCAGGAACAGAGAAGGAATGAATCTTCCACTGATTATTGAACTTGAAGTTTCTTCAGGGAACGAGATTGATTTCTCCCAAATTGAAAAATTACTACGGCCACCATATTCCAGCGAAATAATGATTGTTCCGAATTCTGACATGGTATATAGCATTTTATCTACCTTCCGTAGAAAAAAGATCAGGATCCCACAAGATATTGCATTGATCAGTATGGAAGAAGGCATCGGTTTTGATCTACTCTATACCCCGGTTACCTGTCTGAGAAAACCCATGGCGGGAATGGCACTGAAAGTTGCCAATATGATGTGGACGGAGGTCAAAAATGCCGGAAAAAGTAAATATAAAAGACAGGTTAACATATCCCCGGAACTTATTATCCGACAATCCTGCGGTACAATAAGCTGAAAATCATAATATACAACATTAAATTTTCCGGCTGCCGGATCTTAACTTTTTCAGAATCATGGAAACAAATAATGCTTTGCCCGTATGATTCCAGTATTCTGAGATATATACAGGCATGTAAGCAGTTCACTTTAATGAGCAGGTTTATTAACATTTGTTCATAACTGACAATTGACTTTTCTGTAAATTTAGTTACATTTGCCTCTGAATGGTGTTATAACGGTATGAGACCGTTATAATGAAAAGGGAAAGCGGTTTGAATCCGCTACAGTACCCGCTGCTGTGAAGCCCCATCACTGATTTTGTGATGATGGTTTTAAAAAATACCTGCCACTGTTCCAGTCTCTGAGGAATGGGAAGGCTTTTTAAAACCGGGATAAGTCAGAAGACCTGCCAGAAAGACAAATATTCAAGCTTTCGGGAAATAAAGCAAAGAATCTTTATCCGATTCCAACCCATTTTTCCCGGCAGCTCAAATGAAAAGATGATTTTGAGAAATGCCGTTTTTTATATTGCCCTGTTTTTGTCTCCGTACCTGCACGGCCAGATGGCAATTTATAGGGATACAATCCTTATCAGAGAAGTAATAATAAATGGTAAATCGCTATCAGATGCAATATCAGATTCCAGGGTTGTCGCAATCGACTCATCAGTCATTTCAAAATACCGGCATCATACTTTATCTGACCTCCTGTCGGAAAACACAACACTGTACATTAAGTCCTACGGTCCGGGCGGAGTCTCAACAATATCGTTGAGAGGCACTTCAGCAGGTCATACACAGATTGCCTGGAATGGTATAAACCTGAATAATCCAATGCTGGGACAGTTTGACCTTTCACTTATCCCTGCAGGTCTGATAGACAGGATCAATGTTTACATGGGAGGCAGTTCACTTGATTTAGGGAGCGGCGGTCTTGGAGGCATAATAAACCTGGAAACACAACCCGATTTGACTGACCAAACACGGTTTATGTTAAATCCTGGAACCGGCAGCTTTGGAAAATACTCTTGCATGGCCAGACTAGTAACAGGAAGTGCATCGCTCCGTTCTTCTACCAAGGCATATTTCTTAAAGTCCGTAAATAACTTCAGATACCTGAATACATCGCTGGGAATCAATCCTGAATGGGAGAGGAGAGTAAATAGTCAGGTCGCCCACAGAGGAGTGATGCAGGAAATATACCTGAAGACCTCCACAAACACCAAATTATCGGGTAGATTCTGGTATCAGTCGGCAGACAGGAATCTACCTGTTCCGATTACCATGCAAACAATGAATCCTCCTGAAAAACAATATGATGAATCATTCAGGACGATGCTCAACCTTGAAACTGCCCATAACCAGACTGATTTTAATGCAACCGGTGCGTTTATTTCGGATTATCTGCATTATACAAATCAAAATGCCTCAACCGATTCAAGGAACCTGTCACAAAGTGTAATATTAAGGACTTCAATCAATAAAAAACTGGGGATCGGAACCCAGCTCAGGTTCGACTTTAATGATGAGATTAATCTGATCAATTCAAACAATTACGACTCAAATCCTGTCAGAAATCTTGCCTCAGCCGGTTTTTTATCTGAGAGTGATTTAAATAGCAGACTTTCTGCAAGAATCTCGGTCCGTGAAAATCTTGTCGACAGGAAACTGCTTGCTCCTGATTTCTCGGTTTCAACAGTATATAGTATCACCAATACGGGAGGGTATTTTATAAAGATGGGAATTTCAAAGAACTCGAGGATCCCTTCACTAAACGATATGTACTGGTCGCCGGGAGGAAATCCTGATCTCAAAACGGAAAACGGTTATTTCTCCGAGTTAGGCTTGATAATTAAACACAACTTTTCACCAGAGCTCAGTGCAAAAGCTGATATAACAGCTTTCAGAAGCCGTATCAACAACCTTATCCAATGGATCCCGGGTAACAGTTCATATTGGATAGCAACTAATTCAAAGAAAAGCCGAACTACCGGTATGGAGGCAGGAATAGATCTTAAATACTCAAGATCAGATTTTCATTTTAACCTTACGGCAGAATATGCATTTACAAAAGCTATGCCTGTAAGAACTGATGATAACGAAGATTCATCAGCCGGAAAACAACTCATCTATGTCCCTGTAAACAAACTGAATAGTGTTATAAAAATAAACTGGAAATGGATGCATTCATCAATCGGAGGATACTATACCGGACGCAGGTACATTACACACGATAATTCAATTTACTTACCCGGATATTTCACTGGTAATATTGAGTCGGGAGTTCATCTGAAACAAAGAAATCTGACTTTCGATATTAATCTTTCGGTTGATAATGTGCTCAACACCATGTATCAGAATGTAGTGTGGTATCCTATGCCCGGACGTGCATTTTTTCTGTCAGTTATACTATTATTAAATTAATTAAATATGCATAGATTTTTATTCTCAGGTTTGCTGCTGGTTTCTTCGATGATCCTCACTTTTTGTACAAAAGATCCGGGTCCGGTTGTTAAAGGTGTGACAGATAATTACCTTTCGGGTGAGGGTGTTTTTATTCTCAATGAAGGCAATTTCAGGACAGGCAATGGTTCGCTGTCATTCTTTTCCTATGATTCATCAAAGATGTTTAATAAAGTCTTTCTCAAAGTCAACAACCGCATGCTCGGTGATATCCCATATTCAATGGCTTTCAGCCGTGGCAAAGCATACATTGTTGTCAATAACTCAGGAAAAATTGAAGTTGTCGATGGAAATACAATGGAGTCAGTTGTCACCATAAACAAGTTGTCATCACCTCGATACATTTCATTTCCAACAGATAGAAAAGCATACATAACAAGCCTTTACTCTGATTCAATTACCATTATTGACACAGAAAAAGACAAGATCACGGGATATATTAATATGAAGCACTCTTCTGAAGCCATCATTCCCTGTGAAAACGAAGCATACGTTGCATGCTGGGCCGGAGGCAACAAGATCTTCGTGATCGATATTCTGTCAGATGCCGTAACTGACTCTATTGAAGTAGGCAAAGAACCCGAAAGCATGGCACTGGATAAAAACGGAACATTATGGGTATTATGCAATGGCGGTTGGCAGAGAGATAGTTATGCCGAGTTAACAGCCATCGATACAAGAACCCATAATATACTCAAACGGCTTCCTTTCCCAATGATAACTGATTCGCCTACGTCTCTGTGCATTGACGGGAAAGGAGAAATCCTTTTCTTCCTGCTAAACGGAGGAGTGATGCAAATGAGCATAAAGGATGACCAATTACCGGAGAATCCATTAATTTCTCCTCCGGGTATAAATCTGTATAAGCTAGGAATCAATCCCGGAAACAGTGAAATCTTCATAACCGATGCAAAAGACTATCAATCGAAGGGAGATATATTCAGATACGATAGAAATGGTATCCTGATCTCAAAAATGGAGGCAGATATCATTCCCGGGACAATCTGTTTCAGATCAGAAACCTTACTTCCAGGAAGATGATCAGAATTAGATACCGGTATAAGCGCCTCTTAATATTCCAGCAGGCAGTTTATCTTATCCTTTTTCAGGTCGTTTTTGCGTCATGCCAGCTGAGGAAACCTTCCGGAAGTGAAAACCTTAATGATCATGATATTAATTCAATAAGTATTGCGAACAGGGTCACCTTGATACATAAAAAGATGTATTCGCATCTTATTATCCGCAATCCCTGGCAAGGTGCTGAAAACATTGTGCAGGAATGGTATCTGGTCAGAAGAGGAGAATCTCCACCTGAAGGCGTTGACAGCTCTATGATCATTCATGTACCACTGAAAAGGATTATTTGCATGTCTACAACCCACCTGGCAATGATAAATGCACTTGGAGAAACTGAAAGCTTATGTGGTTTTTCAGGTACCAGGTTCATATATGATCCCTTGATCATGGATCTTGTGAAGAATGGGAACATTAGTGAAGTAGGATATGAAGATAACATCGATAAGGAGAAAATTATCAGCCTCTCGCCTGATCTGATAATGATCTATGGCATAGGAAGCGAATCGGCAGGCTATATATCCAAACTCAGGGAGCTGGGGATTAAAATAGTCTTCAACGCCGATTATCTTGAAACTCATCCTCTGGGTAAAGCTGAATGGATAAAGGTAATGGGAGCATTTTATTGCAAGAATGAAATGGCTGACTCGATTTTCGGAGAATTGCAAAAAAGATATTTCCGTTTGAGAGAATTTATTGACTCGGGTATTAAAGAACGAAAAAAAGTCCTTCTGGGGATGCCCTTTAAAGACACCTGGTATATTTCACCAGGCGATTCTTACATAAGCACACTTATTAGTGACGCAGGTGGTGAATATATCTGGGGCAGTATAAAATCAAAGGTTGCGATGCCTATGGCTCTTGAAACTGTTTTTTCTAAAGCTGTAAATGCTGATTTCTGGATCAATATCGGAAGTGTGAGAAGCAGGGAAGAAATCACTGCACTCGACTCAAGGCTTGAAAGCCTGCCGTGCTTCATAAAAGGAAACCTATATAATAATAATAATAGAGAAAACCCGGGTGGCGGAAATGATTACTGGGAAAGCGGAAGTATATCGCCTGATATCATACTGAAGGATATAGCATCGATATTGCATCCGGATCTGTTCGCAGGATATGAACTGTTTTACTACAAACCGCTTAAGTAAAAGGATTGGGAACCAAAGTAAAAATATTATCAGAAACTTCAAGGACATTCAGCAATGCCAGGAAACTGATTTTATCATTACTGTTGATAACTGCTGTTTTGTTTTTCATTCTTGATCTCTTTCTGGGATCTGTCAGTATAAAACCGGCAGAAATCTTAAAAGCGTTTTTCAGACCTTCCGGAGATCATGCTGAAATCATTCTTTACAGCTTCAGACTGCCAAAGGCCATAACGGCTTTAATGGTGGGTATAGCTCTGTCAATTAGTGGATTGCAGATGCAGACTCTCTTTAGGAATCCTATGGCCGGACCTTATGTTCTGGGATTGAGCTCGGGATCGAGCCTTGGAGTTGCTTTTATCATACTCGGATTCTCCTCAGGGATCTCTCCTGATGCCATAAGCGTAATCGGTAACTGGTCCATTGCACTGGCTGCATGGACAGGTGCAGGACTGATAATGATGCTTATGATGGTTATCGCATCAAGAGTTGAGAATGTCCTGACGGTCCTTATCATCGGGATAATGCTTTCCAGTGGTATATCAGCGGTAGTAAGCATAATGCAATATTTCAGTAATGAAACCATGCTCAAAGCTTACATTATATGGACCATGGGCAGCCTCGGGAATCTAACCTCCAGACAGCTGACAGTATTGGTAATTTCTGTCACTTTTGGCCTGATCCTTTCAATTATATCGGTAAAACCCCTGAATGCACTTCTGATGGGCGAGAATTATGCAAGGACCTTCGGGGTGAACCTGAAAATAACCAGACTCTTAATAATTGCATCCACAAGTATTCTGACAGGCAGCGTGACAGCATTCTGCGGACCGATTGGATTCATCGGCCTTGCAGTGCCGCATCTTGCAAGAATTCTTTTTATGACCTCTGATCACAGGATACTTATACCAGGGACTATACTCACCGGTGGTGCTCTGATGCTTCTGAGCGACATTATATCTCAGATGCCTTGGTCAGATAATATTCTTCCTGTTAATTCAATAACAGCATTAATCGGGATCCCTGTTGTAATATGGGTAATTATGCATAACCGGAAATATTCTGAAATTTTCTGATGAGAATAGCGGGTAAGGAAATACTGACACTTAATTCTCTGGTAATTGGTTACGGATCGGGAAAAACCACGAAAAGTCTTCTGCCTCCACTCAATGCCAGAGCTTATGAGGGGGAACTTATAGCAGTGATAGGAAAAAATGGGATAGGTAAAAGTACCCTGCTAAAAACTATCGCAGGCCTGCTTCGTGCATTGTCGGGAAATGTGACAATTAATGGAAAGAATTTACAAGATTATTCCAGACGCGAACTCGCTTCAATAATCGGATATGTATCAACCGAGGTGATAAAGATATCCAATATGACAGTTTTCAACCTTGTAGCCATGGGAAGATATCCTCATACCAACTGGCTTGGAACCGTAGATCCGACAGGCAGAATTGCAATCCTGAAAGCACTGTCAAGCACCGGAATGTCGGATTTTTCCGACAGGCTGCTCACGGAGCTTTCTGACGGTGAAAGGCAGAGAGCCATGATTGCAATGGTATTGGCTCAGGAAACCAGGTTGATTATTATGGATGAACCTACTGCTTTTCTCGACATAAAGAACAAGTATGAAGTTATTCACCTACTCAAAGAACTTTCAAGAAAAGAAGGAAAGACCATAATCTATTCAACCCATGATTTCGATACTGCTGTAAACCAGGCAGATAAAATATGGCTCATACTTGAAAATGAACTAATTGAAGGTGCACCGGAAGATATCATGATAAAAAAATCATTCGGCAGTCTTTTTGATACCAAAGCAGTTACTTTCAATAATGAAGACGGAACCTATTCCGTCAGCAATGAATACAGGGGAACACTTGCCATATCAATAAAAGGCAGACATGAATACTGGACAAAAAAAGCCCTCGCACGAGCAGGATATTATACATTGTCTTCAGAAAACAAACCCAGAATAGAATCTGAGTCTGAAATACCCTACAGATGGAAATTCATCGGAAATGATTTTCAAACTGAATTTGATACCCTTTACGACCTGGTTCTGTGGCTAAGGCAAAGCAATGATATTATTTCCTGAAATACTTCCTGTAATTTTCAATGAATGAACCAATATCATCAACTCCCAGTTTCTTTGCGATAATATTCTTGTTTCTGTCGAGTATATAAATCAGCGGCGTTGCCCTTACATTATAGTAATAGCTGTAATTAGTTCTGCGGTCAGGATCCCATCCGTTTATCCAGGTCAGATTATTATCTTCGATATATTTTTTCCACTTGTCTTTTTCATTTGTTGTACACACGGCAAAAACCTCTATGCCTTTATCCTTATTTTTTTCGTAAAATGCTTTAAGCTTGGGTGTTGCCTCTTTACAGTGCCCACAATCGGGCTCCCAGAAATAAAGGATAGTAAATTCTTTATCTAAGTCATACAATGAAACATAGATGCCTTTATATGAATCCATTACAAGATCTGTAGCCTTACGCCCTATAAGATTGGGCCGGATCATGTCAATCTCTTTCTTAAGATTATCCCTGAATTCTTTTGTGACCCAATCGGCTTTTCCCGACAGATAGACATCATCCGCAAGCTTAACCAGTACAGCATCATGTCCCATTATCTCACTCTCACGGAAGTGATTAAAAAGGAAGACTGCAACGAACTGGTATATTTTGGGATTTACCTGTACTTTCGCCAGGATCCTGTCTATTTCTTTATTGATGGAATCCGGTGCCTGAATCAGTACATTTGAAAAGTATGTTTTTAACTTCGACTGCAGAATAGGCGTGCGAAGTAATCTTTCATCAGTAAGGCCGACATTGTCAAAGAAATGATTCTTATTGTAAATATAGGTTTTTACCCATCTCAGGGAATCAGGATTCCGGGCACCAAAAGGCACATTTATTTCAGGCGCTTCGACCGGGAGCATTGATTTGACCAGTAGCGACAGGAGGTTTCCCCTGTTCTCAGAAGCAACCGAATTCAGGTATGACTTCATGTATTCCTCCTGTGTTTTCAGTCTATCCGACAATATCCTTAGTGAATCTGCATTCTGCCTGTTGCTTTGCAATCTTTTATTTAACCCAGAAGCATCTTTCTGCATCTCAATCCATTTCTTCTGATAAGCCAAGAATCTGGCGTTTTCGTCACATCCGGTAAATTTCAGGGTATTAAAGTAATCGGGGAATGAACATGAAACCTGAAAAGTCTGATCCGATGATGCGAGTATTTCAAAATATTGCTTTCCTGGCAGAACTATCAGGTATATCCCGTGAGGCAGTTCTTCATTACCTGAAAAAATGCCAGACCCCGACCTGTCGAGTTTTATTGTATCCTGTATGTACTGTTTGTCACCGAAATGGTATCCCAGGAAAATAGTAGAATCAGATAAACCCCTGATCGAAACCGATATTTCGTAACCCTTCTTCTGTTGACCTGATAGAATGAAGGGAAGAAAGCCAAGAAACAAACAAAAAAGAAGTGATTTTCTCATTATACAGTTTTTGAATAACCTCGAGTGCAAAATTAGCTATTGCAATTTCTTTGCCAAAGTATTGACTTCGGAATATTGCGAAATATATTGTACTTTTGAAAAGTTTAATCCGACAGGCTTATGATGAATATTTCGATCCTGATCCCCGTAAACAACTATGACCTGGTTGCTTTTGTACACAGCCTCAGGATTGGAATGGAAAATGTTCCTGAATTTTCTGAAATACTCATTGGCGACGACGGATCTTACGAAGATTACAGGAACAAGTACCTTGCCCTCATAGACAACAAACTGCGGGTTATAGTTTCTGAAAAGAATATCGGACGCGCTGCCATAAGAAATCGTCTCATAATGGAGGCAAAAGGAGACTATTTTCTTTTTGTTGACGCCGATGCCATGCTCCCGGGGACAGCTGAATCATATCTGCAAAAATGGTTGAACTTTATCGGATCCGCAAAAGTTATAAGCGGCGGAATACTTTACAATGACTCACCTCCTGGCGATCCCGACAGAATTCTCCGATGGAAATATGGAAAACATAAGGAACAAAAACCTGCCGCTGAAAGGAACAAGAAACCCTATTCAAGCTTTTCAACATTCAATGTACTTATCGACAAGTCAGTATTCTCAAAGATCAGGTTCTTTGAAGAATTAAAACAGTATGGATACGAGGACGTTCTGTTTGGATATCAGCTGAAAAAGGCCGGATATGAGATATTACATATTGATAACGGTCTGATACACGAAGGACTTGAGACGAATAAGGAGTTTATGTTAAAAACAAAGCATAGTATCGAGAACCTTAGCATGATCTATGATAATGTCACTGACAAGAAAACCTTCTCTTCCACTGTTAAAATGCTGAGACTTTATAACTGGATCAGATTTTTCCATCTTTGCAGAATACTTGCAGGCATCTTCATCCGCTACCGCGACAGAATGGAGATAAAGCTTGATTCTTCAGGGGTAACTCTCAGAACCTTCTGGTTTTATAAGTTAAGCATGTTTTGTACATACCGCGAAATACACAGAAGAAAAAAAACCCTTGCAATTTTCAAGTTCCCGTTTAAGTTCTAGACTTCAATCTTCTCCAGTTCAATATTCCCGTCATGCCTCCTTAATGCCTTTAAAATAAAAGGAAAACGGTTGTGCATTATGCAAAGAAAGAAATCGGTGGGAGGGGAGAAATCAATGTTCTCGGGAATGAAAAATCTCTTGCCCGATGAATATTGAAGATCAGCAAATTCCTCCGAAAAATTTCTGGTTTCTCCCGTGACAAGAGCTTTTATATATTCGGCACACAACAGGTCTTCTTCTGCTGATATGCTTGCCCGGTATCCCATAGCAACAAGAGAAACGACCTTTGGATCAATCATTTTAATATATTCTGCGACCGAGGAGGCATTTACAAGGCTCCCGGTTATCACCTGATCAGCATTTATAGCATTAACCAGACCACTTGTGCCGGCTGTTGTTGTATGAATGAAGATCTTTCCTGAAATATCTGCTTTTAATATTTCAGTCGGGCTGTTACCAAAATCAAATCCTTCTATTTTTCTCTCATTACGCTCCCCTGCAAGCACGCTATTCCTATATTTCCTTTTCAAAATAAAAGCTTCTTCAACGCTTCCCGTGGCAATAATTTTCGAGACACCTCCTTCAGCAGCATAGCATGCAACTGTGAACGCTCTGAAAACATCGATTATTACTGCAAGGCCAGTTGCTTTCCTGGCCCCTTCCTCAAATTCCAGAAAATTAAAGTTCACAAGATAAAATTACTATATTATTGTATACTAATTATTTATAACACAAACATCACTGTTTTCATCATAAATATACAGGATTCGGCATATATGTTCTATTCATCGTAGAAACAGATTAAGATAAACAATTACAATTTCTGATCAGCTACCGGATATAAAATCCTGCCATTTTGTTTCAGGTAATGGGATTTTGTATATTTGAAACTCAGAGTTTCAGCACAAACCGCTATGGCAAAGACATTACCCTGGATCCTTGACAAAATTAAGGCTTTTAATGAGACAGTCTGGCATACGTCATTGTCGGATATCTCGAAAAGCAGATCATTCCTGATAAAGCAGGTAAGGATTGTTGTCCTGGCTGCCCGGGGATTCATGAATGACAAGGTTCAGCTCCGGGCGTCAGCACTTACCTTTTATTCACTGCTGTCAATCATACCGGTTGCAGCAATAGCTTTTGCAATTGCTAAGGGATTCGGCCTCGATCAGAACCTTGAAGCGCTGGTGGTAAAAGAATTACAGACGCAACCGGAGGTTCTGAACTGGTTACTTAATCAGACTAGAACAGCACTTCAGGAAACAAAAGGCGGTTATATAGCTGGAGTAGGAGTAATAATCCTTTTCTGGTCGGTAATGTCATTGCTCGATCAGATTGAAAGCTCCTTCAATCACATATGGCAGGTCGCATCATCAAGACCGTGGTACAGAAAATTTACCGACTACCTGGCAATAATGCTGATTGCTCCGGTTATACTGATCCTCTCAAGCAGCATTACTGTCTTTGTCAGCACCGAATTGTCTGATTTCATTGCAAGCGCTTCAATACTTGACTTTTTTAAGCCGGTGATAAGCTTTCTGGTGAGATTTATTCCGTACCTGCTGGCCTGGATAGCCCTTACGGCTTTATATATTGTTATTCCCAATACAAACGTGAAGTTTGGGCCAGCCCTTGTTTCGGGAATCATTGCAGGCACTTTTCTGCAGATACTGCAGTGGCTCTACATCGATTTGCAGTTTGGAATTTCCAAACTGAGTTCAATCTATGGCAGTTTTGCTGCAATACCCCTTTTCATTCTGTGGTTGCAGTCGAGCTGGATAATAGTCCTGCTTGGCGCCGAATTGTCATTTGCCAACCAGAATCTCTCAAGATACGAATTCGAATCTGAGGCACTGAATGTAAGCAACTATCAGAAAAGGGCACTCTCGTTGATGATAATGCATCTGATAATAAGGAATTTTTCGGAAGGAGCAAGACCGGTCAGCGCGGAAACCATTGCAGCCGACCTGAAATTGCCGGTCAGGCTGGTTCGTGACATCCTTCAGGATCTCAGCAATGTAGAACTAGTTTCAGTTATCCAGCGAAACGAACACGCAGAGAGATTCTTCCAGCCTGCACTTGATATTAACAAGCTTACGGTAAGCTTTATCCTGAATAGACTCGATAAAAAAGGAACGGCTAACCAGATAACTGTTAGAAGCAAGGAATACATCAAAGTCACAATGATGCTTGACAAATTCGAAAAAATCATTTCAAAATCTGATATGAACATCCTGGTCAGGGATCTATGAAATACTCCTGAAAGACAGCATTCAGGACGTTATGCTGTCGGACCGGAAATTCTTAACGAACTCAACAAAATCCTTGAAAGACTTCCATTCATAGAACATATAATGAGGAAGCGGAAGAACAATTTGTGAAGTTTCTTCTCTTTTTTCCCAGTATGCGTTCATGTTTTTTACAGGATAAACCCTGTTTTCACGGCTTCTGACAACATAATCCCACCTGAAACCGGGTTCTGTCTGCTCCATAGTACGATTATAGATCCATCTCAACTCATCCTGAAGCGATTTTAAGGTGCGCTGTGGAAGCCGGTCTATGTATTTCATCAGGGTCGTCTGATCACCAAACATTCGGAGATAGAACTTGTGAACTGCCTTCTCACTGATGTTGTTCAGGGTACCTTCAAAGATCCTCTGGGGAATACCGTAATTCTCATCTGCAGGTAACGGGGTACCGTTTACTGCAATCGTCATATCGGGAATTATCCCCGTCTTATGAAATAGGTATTCAGCAGCCCAGACTCCTAGCGACCATCCTATAAGAGCAACAAATTTATAGTATTTTTTTTCGGGCAGAACAAGTGCCTCATTTGCTGAATAGTTATAAAAAATTATTGAATCAAAATCATTGTTGCACAATGGTGTGAAGAGATTATCATCCGTACCCCAGTCTCCATAAAATACAATCAGATGATCATTCTCTTCCCTCCTTCTTATGTAAGTCTTCATTCCGTTTATTCAACTGAAAAGTACCTGTGATCAGGGTAGTTATTGAAGATCAAAGATAATTTTTTTAACGATTCCACCATATATGACATAAAGGGATTGAATGAAAAGATTGTTGACTTAAGCTCTCTGATCTAAATGATGTGAAATGATTTCAAATGATGTGAAATGATTTCTTTTCATCATAATATAATTTTGATTTTAAAGGTATGATGGAACCACACATGTTTTATAAAATTATATTTATGAGTGTTTGAGTTTGCAAAACATGTGGGTTTCATAACCAAAAAAAATAAGAGGAGGAAGGGCGGCTTTGAAAATCAGGGAGCGGGTTTTATTAATGAGATAATTCCCGTGTCTACTGTCTGATAAAAGGACGGAACCCTAGTAAACTGGCGTCTATCATCAGGTTCCAGATGTGAAAGTCAATGTCTGCAATACAATCCTGATGATTTTCAATTCCGGCCCTTACCTTTCCTCTTATACCAATAGCATGAGCTTGCAACAAATTTATAATAAAATCATATAAATATCAAATTAAAATTTAAAATTAATGTACCATTCATTTTGATCCACTATCAAAATATTGCGTATATTTGATTAGTATCTTGAGTTCCTGTATAGTAGCCTTATTTATGGTCGCGGTCCTTGATAAAATATCGTTCGACGACAACGGAGGATTCATTGCCGAATATGTTTCGGAATCATGCGGATTCTGGCATTTCCACCCCGAATATGAGATAGTTCTTAACACAAAAAGCAGTGGGACACGCATTGTGGGAGACAGCGTTGAGCTGTTTGATTACTACGACATGGTGATGATAGCAGGAAATGTTCCGCACTGCTGGAACTATTACAAGTCCGATACAACCACCGGCGAACATCCCGGAATAATACTTCATTTCAAGATCTCATCATTTGGTGATTCCTTTCTGTCGCAGCATGAAATGAGGGAGATAAAACAATTACTGTCTGACTCGGAAAGAGGTATTGCGTTTTCTCCGGAAGATGCCAGAAAATCAGAACCCCATATGATCAATATGCTTAATAAGAAAGGTATAGAGAAAATAATAGAGCTCTTTTGCCTGCTTAGGATATTGTGCTCATCAAAGCAAAAGAAATATCTTTGCTCCGAAAATTACAAACAATCTTACGACGAGCAGGGAAATAAAACAATGACTTCAGTTTACAATTATATCAGAGAAAATTTTACAAAACCAATTTCACTTGCAAAAATATCAAAGGTTGCACGTATGAGTCCCTTTTCATTCAGCAGATACTTTAAAAAGAACTGCGGTGCAGGATTCGTTGAATATCTCAACAGCGTTAGAATGAATAAAGCATGTCATCTGCTGAGGGAGACAGATTACCAGATATCAGATATCTCAACAGGTTGCGGATTTAATACAATATCAAACTTCAACAAACTTTTCAGAAAGATTGAAGGAATGTCGCCAAGAGATTACAGGGCACAATTCAGATAGGCCTACGGGAAATTGATTACATGTTAAATATATTTACGTTATGAATTTGGCTATGAACCTGATAGAGAAAATATTGTCTGCACATTCAAAATACAAATCCGTAATACCCGGAGATATAGTCGATATAGAAATTGACACACGAGTCGCCCGCGATTTTGGAGGAGCTAATGTCATTAAGCATATTATCGACAACGGTCTGACCATCAATGACCCCGGTAAAACCTTTTTTACTTTCGACTGTAATCCTACAGGTTCAGACCAGAAATACGCAGTAAATCAGCATCTCTGTCGAATGTTTGCCAGGGAAAATAACATCGGGATATACGATATCAACGCCGGTATCGGGACACACATTCTGATTGATGAAGGACTTGTCTGGCCGGGAGCAACAGCCGTTTCAACCGACTCACATGCAAACATACTTGGAGCAGTTGGCGCCTTCGGGCAGGGCATGGGCGACATGGACATTACCGCAGCCTGGAACAAAGGCCGCATATGGTTTAAAGTTCCTGAGTCGGTCAGAATAAATTTAAAAGGTAAACCGCCATCTTCAGTAAGTGCTAAAGATATCGTACTAAATCTTCTGAATATTTTCGGAGCAAATACCCTTCTTGGATATTCGGTTGAGATCTATGGCAACACCGCTGAAAGATTAACTCTCGATGAAAGGATAACCATTTCATCGATGGCTACAGAGATGGGTGCAATAACAATCCTGTTCCCGCCCTCAAGTGAAATAATTGAATACTGTTCACAGCGTGTTAAAAAACCGTTTGTACCGGTCTATGCCGATGCCGGAGCAAAATATCTTGAAACTTATGAAATAAATACATCAGATTTTCAGCCAATGGTATCCCGGCCGGGGAAGCCTCACGATACTGTACCGGTTGCTGAAGAAAAGGGTCAGAAGATTGACTCGGCATTTATCGGGAGTTGTACCAACGGAAGAATAAGTGACCTAAGAAAGGCTGCACAAATACTTGAAGGAAAGAAAACAGCACCGGGTGTTGTGCTGAAAATCGTTCCTGCCACTGATGCGATATGGAATGAATGCCTTAGGTTAGGATTACTCGACATATTTAAAACTGCAGGGGCCCTGATCTCAAATGCAGGATGTGCCGGTTGTGCGGCAGGACAGGTCGGACAAAACGGCGCAGGTGAAGTGACAATAAGTACCGGCAACAGAAATTTTCCGGGCAAACAGGGAAAAGGCAGCGTTTATCTGGCATCCCCGGAAGTAGTTGCTGCTTCTGCAATCGCCGGATATATAACCACTCCGGAAAATATCCCCGTTGTACCTGCTGAATTCAAACCATCAGGCAAAGTCCGCTTAACACAGGTCGCTCAAGGAAAGACAGAAAAGCGTCCTGAAGCACCAACCGAAATTGAGGGCAGGATTTGGTACATCGAGCGGGATAATATCGACACCGATATGATTTTTCATAATAGATACCTGGCAATTACCGACATGAAGGAAATGGGAAGGTTTACCTTCGATAACCTCGAAGGATATACTGATTTTGCTCAAAAAGCGCTTCCCGGGGATATAATCGTAACAGGCAAAAATTTCGGATCCGGAAGTTCGCGTCAACAGGCGGTCGATTGTTTTATAGCACTGGGTATCAAAGCTATAGTGGCCGAGTCATTTGGAGCCATTTACGAACGGAATGCGATCAATGCGGCACTGCCGGTAATAGTCTGCAAGTCAGTCAGCGACCTCTCCCTTAAAACGGGACACAGGATAAGAATTGACTTTATCAATGGTAAAATTCTTGATCTTGATAACAACAAAAGTACCGTCGCACAACCTTTTTCAGATGTGCAGCTTGAGATATACAGAAATGGCGGGCTTCTGAAGAATTAGGTCATTTCAGAATTTTCAAAAACATAAACATGAAACCATTAACCTTTGCAGAAAAGATCTTTAGAGCAAATGCGGGAGCAATTGTGTTTGCACGACCGGATATTGTACTAACTCATGATAATACGGCAAGCATTTACAAGACTTTCCTGAAAATGGGAGGGAGCAGGATTGCATTTCCCGACCAGCTTCTTGTAGTTCTAGATCACAATGCCCCGCCTGCCGATGCAAAGCTGGCAACACAATACCAGGATATAAGAAATATTGTTACTGAACAGGGCATCAGTAAGTTCTATGATGCAGGCAGGGGAATATGCCACCAGATCATGTCGTATCATGCTTTGCCGGGAATGTTGATCACCGGCAGCGACAGTCACACTTCAACCGCCGGAGCCTTCAATGCTTTTGCAGCAGGTATTGACCGCACCGAGGCTGCATGCCTGTGGAAAAAGGGAGAAACCTGGTTCAGGGTACCTGATTCCATAAAAATAACCCTCACCGGCAGTCTGAATGGAAACGTCTCAGCCAAAGATCTGGCGCTCTGGATTATAGGAATGATCGGATCAGACGGAGCAAACTATATGTCGGTTGAATATCATGGTGATGGCGTGGATTCACTTTCAATATCTGACAGGATGACTATGGCAAACCTTGCTTCAGAGATGGGAGCAAAGAATGCAGTATTCCCACACGATGAGAAGCTTCATCAATTTCTCACGGAGAGAAATGTTAAAACAAAAGGAGTATGGGCCGATGATGGTGCAGAGTATGCAAAGGAAATAACAATCGACCTTGGCGATATAGTTCCTCTGGTTGCTGCACCTCATCACGTAGACAATATCAAATCAGTATATCAGGTAGCCGGTACTGCGGTTCATGAAGGGCTTATCGGGACATGTACAAACGGCCGGATAGAAGATCTGAGAGTCGCTGCCACAATATTAAAAGGAAAGAAGATCAAACCCGGGTTTCAGCTTAATGTGATACCTGCTTCAGACAGGATCTTCCTCCAGGCTATACAAGAAGGAATAATCACCGACCTTGTTGAAGCCGGAGCCAGCATTCTTACCCCCTCATGCGGACCATGCCTTGGCACCGGACTGGGGATACCCGCAAACGGGCATACGGTGATCTCAACAGCAAACAGAAACTTCGCCGGACGCATGGGCAACAAGGAAGCAAGCATATACCTGGCATCCCCGGCAACTGTTGCCACATCGGCAATAACAGGAGTAATAACTGCTCCGCCTGATACAGCGTGGGAAAAAACATACCCGTTTGTTTCTGCGCAGAGTAAAACATTCAAAATTGAATCCGGAGAGATAAGGAAATCCGGTAAAGTATGGAATTACTCTGATGTTGATAATTTCAATACAGATCAGATGTTTGCAGGGAAATACACATACAACGTTCTCAGTTCCGATCCGGAATCCATCCTCCCACACCTGTTTGAGGACTTTGATCCATTATTCAGCAGGGAAGCGGCAAAGGGAGACATTATCATTGCGGGAGAAAATTTCGGATGCGGGAGTTCAAGGGAACATCCTTCGGTGGGGCTTGCTTTTCTTGGAATCCAAGCGGTGGTTGTGAAGTCAGTCAACAGGATCTTTTACCGATCGGCTATAAATCAGGGACTTATGGTTATTGTTCATCGTGAGGCTGTTGAAGCTTACAGATGGGGGGATGATGTTGAAGTCAATCCTGAGTACGGTGAAATAAAGATAGCTGGAAAGATCTTTCGGTTTGAGCCATTACCTGCGAGTTTACGGACAATTATTGAGATGAAAGGGCTTGTGAACTATATTAAGCAAAAGGATTAAAAGGTTAAAAAAATATAATAATTTTCATTGATTTACGATAAATTTGCATCTGTAAATCAATAATTAAATTACCTAAAACGATAATTTCTTTTAAAAGAGGCTGGCTGTTTGCCAGACATTATCTGCCGGCAAAAGTAAAACAGCAGAAAGTATTTTGCTTGTTGAAATTTAAAAATAGTGTAATTTTGTGCCCTACTGGTTCCGTAGCTCAGCTGGATAGAGCAACAGCCTTCTAAGCTGTGGGTCGCGCGTTCGAATCGCGCCGGAATCACAATATGGCGCCGAAAGGCGCCATTGTAGTTTTTGCATCGCGATCGAACGCGAAGGGCTGGGGGAGTTCGAACCGAGGAGCGGAGCGACGAGCTCGTGAGGCCCGATGCGTCGGGACGAACAATCGCGCCGGAATCACAATATGGCGCCGAGAGGCGCCATTGCAGTTTTTGTATCGCGATCGAACGCGAAGGGCTGGGGGAGTTCGAACCGAGGAGCGGAGCGACGAGCTCGTGAGTCCCGATGCGTCGGGACGAACAATCGCGCCGGAATCACAATATGGCGCCGAAAGG
>CAZTJT010000054.1:0-17810 GCA_964613785.1 uncultured Rikenellaceae bacterium
CTGCAATAGGATTTCTCCTTGCCGGTCTTAACCTTGTAAAGGAAAAGGAGGTGGGGACAATAGAGCAGATAAATGTCACGCCAATCAGGAAATACCAGTTCATAACAGCTAAAATGGTACCCTTCCTCATAATCGGGCTTGTTGATCTGGCCCTGGGTCTGGTACTTGGAAAGCTATTTTTCAATATCCCCTTTGAAGGAAGCATCGGACTTATGTTTCTTGGTTCCGCCATATTCATGGTTTCCGTTCTAGGACTGGCTCTTTTCATTTCAACATTCTCATCCACACAGCAGCAGTTTATGTTCGTGGCTTTCTTTTTCATGATAATCTTTATATTGATGAGCGGAATATTCACCCCTGTCGAAAGTATGCCTGTATGGGCGCAGAAATTCGATCTGATAAACCCCATGGCTTACCTGATGCGGATAAACCGCATGGTAATGCTTAAAGGATCCGGATTTCAGGACATAAGCAGGGAAATATATTCACTTGTAGTAATTGCAATTGCGTTTACTTTTTTTGCAGTGAGGAGGTACAGGAAAACGGCCTGAACTAAATGGTAACCGGAATTTATTGACACCTTTTCTGATGTGAGGGTGAATAAGTCATTATAAAGGGTTTTCTGATATAAATTTTTCAGCTGGTTTTTCCTTAGAAAAGACCTTCAAAGACCATGACTTTTCCAAAATATTTAATAAATTTATAAAAAACCTGTTCCGTTAATTTATTTTATGTTGTAACATTTTCTGACGATGCTATGAATTCGATGAAATGGCATTGTAAGTATCAGGTTCTCTTTTTGGTAAGAAAGGGATATTTTGTGTTTAACCTTATTCTTAAAAAAATGATGCCTATGGAGTAACTATGACCCTTTTTCTAAACAGAATGACAAACAATCTAAATTTTATTTGAGTTTAGAGTCAATCATTTAAGCTGATTACCTAAATATTTTAAACCTGACAAATATGAAAAAACAAAATGTTTTAGGGACCCTTCTATTCCCTTCAATAAACAAACTTCTAAAGAAATTCGAGATTACCTTTGTAATTTTTGTCGTCAGTTTTTCTGTAGCCTCGGGAGCTGCAAATGAATTGCAGCAGCTGACAATATCGGGTAAGGTTACTGATCTGAAAGGTGAGCCTCTTACCGGGGTGAATGTGATCATAAAGGGTACCACTATAGGGACGACGACAAATATAGAAGGAAGATATGCGCTCACTGCTCCTGACAGGAACGGTATCCTGGTTTTTACCTTCATCGGATATGATACACAGGAGGTTCCTGTTAGCGGACGGAGTACGGTTGATGTTCAATTGACTGAGGCAACAACTTCGCTTGACGAGGTTGTAGTTACTGCTCTTGGTATTAAGCGTGAGGCAAAAACCCTCGGATATGCAACCGCAGTTGTCGATGCCTGAAATACGTTGACCAAAAAAACGGTTAACATTATGGCAAAAGTAAATTATTTTGATCATGAGCACAAGCCTCAGTTTCAAAGGTCATTCAATGAAGAATTTAAAAAGAGGAAAATCAGAGAATTAGAGAGGAATATTACAACCATTCCCGATATTTGTAAAACCTACTCCGTGAGCAGGTCAGCAGTTTATAAATGGATTTACAAATACTCGGTAATGGCAAAGAAACAGGTAAAGCAAGTAGTTGAAGCCAAGAGCGATACACAAAAGATTAAAGCTCTGGAGGAACGCATTAAAGAACTTGAAAGAATAGTTGGACAAAAACAACTATTACTTGAGTTCCAGGATAAGATGATAGAGATAGCGGAAGCTACCTATAACGTTGATATCAAAAAAAAAGTAGGTTCCAGGCTCTCATCTGGTACTACTACAACCGCAAAGAACACAGGAAAAGGTTAAATGATCTCTTTAAAGTATTAGGCATAAGTAAACAGTCATTTCATCAGATGTTAAGTCGCAGGAGATATAAGCTTGAAGAGCAGGAACAGTTGATACCACTGATCAATGAGATTCGTCGGGATCACCCACGGATGTCAGCCAGGGATATATACATAAAGCTTCAGCCAAGCTGTATGGGCAGAGATCAGTTTGAACGCTTTTGCATGGACTCAGGTTACAGGATAAAAAAACTAAGGAACTACAGGGTTACAACCAACAGCCTTGGAGTGACACGTTTTCCGAACCTGATAAAGGATCTGAGGGTTACACGTGTCAACCAGGTTTTTGTGAGTGACATAACCTACTTTGATATTGGAACAGATACCTACTATCTCACTTTTATTATGGACCTGTTTAATCGCGAAATTGTTGGATGGTCGGCCAGTGATAATCTTCGAACTGAAAGTACCACAATTCCAGCTTTACACAGATTAATAAGCGAACGAGGCAGGACCAATTTGAAGGGTGCTATATTACACTCAGATGGTGGCGGGCAGTACTATTGCAAAGAGTTTAAGGCCTTAACCAGAGACCTTGAAATGGTCAACTCAATGACCGAGGAGAAGGTTTATGAAAACTCACATGCTGAAAGGTTAAACGGCATAATCAAAAACAATTATCTTTATCCTTATGGCCCTATAAACCTGGTTTCTCTTAGGAGACTGCAAAACAAGGCTGTACATATGTATAACACAGGAAAACCCCACAAAGCATTGGGAAAATTAACACCAAAATCATTTAAAGATACTATTGATAACGAGGATAACTCTGCAAGTTATCTCCCGTTATCAACAGTACATCATCAGAATAATAATTATAAAAGAAGTAAAATAAGTAATAAAAAGGTCAACGTTATTTAGGCATTGACTAGTTGTAAACCAGGGATTGCTTACCGAGAACCGCACAGCAACAGCCATAGGTACTCTTCAGGGGAAGGTCAGCGGGGTGAACATCACGACATTCGGTACGGGACCTGCCGGTTCGACCAGGATAAGGATCCGCGGAAACTCGGCATTCTCAGGGGCAAACCTGCCGCTGCTGGTTGTTAACGGTGTTCCAATAGATAATACACGGTTCGGAGAAGGCTCTACAGACCTGGGAGACGGCCTTAACAGTATCAATCCAGATGATGTCGAATCCATGACTGTTTTGAAGGGAGCCGCTGCCGCAGCTCTTTACGGATCGAGAGCCAAGGACGGTGTAATAATGATAACCACCAGGTCGGGAATGGAAACCAAAGGTTTTGGTGTTACATACAATGTGAATTATACTGTTGAGAATCCGATCGATTTTACCGATTTCCAGTACGAGTACGGGCAGGGAGAACGCGGAATAAGGCCTTCAACCCAATGGCCCACATCAGGTGTCTGGAGCTTCGGGGAAAAGATTCAACCGGGTATGACGCAGACATTGTTTGATAATGAAGTTGTGCCTTATGTGGCAGTAACCACCAAGGAACGCTACAAGGAATTTTACCGGACAGGTCAGAACCTGACAAATACGATTAGTTTTTCTAACAGCGGACAAAATGGTGGTTTTGATCTATCGATCTCAAATACAAATAATAAAGCCATCATTGAAAAATCCGAGTTCACCAGGAGGAACATCACTTTGGGTTTTACCCAGAATATTTCAAAATGGATCAATGTCTCAGGTAATGTTAATTATTCCAATGAATATTACAAGAATGCTCCGATGGGTGTCGGCAACCAGAGTGCCCAGGTAAATACCATTGCCACCATGTCGAACACTATGCCTTTATGGCTTATGAGAAAATATTCACAGGATCCTGTTACGGGGAAAGAAATTATATGGAGCAGGTTCCTTCCTCGTGTAAATCCTTATTTTCTCCTTGACAACAGGTTCGATGATAACTACAGGGACAGGCTTCTTGGCAATTTAGCCATTAAAGTCAATATTACCAAGGACATATACGTTCAGGGACGTATAGCTCAGGATTTCTACGACAGGCAGCATAATTACAACAGTCCTACAGGAAGACTTGATGCACAGGCAGCTCCGGCAGGTTATGTTGACGGGAGTTATTACAGGTATCATAACAGATTCCGGGAAAGGAACTATGATATCCTTATTGGTGCCCAGCACAAGTTCGGGGATATTGGGGTGAATATTACCGCCGGAGGAAACCAGATGTTCCGGTCCATGGAGACACAGTATGAAGCAGCCCAGGACTTTATCCAACCCGGATTATATACAATCATGAACGGTCGTCAGAAAACCGCAACTCATGGTTTAACTGAAAGGGCAGTTAATTCATTGTACGGTGCCGCTGAAGTTTCATTCAGAGAGTATTTATTTTTGAATGTAACCGCACGTAATGACTGGTTCTCAACCCTTGCACCTGAAAACCGCAGTATCCTTTACCCCTCGGTAACAGCCAGCTTTATATTCAGTGATGCAATTAAAGGATTGCCTGACTGGTTATCCTTTGGTAAGTTAAGATTATCATATGCAGCTGTTGGTGATGACAATGTGGACGCATATTCCAATATTCAGTATTATTCAATAAATTCCAATCTTTTTGCAGGTCCGGGCGGATCAGTCCCTGTCGGAGGTTATTCCTCCACAACACTTGCAAATCCGAATCTGCGCCCGCTGAGTGTTGCGGAGATTGAAGGAGGGATTGATCTCAGATTATTTGACAACAGGATTGGATTTGATCTGGCTGTTTACCGCAAGTTAACCACCAATCAGATTGTGTCGGCCACAACTTCACATGCTACCGGTTTTGCCACACAGCTAATAAATGTCGGAGAAAGCGTAAGCAGGGGAATTGAGACAGCAGTTCAGGCAACTCCCATTGAAACAAGTTCCTTTACATGGAGTATAAATGCAAACGTTGCTTATAATAATTCAGAAGTTCTGAAACTGGGTTTATCTGATGCAGATACGATGATAACAGTTGGAGATGTTTACCAGATTGTCGGACGTCCTTTAGGGCAACTTTATTATTACATGCAACGCACTGATGCTAACGGAACCCCGATCTTTGACAAGAACAGCGGATATCCGGTACGAAGTGCCAGTCGTGTTAACGTAGGCCGCGCTCTTCCTTCCTGGTTTGGAGGTATAACCAATACCTTTAACTTTAAAGGCATCATTCTGTCGGCCTTAATTGATTTTAAATTAGGAAAGGATTACGTTAACAAATTCGGAGCTAATCATGATTACTGGAGGCATGGAAAACATAAAGGCACACTACCTGGTCGTGATGTGGGATATGTGATAGGTGACGGAGTGAATGCTGATGGTACGATCAATACCACCAAGGCTCAGGTTCAGCCCTTCTATGAGGCTTATACAGGAAATGGCATTGAAGATCCGTTTGTTAAAAATGCTGGCTTCTGGAAATTACGGCAGATATCACTCGGCTATGATTTTGTAAAGTTCCTTCCCAGTATCCCATATATAAAGGGACTTAAGCTCAGCATTGTATCAAATAATGTTGCCATACTTAAAAAATGGGTGCCTAATATGGATCCTGAAGATATTTATACCTTCGATGATACAAGCATTAACAATAATGTTACAGCTTATCCTGCTACAAGAACCATTGGATTTAACCTTAATGTTAAATTCTAGCTGCCGGGATTGATTAATAATTTAAAAAATCAGAAACATGAAAAGCGTATATAAATATATGACAGGATTGCTGACAGCAACACTCCTTTTTACAATCAACGGGTGTGACAAGGATTTCGATGAAATAAATACCAGCAAAACCGCCTTTGTATCCCTCGACCCTGCATTTAAGCTCAATAAGGCTATAATCAATATTATGGAGATGGGTGACCGCGTTCAACAGCTGCAGATAACGCACTGGCTTACCAGTCCGTTCGGATCCAGTCTTGCAGGCGTAAACTACAGCCAGTTTGTTCCTTCCTTTCAGGAATTTCCATGGAGAAGCTTTTATCCATCCTCTGTTGTCACAACGGTAGATATTATCAACCAAACCAAGGATGATCCTCTCAAGTCCAATCTGTATAATGCTGCAAGGATATGGAAAGCCTATACATTCATGATCCTTACAGACACCTATGGCGATGTCCCTTATACAGAGGCAGGGAAAGGGTATCTGGAACAGATTATCAAGCCTGTTTATGATACACAGGAAGCAATCTATACCGATATTTTAAAAGAACTGGACGAAGCCTCAGCAGCACTTGATCCCACCAAGACAAAAATCTCAGGTGAGATACTCTACGGAGGCGACGTAACAAAATGGAAACGTTTTGGTTATTCCCTGCTTCTCAGGGCAGCAATGAGATTGACAAAGGTTGCTCCTACCGTGTCCCAGACCTATGTTCAGAAGGCAGTGGCGGGAGGATTGATGCAGTCGAACGCAGATAATGCAAAACTGCTGCGTACTGCTGAATATCCGAGTCCAATCGGAACGGAGATCTCCGGGAATGAAAAGGCAAATTACTATGCAACAAAGTTTTTGGTAGAGCATTGGAAATCAACAAATGATCCCAGGATGGGAAGCTGGCTGCACCGTTACCCCGGCGCCCTGACAGCTACTGCACAGACTGCCGACAGGAGAACAAAGGATCCGACCCTGGCCAAGGGAATGCCTCTTGGATATAACGATGTTACCATAGCCCAAACATTTACAGCAGAGGGCGTTGTAAGCCTCTATGATTATTCGCAGTTCGACTGGCTGGTTGTTTTTACCAACCAGTCTCCCCAGTGGTATTGCACCTATTCACAGACTCAGCTGATGCTTGCAGAGGCAATAATACGTGGATGGGCAACAGGGGATGCAGGTGTATGTTATTCCAACGCTGTCAGGGCTGACCTTGAAAGAATGGCTGACTTTGGCGCAGCCGCCGCTATTCCTGCCGCAACGGTTGATGATTATGTTGCAGCAAATCCTCTTGTAGCGGGAAATGAACTAAAGATGATCGGTGACCAGTACTGGGTGGCCTCCATCCCCAACGGTTTTGAAGGATGGTCAAATTTCCGGCGCACAGGTTATCCCCAGCTTGAGCCGAATCCCTATCCGGCTTCTGAAATACCGGGTGAGTTTATTCGTCGTCATGTTTATCCCGACAGGGAAGATGTTGCAAATAAGGAGAATCTGCAGGCAGCAATCGCCCGTCAGGGTGGAGAGGCTAACTGCAAGATGAACGGTAGGGTCTGGTGGGATTCGAATACTAAGTAATCATAAACCACAACCAGGTCTGAATTCCGGCCAATTTTGTTATCTGGTAGTCTGGAAAAAGACACTTTTTCCAGACTACTTAATTTTCCCACTGATATTTAGAAACTATTTAATAACATTTGTTAAAGAGTTATTTATGAAAAAAGAAAAGGATCAAATAAAAACAGGCCGTCGTGATTTTATGAAGACGGTTGCTCTGGGTTCTGCCGCCGGACTAATAGGAATATCTGGAAAAAATGCTGAAGCTGCCCCATATGAACCTCCCGCCTATGCCAAAGCAATGGCGCCGGTTAAAATAAAAAGTGTAAAGGCTATCGGGGTTAAGTCAAATCCCGAAGGACGGGGTTCAAACCTTGTAGTGGTAAAAGTTGAGACCACTGAACCTGGATTATATGGAGTCGGGTGCGCTACCTTCACGCAAAGGGCTGAGGCTGTCGTTACTGCGATAAATAGCTACATGCCTGACTTTTGCATAGGCAGGGATGCTGACAATATTGAAGATATGTGGCATTCGTTTTATGTCAGTTCATACTGGAGGAACGGCCCGGTATTGAATAATGCCCTGAGCGGACTGGACCAGGCATTATGGGACATAAAAGGTAAGCGTGCAAATATGCCTCTTTACCAGCTTCTTGGCGGCAAATGCCGGTTTGCAGTCGATACCTACACCTCTGTGAGCGGAAGGACGCCTGAGGAGATTGGTGAAAGAGTACTGAAACAGATGGAAGAAGGTCAGCGGTATGTTAGGATCCAGATCGGAGGATATGGCGGAGTGGGTGCATTAGGAAAGGATCCAGATTTCAAAGACGCAGGATTTGGTATGCCTAACGACAGTTATATGGATGATCAGGCTTATCTCAAAGCCGTTCCCAAAATGTTTGAGGGAGTCAGAAAAATATGCGGTGATGAAGTGGAATTATGCCATGATATTCATGAACGGTGCCAGCCTATGGATGTCATTTACATGTGCCGGAAACTTGAGGAATTCCGTCCCTTCTTCATTGAAGATCCATTATCTCCGGAAAATACTCACTGGTGGAAACAGATGCGTGAAAGTACCATAGTCCCGTTCGCACAGGGTGAGCTTTTCAATAATATAAATGAGTTCCTGGGGCCCATGTCAAATCACTATTTTGACTACATACGTATCCATGTTTCTCAAATAGGCGGCATAACCCCTGCAATGAAAGTTGCAAGGCTGGGTGAATGGTTCAATGTCAGGACCATCTGGCACGGACCTGGAGATGTTTCGCCGGTGGGTCACTCTGCACAGGCTCATATGGACCTGGCCACATGGAATTTCGGACTTCAGGAGGGAGGAGGAGTATTCTCCGATTATCTCCGTGAAGTTTTCCCGGGATGCTGTACAAAAAACAATGGCTACGTCATTGTTAATGACAATCCGGGTCTGGGTATTGATGTCAATGAGAAGCTGGCTGCCAAATATCCGATCTCCAACAGCGCCGGTAACTGGACGGTTCGCAGGAGAGATGGCACAGTTATAAGACCATGACAGTCGGCATAAAATGTGGTGCATAAATAGACAGAAGGCCGAAGACAGAAGACCGATGACCGAAGCAGATGGCTGTAGAACAACTATTTAACCCCTCTTTGGGGGGTGAGGGGTGAGCAGGCGATGGACCGGTGACCGAAATTTGTGCTGAATAACAACTATTTAACCTCGTAAGTGGGGTGGCAGGTAAAAATACCCGAATGAAAAATCAAAAAATCAACAGCTAAAAAATCTGAACCATAAAAACTATTAAATAAATGAAAAAAAATAATCAAACAGTTAATCCTGCATTAAATGATGAGAAAAATTCATCACAGCAGGATTCGGGAAGATCGCTGAACCGTCGTTCATTCATGAAGCAATCGCTTGCTGCAACGGCAGGTGTTGTTGCTGCACCGAATCTGATCGCTCAGACAGCGCAGAAAAAAGGACCGAAACCTCCAATCAGGATCACGGATCTGAGATGTGCGATTATGGGCAACAGCCCGGTTGTCCGTATAACCACCGATCAGGGGATTGAGGGATATGGACAGGCAGAAACATCAAAACCCTACCTGAAACCTTTTGTACTTTTTTATAAAGACTACCTTATAGGGGAAGATCCTACGAACGTTGAACGTATAATGCTGAAGATCAGGCGTATGGGCAGTTATAAGCCTTGGGGAAGCGCTGTTAGTGCCATTGAAATAGCTTTATGGGACATTGCAGGCAAGGCAGCCGGTATTCCTGTTTATAAGCTTCTGGGAGGAAAGATCCGCGACCAGGTCAGATGTTATAATGGAAGCGTCAGGGTGGCAAGAAAAGGTACCTCTCCCAAGGATTATGCACAATGGGCAGCCGACGTCAAAGCTTTGCCACATGGCTTTACAATCGTCAAGACTGCACTGGGATATCATGGCGGCATGAATAATAACACAGTCCCTGGTTTTAGCCTGGCAAATACCACTCCGCCGGCAAACAAGAAGAATGTAGGTCATCCTTACCGTGGACCGATAACAGAGTATGGGCTCAAGTATATGGAAGAAAGGGTTGCAGCCATGAAGGAGGCATTTGGCAAAGAGGTTGGTCTCGCCCTTGATCTCGGACCAGGGATGTTGCTTTCTGATGCTATCCGTTTTGCAAATATGGTGGAGCCATATAACCTTATGTGGCTGGAAGATATGCTTACCGGCGATTATAATCCCTATGTGCTGGCAGATGATTACAGAGAACTGACAATGAGTACCACAACCCCGATACATACAGGAGAGCAGATATACCTACGTCAGAATTTCCGGGAGCTGATAGAAAAACATGCGGTAAGGATCCT
The DNA here is from genome assembly GCA_964613785.1 of uncultured Rikenellaceae bacterium. Lineage (GTDB taxonomy): Bacteria > Bacteroidota > Bacteroidia > Bacteroidales > VadinHA17 > LD21. The sequence goes on from CAZTJT010000054.1 coordinate 9,921, forward strand.
TGGTCCTGATCCTGAAGATATGGGAGGTATTGCTGAAATGAAATGGGTGGCTGAATACGCCGATCTTCACAGTATCCAGTTTGCTCCTCACGGCACTTTCGACGGACTTATCGGAGTGGCTGCACAGGTTATGGCCGGTGCGGCAATGCCTGAAAACTATATTGCGTTCGAATACTGCCATGCAAATCCGGCATGGTGGTATGATATTGTCTCCGGATTGCCGGATCCTATTGTAAAAGGCGGCCTTATAGATGTATGGGACAGACCCGGACTTGGGATTGAAATCGATAAAAAGGGTGCAAGGCAATATCTGGCCGAGGAGGATAAAAATTTCTTCGATTAAAAAGAATTAAAACCAGGAAATTATGAACATCTATTCAAGGAGGAATTTTCTTGGCAGGCTCCTGGCTTTACCTGCCGGGATCTGGATGTCGAATTTTGATGCCATATGCGAATCTTCATCTGCAAGGAGACAGGTTAAAATAACTGACATCAAAGTAATTCAGCTTGATTTTGAGCATGACGGATGCCTGATCAAGATAGAAACTGATGGCGGACTGACCGGCTATGGTGAGACAGGAGTGACAAGCAGGGTGGCAAGAGCCTATCTGCAAGGGAGAAACAGGCTGATAGGAGCTGATCCGCTTTCAATTGGGACCCATTTCTATAACATGACAACTCCGGTTCATCCTATCTTCGCTCCTATGGCCCTTATTTCAGGCATTGATATTGCTTTGTGGGACCTTGCCGGGAAAATACTTGATCAGCCTGTATATAAGTTGCTGGGAGGTCCGTTCCGTGAGGGGTGCCCGCTATATTCCCACGGTGATACTCTTAAGAATATGCTTGATCCTGGATCATGCCGTGTATGGGCCGATTATATTAAACAGCAGCCTGAAGGATTCACAGCTTTTAAGTTAGGACCGCCATTCCGTATTCAAAAACCATTTCACCCCACATTAACAACGGAAGAACTTAAACTGCTTAAACAGGGATTTTCTAACCTTCGTGAAGCTGCGGGAGAATCTGTTGAACTTGGACTTCATTGCCACAATGAATTTGATACCTATAGCGCCATTGCCATGGCAAATGCTTGTAAGCCTTTTAATATAGTCTATATTGAAGATCCATTAAATGTACCCTTCTCTGACGCCTGGGTGAAATTGAAACATGGTACGGACGTTCCTGTTATGACAGGTGAGAAAATGCTGACTCTCCTTGAGTTCAAATCATTTCTGGATGCAAAGGCTGTTGATATTGTTCATCCGGATATTTCATTTGCCGGGGGATTTACGGGTTGTATGAAGATAGCAGATTATGCCGCATTAACGAGGACACCGGTTGCACTTCATAATGTTGGTACACTGATCAGGACATATGCCAGCGCTCATCTTTCAATGGCCATCCAGAATTTCTATAAATCTGAAAGTCATCTTGGTGAAAGGCCGGTGCTTCAGGAGATGACTCCCGCTGAACCTCCGGTCGTAAAGAACGGTATCCTGCAGGTTCCCGACCGGCCCGGCCTCGGCCTAATACTTGATGATGATTTCCTTAAGAAACACCTTATTAAGGATGAACCCTGGTGGGGATGACCGGATATGGATATTTATCAGGATCGCCGGGATTTCCGGATAAAAGACATTTGAATTAACTCATTTAAAATAAGAATTTCCACAAATCATGGACAGGAGAGATTTTTTTATAAAATCAGGAACCGGCCTTTTCGGGCTTTTCGGATATGGAGCAATATCACCACTCTTTTCAGCGGCGGCTTCTTCAGCTCCTGATCTCACGATAACAAAAGTTGAAACCGTGAGATTCAGGAACGGTCACTGGATATGGATAAGGCTGCATACAAACACAGGAATTATCGGAACCGGAGAGACATACCCCCTGCATCCCAATTCTGCCGATTTCAGCGACCTCGACCTGCGCAATGTAGCAAGGAACCTGATTGGCACAAATCCCCTCGAGATTGAACAGACCTGGGAAAGAATTTACAGGCGGCATGCCTTCAATGTTTCAGGAGGAGCGGAGATGCGAGCTTTGTCAGCCGTAAATATTGCGCAATGGGATATCCTGGGACAGGTGTGCAATGTTCCCCTGTACAAGCTGCTGGGTGGAAGCGCAAACAAGAAGATCAGGATTTACAACACCTATACCAATGGAAGCAACCGTGCGATAAACGGCTGGACACTTGAGCAGGATATGGAGAAAATTGCACAGTTCCTTACAGGGGAAGGGATAAAATGCATCAAGTTCTGTCCTTTTGACAGGATAGCTTCAATAAATAACGGCGAATACATTTCAAAAAAGGATATTGATGCAAGCCTTGACTGGATAAAGAGAGTCAGGGATTCGGTCGGTTATGAACTTGAGATAGGATGCGAATTTCACAGCATGTGGAACCTGACAAGCTCCATCCGGATAGCACAGGCACTGGAGCCATACGAAATCCTATTCCTTGAGGATATGCTGTTGCCTGACAATATGCAGGCTTATGTTACCCTGACCCGGGAATCAAAGATCCCGCTTGTTATCAGTGAACGTCTGGCAACCAGGTTTTCATTCAGGGAGATGTTTGAATCAAAGGCCGGGGAGATAGCAATGTATGATTTGACCTGGTGCGGAGGGATCTCGGAAGGGAAAAAGATCTCCGATATGGCAAACACATATTATATACCGACCATGATGCATACCTCGGGTGGACCGATCCTATGGTATGCTTCTGTCCATCTTGCAACTGCAATCACAAATTTGTTTTATGTTGAAAGCGTGTATCCCGAATGGCATGACAGGAATATGCTCTATTTTGACAATGCCCCACAGGTGAAAAACGGAATGGTTCTTCCTCCTGACCTGCCGGGACTGGGATTGCAGTTCAAAAAAGGATTATTCACACAAAAAGATGTAATTGTTGAGACAATAGCTGAGAAGAAATGATGAAATCCCAGGATTTTACCAGGACACGGCCTCCTGTAAAGATAAAAAGGGTAAGGGCAATAGCCACAGCTCCGGAAGGTCTGAACCTGATTGTTGTCAGGGTAGATACAACTGAACCAGGCCTGTATGGTCTCGGGTGTGCCACCTTCACACAGAGGGCCATGGCAGTGGTAACTGCAATAAACAGTTATCTTAATGATTTCTGCGCGGGAAGATCTGCCGAAAATATTGAGGATCTGTGGCAATCCTGTTACGTCAGTTCCTATTGGCGTAATGGACCGGTGTTAAACAATGCTCTGAGCGGACTGGATCAGGCTTTATGGGATATCAAAGGCAAGATGGCGGGAAATGCCGTTTTGCAGTCGATTGTTACGGTCATGCTAGCGGACCCACGCCGGAGGTAATTGCTGACAGCGTTCAGAGTTTCATCAGCCAGGGATTTCGTCATGTAAGGATACAGCAGGGAGGCACATCATTAATGAGCTTTCAGAAAGGCGGATACGGAGGTGTTGGCATCACCGGCACCGAACCTGATTTTAAGAAAGCAGGTTTTGGGATGCCCGATGACAGTTTTATGGATGACCAGGCATATTTACGTTCTGTCCCTGAAATTTTTGATGTTGTAAGAAAAAGGTGCGGTGAAGAGATTGAATTGCTGCATGATATTCATGAACGTTGCCAGCCTGTGGATGTAATTAATCTCTGCAGGAAGCTTGAGCAGTACAGGCCCTTTCTGATCGAAGATCCGCTTTCGCCTGAAAACACACACTGGTGGAAACAGATGCGCAAAAGTACAACAGTTCCTTTTGCGATGGGAGAGCTTTTCAACAACATCAACGAATTTCTGGATCCTGTTTCCAACCATTATTTCGACTATTTGAGGATACATGTTTCCCAGCTCGGCGGAATAACTCCGGCGATGAAAGCAGCACGGCTGGCGGAGTTTTTTAATGTAAAGGTCGCATGGCATGGCCCGGGTGATGTATCACCTGTCGGGCATGCCGCAAACTGCCATATGGATCTTGCATGCTGGAATTTCGGGATCCAGGAGGCAGTAACATTTACAGACAAACTTCTTGAGATCTTCCCGGGAAGTCCGGTAATGAAAGATGGTTACATGTATATCAATGAATCTCCCGGGCTGGGAGTTGATATCAATGAAAAGGAAGCTGCAAAATATCCAATAAACAACAAGGCCCCAGGCTGGACGGTCCGCAAAAGGGACGGTACGATCATCAGGCCCTGATAATAAGACTTAGCCACAGTATCGCTTATGGCAGTTTTGGCGTTAATCTTCAGACCGTTACAGAAATTATGATCAGTGAAATGCATAGTCGATCTTGATCATGAAGCTGTTCTTCGGAAATATTCTGAAGAGGTCGGAAATCTGTCCGCCAAGGGATTGGTTATAGATCGACTCTCCCCATGGGGCAAGGGGATTCATGTCGTCTCTCCTGTTCCTTGAATGGCTCCACACAAAATATATGGTTGACCCCGGTCTGTATTCCCATCTTGCAACAAGATTTGACTGCAGATTCTTATAATTGAAATCCCTCCTTTTCGGATATGCCGGAAAATCAGCCAGGTAATCAGGGTTGACAAGAATGCTGAAATTATCGTAAAGGCCTTTTGCCAAGAAGAACTGGGAATAGAGCTGCAGGGAGAATTTGCTGGTAAAAGTGAGGGAGCCCCTTAATGTAAAATCGAATGATCTGGTGTCGCGTGTTCCAAATACCGGGACATAATACTGGCCGGGATTGTACTGGCTTACACCTTCCAGTATGGTTCCGAGCATCCCTCCGTCATCGAATCCTGCATAGTCACCGTATTCAAGATTGTCGGGTGAGGATGAGGAATTACCTATTTTCCAGACAGAGTTATCATTTATGAACGACTCATTTGACACCCATGCTGTTTTGTCAGCTTCCAGGCTGCCTTTGAGGCTGGCCTGAAATGACAATCTTGTTCCGGTATTAATTATGCTTTGAAAGTCAAGCCCATACTCACTGCCTTTATTGTCATATTTTTTCACTGTCAATTTTGGGGTCACCTTCCAATTCTTCCTGTCGTCAGTATTGAATTCGCCCGACAGTTCCACCCCTTTTGGTTTGGCCCATATTCCAAGGCCTCTTGTTTCCCACAGGTCATATCCGCCAAGAAGATCGTTGAACCGGGTGCCAATTTTTATGATTCTGAAATTTTTTGTTATAAGGCTGGTGTTGAGATATACATTTCCTCCCATATCATACCATTCCAGATATGAATATCGTCTGGTATAATAAAGCGTTATATCTCCCCTTTGGAAAGGACCAAAAGGTTTTCCTTTATTAAGCTTATAATTCAGGTTTGACCATATCTGGTACCAGTTCTGTTCGAAGCTTATCCATCCGATGTCGTTGGGATTATATTTATCAGTGAACAGCAGTAATGTAAAATGTCCGTCGATAATGCCTTGTCTTTTTCTGAGCACAAGACCGCCCATGAATCCTTCTTCTCCTTTCCTGCCCGGTGTAAGAGGATTTCTGTCGGTGAAGGCAGCGATTCCCTCAAACCCGTATCTGTTATTGTTGAAGCGGAAGTCCCAGTCAATTCCTCCGGTAGAACTTTGCCATCCGGTACCTGATTCTTCCGGGCTGTAGTAATAGGTAAATGCGCCTCCGATGGAAGAGTAATTCCCTAATGTCTGGCTTACCCTGAGGACTCCATAATTGTTTGAAGGATTAAAGTCTTTTCCTGTAGTTGTTCCGAGGAGCCCGAATGACAGACCCTTTTCTGAATGACCCGATAATTTGGCAGCAGCAATGATCGGTTCGTTTGCCCCAAGCCTGCGTGAATAGAAGAGACGGCTGTTCCCGATGCCGAATTTGAAGATATCGGCCCCTTCAAGGAAGAAAGGCCGTTTTTCGGCGAAAAAGGTTTCAAAAGCAGTAAGATTCAGTACAGCAGGATCCGCTTCAACCTGTCCGAAATCGGGACTTATGGTGGCATCGAGCATGACATTCGGCCCCAGCCCGAGCTTTATGTCCCCTCCGGCATCATATTTTATTCTGTGATCTGTACGGCCCGGGTTTGTTTCGTTTTCAAAAAAATCCAGGCCTGCAAGAACATATGGCCTCACCTGAACATTGCGCCGTGGGTTGAGACCTCTGATTTCTGATATCCTTCCATAACCTGACACAAGATTTGTCCTTTCATTCCTTGGAATGTACGGCCATTCCGAAACTTCTCCCAGCCTGGGAATACGTCTCCTGAAGTGAATTCCCCAGTTCTGAAGCTCATTCCTAGAATAACGCAGCATGCTGTAAGGGATCCGCAACTCCGCTGTCCACCCTTCTTCAGAGATGCTTACATCCGAGAACCAGATGGCATCCCACGATGGATCAAGGCCCGCCGGAAGAAGAGGATTAGCATCGTTTACGCTAAGCTTCTTGTTGTCATCCTGCTGGCCGTCAAGCTGCACTCCGGCCGCATTCACTGCAAATGTATAGGCTGTCCTGCCATTGAAATATGAGTCGATTGAAACCATGAACCAGTCAGCCCTGTTGTATTCATCACGCCGGCCCAGGTTGGCTTCAATATTCTCATAGTTGTCGAACATCCTCGCTCCGATGAACAGATTGTCCCTACCGAATAATATCCTTACCTCAGTTTTGCGGGCTGAGAGTTTTCCTTCTTCAGGCTCGAACTGGATGAAATCAGTCACAACCGGCGATCCGGCCCAAGCGGGTTCATTTAAATTTCCATCGATGGTAACCGGAGAATCAGTTGAAAGAGCTTTTATGATGGTGTTTTGCTGTGAATGAAGAATAGGGGAGATCAAAAGCAGGATCAGAATAATATGGAATCTGGCCTTCATCGGATGGACGGACAAATAAAACAGGCCGCAATGTAGCAAGTGTTTGATTATTTTGTTATGGCATTAACATTCTTTAAGATTTTGTGACATGATGTTTGCATCGTGCCTTAAATATTTTAATCTTTTGTTTTGATGATTACTGCGATATTTTCAGGTTGGTTTCCAGAAATTTAGTTACTCAGGTTTCGCACCTGAAAATAATACACACATATTTAATCGTTTATTAGCTTTTGTGTTTTTTTATAATATTGATATTCAATCTCCTGAAGGTTCCATCCGATAGCTATCGGATTTCCGGTTTATTTTTTCTGTAGAGCGGATTCATTATTGCTGTTATTATCAGATACCAGGCCTGGCAGAATACCGGAAGTGTTCCATTAATTGAATTATCAGTTAAAAAGCCATTTATCAACTCCGGCACGTGACTTAGGAGATCCCTCTCACGCTAAAGCGTGATACCAATGACAAGTCTATCCAACAAACTCATTTACAACAACTTGAAAATTTAGATCTTTTGCCAGTCTTATAAAGCTTTGCCTCTTTCTTTGAAGCAATTGTTCCTCGTATTTTTTCACACCTGATTCGACATACTGCATACCTTTTACCACTACCAGCCAATAGATTTCTTCAAGTTTTCCTGCCAAGGCCCGGTTGTTAATTGGAGTCCTGAAGGGTTTCTATGGGACAGTCACATAAAAGTGATTAAATAATGGCTGATTCTTTGCTGACCGGAAGTTAAGACCCATTATCAGGCAGTGAATCCTGCAAAGGATTCCACAAAACAGATACGCAAGTATCTGAATGTTAATAACCCCCGGTGCCAACCGGGGGTGACCTGCCTCATAAGACCTTAAGCCCTGCAGGGGCGATACAACTTGTAAATATCTGAAAGATTGCCTGCCTTGCTTATGTCTCGTTGTATTATTAACCAAATCTTTAAAGCTATGTCAAGCTATCGTCAACTTCTGTATCATGTTGTGTTCAGGACAAAGAATAGCATTCCTTCCCTTAACAATGAGAATGCTGAGCAACTGTATTCCTATATCAATGGAATAATAAGAAATAAACAAAGTCATCTGTATCGCGTAAAT
>CAZTJT010000055.1:0-17449 GCA_964613785.1 uncultured Rikenellaceae bacterium
CAATCAGCCATAAATCAAGATTGCATCGAAAAGGAAATATTTTTACTAGATGACGGTAGTATGGACTCAAGTTTGCAAATTGCAAAAGAATATGAATCCGAGACAGTTAAAATATTATTCCAGCTAAATAAAGGTAGTAGCTCTTCAAGAAATAATTTGTTCACAAATTGTAAGGGTAAGTTTATTCAGTATCTTGATTCTGACGATCTACTAGCTATGGATAAAATCCAGAAACAATTGGAAAGGCTCCTTCAGGAAGGTGACGATGTTATTGCAAGTGGACCGTTCATTAATTTCAGGAAAGATTTAAATGAAGATACATATCACCCTGACAACGGTTACAGAGATTTTGAAAATCCTATCGACTGGCTCATTGAGTCAATGTGGGACAAGGCAATGTTTCCACCAGTTGTCTGGTTAACTCCGCGTAAACTAATCGAAGAAGCCGGCCCCTGGAATGAATCGCTTTCTTATAACGACGACTCTGAGTTTTTTGCAAGGGTCCTGCTTAAAGCAAGAAAAATAGTCTTTTGCAAGGATGCGGTATCTTACTACCGTCGAGGTAACCCGGCAAGCCTTGGAAGCAGAAAGGACAGAAAAGCAAGAATATCTGAACTTGAATCACTGAACCTGGTAACATCTCATATGCTGAATCATGAAGACTCACTGAGGGTAAGGGAAGCTTGTGCCTATAAGTACAGAAAACTGATTTACAGTCTTTACCCATACCACAAAGACCTTATTGAAAAAGCAGAACATAAACTGAAAGACCTGAATGTTAAAGGTGATTTTGATTTTGGAAAAGGATTCACTAAAAAGCTTGGTAAAATTATTGGATGGAAAAACGCCAAACTGATCCGGAACAGTTACACAAAAATGAAAGACATTCTTTAGACTTTTCGCTGACATTCTCTGTAGTAATGCCCCTTTTTAATGCAGAAAGTTATCTGAGAGAGGCATTAATTAGTGTTATCGGCCAGTCTTATCCTTTTTGGGAGATTATTGCCGTTGATGACGGATCGAATGATACAACACCTGAAATATTAAAGGAATTCCATAAAAAACATAATAATCTGAAGATTCTTCAGCATGAAGGTGGAACCAACAAAGGTGTTAGTGCATCAAGAAACCTTGCTGTAAGAAATGCAAAGGGCAGCTGGATTGCCCTGCTGGATGCTGACGATACCTGGTATCCTGATAAACTGCTGAATGAGGCTGAAATTATAAATTCATACTCCAATGTGGTGTTAATTTACAGCAAGGCTGAAAAAATTTATGACAAATCTTACACAAGTATAAAAGACAATTTACTTTACGGATCCGGTAAGGAAGGCGAAATAAAGGATGCTTTCAGGAAGCTTCTGCCGGGATTCCTTACCTCAACTTCTGCCGTTACTTTTAAAAAGGAAGCCTTTCTGAAATGCGGAGGATTTAACGAAAGCATGAGATTTTCAGAAGACACACTTATGTTTCACCAGCTTATGGAACATGGTAATGTTTACTGCATTGACAAGGTCCTGGGCACACACAGGATACATAGCTCATCGGTTGTCTCAAATACCGCAGTTGAGATAAGGATAACATCCAGATTTTTTGTCTACGAGCAACTTATTCATAAAGTAAGGGAGGAGAACAAACCATTTGTCTCAAAAGCTTTGGTAAATACAGGGCTGAAGAAAATATTAAGAAGCTTTCTGCTGTATCCTCAAAATAATCCCAAACTGGCTGTTCATTACCTGAAAAGAACCTTATTTAATCCTGAAATCCTTACCTTTCACAAAATCAAAGCTTTAATTTTGTTTGCCGCAGAGATAGTTGCTGCTCCTCTGAAAGCCCTGTGGCTTCTGATCGGATACAAAAAAAATTCGCCTCTTGATTGTTACCATCCCTGACTCTTTTCTTCCTGAAAGAGAGTATCTTGTTAACTGTCTTCTGGGACAATTCCTTGTACTTGAGTTTGAACTGAGGACATCAGCTGATCAGGATTACTACCGTATTACTGTCCCGGGTGGTTCGGAATTGCTTATCCGGGACGCTTTTTTTTCAAAGTTCGGCGAGGCAAAAGGTTATCTGAACCGTTCAAATATCCCTGATACTGTTAATTGTTTTAAGGAATCTTTTCCGGAATATTATGATACTCCTGTCATATTTGGGAAGAATGAAATATATAATGCTGATGGAAAATTAATCTGTGATGCAGACCTGTTTTCATCGACGTTTTTTATGCTTTCACGCTGGGAAGAATATGTAATAAGAGAAAGGGATGAGCATGACAGGTTTCCGGGAGCCCGGGCCTTATCAGTCAGAAATAATTTTCATAACAGGCCTGTAGTTGATGAATATACAGAAATTCTGTGGTTACTGCTTTGCAAAGCAGGCTATAAAGGGGAGCGCAAAAGAAGACAGTTCAGAATAATCCCTACTCACGATATTGATCAGCTGATTTATTGGGATAAAGAAAAGAAAAATCAGGTTTTAAAAAATATTGCCGGAGATCTGTTCAAAAGAAAAAATCTGAAGATAGCATTCCGCAGGGGATTAAGTTACTGTAAAGCTCTGACTGGCAATTCAAAAGATCCGTGCTTGCGTTTTGAATACTTTATGGAACTCGCAGAAAGAAGCGGGACAAAAGCTAATTTCTATTTTATTGCCGGAAAGCAGAACCCTTATGATCCTGAAAAATACATTTGTACTGATATTTTCAGGAATGAAGCATCACTTATAAAGAAACGTGGTCATATAATTGGGATTCATCCTTCATATGAGAGCTTTAATAATCTTCCAATGCTCATGAATGAGATAAATGAACTCCGGGAAGCATCTCAGGCAGAGATTCTATCGGGGCGTCAGCATTATCTGCGTTTTGAAGTTCCTCTTACCTGGAGGCTCTGGGATGAATGTAACCTTGAAACAGACAGTTCAATGTATTATTCCGGGTATCCTGGGTTCCGTTGCGGTACATGCCATCAATTTCCTGTTTTTGATATTATCGGAAGAAAAACGCTCAGATTAAGGGAAATGCCCTTAATTGTAATGGACACGTGCCTTTATAAATTGCAACCTGATATTGCGGCAAATACTATACGGCAACTAAAAGCTGAAGTGAAAAAGTATGACGGTAATTTCGTATTTGTCTGGCATAATTGCCTGAATCTTAATAAAACGCCAGGCACTTTTAGCAAGATTTTTGAAGAGGAATTTTATGAATAAAAATCCCGGCAGAAAAGTTCTGATGGCTGTCTGCAATTATTTTAATCCTGACAATCGTGTTTACAGGGCAGCTGATACATTGCAGGAAGCTGATTTTAATGTTGTGGTGGTTGCTTATCACAAAGACGGACTGAAACAGGAAGAGATACAGGGCGCTGGCTTTACACTTAAACGGATTAAAGCAGGAAAAATAATATTTCCCGGCAGACAGGTGCGCAACTATTTAAGACATCTGATCTGGAAAAATAAAGTCAGGTCATTTGCCAGGCAATTTCTTCCCGAGTTTGTTCATTGCCATGATTATAATACTCTGTTTCTTGGAAAATTCTGCAAAAGGAAATTTGGCTCAAAAGTAATTTACGATAACCATGAATATTTTCAGGATCTTAATTACCTGCACAGGTATCCTCTTTTTATCAGGAAACGGATAGCTCAATACGAAAGGAGAGCTCTCGATAAGTTTGTGGATGAAATGATTGTTGTCTCTCCGGGTATCGCCGAAGCTTACAGGCAATTGTTCACGAAGGATATACATGTGATAAGAAATATTCCCGATATATCCGGTTTTAATAAGAATAAGGTTCAAATACCGGCTGAGGTGATTAATTTTCTGGAAAAGCAGAAAAAAGAAGGAAGGAAGCTGTTTTTATATCTTGGAACAAACACACAGAAGGGCAGAGGCATGGATTTTACTTTTCAGTTATTATCCTCTCTTCCGGAAGATTATGGACTTGTAATTTTTGGTGCCAAAAGTGAGGAAGAACTGATTTTTCTGAGACAGAAGGCTGATAAGGCAGGTATGACACAACGCTTTGGAGCGTTCAGTACATTGCCGGTTGAGGCTTTGTTTGAACTTAGGGGCTATTTTTATATGGGCCTCTCCCTAATCGAACCTGTTTACTTTTCTTACTTGCATTCACTCCCTAATAAACTTTTTGAGTATCTGGCAATGGGACTGCCTGTTGTTTCTTCTGATATAATAGACCAGGCTCAGGTGGTAGCAGAAAACAATGTCGGTCTTATTGTACCATTTGATGAAGAAAAGGCTAAAGAAATTATTTTGGATTCAAAATCCAGGGGATTTAATAGAGAAATTAAATCGATTTTTGCCTGGGAAAAAGAAAAGCAAAAATTGTTAGCTGCTTACTCTATCTGAAGTGAAAATAGCGTTAGTATCTTCAATATTTGTGCCGGGGCTTGGTTATCTGGAGGAAGGTCTGGCAAAAGTATTAGCCGGGATGTGTCATGAAGTAACTGTCTTTTCATCATGGCATTATCCTTTTCATATCAGAGGAAGTCAACGCATACCTTTGCATACTGACCAGACTGTATGTTTGACTGACCCGAGGTTAAGTTATAAAATTCAGAGATTGAAAACGTTATTTAAGCTTCGGTCAAATATCATCAGTTTAAACCTTAAAAAAAATATATTATCATTTGATCCGGACTTAATTATTCTGGTGGGAGTTAGTGATTTTTTCCCTCTTCCTTTAATTAATAAGAGGATTACATGCAAGTATAGAATGTATGCTTTTATTGGTCAGAATTTTGATATGTGGCACTGGAGGCAAAATCGTAATGAAATTAATAAAGTCTATAGTTTCTTAGTCAATTATGTTATAAAAGGATTTATGTTCCGCAAGAGTATTAAGCATTTATATAAATTAGTTTTTTATACACCAGATACTGAGGTAATAATACAGAGACTTATTCCGAAAAAATTAAATAATATCTTAAATAGAAAAAAAATCAATATTTCGTTGGGATTCAATTCAGAAGATTTTTATTATATGCCTGATGCAAGAGTATCTGTTCGAAAGGAATTGAATATTAATGCGGATACTGTAGTTCTAATAACAGCTACAAGGATTGATAAAAGTAAAAAAATTGATTATATATTGAATTCTATTCATTTAATGGGAAGAGAGGACATCGTTTATATAATCATAGGTTTTATTGATAATTCGTATAAAACTGAAATCGAAAAGTTAATTGAAAAGTTAATGCTTAAAGAGAGGGTTTTTTGTTTTCCTTTTTTAACAAACGGGAAGCTTTTAGAATATTTTTCAGCTGCTGACTTTGGAATATGGTTGAAATCAGGAGCATCTATACAACAGGCAATGGGTACAGGTTTGTCAGTGATTCTTCCGGAGATTTCGACAACTTCGGTACTACTTACTGAAGGTTTAAACGGATTTTATATCAGGAAGGATCTTCAAAGTACACTGGCTGATGTGGTTTCTTGTTATTCATTTGATTTGGAAAAGAGGAAGCAAATAGAAGCCTATAATAGAAGCCGGTTTTCATATCAGTCTGTTTTAAAGCAGGTCTTATTATCATGAGGCTCAAAGTCTGGTGGAGTTGGGTTAATAGCAAACCTCTTTATTTAAGGTGGTTTGTTTATTTTATCCTTATCAGACCGGTTGCTGAGCAGTTTTACAGTCTCAAGTCAATTTCACCGGTTCTTTCCCCCCTTTACTGGCTGGGAGCGCTGACTTTATTGCTGTCGGTAGCCGGTATTATCAGAGGGAAAAAGATCAGATCGAAGCTTGATAGTATATTTATTTTCTGGGGTATTCTTGTAATTATATCGACTGCAGCTCTTTATTTAAGTTCATCCACTCTGCTTGAATATCTGAATTTTGCAACAAAACTTACAATACCGGTTGCGGTATATTATTTTCTGAGAGTTTTTATAAGAGACAAGAATGACTTCACAGGCCTTCTTACAACTTTTCTGCTTTCATGTATTTTTCCTGTAGGTTCAATACTTACGGGGATTATCAGGGGCGGATATCTGGTCGAAGGCCGGTATGCCGGATCATATGCAGATGTTTTCAACCATGCCTTTTACCTTTCTGTCGGTACTATCACTCTTCTTTATCATTACGTAAGAAGTCGAAGTGAGAAAGAATCAATGAAAATAAGCATCTTTGTCATAATTGCCGGATTAGTCATTGCAATTTCAGGACTATGGATAATAAAGCATATTGCTACAATAGCGGTATTTATCGGTGTGGTTGTAATATTTGTTTATGTTGTTTTCAGAAAAAAACAGCAGGCAGCACTTCTGATGATAGTACTTGCATTCTCATTTATTCTGATTTCAGGAGACTTGTTCTATCAGGAAGTGGTAAATCCAAGGATTGAATATGAGTTAGAAGTCATTGAAGGATCAAGGGATGTTGATCAGGCGGTTCATGGCCGTATGTCTCGATGGACATGGCTGATGGGTGATTTCAGGACGGCTCCCTTTATCGCTAAATTAGCAGGGTATCCGCTAAGTCTTAAGCATTCTACGCATATGATAAGCATAACACCTCATAACGATTTTCTGAGAATAATGTTCTTTACAGGTTATGCAGGACTTATATTTTATTTATTCCTTCTTTATAAGGTATTCTGGCGGGTAAAGTACAATGATGTACCTGAACGTTTTTTTATATATGCGATACTTGTCTCTACTATACTATATTCCATTACAACGGTGCCAACCTTTTATCCAGGTTATGTAAACATATTGATGATCACTTTTGCTTACAGTGCTTTGCCACGGCTGAAACCAGTAAGAAATGTTGCAGCAAAAAATAATAATTTTAGGTAAGATCCCGCCTCCTTACATGGGCACCGCTGTCTGGTTTAATGTCCTCAGCAAATCTTCGTTAAACGAGCTCTTTACAATAAAATGGTTTAATGTAAATATACACAGGAATTTTTCTACACTTGGCAGAAAAAGCATCCTGAAAATATTTCCGAATTTAAAAATATATCATCAGTTCCGTAAACTGATAATTGATTTCGGTCCTGATCTGGTGCTTATTCCTGTAAGTCAGTCAACAATCGGATTTTTAAAGGATTCCATCCTTATAAAACTTGTCGGAAGAAAAGCCAAGATTCTTATTATGCTTCACGGAAGCAACCTTCTTAACTGGTTAAAAAATTCAACATGGATTGTTAACAGTTACTTTTCATGGATAATGAGAAGGCCGGATGGGGTTATAGTGCTTGGGGAAAAATTAAAATATCTGTTTGCTAAATGGTTCACCTCTGATAAAATCCATGTTGTACCGAATGGTCTGAATTTCACTTATAATCCGGCTTTTAGCAAACACGGAACAAATATTCTGATAAGGTTTGTTGGCAGTTTGATGAGGTCCAAGGGTATTTTGGAAATAATTCAGGCAGTTAAACTGCTTAAGGAAAAGAACAACAATTTTAGCCTTATCATGAACGGAGTATGGAGGGATGAAGGACTTAAGGATGAAATTGAGAATATAATTACCAGCCACTTCTTGCCGGTAAAGTATGAAGGAGAGGTAACCGGTTATGAAAAAGAAAAGGCATTTCTGAACTCTGATATTTTTGTTTTCACTCCCAACAGGCCTGAAGGGCATCCCTATGTAATAATTGAATCAATGGCCGCAGGATTGCCCATAATATCCACCGACCAGGGCGCAATAACCGAATCAGTGATTGACGGTGTTAACGGATTTATTGTTAAACCAAACTGCCCTGAAGAAATAGCTGACCGAATAAAATATCTTATTGAAAATCCTCAGGAAAGACTCCGGATGGGACGTGAATCAAGAAGGCTATATGAGGAGAACTTCACTGAAGAAAAAATGGTGGAGCGCCTTGCCGGGGTTTTTAATAAAGTCCTGTCTCAAAACTGAAGAAGATGCACCAGCTTACACAACAGCTTAAATCAGGCAAAATGGAAATCCTTGAGGTGCCGTTACCTGCAATTAACAGGGGACAGATCCTTGTCAGAAACCACTATTCCCTGATAAGCGCCGGAACCGAGGGTAAAACAGTATCTGATGCCCGGAAAGGCTATGTCGCCAAAGCTGTCAGCCGACAGAAGGAAGTCAAACTGGCGCTGGATCTTATTAAAACACAGGGATTGAAATCTGCCCTCAATATTGTGATGAACAAACTTGAGGCTCCGTCACCTCTTGGCTATAGCTGCACCGGAGAAGTAATTGCCGTGGCTGAAGATATAAACGATATTAAACCGGGCGATCTCGTTGCCTGCGGCGGACAGGGTGCATGGCATGCTGATATAGTGGCTGTCTACAGAAACCTTTGCGTGAAACTGCCACCGGATACAAACCTTAAGCATGCAGCTTTTACCACCGTGGCCTCCATAGCTCTTCAGGGTATCCGGCAGGCTGAAGTTCAACCAGGAGGTAACTGTGTCGTGATTGGCCTTGGATTAGTCGGTCAGCTGACCGTCCAGATCCTTAATGCTTCAGGAATTAAAGCAATAGGCATAGATATTGATGCATCAAAGGTAAAACTGGCTCTTGAATCTGGCTCAGCTTTCGCATTCAAACGTGACCAGGAAGGTCTAGAAGAACTTGTACTGGAAGCAACAGCTGGTTATGGGACTGATGCTGTCATCATTACTGCCACTTCATCATCCAATGATCCTGTGGAACTGGCGGGTACACTTTGCCGTCAAAAGGCAAAAGTGGTAATTGTTGGTGCAGTTCCTACAGGCTTTACCAGGACTAACTATTACCGGAAAGAGATTGACCTGAGAATGTCATGTTCCTATGGGGCAGGTCGGTATGATCCTGTATATGAGGAGAAGGGAGTTGATTATCCGGTTGGATATGTACGCTGGACCGAAAACCGGAATATGCAGACTTTTATAGACCTTCTCTCAGCCGGGAAACTGAAAATCGAAAGACTTATTTCACATATCTTTTCTCTTGAAGAAGCACCGGAGGCCTACAATATTATACTTTCCCGAAAGGAAGAGTTCACCGGAATTTTGATCAGATATGAAAACAAAGCAGAATTAAAGGACACCGTAAATATTAACAGTATTTCATCCAAACCCGGGCTGCCTGTGGCCGGGTTCATCGGTGCAGGTAATTTTGCAATGAATATCCTGCTGCCGACAGTCAGTGGTATTGTCAGCCTGAGGGGAGTAGCCACAGCTGAAGGAAACGCCTCTCTTTTTGCAGGGAAAAAATTCGGATTCGGTTATTGCACGTCAGATTATAAAAAGATCCTGGATGACATAGACATAAATACAGTTTTCATCGTCACACGTCACAATCTTCATTCAGATCAGGTTATAGAGTCACTCAAAGCAGGAAAAAATGTATTTGTCGAAAAGCCTCTTGCAATGACTCAGTCAGAACTGGAAGAAATACGTGAAATCTATCTGGCCATGAATCCCAAACCAATATTGATGGTTGGCTATAACAGGCGATTTGCTCCTTTTATATCGCGGATCATTGACTTATTTACATCTGAACAGCCAAAAAGCATAAATATAAGAATTAATGCAGGAGCAGTACCTCCCGGTCACTGGGTGAATGATCCTGAAACAGGAGGGGGACGTATTATCGGAGAGGCCTGCCATTTTGTTGATCTGGCGATATTTCTGGCAGGCAGTAGGGTTACAGCTGTTAATGCCTTTTCAATTGGGGATAGCAAAAACCTGATGGATTCATTTACTGCAGTACTTAAGTTCAGCAACGGCAGCATTGCTTCTCTTAGTTATTTCTCAAACGGAAATAAAGATCTCCCAAAAGAACTGATAGAGGTCTTCTGTGCAGGGACTGTATCAAGAATAGATGATTTCAGGAAGCTGGAGTTTCATGGGAAGAAGTCATTTCGTTTAAAATCGTCTCAGGATAAAGGGCATAAGGAGGAATTGATTGCATTTACCAAAGCAATAAAGGAGGGCAAGGCTTCACCAATACCTTTTGAACAGCTGTATCATACATCTGTAGTTACCTTCGCAATAATTGAATCGATCAGGTCAGGAAGAACGATTGAGATAAAGCATAGTTTTTAGTATTAGGAAGCTTAACCACGGAGTTACACAGAGTGATTCACGGAGTAACACAGCTTTACTGAGTTATAACCATAGAGCTGCATAGGGTGTTTCACAGAGTAACACGGTAATTTATTGTTTTAAACTCCGTGCAAAACACCGTGATACTCTGTGGTTAAAAATAATCAGGTACCTACCATAAATTAAAGTTTCCCCCATAAATGGCAGACATTCAATTTATTAACGACAGTCTTCAAAAACTGTTACAGTATATTGAATATCACAACTATAAAGGATACGATCCGTACGATGCATTAAAGTCGCCTCTGTTCAGGCTTCCTTTATTAAGATCAAATAAATCCATCCGTTTTACTGCCCAGCAGATTGTTAAAAGACTTCCCTTCAACATCCGTCCGGTTCTCGCAGTTCCTAAAGGATATAATCCCGTTACACTCGGACTATCCATCCAGGGATATTCCTATTTGTCTGCCCAACCCTCTGAGCCCTCCACCTGCACTGAAGCTGCGGTTGACAAGTTTGTCCTGTGCCCTGCGCTTCCCAATAAATATTCAGAAAGAGTCAAGTACCTGATCAGCGAATTAAAGAAATTAATTCCTGCTGGCTACAGCGGTGCCTGTTGGGGCTATGATTTTCCTTGGGAGGCACGATATGCTTCAATTCCTGCACACCAGCCGAATATTGTGGCAACAGGTATAATAGCAAACGGACTATTCATTGCGTATAAGGTGTCCGGTAATAGGGAATGTGCTGAACTGATAAAGAGTTCGGCACTTTTTGTTTTAAACGACCTTAACCGGACATATTCCGGCAATGAATTTGTCTTTTCATATTCTCCGTTCGACAAGCAGCAGGTACTTAATGCTTCAATGAAAGCCGCAAGGATCCTTGCCCAGACTTATTCAGTCAGCGGGGATGAAAAATTCAGGGAAGAAGCAGCCAAAGCTGCCGGGTTCGTTGCATCAAGACAAAGATCTGACGGGTCCTGGCCCTATTCGCTTGCCTCAACCGGTGGCTGGACAGATAATTACCACACCGGATATGTACTTGAATGCATGGATGAATATGTACGCCTTTGCAATGACAACAGGTTTGAGGATATTATAAGAAGAGGATACTCTTTTTACAAGGAGAACTTTTTTACTGATGAAGGAAAGCCATTGTTTTATTCCGGAAAGGATTGGCCGGTTGACTGTACGGCAGCGGCGCAGAGCATAATCACTCTTTGCCGTTTCGGGGATGTGGAGCTGGCCAGAAAAGTCGCTTTGTATACCATCTCAAACATGCAGTCCCCTGAGGGAGGATTTTATTTCAGGAAGTACCGTTATACCACCAATAAAACCATTTTCATGCGCTGGAGCAATGCATGGATGTTGGCAGCTCTGGCGAGATTGATGTTTGAAATAAATAAAATTTAACCACGGAGTTACTCACCTAGTAACACTGTTAAATGGCTGTACTACAGTTACAAACTTCGGTCTTCGGTCTTTCTTTTTAACCACGGAGTTGCCCGGAGTTAAAACGGAGTCTCACGGAGTTAAAGACTCTCATTATATGATTACTCTTTTTATACCATCTTTTAAAGAGACCACATTGAAATTAATGAGGAATCCGATTTTACATTCTGCCAATTTCATGTAAGTCATCAGCTGTGCAAGGTGAACAGGATTTAAAGCATCAACAGATTTAACCTCTATAATAATTTTATTATCAACAAATAAATCAATCCTGTAGCCCAAGTCAAGTCTTTTTTCTTCGTAGACTAGTGGCATAGGTTTTTGTTTAGTAACTGAAAGGCCTGATTTTATGAGCTCATAATAAAGACATTCCTCATAAGCTGACTCCAGTAAACCTGGCCCAAGTTTGGAATGAACTTTATATGCACAACGTAAGATCAAACTGGTTAGCTCCTGATATAAAAATGCCATGTTTTGAAATATTAGCGAGACTTACCAAAAATACACCAAATTTATCTGTTAATAGAGAAATATTCTAAAATATTTTTAACCACAGAGTAACACAGAGTTTAACACGGAGTAACACAGTTTCATTAATAAATACACTGTGTAACTCTGTACAAAACTCTGTGCAACTCAGTGGTAAAAAACGGCTTCATCAATGAAGATCCTTTTTTACCTGGGCCATCCGGCACATTTTCACCTGTTTAAGAATGTAATTAGGGTACTGTCCGATAAAGGTCATGAAATTGACATCCTTATCAAGAAAAAAGACATCCTTGAGGATCTTCTTCAAAGAAGCGGCCTGAAATACCATAACATCCTTCCGGAAGGACGGAAAGAGAGCAGGGCGGGCATTGCAGCAGGCGTGCTAAAACGCGACTGGCGCCTTTTGAAGCATTGCCTTAAAGACCGCCCGGATCTTATGATTGGCACAAGCGTGGAAACAGGTCATGTGGGAACATTATTGAGGATACCTTCACTAAATGTCAATGAAGATGATGCCTCTGCGGTACCCCTCTATGCAAAACTCAGCTATCCCTGGTCAACACTTATTATTTCCCCCTCCGTATGCCATAACGGGAAATGGGAGAAGAAATCGGTCAAATACGAAGGATATCATGAGCTTGCGTATCTCCATCCTGAACTTTTCAATCCTTCAAGAGAAATCGTAAACAGGTATATACCACCGGATGAGCGCTACTTCCTGATAAGGTTTGCAAAGCTTAATGCCTATCATGATTCCGGCGTAAAAGGCATAAATAAAGAAATTGCAGGAAAAATAATCGGGATCCTTAATCCTCATGGCAGAATTTACATAACCTCGGAAAGGGATCTTGAACCGGAGTTCGACAAATATCGTTTGAAAATTGATCCTCTGGATATTCATCATGTTATGGCCTTTGCCTCAATATACATTGGAGACAGTCAGACGATGGCTGCTGAAGCGGGTGTTCTGGGAGTTCCTTTTGTGAGGTTCAATGATTTTGTAGGAAGGATCGGATATCTCAGTGAACTGGAAAACAAATATCAACTTGGGTTTGGGATAAGGACCGGCGAAGCGGACAGGCTGTTCAGTACCATTAATGACCTTGTGAACATGCCGGATCTCAAGGAAGAATGGCAAACAAGAAGGAAGAGAATGCTTGAAGACAAGATAAATGTTGCCGGATTTATTACGAATTTCATTGAAAACTATCCTGATAACTGATATGTTAAATTTTTCACACGACAAAGCCGAAAAGTATGAGAAGATATACCGTTATGTTTTCTGGGCAGGCTATTCTGCGGTCCTTATAGCGGCTTTTCTTCCCATAAGTGTAAGTACAAAAAAGATACATCTGGGACCGGATGTTTTTGAGGTACGTCTAGATCACCTGCTGCATTTTTCTGTTTATTTTCTGATAGGCATGTATTTCCTTGCCGGGAAAATATTGGGACTGACCCTTTTCGGTAAACACTCGGCTGAAAAATTCCTTGGTAGCATCCTGTTTCTGGCAATTGTCACGGAACTCGTTCAGATATGGGTTCCGTCAAGATCCTTTAATATTTTCGACATGTTATCAAATGCGGTTGGAGTGATTTCTGGTGTGCTGCTTGCGGGAGTGGTTAGCTTAAAAGGGAAATGAAGGATAGGATCAATCACCTGTTTCGCGGCACGCGATTTCTTTCCTCCCCTTTTTATTTATAAAGCGTCATCACGACGCGTAGCGATGGGATCTCCAAAAGCAGATAGGATTATTTTAATATCGGCCACGTGAGGAATAAGAGATTTATTTTGAAATTAATCGGTTAAAAGAGAAAATAGCATGAATTGATCATATAAAGGATCAAAAATATTCTCTTATTCAAGACTTATTCCACATCCCCTTCTCGACCAGGAAGGGGATTTTTATTGATACATTGTTTGCAGATAGGCCAGTTAACCACTGAAGTGGAAAATATTATTTAAAGTACTGCGTTAATAACATTGTTTTAACTGTTAAAAAGTTGCCAACAGATATTGAGCTTTTAATATGCATTTTTAAGATTGCTAATTCATTCGTCTGCTGACTGATAATTTTTTCTTGTTTATAGAACCTGAAAATGGAACCCTGCAATAACCATCCTGAAAATGTATCTTTTATAAAAAAAAGGAGAGGTTATTTATTATTGACAATAATCTTTTTGTTATTCTTTTCACAGGTAAAAAGCCAGGCACCACAATGGGTTCCGGGAACACCTTCAGTCGTAACAACAGGACCTACATCTATTACTGTAAATTATGGAATAAATATGACAGGGACAGTGTATATTATTGTTTATAATTTCCTAAATAATAATAATTATGCTCCAGGAACGGTAAGGGCCTATGCATTAGCAGGTCCTTCTTCAAATAGGGTTGCCACAGCAGTCATTACTATTAATTCTGGAAATATAAACAGCATTTTAGAAAGAATACTATATTTAACATCTGCAAATACACCTCATACAATATATTTAGTTGCCGAAAGTTCATCAGGCACGATTCAGTCTAGCTCAATTCGTTTAACAGCTACCACTCTCCCCTGTCCTCAGATTGATATTCTCACCGGTTTGTCGCAGCCGAGGATATGCATAACTGATAGTCCGACTGCCACATTCAATGTCTTTATAATGGACCCGGCTAATTCGGGGATTCTCAAGGGGACGGAATGGACAATTGACTGGGGAGACGGAGCCACTGCTTCTTATACTTCAGTGGCTGATAATGATATACCGCCACTGGACCTGAGAAGACATACCTATACCTCAGTCACAAACTGCAACTATGTCTTTTCAAACAGTATCCGAAATCCCTGCGGGGAGACACGCTCGGTTCAGTATGTTGCTGTAGTCCACGGCAGGGATATTCCCTCGGACGGTGATGGAGAACTTAGGATTGTTGATAATGCAACAGGGAGTTCCAACATTCAGGTATGCGAGGGAACTGAAACTGTCATAACCCTGCGCGACAACAGTAAATGGAACTGCCAGAATCCTGTTCTGCCCGGTGGACTGCTTGCTGTACCCAATAATGACCCTCGTAATATTGAGTGGCTTTACGGTCGGGATCCGTCAGGGAATATTGTTAACACCATAAACGGTACGGTATATGTGGGAGGATTACCTGCTCCCAGTACAAGCGGAAGGATCTCACCCGTACCGTATGGTCCCAACTCCCTCAGCCAATCTATTACTATTCCTGCAACAGCTCAGGCAGGACAATATTTCAGGGTTTACCTGAAAAACTGGAATAAATGCAACTGGGCCGATCCTGATTTTGTCTCCACTTATGTTGACATCGTGGTTGTTGCAGCTCCCCCTGCTCCGACTGCCCCTTCAAGAACTGTGTGCTTTGGTGAGGACAGGACTCTTACTGTCACCAGTTCCCCTTTCGGAACTATCACATGGTACAGGGATGCTGCTCTTACTCAGCAGGTGGGGACAGGTCTTACTTTTATCCCCACAGAAACTGCTGTGGGTAGTTATACATATTATGTAACTGACAGGGAAACAACTGGTCTCAGGTGCCAGAGTCCTGCAACTGCCGTAACTCTGACCATTAATCCTATACCACTAAAACCAACCATTTCACATCCAAATAAGAATGACATCTGCTACGACGGAGGCATCACCACATATACCATGACGGCCGTTCCGGTTCAACCACCCACCGTCACAAGGTACCAGTGGTTTAAGGACGGCGTCCCGGTACCCGGTGAGACTTCTGCCACAATCGTCATAAGCCAACCTTCACATACGGGGTCATATACTGTAGCAGCAGTAGGGATTGCACCATCTTATTGCATGGGACCGCAATCAGATCCATGGTATGTGACGGTTCATACTCTTTCAAATCTTACAAATCCTGTTCCGGTAACCATTTGCCAGAACCAGACAGCTGTCTTTACGGCTTCAACACCTGACCAGGTTCAGAATTGGCAATGGGAGGTGAGCACAAACGGCGGGACATCATTCAGTACAGTCGGCAATGCTCCACCTTACAGCGGTTTCAATACAAATACTCTTACGATTACGAACCCTCCTCCGTCTTATAACGGATATCTCTACAGGGTAGAAATAAAAACACCTCCAGGGCAGGGAGGTTGCACCTTCAAATCTCAGGCGGCCATGCTTACAGTTGACGCACTGCCGACTGCAAATGCCGGACCTGCCATTGCCAGATGCTCAGATACACCCCTAGACCCGATATACATGACCGGTGCAACTGCAGGCGGAACATATTCGTCAGCCGTCTGGACTGGCGGTGAAACAATGGGTTTCTGGACGCAGAACAGCAATCCTGCACTGGCATATTTTACACCCACGCGAACCAGCGGAACTTTTACTGCCAGGCTCACTGTAACGGGTTCGGCAGCTTGCGGTGGCGTGACAGTATCAAGAACCAGAACTGTCTCGTGGAGCCAGACACCAACAGTTGATGCGGGTCCAGATATAAGCCGGTGCGACGCCAATCCTCTGGCAGCCATATTTATGACCGGTGCATCGGCAGGCGGAAGATACAGTGCAATCACCTGGTCAGGAGGATCTGGTCTTGGTACCTGGACCCAGAATTCAAATCCTGCCCTGGCACGGTTCACTCCCTCGGTCCCGAGTGGTTCCTTTGTAGCAACTCTTACTGCCACAGGGAGAGATGGATGTTCAGGGTATAATCCTTCAGATACACGTTTGATAACGTGGGGACAGACACCTGCCGTTGATGCCGGACCCGACATTAGTCGTTGTGACGCGACACCCCGGGCACCAATCCCTATGACGAGCGCTACGGCTACGGGAACATTTACAGGTCAAACCTGGTCAGGAGGTGCGGGACTCGGAACATGGACACAAAATGCCAATCCGGCACTTGCGACATTCACCCCTTCAGTGAATGTTGGCAGTTTCACTGCCACTTTATCTGTTACCGGCAACGGTGCCTGCACCGGATCAAATGCATCAGACACAAGATTAATTGAATGGAGTTATGCCGCCACAGTAAATGCCGGACCTGACCAGTCAATCTGTGCAACATCAACCGTCACACTTGCCGGTTCAATAGGTGGCTCGGCAACCTCAGCCACGTGGACAGGCGGTACCGGCACCTACAACCCGAACAATACCACATTAAATGCCGTATATACCCCAAGCGCTGCGGAGAGAGCAGTACAATCAGTAACTCTTACTCTGACCACAAATAACCCTCCGGGTGTCTGTCCTCCGGTAAGCGACCAGGTGACTATTGCCATTGGAACCATACCAACCTCGGCTGTGCTTACCACAAGCGGCGATGCATGCTCGGGAGTCGCGCCAAGCTGGATCAATATAGTAATAAACGGGGGTGCCCCGCCTTACAGAATAAGTTATTTACTTAACGGAGCAGCGCGGCCTGACATAACAAATTATTACAGTGGGAATAATTATAATCTTGGATTATTGCCGGTTGGAACCTATACCTATCAGATAACAC
>CAZTJT010000056.1:0-11541 GCA_964613785.1 uncultured Rikenellaceae bacterium
TCTTCTGTCTTCTATCTTCGGTCACCTGTCTTCGGTCTTCGGTCTTCTGTCTTCTATCTTCGGTCACCTGTCTTCGGTCTTCTGTCTTCTTTTGCCTTCCCAAAGCACAGCCCCATCAGCCACAACAGAAATACCCGGTCCTCTGTATTGCGCTTGCCAACTGTATTCCTATTGCCTGACTTTCTTCAGATTACTAATTTAATCAATATGGTCGAAAACAGAGGGCTGGTTTTTGAAAATTATTTATCGGTGATCTATGCTCGTCGCTCTGCATTTTTTCTCCCCCATTCTCCCCCTCGTCTTACACTCTATAGCCTTGGCTAAGGAGGGCCCCATCGCTTTTTCTCCACCACGACTCTTCACTCAGTCTATGTAACCCTGTAACCCTGGAATATAATAGTTATCCGCAGATTTTCGCAAATATCGATATTTAGAACTGATTACTCATAACTCACTACTCACTACTCACTACTCCCATCTAACTTAGGCCTTTCCTCATCGGGTTTAGGTCTTTTTCACTTAACCACGGAGTTACTCAGAGTAAATCAGAGTTTCACGGAGTGGGATTCCATAAAGGCATTGGAGCATTAAAATCTACCATGCCTGCCATCAGGCAAATCAGGCCTCTCCCTCATAAACCGGTCCGGGATGTTTAAGTTTCTTAATAATTTCCATAATAACCAGCTTATTCTTTTATTTACTGCAATAAATTCTTTTATTTGCACCAAACTTTTTACACGATGCTGCCTTTCAGCTCATTTCTCGCAGGAGTGCCGCTTATAATCATGGCAACACTGTATATGCTCTATATAGGCACCTGCGCCATGACCAAATCGAAAGAAGCAGAATCCGCCCGGCTGCTTAATAAAGAAGATACCAGGATAACAGAATTCCATTCATCGGCAGATCCCGGCACATTTTATTTTTATGAACCGTCTGCCCCTGACGACCTTAACGGAACCGTGGATAATAATCCCGTTATTACATTCACAACCGGCTTCATCCTCCCCCTGACCATCCCCGACGATATAATATGCAGTGGCTCCTGCAAATTATGGTCAATCTCAAGAGCCCCTCCAATCCGGGATATATAAGATTTTCTGTACAATCATAAATCCGATACTCCAACTTTTTTTGTTTTCCTCAGGGATAGACTGTGCCTTACAGCACCCTGTCTAATTGATCCTACACAATAAACGGAAAAATCATTGACACGCGTGGCATAAAACCATCCCGTCAGGAAAACCAATTCAACAGATCAGATAGAAAAACATATAAAAAGAACTGCAATGACCAGGAAAATTACCCTTATCCTGATTCTTATAATAATCAGTATTTCAAGAATCCCGGCACAAGACAAGGGAACAAAAATCGACAGTGCCCTTCTTATGCAGGTCGAACTCCGCGAAATAGTCATCAAGGCTTCAAAAGACAATGTGACCTACAAAAAAATCCCGGCCTCCGTATCAGTAATCTCCTCAGGAAACATAACCGAAAATCAGATACGGAACCTTAGCGAAATATCTTCCACCGCCCCTAACTTTTTCATGCCCGACTATGGCTCAAAACTTACCAGCCCTGTCTATATAAGGGGAATAGGAAGCAGGATCAACTCCCCTTCCGTAGGCCTTTATGTTGATTATGTTCCCTACTTCGAAAAGGCAGCATTTAATTTTGATTTCTTTGACATACAGAGGATCGAGATACTGCGGGGACCCCAGGGCACTCTGTTCGGCAGAAACACCATGGGAGGGATCATAAACATCGTTACCACCTCCCCGATGGACTATAACGGGTCACAGATAAACCTCTCAGCCGGCAACTATGGTACCTATTCAATAAACGGCGGACACTACGGAAGAATAAATGACCGGGTAGGGTATTCGATTGCACTAAACCACCTGCATAATGACGGATTCTATACAAACGCATACACCGGAGGCAAGGTGGATAAACTTAATTCATACGGCTTCCGTAACAGAATGATCTTTGAACTGTCGCCCAGACTGACATTAGAAAATATAGCCGGCCTTGAAATAAGCAGCCAGGGAGGATATCCTTACGCGATATACAACGATTCCCTCAAAGCGGCCGAAGAAATAAACTATAACCAGTACAGCTCATACGACAGGAAACTTTTTTCAGATGCCCTGATACTAAGATACTCAGGCAGGAATTATGAGATTGCAGCCACTTCTTCCTATCAGTACCTTGATGACATACAGAATATTGACCAGGATTTCACGGCCGATTCCCTGTATTTCGTTTCCCAGTATCAGAAACAGCACATGCTTTCACAGGAAGTGATCCTGAGGTCAACGGGAAAAAGGAACTATAACTGGTTGTTTGGTGTATATGGCTTCAGCCAGGCTTTTAATAATTCGGTCGACGTCGATGCCTATGCCCAGAAAATGAATTATCTGAAAAAATATGACCACAACATTCTGGGGGCAGCATTTTTTCACCAGTCATCCCTTGAAAATTTCATTGTTAAAAACTTAACAATTACTGCAGGCTTAAGGATTGACCTTGAAAAGGATAAGCTTAAGTACTATTACGACAGAACTCTCAGGGGAAATTATGCAGTTATGGAGGATACCCTCTATCCTTCACTTAATTCGGCAGAGCTTATGCCCAGGTTTGCCCTGAATTACAATTTCAATAACATTGATTTCTATGTCGTGGCGGCAAGGGGATACAAGACCGGGGGCTTCAACTCCACTTTCGAGAGGCCCGAGGATCTGACTTTCAATCCTGAATTCAGCTGGAACTACGAAGCCGGAGTAAAATCCTCTCTGTTCAATAGTAAACTTTATGCAGACATAGCGTTGTTCTATATCGACTGGAAAAACCAGCAGATATACCAGACCGTTCCCAGCGGACGTGGCTCAATGCTGAAAAATGCCGGACATTCATCAAGCATGGGAGGAGAAATTACTCTTAAGACTGCACCCATCCGCGGATATGAATTTATGCTTGCCTACGGGCTTACAAATGCGAAATTCATTTCCCACGTGGTCAATGAATCAACCAACTACAATAATAATTATCTGCCCTATGTTCCGCGCAATACCCTGGCTCTTCAGGCAACAAAATCTATAACCCTTAGGAACTCCCGGCTGATCGACAAAATAAGATTTAACTTCCTCTACAGGGGGCTCGGACAGATTTACTGGAATGAGGAAAATTCCCACCGGCAGGACTACTACGGTCTGGTCGACGCAAGGATCTCATTCGGCCGCAAATCGGTGCAGTTTGACATCTGGACAAAGAATCTTTTGAATAACGAGTATGCCTCCTTCTGGTTTACGGCTCTCGGAAACAAGTATATCCAGACTGGCAAACCTGCCCAGGTCGGGATTAATCTCTCTGTAAAATTTTAAGCGTGAAAAACAACTGGCAAAAATTCCCGGTACTGTTCAGCCTCTATATCGCCCAGTCGATACCTATGAGCTTTTTTTCGACCGTGGTGCCTGTCATTATGAGACAGGAAAATTACTCGCTCGAATCAATAGGATTGCTCCAGCTGGTCAAACTGCCCTGGATAATCAAATTCCTCTGGGCCCCGCTGGTCGATAGCAATGCCTCAACATCAAAGCAGCTCAGACACTGGATCTTTTCCTCCGAGCTTTTCTATGCGGCCGTGATATTAAGCATAGGACTCCTCGACCTTCAGACTGATTTCGTTCTTATTGTACTGCTAATGGTAGTCGCATTCATCGCATCAGCTACCCAGGATATTGCAGTTGACATTTTTGCGATTCTTCAGCTTTCTCCGGAAGAGCGAAGCATAGGCAACAGCGTGCAATCGGCCGGAAGCTTTGTCGGAACCCTGTTCGGAACAGGCGTCCTGCTGATAGCATATCATTACTTTGGCTGGACCATTCTGCTTTTCCTTCTTTCACTGTTCACTGTATTTGCCCTGATCCCCCTGCTTTTATACAAAAGAGGATCATCAGGGGAATCAGAGCCCCGTCAGAGAATATCCATTGTTGAGATCTACCGTTTTTTTGCTGAAAAGGGGAAGCATAAACGTATCCTTGTACTTGTTTTTTACTATTCCGGGATTATCGGAATACTCACCCTTCTGAAACCCTGGCTTGTCGACCTTGGATACAACGTTAAGCAGATCGGATTCATGTCGGGCATTTTCGGAACATCCGTGGCCGCAATATCTGCTTTTGCAGGAGGATTTATTATTAAGAAAACGGGAAGGAAACTATCAATGTACATTTTCCTTGTTATGAGTCTGGTCGCTTCCTCGTGTTTCTGGTTGATGGCACAAACAATCCCCTCCCCGGCTGCTGTTTATACCGGAATAGGGCTCCTGTGGGGAGCCTACGGACTTTCGACAGTGGCAATCTATACCACCTCAATGGATATCGTCCGCAAAGGACGAGAAGGAACTGATTTTACAATCCAGATTGTTATTACGCATCTGAGCAGCCTGATAATTGCTGTATTAAGCGGTAAACTGGGCGATCTGATCGGCTACCGAGGTGTATTTCTGGTTGAAATAGTACTTTGCCTGGTGGCTTTTGTTACTTTGTTTTATTCATTCATAGGGAGAGAAAAACATGGAGATCAGGAAATCTTTGCTTGAAAAATATAATGTCCCGGTGCCGCGATATACAAGCTATCCCCCGGCAAATCATTTTACCGAAGATTTTACGGTCGATGATTACAGAAGTCTCCTTGACTGGTCAAACAGCGGCAGTCCCGAAAATATTGCCGTTTATATACATATCCCGTTCTGCAGGAAAATCTGTCATTACTGCGGATGCAATTCATGCCCTGCCGGTAATGGAGAGGAGGTATTGCCTTATATTCAGGCTCTTAAAAAGGAAATGAGACAGGTTATGGACCATATCGACAAAAACCGGCTTGTCTCACAGATCCATTATGGCGGCGGAACCCCCAATTCAATCGACATCAGGTTTATAAGGGAGATAAACGATTATCTCCGAT
The DNA here is from genome assembly GCA_964613785.1 of uncultured Rikenellaceae bacterium. Classification (GTDB taxonomy): domain Bacteria; phylum Bacteroidota; class Bacteroidia; order Bacteroidales; family VadinHA17; genus LD21. The sequence goes on from CAZTJT010000056.1 coordinate 4,969, forward strand.
CAGAATTCAGGGTTATAAGTGATCCGGAAATTGCCATCGAATGCAATCCTGCTTATCTTGATTTTGATTATGCCGACGGACTGCTGGATGCAGGATTTAACCGTTTCAGCCTGGGAATCCAGGATTTCAATGAAAATGTACTTCGCCTCGTTAACAGAGACCCGGCATTGATCCATCCCTCTGAGATGCTGTCGCATCTGAGGAAAAGGAATAGGGAAATTAAGCTTAATCTTGATTTCATCTATGGATTGCCGGGACAGACAGTTGAATCCTTTACCGACACTGTCAGGGAGGCGGCTGAAATCAGGCCCGACAGGCTTGTGACCTTTTCCTATGCCCATGTACCCTGGCTGAAAAAGCACCAGGTGATTCTTGAAAAGAAAGGCCTTCCACTCCCGGAAGAAAAAATGAACATTTTCCTTTCTGCTTACCGTCTTCTCACTGAAAAAGGATATGTGCCTGTAGGTCTCGACCATTTTGTTCTTCCCGGGGATGATCTTTATATTGCACTGAAGGAACATAAGCTTCACAGGAATTTCATGGGCTACTGTACGCGTCGCACTACGGGCCAGGTTTACGCCTTCGGAGTCACGGCAATAAGCCAGATTGAAAAAGGCTATTCTCAAAACAAAAAGGATATTGCCGGCTATATAAAGGATGTTGAAGCCGGGATCCTTCCTGTCGAAAAAGGATGTCTGCTGACCAGAGAACAGAGAATCACCCGCGAGGTTATAACTGAAATCATGTGCAACAAGAGAATCGATCTTTCGGAAACAGCCGGAAAGGAAGGAATCTCCGTGAATGAACTGAAAATGATAGTGGGATTCAGTGAGGAGAAATTTGATGATTTTGTAAATGACGGAATCGTTGTACTTGGTAAAGACATTGTTAAAGTTACCGAAACGGGCTCTTTTTTTATCCGCAATGTAGCCGCATTGTTCGATCGGGATTATCAGGAAAAGAAACAACCCTATTCAAAAATCGTGTGAATCATGGACATTAACAGCCGTGAAATAATAATTCTGGGTGCCGGCCTTACAGGCCTTACAATGGGGTTCTATCTTAAGAAGGCCGGAAAGGATTTCGTAATAATTGAAAAAGACGACCGAACAGGAGGAGTGATCAACACCCTAGAGGAAAACGGATTTGTATATGAACAGGGCCCGAACACCGGTGTCCTTTCAACACCTGAAATTGTTCAGCTTTTTGAAGATCTGGGTGACCGCTGCATGCTTGAGACCGCCGGCCCGGGCGCAGGAAAAAGATATATCCTGAAGGACGGAAAATGGCACGCATTGCCCTCAGGCCCGGTTTCAGCAGTAACAACACCGCTTTTTACCATTAAGGACAAATTCCGGATACTCGGAGAACCTTTCCGCAAGCCGGGCAATGATCCCGATGAAACCCTCTCCTCGATGGTGCTCCGAAGGCTCGGAAAGAGCTTCCTCGAATATGCAGTCGATCCGTTCGTTTCAGGAATTTATGCCGGCGATCCGGCCAGACTGATACCCAGGTTTGCCCTGCCTAAACTTTACGCTCTCGAACAGAACTACGGCAGCTTCATCAGGGGAGCAATTGCCAAAAGCCGTGAGCCCAAAACTGAGACAATGAAAAAAGCCACAAAAGAGGTCTTTTCAGTCAGGGGTGGGCTTAAAAATCTTGTTGCAGCCCTTACCGGGGCGATCGGCAGGGAAAACATACTGACCTCATGCCGTGACACAGTAGTTACCCCCGGGTCAGGCTCTTACAGTGTTACCTTCACGGACAGATCCGGACAATCTCAGCAGTTAACCGCACCTGTGGTTATAAGTACAATAGGAGCATACGGACTGCCTGATGTTTTCCCGTTTATACCGGCCGACCTGATGAGAAAGGTTTCAATCCTTAATTATGCAGCTATAGTCCAGGTAGCAGTAGGTTATCATTCCTGGCAGGGCAAAAAACTCGATGCTTTCGGAGGACTTGTTCCGTCACGGGAAAAAAGGGATATCCTCGGAATCCTGTTCCCCTCTGCAATATTTGAAGGAAGGGCTCCGGAAAAGGGTGCACTGCTTTCTGTCTTTCTTGGCGGCATAAAAAATCCGGGATTTATCGATAAGAGTAATGAAGAAATAACAGATATAGTTCTGAAGGAAATACAGTCGACCTTGTACTGCAAAAACCAGCCCGATCTTCTTAAAATAAACAGGTACCTGCATGCAATACCACAGTATGACATAACCTCGGGAGACAGGCTTGAAAGCATCAAAACGATCCAGGAGAAGTTCCCGGGCCTTATCCTGGCCGGAAACCTGCGCGACGGGATCGGAATGGCCGACAGGATTAAGCAGGCTGTTACAATCTCCGGGTTGTTGACAAGCTAAATATAATGATCATGGAAAAGATCCTTTTAATTGTCAATACGGGTACTCCTGACTCTCCTTCAAAAAAAGATGTCAGGAGATTTTTAACAGAATTTCTGAATGATCACCGTGTGATAAACCTTCCCTGGATCATAAGAAAGATCCTGGTCAACCTGATAATCATACCCTTCAGGGTAAAATACTCAGCTGCCCGATACAGTGAATTATGGACAGAGAAGGGATCTCCACTAAAGATTTATCTTGAAAATCTAGTCGTAAAACTAAGGAGTAAACTTGAAGGAAGCTGCGAAGTCATAGGCGCCATGCGGTATGGGAATCCATCAGTAATTGAGGTAATAAGATCCCTGAAAGGGAAAAACATCCGGGAACTGATAGTGTTCCCGCTATACCCTCAATATGCATCCTCTACGACAGGTTCAGTATTTGAGGTTATTATGAAGGAAATCAGTCGATGGGAAATAATTCCGGCTATCAGATTTGTAGATCAGTATTACAATCATCCAGCCTTTGCCGATGCTTTTACTTCATGTATCATTAATCACGATCCCGGGAGTTTTGACTACGTTCTTTTTTCTTATCACAGTTTACCTTTAAGTCAGATAAGGAAAATCCATCCTCAGCACGACCCGGAGCGATGCGAATGTATGAATGAGATTCCTTTTCATGGTGAATACTGTTACAAGGCTGTATGCTACGCGACAACCCGCCTGCTGGCTTCCCGGCTGGACCTTAAAAAGGAATCTTATTCCACCTCCTTCCAGTCGCGGCTTACCAGAAACTGGCTTTCTCCTTTTACTGAAAAGGTCATTGAGGAGCTTCCGGGCAAGGACTGCAAAAACGTTCTGGTGGTTGCACCTTCGTTTGTTGCGGATTGCCTTGAGACTTTAATTGAAATAAGATCGGAATATGCCGAAATGTTCAGAAAGTCGGGCGGTGTAAGGCTGGAACTCGCCGGCAGCCTGAACGATAATGATGAGTGGGTTGATGCAATCATAAAGATTGCGGGATTGATCTGATCCTTTAAGATGCTTTGCTTTTAATCGGTGAAGATTTTCCTACCCGTAGCCGCTAATTTATGACAATGGTATTTCCGACACCAAGCTCAACGAAGTATATTCCATAGGCATCCCTTATCATTTCAATCTGTTTTTTTCCGGTGCAATGTGTTGCACCGCATTTCACGACTCCAAGCGATTTCATCTCCTGAATAATTTCCTGCATCTCCTTTTCCGGTTTTTCAAGAAGATGAAATCCTCCGAATACGAGGAATATGTTTTTACCGAACTTCGCTTTTATTTCTTTAAGCATCTCAATAATACCAGGGTGGGCACAACCTGTCATAACAACCAGCCCGTTTTTTGTATCAAGTACCAGGCACTGTTCTGGAACAGGGCCGGAAAACTCTCCCGAACTGTAAAGGTCGGAGCATATCCTGACAGGATCTTTTATCAAAAGAGGTTCAAGTCCGGATGCCCTGACTTCCATTTTAAACTGATCTGAGAATGAATATGGGAATAACACCGGAATTCCTTTTGAATCCCTTGCAATAAAAGGAAGTCCCTCCGTATGATCGCTGTGCTCATGGGAAAGAACAACAATGTCTGTTCCTTTAACGTTCAGTCCCATATTTCTGAAATTATGTTCAAAGATTTTCTGATCGGCACCGGTATCGAAAATAACATATTTTTCGAGTCCCTCAATTGCAACCGAAAAACCCCAGCCGGTCTTTAGTCCTTTCACTTTGGGATAATTATCATAAATAACCCTGATCGTTATGGGATTTTCTATTCCGCTGCCTGACCGGATCCCTGTTAAACCTTCAGAATCCTTCATCACCCTGTATTCCTGACCGGTTATACCGAAGCAGGATAACAGAATGGCAAGTGCTATCAGAAAAAACCTTTTTGGACTCATTTTGAGTGATTTCTTGATTAATACCAAAGATACGCCTTGATAAAACCAGAGTCAAGATTTTCAGGCAAAACCTTCAACACTGATCAGTAAGGACTGCTCTGTCAGCCGGACGGGATTTAACAAAGCCATGAACCCTTCGTAAAAGAAGTATAACGCAAACCCCAGCAGGATAACCCCGAGGATCTCCATGGTGATCGTGTATGGCCTCCTGACTTGTGACGCTCGGTAAAATTAGTACGGTTTCATTTTCTAACACATTGAAATTTAATTATAAAGAACTCAAAATAATAATTTTTACCACACTAACGCCTGTTTTTGCTTTATGCTCAGTATCAGAAAGGTTCAGACATAAACAAGTTGGTTCCATAACTCTTTGCCAGTGTCTTCCAGTGATACCTTAACCCATCCCCTGCCCCTTCCCTTTTTTTAAACTATTCTTTATACACATCTTAATTATTGAAATTCTATATTTCTACAGCTCCTGCCATTTTTCACCCCCCTGCCCCCCTAAAGGGGGGTTAAAAGACTATTAATGTGCGATATAGTGGTCCGGGAATGATCCACACTAAGATAGTTTGCTTTTTTTCGGATCTAAAGCTAATGCAGGGCTGGTGATCTATTTTGATATTTCTTTATGAATAGTTGTAATACAGCGTCCTAAGGCCCCCCTTTAGTGGGGTTGGGGGGTGGAACATAAAATGGAAATGAAGTGATCCAACTTTATGAAAGATGTGTATAAAGGGTAGTTTTTTTTAAAGGGAAGGGGCAGGGGATGGGTTTCTTTGATTCTTCTTTAAGGGGCAGGGGATAGGTTTCTTAGATTCATAAACTGAGTGGTCGTATCTTATACCGCACTAATTGTCAAAAGTCAGTACCTGTTCTTCAGAAAACTCTTCGACCTTTCAACAAGAAATGCAACACCGATCTTTGAGCCTGTAAGAAGCAGATAGAACAGGAAGAAATACAGTATAACTGTAAGCAGGCCCAATTCGTATGCCCTGAAAGCAGTAGGGCTGCCTAGGTAAGGCTGAAAACTGCCCCCATTGTTAAATAAAAAACAGAAGATGCTGTCATCAGCAGGCCGTGTACTATTTAACTTTTAGTTGTCCCCCCTGTAACCGAAAATCTTCAATGCATTGTTCCTGTAAACATTTCTAAGTGTGTTGTCACTGAGGCCAAGCCCGTATAATGGCCAGTGATAACCGAACATATCGGTTTCGTAAAAGTGCTCGTCGGAAGTTTCAAGTATCCTGAAAGTAACTCTGTACATTCTGTTGTTAAAAGTCATGTCTGTACCGTAGACGAACCTGTCATTGTATTTTTCGATAAAGTCATGAACGAATTTCGGAATAGGGGCTATCTCTCCGAAACGGGCAGAGATATCAGCATAAAGGTTCGGATATTTATCGAAATAGCTGCCAAGCACGGAAAGATCCGCGCAGCAGTTTGCCAGATGGGCAGCTATAAAGACTGTACGGGGATGCTTTTTAAGGGTGTTTTCAAGCCTTTCCAGCATTTCTTCATGGGTTTTTGCTCCGTTTTCGATTCTCACTTCCCATTTCGATGCATTCATCAGGCCGTCATTGGTTGAGTCCATCTTTTCATACATCCATTTATCTTCTGAAATGTGCAGGTTGACCGGCAATCTAAGCTCGGCGCATTTTTCAAATAAAGGATCAAGACGCGGGTCGTCAGGCAGCATGATCGTTCTGTTGGGAGATGTGGGAGGAACTCCCTTTCCCTTGAACATTACTTCTCCCACACCCTTTGCTCCGTTCTTATAGCATCTTTCCAGCTCTTTTACAGCGTCGGGCCCATATCCGGGTTTGTCATAACCTGTGTAATCGAAACCGCACCACAACTCAAACCGGTTTCCGTATTTCACATACCTTCTGGCAATAGTGTCAAACCTTTGCCCGGTAGCCCCTGTAAATACTATTGCTTTCTCAATACCGCATTCATCCATCGCTTTTATCCACTTCTCAATGACTTCGTCAGTTCTCCCGTATACGTGTGTGTGCATGTCAATGGCGGGATATTTTGCCTTCTGGACATTTGTCACAGGCACTTTATAGATTGATACCGGACGGTAATCCTTCAGCTTCAGATCGTCAATGTTCTGGCCCCGGGAATTCAGAACAAGGAACATGAAAACGGCAAATGACATCATAAGGCGGATAATGCCAGACCTTTTTACTGTAATTTTTTTGTTTGAATTATTCATTTTGATGGTTTCAGATTGATTATTTGATATACGTAATTAATTACGTAACTAATTACGTAACTAATTACGTAA
>CAZTJT010000056.1:11641-16257 GCA_964613785.1 uncultured Rikenellaceae bacterium
TAATTACGTAACTAATTACGTAACTAATTACGTAATTCAGGGTTTATTAAACTTTTGTTGAAGCATTATTGTAATCAATCATCTGTCTATTTCCAGAATATGTTTCCCGTCTTTCGCGGTGCCTTCAACAGTAACAAGCTCGGGTTTGGGCAGATTCTTGTCGAGGTTGAGATATTGCATTTTGACTTTTATGGGTGAGCTTATAACATAGGGTTTGCATGATTTAATAACACCCATTGCTTTCTTTGCACCTTCATACAGGGCTTTACGGGTCTCTTCGAATGGATACAGGATCGCAGCTTCCCTTGACAATCCCTTTTTTGTGGATACAGTTACCAGGTTGTTGCCCAGGAATTTATGTGCCTCCCTGCATGTGGCTTCATCGCCTGTAACCATTATGACGGGGACCCCATAATAACCGGCAATAGCAGCGCTCTGGGCAATCTCTCCCGACTCGACACCATTGTACCAGTAACGGTTTTCGGACCTGGAACTCTGAGTGTGATTCAGAACACCGTCGGGAGTGCCCATCATTGCATGAAAACCCAGCAGGACCATCCCTGCAAAGGAGCTGTCAAGTCCTGACAGGTTTCCCGGACCGGGCCTTGGTATTCCTGTAATATATTTTGCCCCTGGTACCATGAGATGAGGCAGTACAGCCTGGGTCCCATGGCCATCGAGTACTATCACTTCGGTGGCACCTCCATCCCTTAAGCCTTGAATGACAGCTGCCAGGTCACCCATGAAATACTCACAGGCCTGAATATTCAGGGGAGTATCCTTCTCCCTCGTCTGTGCAAACTTGAAAACACCGCTGATACCCTCAAGATCAGTATTCACATAAATCTTAACCTGGGATTCCAAATTCAGCGGCATAAAAAGAATGATCAAAAAAAATAGTGCAAAAATCCTTGCCATTCCCATTCTTGGTACGGACTTTACTTTTTTCATATTTTCCTGTTTTTTAAAACATGTAATATTCTTTCCTGTTATATCAAAGATATTGAAATATTTATAAAAATATTACAAGATTTATGCTCTGTACACGTTAATTATCTGGGGAAAACCATTAATTTTTTTTAGAGTTTTGGTAGTCAAAACACTTCATATACCGCCGTCAAACACTACACCTGAATTCAGACTGTATCCTGAAGGAATAATAAGGATTACAGGCAGAGGGCTTAATGAAACCAAAACGGAAATATCCCAGCAGATTATGAGGTGGATCGATAATTATTTAACTGATCCTGCCGAGACCACTTATGTTATAATATCATTTGAGTACCTCAACAGTTCCAGCGCTGCAATACTTGTTTCCATAATCAGAAAAATATCGGTGGTTGTCCTGAAATTTAAAAAGTTAGTTATCCGCTGGTATTATGAGGAGGATGATGACGATATCCTTGAAAGAGGAGAATATATTTCCTCAGCCTTTAATATCCCTATCGAATTTATTTCTGTCGGCGACATCTCCTCTATCCCTGATCACTCTTCTTAAGGATAAGGACGATCTTGAGTGCTTCATCGGCATGCCGCTGGGTTTCTGTCTGTGAATCAAAAATAAAAACCACCTTTCCTTCCTTGTCTGTGACATAGGTCACTCTTCCGGGAACAAAGCCAAAGGCTTTTGACGGGACACCAAACAGCTTTCTGACTTCATTATTTGTATCGCTGAGAATGGTATATGTCAGCCTGTTCTTATCATGGAATTCCCTGTGGCTTTGAACAGACTGGCCGCTGATTCCCACAACCAGAGCCCCTGCTTCCTCAAAAACATCGCTAAGGTCGCGGAAATAGCATGCTTCCCTGGTGCAATTAAGACTCCCGTCTTTCGGATAGAAAAAAATCACAAGCTTTCTTTTGCCGATATGATCGGCAATATTGAATATTTTTCCATCCTGGTCGGGAAGGGAGAACAGAGGTATCTTATCGCCAACCTTTACAGGTTTCATTGGAAATTCGTATTAGTGATGGTGCCCACAAATTATTTTCCAAAAGTAAATATCAGCCCAGCTGTGGCATAATGGAACATGGCGAAGCTGTATACTTCATCGTTATCGGCTCCTCCTTCCAGAAGCCGGTAGCCTGCCTTCAATGTAAGTTTATCATTTACTTTATAGGTTGCGGCAGCAATTACATCCTCAGCCCTTCCCTGCGGCGCAGCGAGAGCATCACCCTCAAACAGGATGCCGAACGCATCATCCGGATGCCACATCAGCCTGAAATTGATAATGGGAACAAATCCAACGTTGGTTTTCCTTGATACCAGATCTGATGACTTCAGTTCGATAAAAGCATCTCTTATCTTGGCAGTAAATCCTAATCCGAATTCAAATTTTGGCCTCTGAACGATCTTGTAACGGTAAGTTAGCCTGTATGAATTGAATTTATAGTTCCCTGTCAGTCCGGTATTTTCAGGAAATAGTACGCCTTCAAATAAAACCGGTTCGGGAATACTGCCTTCCGATCTGGTCTTAAGAGGTGCATATAGCAGTGAGATTGTATGCCGCGATTTAATTGTGTAATTAAGTCTTAGTCTTGCAAATATCTTTGGATCAGGTGTTAAATCATCTTTCAGGGAGAAAAAGGTACCCTGATCTCCGGGTATCCTTACATCATTGTATCCTGTTACCACAAGACCAGATTCCAGATCAACTGCAAACTGTGATCTGACCGGATCAGCCTTTAAAACAAACAGGAAAATCAATGCAAATAGCAGGATATTGAATGCTTTTTTCATGATTTATCAGGTTTTGGTTATTTATTTTTCAGACTTTCTTTCAATTCAAGTCCGCCATCATTAACAAAATTACATCGTGCTTTGTTTATCAGGGTCAATTTTTTTTCATGATTCCCTTATTTTTTTGAGTTCCAGCAGTGCATTAAGATAGTTATATACTGTATTCAGATAATCCACTTTGGATTTTTTGTATGAGAGATCGGCTTCTGACAGTTCTGATGGAAGAATACGTCCGCTTTGAAAAAGCGCAAATGCAGTTTCATAGTTTCCCCTGGTCAGGGCTATGTTCTCTTTTTTCCGCAGTATCTCCTTTCTGAAAAAATCAAGGTTATCAATTGCTTTCCGGATCTCAAGGCTTTTCTGATTCAGTTCTGAGGCGAATGAGGCCTCGTCGGCTTCTATCTGGTATTTGTATTGCGATATTTTCTTTGTGCGGTCAATGCCCTCGGTCAGGGGTATTCTAACCGACAGATTGACACTGCTGTTGCCGAACCAGTATCTTCCATCGCTTATATGTAACTGGTTTTGATAATAATCGCCCGAATAATAGCCATTCAGTGAAACCACGGGCAGAAATCCCGACTTTGTATTCTTCAGTCTGATCCTGTTGATCTGATCCTGCAACTGGTTTCTTTTGTAAGTAAGGGAGTTTTCTAATTTAAAGCTGTTTTCTGTGTCGGTGCCGAGTTTTTCCATCAGCAGGTCAAGTGTATCAGAAAGAATGAAGTTCGTTCCGGCTTCCTGGCTGAAGCCCATCCAGAAAAGCAATGTATTAAGCGATTCAGAATAAATCTTATCTGATTCCGAATATCGGCTGGTAGCAATATTCAAATCGAGCCTCGACTGATTGAGATCGGTAAGTTTCAACAAACCTTTTTCGTGCTTCAGCCTTATTTCGTCGAACCGTATCCTTCCATTGAGTGTGTCCTCAACTGCAAATTTCAGTTGTTCCAGTGCAAGAATGCTGTTTATGTATGCTTTGCCGGTTTCAGTAAGCAGGTCAATTTTTCTTATCTGCCTGTCAACATCCGATAATTCAAGAAGAGCCTTTTTTTCCTTTATTTCTCCGCTTACCAAGGGATCAAATATCTTGAAAGAACCATAGATACCTGCACCTGAATACCATTTTGTCCCGAATTTGATCGGCGTAAGATCTTCCGAAGTGCTGCCGGGAATGAATTCTCCAAGCGGAACGAGTGTTGTCGGAATTACAAGATTCCGCTGGATATCATACCTGCCATATATCTGAGGGGCTCTCTTAAGCTTCGATTCTGAAAGCTGCTCCTGTGATATCGTGTAATTGAGATCCCGGATCCTGTTTTCCGGGTTGTTTTCAAGAGAGATATTAAGTGCCTGATCATACGACAGTGTTGAGGGCAGAGAGTTCATTTGCGCCTCTGTCCTCAGCATCAGAAAGACTATGATGACTGTTGCTGAAATCAATCTTTTCATATTTATCTTTTTAATTTTTATTCTCTAATTTATACCATCAGGATTGCAGCCAATCATGATTATCGGATAACTAATCACATTTTATGGCTCCGTTTTATCGGATATGATTATCCTGTTAGTTTTAATAACATCATCCCCTGAATACAGATGCTGGTTCAACTTTATTGAGGGTCCGGATAGAAAAGAAAAATGAGCTTCCCACAGAGATCAACAGCGTAATGAGGAATAATCCGCCAAGCACAACCGGTGATATTGTGAATATAAGGCCAGCTTTTGATACACCCTGGCGGAAACCTATAAGGAGAAATAGTGCTATCACAAAACCCAGAAATGCAAACATGAACGATTGAATCAGAATAATTTTGGTTATATAGTTGTTGGTTGCACCTAAGGCCTTAAGAGTACCATAATCCCTTATCCTGTC
>CAZTJT010000057.1:0-15516 GCA_964613785.1 uncultured Rikenellaceae bacterium
TTTCAATCAGGTTATCATCTATTGTTTCAATCCACGCACCCGCACGGGGTGCGACCTGGCTCTCCCCTGGTGCAATACTGCCTATGACAGTTTCAATCCACGCACCCGCACGGGGTGCGACTCCGACTGATGCGCTTCAGATAAAACTGGCTAAGTTTCAATCCACGCACCCGCACGGGGTGCGACAAGTCTTTCCTGAGAGTTGATTTCTCGTGCATGGTTTCAATCCACGCACCCGCACGGGGTGCGACAGTAGCCACTACCCCGGCTGACATCCTCACAAGGTTTCAATCCACGCACCCGCACGGGGTGCGACAACTCCTATTTTCTCAAGTTCAAGAGACAAAGCGTTTCAATCCACGCACCCGCACGGGGTGCGACCCAAGCGGCAAGTATTTCGTTTCCGTATTCACGGTTTCAATCCACGCACCCGCACGGGGTGCGACCTTTCTTTATGGTCTTTCTCCTATCAGGTCAGGAGTTTCAATCCACGCACCCGCACGGGGTGCGACAATCCCCGTTGCTATTCTTGGCAAGCTTTATCTGTTTCAATCCACGCACCCGCACGGGGTGCGACACTTGATGGCAAATTGTCAGTAATTCTAAATGTTGTTTCAATCCACGCACCCGCACGGGGTGCGACCTGAGGGGGACATTCCTGCCCTTTCATTAGTTTGGTTTCAATCCACGCACCCGCACGGGGTGCGACGGATACCCCAGAGTTCTTTGATAAGTCCTGCATTGTTTCAATCCACGCACCCGCACGGGGTGCGACACCAAGCACTTGTTTCCAAATTGGAACATAGTGTTTCAATCCACGCACCCGCACGGGGTGCGACTTCCAGTTCTGGAAACTTCTCTACAAGATATACGTTTCAATCCACGCACCCGCACGGGGTGCGACATGAACAGGGCAATAATCGATTATTGTTTCACCGTTTCAATCCACGCACCCGCACGGGGTGCGACTTGTGTATGCCTGATTATTTAATTGTCATAGAACAGTTTCAATCCACGCACCCGCACGGGGTGCGACGAGACACTGTTTATACTCAGACAGCTTTTCAGGGTTTCAATCCACGCACCCGCACGGGGTGCGACCGTGGCACCCACAGCTAAATCTGACCCCGGAAAGAGTTTCAATCCACGCACCCGCACGGGGTGCGACCGGTAAGGGCAGCGTTCAAAGGCTCAACTTGATGTTTCAATCCACGCACCCGCACGGGGTGCGACTTTTCCCATAAACATACTCTTTATGGTGTACATGTTTCAATCCACGCACCCGCACGGGGTGCGACCCCTTAGGATCAATAAGGTAAGTTGCCTTAAAAGTTTCAATCCACGCACCCGCACGGGGTGCGACCAGAACCTGCACACTATTGGCAGTATTTCCATCGTTTCAATCCACGCACCCGCACGGGGTGCGACTTGCTGTGAGTTATGCAAAGGACTTAGTTGTCGCAGGTTTCAATCCACGCACCCGCACGGGGTGCGACAAGTTTATTAACTTGTGACTTTGTTTCTTTAAGTGTTTCAATCCACGCACCCGCACGGGGTGCGACATGTCTCTCACAAGTTCTGCTTTAGTTACAGGAGTTTCAATCCACGCACCCGCACGGGGTGCGACCTCTCAGAGTTGAAGCCGGAGATGTTCTATTTGGTTTCAATCCACGCACCCGCACGGGGTGCGACAGCTCATCACTGTAAGCAGTGGCATTGGTCGTAAGTTTCAATCCACGCACCCGCACGGGGTGCGACTTTTGGCGGGGTAATTGGTTTAATGAAAAGAACGGTTTCAATCCACGCACCCGCACGGGGTGCGACTATACATATTGTATTTAACTGTATATCTGCATATTACAATACATTTTCCGCGAATGTCCATTTTTTAGGTCTTATCTTTTCTGATTTTCTCCATTTATTCATCTTTATCATTCCATTACGTCAAAGAACGCGGCTTCCCGGTGCTTTTTATGATAACTTAATTTTCGCAGATTCATATTATCAGCGTGTCATCCTCAGGATTGAACGAGTCCTTTGCTCCGATATGCTCCACTTTATTTTCCCAATTACTGCCTAAATGGTAAAACCTTAAACTGTCTTTCTGTTCATCAATTATACTTTCAAGCCTGTGTTTCAAAATAATAAATTGTGAGGGGTCAACGACACACTCAAATACCGAATTCTGAACCCGCTGTCCAAAATTGACACACTGTTTTGCAACCTTTCTTAAACGGGCCCTTCCCTTTGGTGTAGCGGTTTCAACATCATATGTAACCAATACCATCATAGTTCATTTCATTACAAATACCGGGTAATTGTCAACATCACCTCTGACAAACCTTGAGAATAAAAGGGCCTGAGTATAGGGCAAAAGCCCAATTGGTACAGATTCCTTCAGGAAAGGATGCTGTATTTCGTCCTGCTTTCTTTTCTGCCAAGCAGAAATTACTTCCTTCCTTGTTTCATCATCCATGATCACCCCGGATTCTTCCCTTTCCTTAAAACCGTTTGGACTTACCTGCTTTCTGTTTATTAATGTGAGCACCAATCTGTCTGCCAGATACGGCCTGAATTCTTCCATCAGATCCAGCGCCAGACTTGCCCTTCCGGGTCTTGCAGTATGAAGAAATCCCACGTAAGGATCAAGACCTGCGCTTTCAAGAGCCGACTCTGTTTCGTGTGCAAGTAACGAGTACACAAAAGATAACATGGCATTCACCCTGTCCTTTGGTGGTCTTCGTGACCTGCCGTTAAAAATAAAATCATCCTTCTGTGAGATAATCAGATGATTGAATACCCCGAAATATGAATTGGCGGCATCACCTTCAATTCCGCGCAATGAATCCATATTCTCTGCTCTGAGAGCTTGTTTCTGTCGTACATCAAGAGATACCGACGCATCAGTCAAAAATTGAGAATTAACCTCTTTCCCATGATCGCGGACGGCTCTTTGTAAAACATTCCGGCAGTTTGCAATTTTTCCTGCAACAATAATCCTGCTTATTTCCAGCGCAGCATTGGAATCATCCGCCATCCTGAATTGCTCTCTTCTCAATAAAACGTTTCCTCTGACAGGACCCGAAACTCGTCCCCAGAATCTTCCGTTCTCTGTCAGAAAACTAAGTCCAATATTCCGTTCAGCACATAACCCCATTAATGAAGGGCTGGCGCCCGGATATCCGAAACAAACTATTCCTTCAATATTATGTACCGGGATCCTGAATTTTTCAATATCAGCCACCCTTACGACAACATTTTCACCATCTCTTGACAGATAGGCTTCAGGATTTGTTACATATAAGGTATTGAGAAGCTTGCGCATATTTCGGGTTATGTTAAAAATTAAGGACCTGTTTTAAATATCCTGAAGCTGAGACAGATTTATCCATTGTCCCGGGAAGACAAATATCTTTCAGGGAACAAGACCGGCATCGGGGTTTATATAGAGCCGGGGGTGTTGTTCCATTAGTATATATCTCATGCATTCTTGTCGCATAGTGTTCTGCCAGTTCCCTGAGCTTGCCGGTGAAATTTACCCCGTTACGGCGCCTGATGGTGCCATAGTACAGGTACCCTTCATCTATGTTTACATTGAACATTTCTTCCAGACACATTGCCTGGGCACATAACTGGACTTCATCACATTCATCAGGTTTTGGCTTTCCCCTTTTGTATTCCACAGGTACCAATTTCCACCTGCCGTGTTTTTTGTCTATTGAAATGGTATCAGTCACATTGCCGGTCACTCGTACAAGTTCGACAACATCAGCGCGTCCCAGCAGCCCAAGTCTGTAAGAAGTCAGATAGAGAGCTCTCCATGTTATGATATCATTTCTGGATTCATCTTCAAAGGGATCATTAACCCTATCATGAAGAAACTGACCTTCAATGGTCAATACATTTTCTGCCCATTGCTGTTCAATATGGATCAGCGCCCATTGCCTTTCGCAGAAAGCAATGTGCTGTATGCCTGATAACATCAGCATGTCATCGTCATTGTAACTATCCTGCATCAGAGCTCTTTTTTAAAGACCTCTTCAATTCGATTTCTTTAACCGTTCTGTCAAAGTCCGATTCCAGTATCCTTTCCTGCTTTATTCTGTACTTTTCAAATTCTTTCTCTGCCAGAGTCAAGGCTATTTCATGAGCAACCTTACCCGAATGTTTCAGGATTGCTTCCTCATTGAATTTAAGGAAAGCATCAAGCTTCTCAACCCAGTCGTCCATATACATGACAATCCCTTTATTAGCCTGGTTCTCCGCATAATCGAGATACATTGCAACTATCCTGTTCAATCCTTCCAGTTCTTCTTTCCGGAGATAGTTCTTGGCAATGACCACATCAGTTTTTCTTATTCTTCCGTTTGGAGCATGAGCCCAGCTTGTCAATCCCATATTAGCCTTTGAACTATCGGCCCTTGTTGCAATTATTTCAGCTGCGGTCTGTCCGGTGATTGCCCAGTGCAGTTTGTTCTGCACAGTGGCAAAGAAAGATTTTGTGGTTTCAGCATCAGCGTTATAATCTGCGCTGCACTGAGAATAGATGTCCGTTATCTTCTGGTAAAACCGTCGTTCACTTGAACGTATATCCCTGATACGCTCAAGGAGTTCATCGAAATAGTCTTTGCCAAAGATGTTATCAGGCTTTTTTAGCCGCTCATCATCCATAACAAAGCCTTTGATGATGTATTCCTTTAGCCTTTCGGTAGCCCAGATACGGAAATGGGTAGCCTGAACGCTGTTTACCCTGTACCCTACTGATATTATAGCATCAAGGTTGTAAATCTGAGTACTGTAGGATTTACCATCAGCTGCAGTTAGTTCCATTTTGGAACATACTGCTTCTTCCCTGAGTTCACGTGTATCAAATATATTTTTCAGGTGTTTGGTAATGGCGGGCCTCTGAACCCCGAATAAATCGGCGATCTTCTGCTGCGTAAGCCATACGGTTTCATCCTGCAGGTATATCTCAACTTTAACATTGCCGTTGGGTGTGGTGTAAAGAAGGATTTTGTCGAAACCCTCATTTACGGTATGGTCTTTTTCTTTGGTCATTAAACATTAACTAAAGCATTTCTATCAGTTCGACTCCGGGAGGAATAGAAGACTTATCAATGCTTAGCGCATAGTCACTAAAAGCACGGACAGGTTTTGTCTGATCCTTCCTTTCAATCTTAATAGCATCAAAAAGCTGGTATGCAGGTGCATTTCCTAAAGCAGTTTCGTGTTTGAAAACGATAAGTTTACGGGTGCACATCATGCCACGGGCGGCTGAATGATCATGATCGAACATGTTTTTTAGTGCTTCCCAGAAAAGGCTTAAATCATCTTCGTTAAAACCTGTTTGTGCAGCAAGATGAGCTGAAATAAAGCCTTTTGAAAAGTACAACCCATAAGGTATGGTGAATTTACGACCCATGGTTCTGTTGTCGCCTCCCTGTTTCTGTGCCTCCGCTTCGGTTGCAACAGCCATACGGGTAATGCTGTGTTCAAGTGCTACAACTGGATCAACCGAACGACCGAAAGTGAATTGTATCGGGCCGCGGACTTGTCCAGCATTTTTACCCGTACTTAAGACTGCACCAAAAGTCCTAATATCGTAATAATTAGAGCACATCCATTTTCTTGCTGCTTCGGTTTTATCTCCGGATTTCTCTTTGTTTTTCACTTCATCTTGTTCGTGCGATTCATCTATTAGCTGGTTCAAGATTGACTTTTCTTTTATGAAAATATCATTAGGTTTTTCTGCATTTTTTACCATATATACAAAGTTTCTAACTTTCCGTTTCAAGCAAACGTCGGTTACCAGCCCCATGCCTGTTTCAGCATCAACGCGGGGTAAATTTCCAGCATCGGGATCGCCGTTGGGGTTCCCATCTGTTACATCGAATAACAATGCAAAGTCGTATCGATTTTTAATTAATTCTGGCATAATATTATCTCCTGTATTTTAATTGTTTTTATCTTTTTTGGTATATAAATCCTGGCGCTGATGGTAATAGCCAATTGCAAAACGGCTTTGGTCATCGAGAGAAAGGTGCGTGGGTAATCCGTCGCTCTTCACACTGCTCATTATCTCCTGAATCATTTTTTCGTAGTATGTTTTACTCCCCCCACCTAATTTTGTCAAATGATGATTCGTAAGATTAAGTAACCGTCCAAAAACGGTAATTGGAGTGCTTGAAGCCGCTCCATAATAGCGATCTTTGATGGTTGCATTGATTCCAGGCTGTGCGTCTTCCTGTATTTTTTCAAGCACAGCAAACAATCGGCCGCAGAGATAGCCTTGGTTTCTATTGTCTAAATCGAGTGCCATAGTTATTGGTTTTTCATTTGTACTATTATTGATTTCGTTCTTTCGGTTTAAATAAGCTTTCAGAATTGCAGCACGGATGCGGCTAATGTGTTGTTCGGCACGTATACGCCTGATGCATTGCTGCTGTAAAGTATCAGGGTATTTTGTCCCATCAAGGATGCTTTCAATGACTTTACCTGTCAGATTAGGTGGCGCATTGTCAATATTGTATTCAAACGAAATATTTGAAATCAAATTAAAAATGGTGAAATACTCCTTTTCATCATTTTTGCCTCGAATAATATCAAAATCATCAAAATGTTTTGATATGTGAGCAGCAAAATCAATAACCTTTCCTGTCTTCCAGAAACGAATTGATATACGAGCTGCATTGGGGGCAAGACCTAGAATGTAAAAAGGAATATCTCCATCGGTATTGAGCTTGCCTGTATGGATTGATTCAAATAACGCCTTAATTTCCTGTATATTTCTATCGGGATCATCTTTATCCGGAGCATTGAAGAAAAATGAAAACTGATTTTCAAAATCAATATGTTGATGTGCCCAAAAGACAATAGAGGTATCCGAGATTCTGAATTTGTTTTTAGAATCTTTTCCCAATAAAACATTTAATGCAGTTGTATAGGCATCTTCTGCCTTCTTTGAGATCGGAGCATTAAAACCTTGTTCTTTATAATAAGAATCATATCCGGAATTTTTTTGAAAGCCAACCAGTTTTGCTCCACTTTTCCCTCCCTGAATGGGTGTAGCCGAGTGTAAAACCGCAATCGATGACCGCTCACCAGTTATCAGACAAATACTGTCAGGAACTAAAACTCCTTCATTTTTGATTTTTCCATCGTTTACCTCAATCTCGTTTATCAGATCATGATGCTCAGCAACAATGGAAATTTCTCCAGAAATCCGAAAAGAAAGATTGCAGCCGGGTATTTTATAGCAATCCTTCCAACTTTCATGACATAGAAGTTTTTCAAGTTGATGGCTTTGTTCATAGAATTTATATACGGCTTGAAACTGCATATTATCAGAATATTTCTCTGAAAGATGTTTTACTTGCGCAACAAACGTAAGATTCTGTTTTTTAGCATCTTCCTGCAATTGCAGTAGCGTTTTCTTATCATCTTTTTCTTTGGGCTGTCCTAATACAAATCCCCAATGATCCCAAAATACGTTAGCAGTCTCTGAAGCCCTGGAACCCGGACGACTTTTAGTTTTTATAACGAGAAATGATTTCCCCCTTTTTACTTTACCCTCCCCCACACGTGTATCTTCAAGGTTAAAAAAATGCCCTTCTGTATCAATTACAATAATGAAAGGTATTTCTTTCCACTCAAATCCCATTGGGGCAATATTCGATTCCGGATCAGCCTCTTTACGCTGGTAATAATTATATAAAGCCTGTAGTATCATTTCCGTACCTCCTCACTGTCAATGGGTGGAACCTCAATGATGCCATTTTTAAGTTGCGCTCTGAAGAACATTGCCTTGGGATTATTTTCGTCCGAAAAATCCATATCATATAGCATAAATCCCAGATCTCTTGTTTCATCAATTGGAACTTTAGTTTCAGTTTCCGGTTTATCAATATATCTGAAATTGCATGAAAATTCACGACAACCCAGATAAGGCTGGTTAAAACATTGTCCTTTTATCGCCCTCCGCACAAACATGGCATTATATTTTCCCGGATTCTCGGTACTGAGCATGAGTGTCTCCTTCTCCGGTTGCTTAAGTTCATCAGGAATTTCAACCCTGCTACGTTTTCCAACAGGTATGTATTCCATTTGGGCATATAAGCGGTAAGCCACATCACGAAGGAACAATCCAGCACGTTGCTGCCGTTCGTCTTCAATAAAAATTCCACTCGACTTTGCACTTATCAATTTGCCCACTTCATTCCGTCGAACAGAAACCCAGCGAATAGGATTCAGCACCTCAATTTTTTCCACCCGCCATTTTATGGCAGGTTTCCAGAAGATTGCTTCGAATACGGCGCGAGCAGCCGATGGAGTAATTACATCGTAACTTACCCGCTCAACTTTCATCTCGGGACGGGTAAAACACGCATAATCACCCCACACTTCCATGCAAAAATGTTTATTGTAATACTCCATAATGGTTCATTTATATGATATGTATCTCCTCTAACCATTTACCTTTCAATTGCAAACCTGAGTGAATGTTGTATAGTTTTTGATAATCCTGAACCCAACAACCATGAATTTCAACAATCAATCCGGCCTTTTTAATATCCTCAAAATCACGTTCGTTTACTGAAACGGTATAACGTTGCAGTTTGCGCATTAACCAAGGTTCGGGCCCTTTTCGTTTTAAGAGTTCTATCAAATCGTTCCCCTCTGTGTATGTTACCAATATATTTTGCGCATTCTTGTCATCAATCAATTGAAATTCTTTAGCCGCGGTTGCAAATTGAAATCTCATTTGTTGTGCATCCTGCCATAATGAACACTTTATATCCGGTTTATCGAAATTTTCAATCCTACTATAGAAAAGTCGGAAATAATCAATAAAAGCCTGTGGTTCCAACAACGTAGCTTCATTCCGGAATGTTATAATTTCCTTAAAAGTATCGGCTCCTTTACGCATTAATCCAATAGGCGTTCCTTTAATCGGGACAAAAACTTTCATTAATCCCAACTGGTTCTGTTGATTTAATCTACCTTCGCGGTTGCACCGCCCTGCACACTGAGCTATAGAGTCCAAACCTGCGATGGCTCTGTAAACAACAGGAAAGTCAATATCCACGCCTGCTTCTATCAGTTGCGTACTAATAACCCGTACAGGCATTTGATTTTTCAATCTGCTTTTTATCTCTTCAATGCAATCCATTATATGTGCAGTACACATCAAACGGGAAAGATGAATAGTGTCCTCCGGCATCAAATCACATAACTCTCTACATTGGTTCCTTGTGTTTACAATACATAGTACTTGTTCGTATTGTTTCAGTTCGTCAGCAATAACCTGCCAATCAACAGTATCATTCAGTCGATCAGGCAATTTAATTTCAACCCGCTTTAAATCTTCGAAAAGGGTTCCGGTCTCTTTTATCACTTCCCGTACAACATTACCGGGAATCCCTTCGAATGTATTTTGTCCTTTCCCTCCAATCTTGCCAGTCAATGCAGGTTGTGTAGCAGTTGAAAACATGATTGAAACGCCAAAATTATGAACAAGTCCGTTCAACACGCTTAATATTGGCCGTAGGAACTCCGGTGGCAGCATTTGTGCTTCATCCAAAATAATAACGCTATTCACCAGATTATGTAGCTTTCTGCACTTTGAAGTTTTGTTGGAATAAAGCGATTCAAATAACTGAACATTGGTTGTAACAATAATAGGAGCATCCCAGTTTTCGACTGCAAGTTTTTGCTCTTGTGTATTAAGACTTTCATCAATATTGCTATGATGTTCAACCACGTTGTTCTCACCGAAAATTGAACGATAAATCTGTGCTGTTTGGGTAATTATACTGGTATAAGGAATTGCAAAAACAATTCGTGATTTATTATATCTGAGCGCATGGATCAGCGCCCAAGCCATTGACGATAAAGTTTTTCCACCTCCCGTGGGTACTGTAACAGAAAAGAAGCCTGGCTCAAGTGGTCCTGCTTCGATACAATCTGTTAAAATCCTTTTTCGGATTATATTAACCTTAGTTTGTAGTGAATTGGACAGCATGCTATCCATGTATTCATCAAATCGCCTTTTAAGTTCTGGAAAAGAATCATATTTTTCTCTTCGCTTAAACGATTCAGGATTCATAAAACGTTCAGTATCCAGAAAATCAGCGTCGACCAAACAGGAAAAAAGCAGGCGTATCCATAAATTGATATGTTCTGGTGATATACCCTTTCCTCCAGGCAATTCAAGACTCCTTTTTTCAAATAATTCTCTGGGAATTCTGCCCCTTATTTTTTCCAGAAATCCAGTCTTTTTTAGCCTATCGGATAAATCCCCGCTAATACCGGGTTCAGGTAACCAATTGTGTAAACCTGCGTGATGTCCCGCAATACAATATGAGATAGGCGGCCATTGTTGCAGGTAAATTTCTTTGGCCAGAATTGCGGCTGCCGAGGTATGGTCTGTTTTGCCTGACTTCTCACCTTCCTCGTAACCCGAATTCTTCTTAATGTAATCTTGAAATTCATCCGAATATTTACCTAAATCGTGCCACAATCCAACTAATTTCCCCCATTCTTTATCATTAAATCTTGATGCAAATCTCTCAGACAATAATGCAGTTCCTTTCAGATGATCTTCTAATGGTTGTAACTCAAACTCGCTATTACCTAAGCTCTTAATATGCGCTATATAACACATGACATCAATCAGTCTAGGTTGAAAACAATTTTATAAAGTTAGTTATAAGCAAATAATTAACATTTTGTTGAAATTTATCACCTTAATTCATTAGCGCATCAACATCGTCGTTCAGATCAGCTTTATCTGGGAATGCTTTATAATGACCACCAATTGCTAATGCATCTTCATAAAGTTTATACTCTAAAGCAAGCATCGCTCCCCAACTTGCGTGAGAGACATTTCCCCTGCGGCCCCCTTCTCTGTAGCTCGTTAATAAAAATGAATAGTATTGCCCTAAAACATGATGATGGTAAGTTTTCTTATACAGATAATTATAATCAGGTTTGTGAAAACCATTTTTCTTTAAAGAAGACATTTCGAACAAATGATCCCAGAATCTTTGTCTTACGTTTTTATAGTACGTATATTGAATATGCATTGAAAATATTTGTTCTATTCTCCACAGATTGGGAATTCCTGTCGATTTACGTATTGCAAAGCATGAATAGAAAAGAAAATCTTCCAGATTTCATTTTGCTGATATCTGGGAAGCTAAAAAAAGGATATTCTTTCCTATTGATTGCTCATGCTGCTTCACATCTTCAATAGACTTTATACCCTAATGGTGGCAAAAAAAATATCAGACTAATATAACAAAAAGAGTTGTATTCACCTATTTTTCCCTGGAATAATTGTTTAATAATAATTGAAAAATGAAAAAAATCCTTGTGTGAAAATAATGAAAGAACTTACAAAAATGCAGAATTAATTTTCATAATGATTTAGTATTCTATTTATTTTCGCTATATCATGGTGTTCAATTGTTTTTTCAATAATCTCTTTTTTCAAACATGAACAGATTGATCATAAAGGGAATTGCGAATGAGATTATCAAAGAGATAAGGGCCTTCTCAACTGAAGCAAGGCAATCCCAAGCATCATCTGGGCCAGTGACCTCATGGGATGAATATAAGGAGCAGATTCAATATGGAGAATATGACTCCTTTGAAGTTTTTCAGGAAACCATTGAGTCAATGGTTGAGGATGATGTTAATGACTTATCAGAGGAATTGGACAGGTTATATACTACCTTATATGAAAACTATCATACTGAAGATATCGAAGAGAAAAGAAGAGATATCAAAAGCAGTGTTATTGACGAGATAAGAGAGATAGCTGAATCAGAGGAAATCCAGTATAACAAACCTTCAATCGAATTTATAAGATACGAAGAGGATGACATCATCATAATCGCAAAAGTATTAAAGCAAACTGGTCCCGAGGATTATCTGGTACATGCATATTCTGAAATAACTGATAGGTTTGGGTGAGCAAGGTATTGTTAATTTAGACGAGCTCGAATCTTATAATGTGATGGAAAGACTATCAAAGTCAGAATTTGAAAAGGAGTTAAGAAAAATAAAAGGGATCATCTGAGTAACGATAAACGTTTTTTTGGTAGATTTAAGGATATGGCTGCCCTTTAGGCAATACTTTGCTTGACGTCCACTAAATTGATAGTTAATTATTTGATATCATTTTTAAAATCATAAGATGAGCAGAGAAGAAGAAGAACTCAGGAAAACAGCCAGGTTCGTCCGGGAGTGGGCGATAATGAAGGCGAAGGCAGAGGGACGGACAGTGACTGAGGTGGTGAGAGAGATGAAGGAAGAAATGGAACAGAGGAAGCAGGACAGACTGATGAAGAAGGAAAAATTGGAGTAATAATCGCTCGATCTATAACAGCGATTTAACACAATGGGATTTATTCATTGAACCTTGGGTAGAAACAGTAGAGAATAAGGTAAATTTACTACCTGATAACAAAGTCTATAATGTTTAAAATGAACTTGAAGGGTACGAAACAGCAGTTGAGATACAGACTGCTGTCGAAAAGACTGTCAAGAGAGCAGAGAAACAACATATCCCTTTTGGATGGAGACTTGGAAGCTCAATATTTCAGAGGGTCACTCCCAGGACAGTTTTGGCGGGATTTAAAGAACCGTATTAGGTTGATTCTTTTAAGAAGGAAATAAATTAACCATTGGCTCAACTCCCGTTTTCTTCCTAAAAACATTCAATCAAAGCCAGTAATTTCTCATTAGTCAAATTAAAGACCGAGTAGATGGAATGATGTCCTTGAAATTTTTTAAAACAGTGATTAAACTATAAATTAGTAAGCTACACATCAGCTGCTATAGTAATTAAATTATCATGAAAATTCCGATCAGATATTCAATCATCATTTCATTACTAACAGGATTTATTATCATAGTAAATTCCTGCAAGAAAGAATCACTGCCTACTTTATCGACTGCATCGATTACAAATATCTCAGCCACCACTGCAACAAGCGGAGGGAATATCACTTCAGATGGCGGTGCTGAAGTCACAGCCAGAGGTATATGCTGGAGTATTGATGCAAACCCTACTACATCCGGGTTAAAGACAAATGACGGGGCCGGTGATGGTCAGTTTGTGAGTGAAATCACCGATCTTTCACCAGGAATGGTTTATCATGTACGTGCTTATGCCACCAACTCTGTCGGGACAACTTACGGTGCTGACATGACCTTTGCAACGTTAGGAGGGAAGCCGGAGTGCATAACTCAACCTCCGACTAATATATCAGCAAACGGTATAACCTTAAATGGGACAGTCAATGCTAACTTTTCACCTGCAAGTGTTACGTTTGAGTATGGTACAACGACGTCATACGGTCAGACAATAAGTGCTATTCCAAGCCCTGTGACAGGCAATACCATAACGAACGTATCCGCAAACATAACCGGTTTAAATGAAGGTACGACCTATCATTACAGGGTGAAGGCAGCGAACTCTATCGGTACCGCTGAAGGTTCTGACATGACTTTTACTACCTCTGGTCAGGTACCTGTCGCAATAACCCAGGCTGCTGCAAATATCAATACGACTCAGGCAACATTAAATGGAATCATAAATGCAAACTATTCATCTACCTCGGTAACATTTGAATATGGTATTTCAACGAATTACGGCATGACTTTCTCAGCCTCACCGGGCAACGTAACCGGGAATACAAATACAAATGTTAGTGCTGTGATCTCTAACTTAAATCCTGGAACCACTTATCACTTCAGGGTTAGAGCCACAAATACCCTTGGGACAACATTCGGAGAAGATATTACATTTACAACCCTTGGACAAATACCGACAGTAATTACCCAACCAGCCTCCAATGTCCAGGTTACTACGGCAACCTTGAACGGGACTATAAATCCCAATAGTCTGACCACAGACTTCAATTTCGAGTATGGTTTAACCTCAAATTATGGAAGTACTGCATCCCCGGCATCACATCAGATTACTGGTTCGTCCGTGGTAAATGTTAGTATAAACCTGAATGGCCTTATTGGTGGAACGACATACCATTACAGGGTTGTAGCAACTAATCAACTTGGTACAGCATACGGCAGTGATATGACATTTACAACAAGCGGACTGGTTCTGGCAACTTTAACAACATCTGCTCCATATAACATAACAAGAACTACAGCAACAAGCGGTGGAAATATCAGTTCTGCAGGAAGTGGGAATGTCTCTTCAAGAGGCGTTTGCTGGGCAACAACAGCAAATCCAACAACATCAAATAGTCATACTTCTGATGGTGGAGGGACAGGATCATTTTCTTCAAGTATTACAGGATTAGTAGCCAATACTTATTATCATGTTCGTGCTTATGCAACTAATGAAGCCGGGACGGCTTATGGAAATGATATCAGGTTTGAGACTGCATACACAATACCTACTGTTACAACCGCAGGTGTAAGTAATATTACATCCAGTACTGCCACTTCAGGAGGTAATGTTCTATTACAGGGTGGAGAAAACGTTACAGCAAAAGGAGTATGTTGGAATACAACCGGAAATCCATCTGTTGCTGATCAGCACACAACAGATGGTACAGGATTAGGATCATTTACAAGTACCATAACAGGTCTGACCCCCAATACTGTTTATTATGTCCGGGCGTATGCGACAAACAGGGAAGGCACAGCATATGGTAATGAAACAAGTTTCAGAACGAAATTCCCGAATTGTGGCACGGTAACTGATATTGATGGGAATGTTTATAATACTGTTATCATCGGTGACAGGTGCTGGATGCAGGAGAATCTTAAGACCACAAGATTCAATGATGGAACTGAGATTAGGTTAGTAAATGATTATATTTCTGATTGGGATCGACCATACCTTGAGTTTCCCGAAAATACCGCATATTGCTGGTACAACTTCGATCCAAATTTCAAGGATATTTATGGTGCATTGTATAATATCAAGACAACAGGTTCGGGTATATTATGCCCGGTAGGATGGCACGTATCTCATCTTGATGATTGGCATAATATACTAATCCTTTTTGATCCTAACGCAGATGCGGAATACCTTCAACCAAGTAGCATTGCAGGAGGAGCCCTTAAAGCAGTTGGGACATTAGAAGAAGGTACTGGATTATGGCATCACCCAAATGCCGGTGCTACAAATGAAACTGGATTTACAGCTTTGCCTGGGGGGCGGTACTGGGGTGCTCCTGTTGGATTGGGTGAATATGGCGCATGGTGGACAACAGCAGACGAGACCCGATCCTTAGGTTACCAAAGTCAAGGAGTTGGTGCTAATGACACTGACACTGGGGGACACTCAGTTCGCTGTGTTAAAGATTAATAGATCATAGAGACCACTTACTTTTACCAACCCACTATCAGCTATAGGGCATTTTCATGGATATTCTTTAACTTAATTCATCCTTAGAACAAACAGACATAACAGGAGTCTCACCGTAAGCATCCGGGGAAGGGCATATTTTGTTGACTCCGGGGGTGGATTAACTT
>CAZTJT010000058.1:0-15137 GCA_964613785.1 uncultured Rikenellaceae bacterium
TGATTAAGTAATTTTAAAAACCAAGTAGAAGTTGATTATTGAGAAGATAACGTTAAAATCGGGAATTAATTACGGGGATTTATGGTTTAAACCGGAATTAATTATATGTCAGACTCATAACAATGAATTCATAATTATGTATTATGAGTATTGCCTCATTTAGGTCATCCTGCCCATCCTTCCCTGTCGAGGTTGCGATAATTGATAGCTTCTGATATGTGTGAGACGTTTATGTTTTCTGACTCATCGAGATCAGCTATTGTTCTGGCCACTTTGAGGATCCTGTCGTAGGCCCGTGCTGAAAGACCCCTTAATTCCATTGCTGTACGCAGCAATCTGCCTCCCGCTTCATCGAGCTGGCAATATTTTCGCTGCAGTGATGATGACATCTGAGCGTTGGAATACACACCTTTTACAGACTCAAACCGTCTGGCCTGGATCATTCTTGCTTTCACCACCCGTTCCCTTACTGTTTCCGATTTTTCCACTTTGCCAGGATCAGACAGTTTCTCAAACTTAACCGGGGTAACTTCAATATGAATATCTATCCTGTCCAGCAGCGGTCCTGAGATCCTGTTAAGATATTTCTGTACCATTCCCTGTGAGCACATGCATTCCTTTTCAGGATGGTTATGGAATCCACACGGGCAGGGGTTCATGGAAGCCACGAGCATGAAGTTTGCAGGATAGTCGACTGTCGATTTTGCCCTTGATATTGTAATGACGCGGTCTTCAAGGGGTTGTCGCATCACTTCAAGTACTGTGCGCTTGAATTCAGGCAGCTCATCAAGGAAAAGTACCCCGTTATGGCTCAGTGAAATTTCACCCGGCTGTGGATATGTGCCTCCACCAACAAGTGCCACATCGGATATAGTATGATGAGGAGATCTGAAAGGTCTTCTGGTCATAAGTGCAGTATGATCATCTATTTTTCCGGCTACCGAATGGATTTTAGTGGTCTCGAGGGCTTCCTCGAGTGTCATTGGAGGAATGATTGTCGACAGGCGTTTCGCAAGCATGGTTTTACCGGAACCTGGAGGACCTATCATCAGGATATTATGAAATCCTGCTGCAGCAACTTCCAAAGCCCGTTTTACATTCTCCTGCCCTTTGACGTCTGAAAAATCTACTTCATATTTGTTTGCCTCTCGGTTAAAGAGGTCTATAAGGTTAACCGAAACAGGAGAGAAAATTTTTGTCCCATTAAAGAAGTCCACCACATCACCCAGGGTATCCATGCCATAAACCTCAAGGCCGGTTACCACTGCAGCTTCCCTGGCGTTTCTCAGCGGGACAACAACACCCTTGAAACCCTCGTCCCTGGCCCTCAATGCAATAGGGAGGATACCCCTAACGGGCTGAAGCCTGCCGTCAAGCGATAATTCACCCATAATGACATATGACTCCAGCATTCCTCTGCTTATCTTTTCGTCTGCTGCCAGGATTCCAACAGCCAGTGGCAGGTCATACGCTGATCCTTCCTTTCGGATGTCAGCCGGGGCCATATTTATGACAACCTGCCGCCCCGGCCAATGGTAGCCCAGGCTTCGCAGAGCCGATTCAATCCTCTGCTGGCTTTCCTTTACAGCAACATCGGGAAGGCCGACCAGAAAAAAACGTACCCCCACGGAAACGTTAACTTCAATTGTAACAGTGCCGGCATCAATACCGGTTACAGCACTGGCGTAAGTTCGAACCAACATAATATTTAATTAACAGCACGTTGAGGAAACACTATCTCAAATATAGTAAATTAAACTTAAAAATGGCAGTTGATAAAAGATAAAAGACAAAAGGAAAAAGATAAAAGAGATAATTCAGAAAGTGTATAAGCCGGATCTTGTATTTCAGGTCTTATAATCCTAATTTTACATGAAAACCGGATATCAGCACCTATAAGCGATTGTTTTTAATGATTATTATGACAAATCCCTTAACATCAAGTACAAATCCACATCAACTTTTTGGCAGAAAAGAACTGAGGTATTACCGATATATCGCATACTTTGTGTTTGCAATCGCATTAATCTGGCTGATTATAGCTTCCTGTTCCCAAAGGAAAGATATTTCAGGGCTAAAATCATGCATCGTAATGGATGTGCCAGGATATCCGCTAATATTTGAAATCAATAAGGGAGACTCTTTTAAGATCGTCAGGGAATATAAGAATAATAAAACCGAAAAGTTTCTAACTCTGAAAGACATAAGGCTTTATACCGAGTTTAACAGCTGGTTTCCTGATTCTCTGGGAAAATGCAATTATTATAAGGCCGAAGTGGACATTTCAGTTTCGGGCAAAAGCTGCACCCTGTACTTTCAACCCTATCAGATGCCTCAGAAATTCAATGGACTGAAAATCTATGTTGAAGCGGTTAAATCGATGGACAAAATACCAAACCTGGACCCTGTTGAGAAGATTGAAAAGGATGTAAGACTGTCTGTCAGCATGGAAAATGAACCATGGGGAGATCCCGGCAGTCTGGAATTTCCCCTGAATGACTATCGCTGGCGCTCCGCATCATACAATAATACATGGTCGGCACTGGTCCCATTCAATGCTTTATATTACCACAGGGGCGACGACTATGGTGCTATTCCCGATATGATTGATATCTGTTCTTTTGCAGACGGTGAAGTTGTTCAATCGCCGCTTCCTTCGGGTCCAAAAGGATCAAACTCAGTCCGTATAAGAAACATTAACGGAATAACATTCGATTATCATCATGGTAATTATGAAACTATTGACACATCGGTACAGATTGGAAGAAACATAAAAAAAGGACAATACATTGGCAAAACGGGGATGACATGGAATGGAACAAAATCACAGCACTCCGATCCTCATGTTCATCTTGGCATGAGTTACAATGGCTTTCAAATTTCTCCTTTCCCCTACCTTATTGAATCTTATTTAAGGAAATATAAGGATAAGGTTCTGGCGGTTGCGGGTGGGTACAGATTCGTCAAAACAGGCGACTCTCTGGAAATAGATGCAACGAGAAGCATATGTCCGGAAGGTAAAAATATTAAATCATATCAATGGGTATTGCATGATGGCAATATTGTCAATAAGCCTGTCGCAAAAGTATTTTATCCTAAATCCGGATATTATTCCGAAGAGCTTATTGTTAATACGAAAAATGGTGATATTGATAAAGATTTTCTCCAGGTTCGGGTAAATGATCCCGATGGAGGAAGGTCAGTAGCATATGGATGGGCGTATTACTATCCTGTCCGCAATATCAGGCCCGGACAGAGCATCTTATTCTGGAACAGGCTGATCAATACAAAGGAAGAGGTAGTCATTGATTTTGGAGATGGCACAGCTGCCGCTAAAATTGATAATGAGATTCATCATGCATACGGCAAGGCAGGAAATTATACTGTCGAACTTTCATCGCGGGGAATTAACAATGAAGTTGTTTCTGTAAAACTGGAAGTTATCGTCGAGCCGAATTGACTACATTTTATGCAGGCGATTGATTGCAGGAATTATCATCAATTGACTGTTCTCCAAGATATCGGTCAATTATCCAGTGCATCCCGTAAATTGCAGGAGTAAGGATGACAGCCAGGCTTACTTTGTAGGCATATTGCAGGGCAGCCACCTGAAAGACCTGACTAAGCGACCAGTTGCCCAGCAAATGAAAAGCTACATAAACTATGAGAAAGCTGTCGATAACCTGGGAAATAACCGTAGATCCTGTTGCCCTGAGCCAGAGGTGTCTGTGCTGAGTTATCTTTTTGATATACTGAAAAGTGTATGCATCAATTAGCTGGCTGGCAAGAAAGGCGGTTATTGAACCTATTATAATGTTGACACCCTGTCCGAGTATCACCTTATAAGCATAGTTTATGTCGAAGCTGACGCCCTCAGGGGTAGTCTGGTTGTTTTCCAGCCAGAAAGAAGCAGGGGGCATCCTGTTGGCGAATGTTATGAACAGGAGGGCATATGTAATGAGAATTGCGGTGATAAAGCTTATTTTTCTTACTCCTTTCCGGCCAAAATATTCATTCATAATGTCGGAAGTAATAAAGACCAGCGGCCAGATCAGTACCCCAACACTCATATTAAGCGACGACAGCCGTGACTGTCCCGGATCTGTTCCAAACAGATCTGAAAGAAGTTCTCCCGCACTGAATATTTTTGCGCCTGTAAGTTCTGCCAGGAATGCATTGCCGACGAAAAAAGCCGACAAGAAAAGGTACAGATTGGATTTCTTATCAGGCTTCCCGTCGGAGTGATCTGACATATTGTGATATATTTAGGTTAATTCTGTAAAAATAAACATTTGGATCGACCTGAGATCAAACATCTATTCTTATACTATTTTTGTAAATTGAATAGTCACCTAAAGCTATGATAGAGGTTGTTTATTCAACCAAATTCAAAAATGATTGTTTAAAATACTAAAAGATCTTTTATTAATCTGCTAACAAGACTAAATCAATAAGAAATAAAAAATGAGTGAGTTAATCAACAATTCAAGGTTCAGGAAAGAGAAGCTCAAGGAGCTTATCCTGAAATTGCATAAAGGTGAAGATCCCCGGAGAGTAAGGGAGGAACTTATAGTGACATTGAAACAGATTCCCTACGGAGAAGTTGTAGAGGTTGAGCAGGAACTGATTGCAGAAGGCCTTCCCGAATCGGAAGTACTGAAACTTTGTGATGTTCATGGTGAAGTTCTGGACGGACACATCGATCAGAGCGGTGCCGCATATATCCCTGAAGGACATCCTGTTGACGTATTTAAAAAAGAGAACAGGGAACTGCTTAAAGTCATTGAAAAAGCACAAATGCTTCTCGGGACCTTGTATTCGGTTCCCGACACCGGATTCAGGGAATATTCACTTAAGATCCTGTCATGTTTTAATGAGCTTATGGACGTTGACAAACATTACAAGCGCAAGGAATATCTGGTTTTCCCATTTCTTGAAAAGAAGGAGATTACCGGGCCTCCCAAGGTAATGTGGGGTAAGCATGATGAGATCCGTGATCAGCTTAAGGGTTGTATTGAGATCCTAAAGAATGAAGAGCTCAGGAAAGCCGATCTTGAAGATGCGACCGATATTCTTTTTGCACCTGTACTCAAAGCGATGGCTGACATGACGAAGAAGGAGGAGGACATACTTTTCCCCATGTGCATGGATGTACTTACCACGGAAGACTGGTGGCATATACACAGACAGACCCTGGAGTTCGGTTTCACACTATACGATCCGAAAGTTGAATGGAAACCGGAAGGAATGACTCTGGAAGAAACCGAGTCGGAAGCCTTATATGAGACCGGAACGATTCATCTTCCTTCTGGAAGTTTTACGGCACATGAGATCATGGCGATACTTAATAGTGTACCGTTTGACATGACATTTGTTGACAGCAATGATAAGGTCAAATATTTCACTCAGGGCAAAGAGCGTATTTTTGCACGGAGCCGGTCAATAATAAACCGGGATGTAAGGCTCTGCCATCCTCCGGGAAGTGTTCATATAATTGAAAAAATTCTCGACGATTTCAAATCGGGAAAGGCATCTCATGCGCCGTTCTGGATACAGATGCAGGGGAAATTCATACATATTGAATATTTTGCCATAAGGGATGAAAAAGGCACATATCTGGGAACCCTTGAGGTATCTCAGGATCTTACCCGTGCAAGAAAGCTTGAAGGAGAAAAAAGGATCTTATCATATACAGATAAAACGGAATAGCAAATGGAAAAACTCATTATAACGCCGAAAACAAAGATATATGACCTTCTGGAGTCGTATCCGGAACTGGAGGATGTATTAACAGGAGCTGCTCCCGAGTTTAAAAAGCTCAGGAATCCGGTACTCAGAAAAACAATAACCCGTATAACCAACATAAGTCAGGCAGCTACCATAGGGGGGCTGAATGTGGAAGAGCTTGTAAACAGGTTGAGGGAAAAGGTTGGCCAGGGTAATATTGACCAGATTGATGAGACCGGCACAAAATACACTACAACATGCCCCGACTGGTTCTCAAAAGAAGCCATTGTGAAGACAATTGACATACGGGAGATGCTCAGCAGGGATGAACAACCTGTGCATGAAGTGCTTGCATCGGCAAAAAAGCTTGGTGAAAACGAGATACTGGAGATCATTGCTCCATTTATTCCGGCTCCCCTGCTTGACAAAACTCTCAGCCTCGAATATAAGCACTGGCTGGATAAAAGGTCAGAAGGTGAATACAGGGTCTATTTCAGGAAGTAATTCAGTTCAGTAAATAAAAATTCTTTTAATACTTAAATCGCAGTTCCACCCCTCTCACCGGTCCGGATCCTGATACATTCCTCGAGGGGTGTGATAAAGATTTTGCCGTCTCCCAGATGACCTTCATTACCGTTTGTCCTGGCTGCTTTTAAAATGGTGTCAACAGTGATATCAACAAATGCATCATTTACCGCTATTTCTATCTTGATTTTCGGGATCAGATCGGGTATGATTCTTTGTCCGCGGTACATCTCTTCGATCCTCTGCCGGCCATTGCCGGATACACGGCTGACGGTTATTCTTGTGATTTCAGCCTGTATCAGCGCCTCGCGTACTTTGTCGAGCTGAACTTCTCTTATTATTGCAGTTATAAGTTTCATTTCCTGTATTGTATATTTTATCTAACTAGCTTGGATTCAACATTCCATATCCTCTTTCACCGTGGTACGACCGGTCGAGTCCGCCCATTTCATCTTCTTCGGCCGATCTTATTTTTATTATTTTATCGAGGCTATAAATGATAATAAACGTCATGATAGCAGAAAAGGCAATAGCAATTGCAACGGCAACAGACTGAACGGCTAGCTGGTTCCATATGGTCCATGAGCCGCCATTTGCAGCTGCTGCATCATTCATCCATGAATCCCTGATAAAGAAAGTAAGAAATAATGCGCCTGTAATTCCCCCGATTCCATGTATCCCGAAAGCGTCCAGGCTGTCATCGTAACCCAGCCTGTTTTTTATCTGTATTGCCTTATAGCAGACCATTGAAGCAAGTATTCCAAGGATCATTGCCCCGTAAGGTTGCACCACCCCTGCTGCCGGAGTTACAGCAACAAGGCCTGCCAGAATACCGCTTGCGAACCCGAGTGCCGTGGACTTTCCCTGATGCATACTCTCAATAAGTATCCATGCAAGGGCTCCCGATGCTGCAGCCACCTGGGTAGCGGTAAGAGCCTGTGCCGTACTTAGGCTGCTCGAAACTGAGCTTCCGGCATTGAACCCAAACCATCCCACCCAGAGAAGGCCGGCTCCAAGCATAGTTATAACCAGATTATTGGGCCTTACAACCAGAAACGGATAACCTCTTCGTGAACCAAGAAACAAGGCAGCAACAAGTCCGCTTACCCCTGCCGAAATATGCACCACAGTACCTCCTGCAAAGTCTATCGCACCTTTTGCTCCAAGGTTGAATAAAAATCCGTCAGAAGCCCATACCCAGTGACAAAGAGGATTATAAACAAAAACACTCCATAAAGCAATAAAAAAGCAATAAGCTTTGAATGAGATCCTCTCAGCAATTGCTCCTGAGATAAGAGCAGGTGTAATTATTGCAAACTTACCCTGGAACATTGAAAAAACATATTCAGGAATACCTTCATCAAGGATATTAGAGTCGATGCCTTTAAGGAAAAAATACCTGGAATCCCAGCCAAACAGTCCACCCATTACACCCTTTCCAAAACTCATGGCATAACCGATAACCACCCATAGCACACTGATAATACCCATCGCGACAAAACTATGCATGATAGTGCCAAGCACATTCTTGCTCCTTACCAATCCGCCGTAGAAGATAGCCAGACCCGGAATCATCAACAATACCAGAGCTGTTGAGGTCAGCATCCATGCAGTCGCTCCCGTATCAACAACAGTTCCCTCAGAAGCGTGTAGTTTTAAATAACCTACTAAAAACAAGCCCGTTAAAACCATAATTCTTTTCCAACTTGACTTCATAGCACTTTAAAAAATTAATGAAATTCATTTTTCAGCAGCAAAACTATATTTTTTAAAGGTATTATCCAATATTCTTATTATTTTTTTCTTAATAGCCCCTTTTTTATTATAGTATAAATCATATATTTTATATTTTTTATTACCACACCCCCCTTAATGAAGGGGCATTAACACCAACAACAGATTCTTTAATGGTAAATGAATATACAGAACGAGGCTGCTGTCTTTTTTTAACAGAAACATAACAATCTGATCAGCCGTAAGAGGAGCATGAATTCATCTTTCCCTGGCGAAGGCTGATCGTGGTTCAGAAAGGGATTTATATGATAAAGCTTAGAACACGAAAGGCTGCTCCCTGGTGAAAATTTCTATTAAACCTCACCCTGCAAAGCAACTATGTAGGCTGAAAGGGAAAAAACATTGGGGAGCAAATCAATCTTTTCTGCCCTTACTCTGACCTCACTGTATAGAAAGCTGTAAAAAGGATATTTATATGAGGAAATTCTTGTCAAGAAACTTTTGGAATTTTTCTTTATAAAGATCCCCGACGGGTATGTAGGTCTTTCCGAATACAATTCTGCTCCTTTCTATAGTATCCACTTTACCCAGGTTAACAATGAAAGACCTGTGAACCCTCATGAATTTTGTAACAGGAAGCTTCGACTCAATCAATTTAAGCGTTGTGAGCGATAATACGGGTTTCTGGCAATTCTGCAAATAAACTTTTACATAGTCTTTAAGACCCTCTATATAAAGAATATCATTGAAATTTATACGCTTTATCTTATAGTCGGATTTGAGAAAAAGGAACTCATTGTTTGATTCAATATGCCGTAGTGCTCCTTTCTCAAGTCTTATCAGGCGTCGTGCTTTAGTCACCGCTTTGAGGAACTCTTCATAGCTGAACGGCTTTAACAGGTAATCGACGATGTCAAGTCTGAATCCTTCAATTGCATATTTTTCGTAAGCGGTTGTAAAGATGACTTTAGGGCTTCCCTTTATCGACCTGGTAAATTCAATTCCATTAAGGTCAGGCATTTGTATGTCAACAAAAATTATATCAACATTTCGCTCAAATAAGAAGTCTATCGCGTCGACCGGATTTTCAAAACTACCTGCCAGTTCAAGCCACGGGGTCTTTGCAATATAATCTGTCACAAGCTGCAAGGCAAGAGGCTCATCGTCGATGGCAATTGCGGATATCATAATTGAGTTTTTATTTTAACTAACACCTCAAATACTTTCTCCGACCTGCTGATTTTCAGGTCATGTCGTGCCGGGAATAACAGTTCGAGTCTCCTGGCAGCATTTTCCAGGCCGATTCCGCTACACTCCTGCCTTTCAGGAAGAGGCTCTGACTTTGCAATGCTGTTGGCGCACCTGAAGTATAAATACTGCCGGGTCACCTCAATGCTGATTTCTATGAATGATTTATCCCTGAAACTAATCCCATGTTTGAATGCATTTTCAATATAAGGCACAAAAAGAAGGGGAGGTATGGAAATATCGTCAAATTTCTTCGGAAAATCGACCGACAGTTTAACTCTGTCACTCAGTCTAAGCTTCATCAGGTCAATATAGTTATTCATGAAACCTATTTCACTGCTTAGCCTGGTATCCCCTTTTTCTGACTCATATAGAAGATAACGCATAAGTTTTGAAAGCTTTAATACAGCTTCCTTCGAATCTTCGGGATTTATGGTAATCAGTGAATAAATATTGTTAAGCGTATTGAAGAAGAAATGAGGGCTTATCTGGCTTTTCAGGAAGGCCAGTTCGGTTCGGTACCGTTCTTTTTCTGTTTCCTTCTGAAGTTTTTCAATCCTGGAATTACGCTCAAGAACCCTTAATCCAAGCGAGAAGAATACAAGGAAGACTGAGTTGAAGCCATAATTGAACAGGTACATGTTTCTGAATGGCGGCCTTAGTCTCATAAAGCCTGCACCCGGAGGAACCATTTTTACTCCGTCGTCAGGCCTTTTTTCAACCTGTTGAGGTCTTGTTCTCTCTGTCACATAGCTGAATACCAGTTTATTTGAAACGTCAGACACAAAGTAGAAAATCACTATCAGAGTAAAAGCAGCCAGATAATATCTGTATTTACGGGGCTTGAAAAAAAATGCAGGCACAAGAACAAGGTAATTTGAATAGAATATCATCCCGCTTATAAGAGTATTTAAATAATAAAACCAGATGAAGTCTTTACCGAAAGGCCATCTTTTTGTTATGTACAGGGGAATGCCTAACAGGATCACCCAGGCGAGGAGATGGAGAAGGATTGTAATTTTGTTCCCTTCAAGTATTTTTTTATTCATACCCTTAATTTATTCGTATCTGAGAGCATCGATAGGATTAAGGCTGGCGGCCTTTTTTGCAGGATACCATCCAAAAAAGACTCCAATGACGAAACAAACTGCAAAAGCCAGCAATACCGATTGTGATGTTACTACTGTCGGATTGTCCATTACCGATCCTGCAACTTTTGCCACAATATAACCAAAAATTACACCCAATATACCTCCCAGAATGCTTAATAACATCGATTCAACCAAAAACTGCCTCAGAATATCCCTGTTCCTTCCACCTACTGACATTCTTAATCCAATCTCCCTTGTCCGCTCAGTAACAGATACGAACATAATATTCATTATGCCTATTCCTCCCACAAGAAGGGAAATTCCTGCGATTGCACCCAGAAGATAAGTCATCACGTCGGTGATCGATGAGACAGTCTCAATGAGTTCTGACTGCGACATTATCCTGAAATCATCCTCATCAGATTCCCTTAGCTTATGGGTCCTTCTAAGTATCTCCTTAACCTCTTCCATTGCCATAGGGCTTTTATCCTCGCTTGTTGCCGAAGCATAGATTCCGTTTATATAATCTATTGCTGCCAGACGTCGCTGAACGGTAGTGTAAGGGGCCAGTATCAAATCATCCTGGTCCATTCCCATTCCGCTTTCGCCTTTGTCTGTAAGGACACCTATCACTTCAAACGGCAGGTTTTTTATCCGTATAACCATGCCTAACGGATCAGCATCCATGCCAAAAAGGTTTTCCACAACTGTCTGTCCAAGTAAGCACACCTTTGACATACTTCGTGTTTCAGCCTGAGTGAAGATCCGTCCGCTGCCGACTGTTAGTTTCTTTATGTCAAGATATTCTCCGCTTACCCCGTAGATGGTCGTCTGGGTATTTTGATTGCCAAAGATTACCTGACCGCTCGAGCGTACCTCAGGTGAAACATCAGACACAGATGCTGCCTCATTACGAATTGCGATTACATCACTGTATTTCAATACCATGGATGAAGATGACCCAAGACTGACTCCTCCGCGGCGCTGATAATTTGGCATTATCATTATCATGTTGGTGCCCATCGAAGACATCTCTTCCCTAATTTTCTTTTTTGAACCCTGCCCTATTGCAAGCATTGCAATAACTGATCCGACACCGATTATAATTCCGAGCATTGTAAGCACAGCCCTAAGCTTGTTCTTTACCAGAGCCCTTACAGCAATTTTGAATAAATTGGTTAAATCCATGGTGAAGTTTATTTGTCAGATTCTTCAATATCTTCTAAAGGCATTTTTTTCAACATATCTGATGCCCAGCAACGATCCGGAACATAAGTATTGTTTTGAATTTTGCCATCTCTGAATAAAATGTTCCGTGCAGCAAATCTTGCTATATCTGGTTCGTGTGTCACATACACTATTGTTTTTCCCTTACTGTTCAGTTCCTGAAAAAGTTCCATTATTTCAACCGAAGTTCGTGTATCGAGATTTCCTGTAGGCTCATCAGCGAGTATCAGGACCGGATTGTTTACAAGTGAACGGGCTATAGCTACTCTTTGCTGCTGGCCTCCGGAAAGCTGGTTTGGCATATGACCCAGCCTGTCGGCCAGACCTACTGATTCAAGGGCATTTACGGCTAACTCCCGTCTCTCTTTCGATCTTATGGTGCGGTTATAGAACAGTGGCAGCTCTACATTTTCAAGGGCAGTCGTTCTGGGCAAAAGATTAAATGACTGGAAAACGAATCCCAGCTTAAGATTACGAAGTTTTGCCAGCTCGTCCCTGTTCAATTTATTCACATCAGCCGAGTCAAGATAATAACTGCCGCCCGATGGTTTGTCAAGACACCCCAGAATATTAAGCATGGTTGATTTACCCGATCCGCTTGCACCCATGATAGCCACGAATTCCCCATCCATTATCTGAAGGTCAACCCCCCTTAGTGCATGAACGGTGATTTCTCCTATATAATAATCCTTCCTGAGGTTCTTTATCTCAATAATTGTGTTTTTCATTTTCGGGTTTGCTATTATTAATTAACTATTTGATCAGAATGGAAAAGGTCCTCTAGGTCCGCTGCTGTGTTTTTCATCAGACCGCTTTTTACTGCTTCCGTACATGGCAACTGCTACTTCATCGCCTTCATTGAGCCCGCTAATGATTTCAACATCAGATCCATTCTCAATACCTATTGTCACCTCTACCGGATATATCATGTCCTTTTCCGATTTTAGCCACAACATTCGTGCTTCACGCAACTGATTCCCGGCTGATTCCTGTAATCCTTTATCATATTGTCTGGCTAAATCAACATTATCCTGTATTGCTTCAGGTGTGCCTGCAGAAACTAATTCACTGGTGTGTGATCGGCTCTTAATGACACTTTTTTGAGACATCACTTCAGAAAGGAACTCTGCATCAGGGGTAAAACGCAATGATTTTCCCGATACAACAAGGGTGTTATGTTTCTCCTCGATATAAATTGTAGCGCTGGCAGTCATTCCAGGCATAAGTTTTTTTTCCGGATTCGGAGCATTAAGGATTACCACATAGGTAACAACATTATTTGTTGTCACAGGCTGAAGTCTGACCTGTGAAACTGAACCCTCGAATTTAAGATCAGGATATGCATCCACAGTAAATTCTACCCGCTGACCCTGCTTTACTTTACCTATATCAGCCTCATCCACATTTGTCTGGACTTCCATCTGAGTCAGATCATTCACAATTGTGAACATTTTCGGAGTGTTAAAGCTGGCTGCCACTGTCTGACCCTCTTCTATTGCACGGTTCAGAACAACCCCATCTATTGGTGAATAGATTGTAGCATAGTCCAGATTGACTTTGGCCCTGTTTAGAGCTGATCGGGCATTACTCAATGAAGCCTTTGAGTTTTCAAGGTTATAAAGAGCCTGATCATAATCAGCCTGAGCAACAAGGTTTTTCTCAAAAAGAGCTTTAAGCCTTTTAAAGGTAGCCTCCTGGAAGTTCATCTGGGCCTCGGCCTGGTCGAGAGTTGCCTGGCTCTGCTCAACCTGAGCCCTGAGCAGTGTCTCATCAAGCTTTGCCAGAACCTGACCCTGCTTTACATTATCATTAAAATCAACATATACATGTTCGATAATACCTGAAACCTGAGTACCAACTTCAACCGTTGTTATGGCTTCAATGGTTCCGGTAGCAGTGACGGTATTTGCGATTGTCCCTTTGCTGACTCTGACAGTATCGAAGGTGTAAGCAGGCTTCTTTCTCATCAGTGCAAGGGATATAACCGCTCCGGTTATCAACACTGCTGCAATTAAAAATATTATCGTCTTTTTCCTTTTCATCTTTCTGATTATTAAGTTGTAAATATTTTGTTTAAATATTTTATAGTGAAAGTGGAATCCCCGAATAGAAATCAAGGACCTTATAGCTGAAAATCAGGTTGAATTTCGATTGTAACAGTTCACTCTCGGCAACAATAAGGTTGGTTTTTGAAACAAGGTAGTCTACAGAATTTATTATCCCCTGTCTGAACTTCTCATCAGATAAAACTGCCGATGCCTGAGTTGCCAGGTATTTTTCGAGGCTTGCCTCATATCTGACCTGTGCGGAGGTAACATCGACGCATGCCTGTTCTATATTTTTCCTAAGCCCATTCCTTGTATCAAGTTCCGTAAGCTCGGCCTCATGATATCCCAGCTTTGCCAGTTCAACGTTTGTGCGTGTCTGTTTTTTCTGATAAATGGGTATTGAGAGTGAAAAACCCAGTGAAGGAGATATCCCTTTATTCATCTGGTTAAAATATGGGTCGGTAAGTTGGTTTGAATAACTTGTCCCTATGCCTGCGCTGGCGG
Source organism: uncultured Rikenellaceae bacterium (assembly GCA_964613785.1). GTDB lineage: Bacteria > Bacteroidota > Bacteroidia > Bacteroidales > VadinHA17 > LD21. The sequence goes on from CAZTJT010000058.1 coordinate 14,105, forward strand.
AAAGAATTGGATAGTACCCCGCTCTAGCTATCTTTTCGTCAAGAGCGGCAATTGTTTTATTAACTTCAGCATACTTCACCTGAGGTTTTATTGCCAGGGCTGTTTCATAAATTTTAGTAGCATCGGGTAACCTGTACTGGTTGACAGGTTCTGCGAACTCTGGATGCATTATATTAAAACTTTGACTTACGGGCAGTTCCATCAGCTGTTCAAGATTTACTTTGGCGACGGTAAGCTGGTTTTCAGAATTTGCAAGGATCAACTTTTCATTGGCAAGCTGTGCCTTTACCTGGGCATAGTCGGCCTGACTTATCAGCTGTACTGCAAGCCTTTCTGAAGCAAGATCAACCTGACTTGAAGTGGATTCGATCTGCTTTTTACTGTTTTTCACCTGTTCTTCTGCGTATAAGACCTGAAGATATGCTTCAAGGATACTCAGACTGACAGACTCCTTAATCGTTTCGAGCGTATATTGACCAGCCTGAAGATCAAGATCTGCCTGTTTGATCTGATTCGTTATCCTGGAAGCGTTAAAAAGAGTTACGCCTGTATTGACTGAAGCATTAGAGCCATTGATTCCCGAAAATCCTGAAGTTTCTTCCGCATCACTTTTACTCCAGGTGAAATTGTGATTTAATGATGCACTCAGAGAAGGGAATCTCTGGGCTTTTGCCTGAACTGCAAAATATAGATCCCTTTGGTTCGTAAGTTCACTTTTCCTTACCTGTATATTCTTTCCCAGGGCGTAGTTTAAACACTCCTCTAAAGTCCAGGTATTATCTTCCTGAGCATTTACAGGAATCACTGAAAAAATAATGGCTGTGAAGGTCAGAAGAAATGAATTTTTCATGAAGATGCTTTTGATGTAAAAATATAAGCCACCAAAAGCTCAGAAAAATTTTATAGAAGTACGGGGAGATTTTGACGACTGAAACTGCTTTTTTACGGTTCAGCCGGATAATGACTATTCTGATTCAGTATATAATAATACAATATTATACCCGTAGTCTTAATATTTTCAGGTTCTTAATAA
>CAZTJT010000059.1:0-15023 GCA_964613785.1 uncultured Rikenellaceae bacterium
TTTGCCCCGGCAACCAGGGTGTTATTCAGCAGGTCACTGGCAAGATCTTTTGGCTCTTTAATCGGTGCGCCAACGAAAACGTTTATTTTCTGCTGGTTGAATAAATTTATTGCTCTCTGTCCCATTCCTCCGGCTATTACATCCGTCACTCCCCTTTCCGAAAGCCATGCCGGGAGCAATCCGGGTTCATGGGGCGGAGGTGTTACAAGCAATTCTCCTGTTATATTTTTGTTTTCAGTCTCGATAATAGCAAATTGCTGACAATGACCAAAATGTGTACATAATATTCCGTCTTCCAGCGGGATCGCAATACGTTTCTTCATTTGTTTGGTTTTGAATTTATAGTATTAATATAAAATTCTCGTTCATGGCATGTGAATAACCATGAATGAATATTAAATCAGAGTTAAATATTCTTAGTTAAGAGAAAATTCAGGTCTGGATTTTTATTGGCCTGATTCACCTCCTGAACGTCGCCCTTTTCCCTGACCTCCCTCACCTCTCCGGCGGTCTCCGGCTTCCCTTCCCTGTCCGGACAAATTCCCGCCATTAGTGTTTTTTTTGCAGCGGCCAAGCCTCCTCCCTGTTCCCGGACCTTTCCCTTCAGGCCCCTTTCCATTAATACCTGGCATGAGATTAAAGTTTTACTGGTTTAACATATTGATTATATCTTCTACCTTCTTTTCCGGATCTTTAATGATAATCATCTGGATTTTCAGACTGTCAAGCAATGATTTGATCTTTATTCCGAATTCTCCGGATACAATTTTCTGAACATTTCGCGATGCAACAACCTGAACTGCTGCAGGCCCTGCTCCATCCGATGCATCCTTACCCGGATTGGGAATGAATTCTATACCTTTGGTTTCCTGATCGTAAATCACGAAATATGAACAACGCCCGAATCGCTGATCCAGCTTGCTGTCAGTGGTGTTGCCTGTGCTTGTAATTGCTACTTTCATTAAAGAACGATTTTATATTGTTATATCCATACCATTATTCATGTCTCCTGCCTGAGAAATGTCATTTCCCTTGCAAAGCGGGCATGTGGTAATCCTGATTGTCTTATCAGGATTATTGAAATAACATCCGCAACTGTTGCATGCATACCAGTCACTGTCAAAATATATTTTGCCGCCCTCTATAATGATCTGTTTTCCCATGACAAAAGCCTCTGCCACTTTTTGCCTTGCCCTTGAATAAATTCGTGTCAGTGTTGGCCTTGAGATGGCCATTTGAACAGAAGCCTGCTGGTGATTAAGCTTTTCATAATCACAAAGACGAAGAGCCTCATATTCTTCATATTGAAGAAATACTGTTCCGGCATTTTCATCTATGGCCTTATCCCTGTAGGGCTTAAAACCAGAAATAACCGGAGGATTGCTTACTTTTCTTAGCCTGTTTGGTCTTGGCGACATTTATTATGAGCTATAGTTCGCTACAAAGGTAATGAACAATAGCTCATATTCCAAATTTTTCAGTATTTTTCAAAAATAAATGTGATAGCTATCCGGTCAGACTCCTGGGAGTCGATTAAAATTTATTGACTTTAACATGGTATCAATGCATTTTTAGAGACATTGTTAGTATTTTAGAAGGTAATTTGATGATTATGACTTAAAAATCCCGGTTATGAAAGCAAAATCGACACGCAGAAAATTTATTAAGCAACTTGGCGGTACAAGCCTGTTGCTTGCAGCAGCTCCGTTTAAATCCTTCTCTCCGGAAGGCAGATTGACAAAAGGTGTTCCCCTGAATCCACGGATAGGACCAAACGACCGGATCCGTATTGCCACAGTTGGAATGGGTATCATGGGCCATCAGGATACTGACACAGCCATTAAGGTACCCGGCATTGAACTTGCAGGTGTATGTGATTTATATACCGGCAGGCTTTTAAGGGCGAAGGAGAAGTATGGTAAAAATCTGATCACGACACGCGATTATCGTGAAATTTTAAACAGGAAAGATATTGATGCTGTAATTATAGCAACCAGCGACCACTGGCATGCCAGGATAGCGACAGATGCTATGAACAGCGGCAAAGCGGTTTACTGTGAGAAACCAATGGTGCAAAAGATAAGTGACGGGCTGCAGGTAATTGCAACGCAGAAGAAGACGGGTCGACCTATGCAGGTTGGAAGCCAGCTTGTTTCAAGCATTGTAAATCATAAAGCCAGGGAGGTTTACCGGTCGGGAGCTCTTGGCCAGCTGGTATGTATTGAAGCATCGACCGACCGGCAGAGCGCCCTGGGGGCATGGCAGTACACTATGCCCACTGACGGTTCGCCGGAAACTGTAGACTGGGACCGTTACATTGAGGGTATGGGAAAGATGCCATGGGATCCGAAGAAATTTTTCTGGTGGAGGAACTACCGCGATTTCGGTACAGGCGTGGCCGGCGATCTTTTTGTTCATCTTTTATCGGGCATTCATCTTATTACAGATTCATATGGTCCTGAAAAAATTTTTGCCAGCGGTCAGTTGTGTTTCTGGAAAGACGGAAGGGATGTTCCTGATGTGATGACAGCCATAATGCAATATCCTGAATCAAAGCAGCATCCCGCTTTCCAGGTAATGCTTCGCGTAAATTTTGTCAGTGGTCTTGGTGAAAGGGGCCTTACCAGGTATATCGGGAGTGAAGGTGCATTGGAAATGAGGGGAAACGGCTTCAGTTTGACGCACAGCATTATGCCAAAAGCTCCGGGCATCGGAGGATGGGATGCAATCTATTCATATCCGCAGTCGATGCAGGATGAACTGATGAAGGAATACAACAAAAAATACTCAGAGCAGGATCAAAAAAGACCCGAAAAGCCCGGAATGGAATATACGGCACCAGAAGACTATGATGAACATCTCGAACATTTTAAAAATTTCTTCGATGGTGTCAGGGAAGGCAAGGCATTAGTTGAAGGCCCTGAGTTTGGCTTCAGGGCTGCAGCTCCCACTCTTGCATGCAATGACAGCTATTTCCAGAAAAAGATCATAAACTGGGATCCTGTTAACATGAAAGTCATTTAATAACAACTACTTATACGGTATAAAGAACAGATAAAATATCTATTTTGCCTGAATTCTGGTAATACTATGATTTATAAACCTTTAATAATCCTTGATCATGAAAAGTATTTTACAACAAATTGCTGAAAAAGAAAGGCTCCGGGAAAAAGCAGAAGCAGAAGCCATTAAAGATGAAATTTCCAGTCCGGCAACTGCTACCGACCGAAGGAGTTTTCTTAAAAAGGCAGCTTTCGGAGGCATAGCCCTTGGGGGATTAATGCATCTTTCAATTGAAGACACCATTGCACAGACAACCTCTAAAGTACAGAGAGCTTCTTCACCTTCAGATCTGAAGATTACCGATATGCGGACAGCCAAAACTGCGGTAATGGGAGGCACAACCATTATCAGGATTGATACGAACCAGGGTATCTATGGACTTGGAGAAGTCAGGGATGCTGCTGATTCACGCTATGCCCTTATGCTGAAGAGCAGGATACTTGGAGAAAATCCCTGCAATGTTGAGAAAATATTCAAGATAATCAAACAATTTGGCTATCATGGTCGTCAGGGAGGCGGTGTATGTGCCGTGGAAATGGCTATGTGGGATCTTTGCGGAAAGGCCTATGGTGTCCCGGCATGGCAGCTTTTGGGCGGCAGGTACCGTGACAAAATTAGATTGTATGCTGACACGCCGGGTGGCGAGAGTCCTGAACAACAGCGGGAACGGATCAAATACCGTACTGTTGACCAGGGGTATACATGGTTGAAAATGGACCTTGGGATAAGAAGCATAATGAAAATTCCCGGTACGCTTGTGAATCAAGCCTATTGGACTGAAAACGACCGTCTGATGCGCGAAAGGAATGATCCATTCATGACCTCCGGCAGAACCCTTCATCCTTTCACCCAGATACAGATTACAGATAAGGGTCTTGAAGAAATGGCTAAGATAGTTGAAGCCACAAGAGACCTTGTAGGTTATGAGATACCAATATTTACGGATCATTTCGGGCATTTTGATTATAACAACGGAATTCGTCTGGGCAGGGTTCTTGAAAAATACAGGCTGGCCTGCATGGAAGATGTTATTGCATGGTTCTATACAGAGCAGTGGCAGAAGCTGTCTGATGCCCTTGAGACACCAATGATGACAGGTGAAGACATTTATCTTCTGGATGGATTTAAGCCTCTGATAGACCAGCAGGCAGTAGATATCGTTCATCCTGACCTCGCAACCTCAGGGGGTCTTCTGGAGACCAAGAAGATTGGAGATTATGCTGAAGAACATGGGATAGCAATGGCAATGCATCAGGCAGGAACTCCGGTTTCATTCATGGCAAATGTGCATTGCGCGGCAGCCACACAGAACTTCCTGGCCCTTGAGCACCATTCGGTTGATGTGGAATGGTGGGAAAGCCTTGTTAAGATGACCGGATCGAAGCCAATCATTGAAAAAGGATTTGCCCCTGTGCCCCTTGATTCACCAGGATTAGGCATCGAACTTAATGAGGAAGTTGTTAAGAAACACCTGAGGCCAGATGAGCCAGGTTATTTCCTTCCGACCCCTGAATGGGATCAGCGCCGATCGGCCGACCATCTGTGGAGTTAGGTTTTTAGACTGATCAGATAAAATGCCGGGATTGCTTAAAGCATGATCAAGTAGATCTGATGCTTAAGCAATCCCGGTTACTTTTAGTTGGTATTAGGCTGATTCCCCAGCATCATTACCTTACGGAAACCCTAGTTATCTCAGGGCCAGATGGATATAAAACAGCACCCTGCTCTTCAGCAGTAATGAACACCTCGTTGAAATCAAAAACAGTAAGAGATTTAAGTGTTGAAGTCTTGGCATTTTTTACCCTGAGTTGACCGATATTCTTTGTACCCTCATTTTTTGTTACTATCCATACTACATAGGTTTTTTTTGAAGGATCAATTCTGTCAACACTTGCCAGATTTTTTGCCGTAACGTTCAGGGTAAAATTATTGTGCTTATCTTTTTTCTTAAGTGCCGTTATGTCTGCTGCAGGAACAATACTTGATACCGGGAACCTGGTACCTGTGGCACAGGAAGCCAAAATAAGAATCATGATTAACGCAAATAAATTTTTCATTTTCATAATTGTTTTTCATAAGTTAAACAAAGTGCGAACACATTGGTTCATTTCAGGGCATTTTTAACTAAGAATCATATTTGCTGGTACATTTTCTATTTTTAAATTGATGATATTTTTCCTTTCATGAGTTTTTTTGTCTTTTTCGTGATATTATCTTAAAGATCTCAAGGCTAATTATCATCGGGATTGCAAGAGCAAGCACATAAAGCCATTCTGTTACAGTGATGGGTTCTAATCTGAGGATGTTCTGCATGAAAGGTATCATTTGCATGCTTATTATATGGATACCCTGGGCAAGCAGTACCCCGAATACCAGGATAGTATTTCTTTTCAGCGGAACTCTGAAAGCTGAAACTGTTTCGGAGCGGCAGTTGAATACATGAAAGTTTTGCATAAATACCATAAGCAACAAAATAAGGTTTCTTGCATGCGTTTCGTTCATCTGGACATAGTTGATGAGCCAGTACCAGAAACCAAAGACTATCAACCCCATAGTAGCACTTGCAACGAGTGTTTGTCTGATCATCATGGGATTGAATATTGTTTCTGACGGCTTCCTGGGCTTCTTTAGCATTGCCCCGGGTTCACCGCCTTCAAAAGCCAGTGCCACATCCTGAATACCGTTGGTTACAAGGTTAAGCCAAAGGAGCTGTACGGCAAGAAGAGGCAAAGGTAATCCTGCTATTATTGAAAGAATGAAAAGGATTATTTCTGCTGCTCCTGTTGAGATAAGAAGATAAATGACTTTTCTGACATTATCATAGGCAAAGCGACCTTCTTCGACACCTGCTACAATTGATGAGAAATTATCATCCAGAACTATCATCGAACCGACCTCTTTTGCAACATCTGTTCCTGAGCCCATTGCCACCCCGATATTTGCCCTGCGGAGGGCAGGAGCATCATTCACACCGTCGCCGGTCACGGCAACAAATTCGCCTTCACGTATCAGTACATCAACTATTTCCAGTTTCTGGATAGGTGTGACCCGTGCAAAGACATTTGCTGAAGCCACCAGCTGTTCGTATGCAGGACTGTCGTGTGAACCGGCCTCACTGAGCATCTTTCCGGTCACCACCATACTAGCTGAGTCCATAATACCCAGTTCCTGAGCAATAGTACCTGCTGTAGCAGGATGATCACCTGTTATCATTATTACTTTTATCCCGGCCTTTTTACATTTGTATACCGATTCTTTTGCTTCCGGCCGGAGGGGATCGATAAAGCATACAAGACCATAAAATACGAGCGGAGGAATATCCTGTTCTTCATATATCTCCTTCTTTATAAAGTTATCGTATTCACCCAAAGCAAAAGCCAGTACCCTGTAACCTTTTGCTGAAAATTCCTCAGACTGCCTAAGTATCGCTTCACGATCAATTTCTTTCTTGGATTTATTTACCGACATCTGACTACAGAATGCCAGGATTGTTTCAACAGCTCCTTTTGTACCAATGACGGTTTTTCCGTTTTTGGTACAAAAAGCCGCAGAAAATTTCTTCTCCGATTCGTATGGAATTTTATCGGTCAGAGGAAAATTGTTTCTGAGCTCTTCAGGATTGATTCCCAATTTGTATCCCATGCCAAGCAATGCAATGTCCATAGCATCGCCATGATACTTCCATCTGTCATTTTCCTGGTACAGTGAACCCTCGTTTGCAAGAATAGCTATCCTTGCAAGTGTTTTAAGATTAAGGCTTTCGTCAGGTTCCACTTTCCTGCCTGGATTACTGTCATCCTCAATCATTCCATCTCCGTTGTAACCTTCACCTGATATTGAGTAACTTGTTCCATCAGGAAAAATGATCTTCTTTGCTGTTTGTTCATTTACTGTAAGAGTTCCTGTTTTATCACTTGCGATAACTGTACAGCTGCCAAGGCTTTCAACGGAGTTGAGTCTGCGTACGATCACATTTCGCTTTGCCATCCTTCTTGTGGCCACTGACAGCGCAACTGTAAGTGCCACCGGCAATCCTTCAGGTATTGCTGATACAGCCAGTGCTACAACAAGGAAAAATATTGCTGAATAATCCATTCCTTTGACGCGCAGCAAGATAGCCAGCAAGAAACACAGAGCAACAATGAAGACTGTGATCTGTCTGACAAATTTTTCCATCCTGAGTATTAGGGGTGGCTTAGCAGATTTTCCTTCAGAAACGTTACGAGCAATCAATCCTACCTGTGTTGAGGCTCCAGTTCCTATCACAATGCCGGTTCCTCTGCCCAGCATAACCGTTGAACCCGCAAAAGCCATATTTGTCCTTTCAGCCACACCTATATCTTCGCGCAGAAGCCCTGTCTGTTTTTTTGCGGCCGTAGATTCTCCTGTAAGAAAACTTTCGTCAATTTCAAGGTTTGACGCCTCAAATAGCCTGATATCGGCAGGTACCTTTGTTCCCGAATCAAGATATACAATGTCTCCGGGAACAATTTTTTCAGATTCTATTTCCCTTTCCTTTCCGTCACGTCTTACTCTTGCTTTTATTTTCAGAAGTTTCTGCAGCCCTGACGCACTTTTTTCTGCATTATATTCCTGGCTTGCCCCTATGATGCTGTTTATCAGTATAACGATAAAAATAAATATAGCATCCTTGCCTTCGCCTATTGCCACTGATGCTACAGCAGCAGCTATAAGGATAAAGATCAGGGGATTGATTAACTGGTGTGCAATGATTTCCCATATCGTGACCTTTTTGCCTTCAGGCATCTTGTTTTCACCATAAAATCCCAATCTTTTCTCTGCTTCAGGAGTATCCAGCCCATGGCGACTTGCATTCAGTTCATTTAAAATATCTTTGATTTCAAAGGAATGCCATGGTTCCTCAAAAATGTTTGACTGGTGTTTTCTTACATTCATTTTATTAATTATTGATTGTTCATCATGTGGTAATTTCAGATTTGCAGTATCGCTGCATTCAGATGATTGACCCGGAAAATGGAACAGGTTTCATTTGATCGCTCCTGGATATTGTATAGCAGATTCCTTTTAGGAGGCATCAGGCTTTTTGCAGAGATTTAATTGAATTTAAACAACAAAATTTACAAAACTTACCCTGGAAAAACAAATATTTTAAGGACGGCCAACAAAACAAATATTGCTAGCCAGAACAAAAAGATTTTAAATCCGTTGGAAAAATTTGGCAGTTTCATGCTTTAGTCAAAAGGATTTATATGTTGTTTCCTGCAAATTTAGGAATTGAGGTTTTTGAGGCGGATTAAAAAATTATTAGAAGGTTGTTAGAAACTTTTAAGAAAATCGCTTGATAATGAATGATTGAGAATATTAATGATTGATCATATGAGCATCGACTGATTCTGATTGAAAAAATCTGTTGGGCAATGATTAAATAGCAAAGCCCGCAAATTGATGCGGGCTTTACTGAACAAAGTATTTAGAAATAAAAAAAAGAAAACTATCTTAGCTTTATGCGGCAGTTACCGATATTCTGACTGTTTGAAAAAATCTGTATCTTGTATTCTCCCGGTACCAGCTTTTCCTTTGGAGCATATGTCAGAGATACTCTCCTTGATTCTTCAAATTCAGATGATATTGGTGAAAGACTCGCGGTAATGTTTCTTAGATCAGGAGGGAAAATCCATGAAAGTGATTTATCCTCGGGTGAGATTGTTGTTCCGGCAGGTGTTATTATTTTAAAGCTGATGCTTTCAGTAAGGCTTTGGGGAACTTCAAAATTTACATTCAGTTTTTTAACTCTTCGTGCGACTATAACCTGCTTGTCGTTTTTGCCCCTTGTTCCCATAACCTGGAAATTATCACTATTGAATGTATTCATCATTTTTAATTTTTCCAGAAGATCATTCGTCTGTGATTCCATTTCTGTCAGCTTTTTCTGAAGATCTCCGTTTTGTGACATCAATTTGTCATAGTTGAGCTTCAGATCGGCATATTCTTTTTCCAGGGCTGCTTTTTGTTTCTGGAATTCCTCTTCAGCAGCTTTGCTTTTTCTTGCAGACTGTGCTGAAAGAGACCTCATCCGTTTTTCAGTGTCGGCAAGTTTTGTCTCAGTATCACTAAGCAATCTGGCATTTTCCTCACTTTTAGTCTTTAAAGTGGAAATGTCTTGCCTCACCTTGTCAAGATCATTCTGAATGGTTGATTTTTCAGTCATGAGTCTCTCAGAATTAGCCCTTTCAGCCTGCAAATTTTTCTTGTTTTTGGAATTGCTCACTGCTGTGAAAATCAGGCCAAGCAGCAGAACAGCTAATATCACTGCTCCAATATAGATTACTGTTTTCTGATTTGAATTTTCCATTTTCAGTTTTTTTACTGGTAATTAGAAATTTGCGGTATAAATCTATTAATGGAACGAATCATCATTGATTAAAAACTAATTAGAAGTTAATTAGAAATTTCTTAAGTATTTACAGGATGCCTGCGATAATGTAAATTTGTGCAAAAGAAATTATGTGATGAATAATATTAACATTCTGATAGTTGAAGATGAACAAAGGCTGGCAGATATAATGAAAAAGCAGCTGGAAGAATCGGGTTATTCTGCTGAAATTGCCTATGACGGATATGTGGGGAAACAGCTTGCCGCAAAGAATGTTTATAATCTTATCATTCTGGATATCAATCTGCCGCTGATAAACGGGTATGATTTGTGCAGGGAGATAAGGAAAACGAATGACCGGACACCGATAATCATGCTTACTGCTTTCGGGACACCTGAAAACAAGCTGGCTGGATTCGATGCCGGTGCGGATGACTACGTGGTAAAACCATTTGATTTCAGAGAATTGCTGGCCCGAGTTAATGTATTCCTTCGACGTACTGATTATATTAACAAGGAGCCTGAAAAAATAAAGCTTGCCGATCTTGAAATGGATCTAAAGACAAAAAGCGTTTTACGGGCAAACAAAAAAATTGATCTCACCGCAAAGGAATCACTGCTTCTCGAAACCTTCCTGAAAAACAGGGACAAGCTGCTGACAAGAGAATTCATCATAGAAAAAGTGTGGGGTATCGATTTTGATCCGAACACAAACATTATTGATGTTTATGTAAATTATCTGCGAAAGAAAATAGACAGGGACTTTGAGCCAAAACTTATTCATACGAAATTTGGGTTCGGATTTTATTGCAGTGACAGGGAAATATAATATATGAACATAAAGATCAGATTATCACTTCAGTTCACTCTGATTGTTGCAGGAATATTACTGTTTTTTTCAGTCCTTGTATATTATTTCTCATATTCAAACCTGCTTTCCAAATTCAGACAGAATCTACTTGACAACGCAAAAAATTCAGCAACCATTCTCATCGACGTTGCCGAGGTAGATTCATCACTGTTCAAAAAAATTCAACAATCAACTATTTTATGGGAGAATGAAGAGCTTGCCATAACTGATTCTGCCTTTAACCTCATTTATGGGAATAATATGGATTATCTGTCAAATTATGATCTAATCAAAGGATCAACAGATGGGGAGGTGAATTTCTTTTCGGTTGAGGGAAGGGATGGGGTTTGTTACAGGCATGTTTTTGGCGGAAGTACATATTATGTTTATTCCCTGGCTTCGGACAGGTCGCGTCATGAAAGTCTTTCTGAACTGCGACGAATCTTATTGTGGAGCATCCTTTTCAGCATCTGGTTATCGGTACTCCTGTCTTACTTGTTTGCAAAAAGGGCCATAAAACCGATATCGAGGATCATAAAGAGTGTAAAGGAATTGAATTCACTTAAACTCAGCCACCGGCTTGATGAAGGCGACAAAAAGGATGAAATCGCCCAGTTGGCAATAACCTTTAACGAAATGCTTACTGATCTTGAGATTGCATTCAGGAATCAGGAAGACTTCGTTTCAAACGCATCACATGAATTAAGAACTCCGCTGTCGGTAATGATAAGTGAGGGAGATTATCTTCTGGGCCATGATGGAAAAAAGGAGGATTACATCAATCATGTTTCGGCAATAAATAGTGATCTTAAAAAATTGAATTCACTGCTTAACAATCTTCTGGAATTGGCACAGATTAACAGGGATAAGGCAGTTGCATTTACGAACGTGAGGATTGATGAGGTGATATTCAATTCAATATATCAAACGAAAATAAAATACCCTGGACGGAAGATCATTCCGAAAATATTGTATCCCGAGAGTGAAAATGACCTGGTGATAGAAGGTAATGAAGGATTGCTTACAATTGCTTTTAAAAATCTGCTTGAGAATGCATGTAAATTCTCTGATGGTGATATCATTGCTGAATTTCAGATTACAGGAACTGATATAAAGATAGTCGTTGAAGACAATGGGATTGGCATACCCCAGGATGAGATTGGTAATATTTTCAGGCCTTTCAGCAGGGCTTCAAATGCCAGGTATATCGGAGGATTCGGGATCGGCCTTTCCCTTGTGGCAAAAATATTTGAAATCCATAAGGCTGAAATCAGTCTTCACAGTATTATTAACGAGGGAACGCGTTTTGAGATTCTTTTCAGAAAGAACCTTGAATAGTCCGGTATAAAGCTCTCCGGCTTTTTCCCGAATTCTTTCATTCACCTGCCTGGTGAACAACTCTCTGCGGGAACGGGATTTCAATCCCTTCCTTGTCGAAAGCAATCTTTAACCTTTTACGCAGCTCTCCTGTTACTTCCCATTGCTTCAGAGGTTTGGTATCTCCCAGTATTTTAACGATTATGGCTGAATCGGCAAAATCATTTACCCTGAGGAATTGGGGCGCACTGATAATATGTTCTTTAAAATCAGGATCTTCAGCAAGCTCCTTCCCGGTCCGGTTAATTACCCTTATCACATGATCAAGATCGGATTTGTACGAAACACCGATGTCAAGGTTTACCCTTGCAAATTGTTTTGAAAGATTCGACACTCTCTTTATTTCCCCGTGGGGAATATGATGAACCGTACCGTTGATGTCCCTGAGGGTCGTTTTACGCAGGCTTATGTCTTCAACCAGCCCTCCTGTTGAGTCCACATTGATTATGTCACCGATCCGGTACTGATTTTCAAGAATGATGAAAAGCCCTGTTATAACATCTCTTATCAGATATTGTCCGCCAAATCCCACTGCTAATCCTGCTATTCCAGCTCCGGCAAGCATCGGCCCTATTTTGAGCCCCGCTTCCTGAAGTATCATTAAAATAGTCATTAAAATAATGAATATCCTTGAAGCACCGGTGAAAATCCTGATCAGGGTGTTTTCACGCTTTATTTCAGCTTCCTCTGTCATGTTTTCATCAGGAACAACTGCTACCCTGACAGCCTTAATAATGACTTTGCAGATTATTTTGTTGAGCAGCCAGGCAATTATTGCTATAATGAGTATTTTTAGCCCATGATCCAGAATCCATGGAAAAATCGCTTCAACCCATTTATTAAATGTTTCTGTCATCTTCTATTTATTTATCCAAATTCTTACTATGGTAATATTCATTTTTTTTTCGCTGAAGGTATAATTGATCCGACCTTTTTCAAAAATCCTGCCATTTTTCCGGTAAACCTCTGCCATGTTGCAGATTTTCCTGAAAGAATAAAATCGCTTAAGACCTGCGAAAATTCCGGAGTCCGCAGATATCCAAATACCTTATGAGGATTTTTTGTGCCGTTCATTTCATAATTATTGGTGACGAGAATATCTACAGGTTTAATGCCATGAAAATTCTGTGAATAGTAATCCGATAATTTGTAATTAAATGCAACCTTATCAAGTATATCGGAGAAATTATACCAGTTTTTCAATATCCCCGGCGGAGTTGCAAGCTTGTTGCCAGCCCCTTTGTTTTTCATCTCATTGCCTATTTTACTCATTACTACCGGAAGACCCAGAGGAGATCCCATAGTGATAAAAGTATCAATTTTAATATCAGGCAGCATAAAGGTAAGCACATCATAAGCTATAACGGTGCCCATAGAATGACCTATCAGCATTATTCTGTCATTCCTGTGCTTTAAAAGTTTATCACAAAGCCTGTTTCTTATCAATTCTCTGAAGCTTTCAGATTGATTTTTATCACCGGTTCTTTTTCCTGAGTAGTAAAGATCCAGGTCCTTGAAATATCTGCCAATGATTGCATCTGTTAGAGATGCATAATTCATTGTCAGATCATCATTAAGGAATATGCGGTTCATCTGCCGTCCGAGATAATCAACTATCTTTTTTCTGGCGCTGTGATCACTGACATGGAAATCTGTACTGGCCATGGTGTATCTTTCACCAATGTAAAAAGGACTTTCAGTATCTTTTTCGTAAATATCCAAAGGTTTCTCATATACTATATCGGACCATACTGCAAGGCAGAATCTGGGTAATTGTGAATAATGATTGCATGATTTAAGTCCTTCAATCATCGAAAACTGCCACCAATCCCTCAGTAGTGTTTCCGGTGGCTTGTTCCCAAGTCCGTGAATGCCTATAATAACATCTGCCATGATGTCATAATTCCAGTTTAGTTACAGATAGATCGGGTTACTGCATAAAGTTATAATTTTTCGGACTTAATCGTCCTGAAAGAAGTTGACAGTTTACTGTTTTGGATGTAGATGTTTTGATTAGAAAGATAAAGTAACTAATTTTAATACAACTGAAAACCTGTGATAAAGTCAGAAAAATGAAACAGATTCTTTCCGAAACTGAAAAGAGCCAGCTTAATGACCGATTAAAGGAGGCTGAATCAATGACCGGGGCACAGATAGTCCTTGCAACAACAGGCAGAAGCGACAGTTATCCGGAAATACCGTGGAAAGCCTTTGCATTTGGTGCCTCGGTTGCAGGACTTACGGTTTTTGTGCTGGATCTGATCATCCGGTTCTGGATAACTGATGCAATAATTTTGCTAATAGTGACAGCAGTTCTTTTTTCCGGGTCCCTGTTTGCAATGCTTGCAATATTCTGTCCGGCATTTGCAAGACTGTTTGTATCTGAGTTACGAAGGGAGGCTGAAACATTGCAATACGCTGAATCAATGTTTCTTTCAAATGAACTTTTTGCCACTTCAGGGCGAAGAGGGATACTTTTACTCATCAGCGTTTTTGAGCGCCGGGTGGTTATCATTCCCGACAAGGGCGTCAGAGATCGTTTAAAGACTGATGTCCTTGAAAATATTGTTAAGAAGATGACACTGCCATTAAAGAGCGGGGAGGTGAAGAAAGCGCTGGAAACAGGCCTTGATGAGCTTATAAATGCCATTCGTCCACCACTGCCTGAAGGCGGTGGAGATGACCAATTGCCTGACAAAATCATAGAAAGGGAGGAGAAATGAAAAGTATCTGGCCGAAATTATTAATATGGGTTCTTCTTGCATTATTTCCGAATTTAAATGGTGCTGAAACGCCCTATCTTACCGGACGTGTGGTTGACGATGCTCAGATATTGACCGAGCAGACACGGAAATCTCTTGGCGAAATCCTTAAAGACCATGAATCAAATACAACCAATCAGGTTGTTGTGCTTACAATCCCTTCTCTTGAAGGAGAAAATATTGAAGATTATTCAAACAGGGTTTTCAATGAATGGAAGCTTGGGCAGAAAGATAAGAACAACGGAATACTGATAGTTGTTGTGCCGGCTGAAAGGCGTATGCGCATCGAAGTTGGCTACGGGCTTGAAGGAAGTATGCCCGATCTGACAGCTGGGCGCATAATAAGGGAAGTGATGGCACCAAGGTTCAGGAATAATGACTTTGACGGAGGAATTACAGAAGGAACAAAAACAGTCCTGGCTGTTCTTGAGGGCGGAGAATTGAAATCCGAGAATTTGAACACTGGTTATGATAATCAGGCAAAATCTGCTTTTGGCGAATTTGATAATCCGGATATGCCTCTTGCGACCCGGATCCTGATCGGAGGTTTTATTTTTGGAATACTCGGACTTTTTACCCTGATAGGTATTTTTACTCCGGGCTTCGGATGGTTTCT
>CAZTJT010000060.1:0-14583 GCA_964613785.1 uncultured Rikenellaceae bacterium
TGTGGAATAAATATGTCTCGCTGCATTTCCTCGTGCTAAAAGGATAGGCGCCCTGCGGTTTTACAAATATATAAAAATTTATGTTAACATACCTCCACAAACCTGAATTGTTTGTCCGGTAATGTATGACGAAAGGTCAGATGCCAGGAATAATGCTGCATTTGCCACATCTTCAGTAGTTCCACCCCTCTTCAGCGGGATCTTGCTGATCCATTCGCTTTTTACATCAGGCGGCAGTTTGTCTGTCATTTCAGTCAGAATAAATCCGGGAGCGATGGCGTTACATCTAATGTTTCTGGATCCAAGCTCTTTTGCCACACTTTTGGTGAAGCCCAGAATTCCAGCCTTGGATGCAGAATAGTTACTTTGCCCGGCATTTCCGGAAACTCCCACCACTGAACTCATATTGATGATTGAGCCCCCTTTCTGTTTAAGCATGGCTGGGATCACGGCTTTTGTGAGGTTAAATACAGATTTGAGATTCACCGATATAACTGCATCCCACTGTTCTTCAGTCATCCTCATTAACAATGTATCCTTTGTTATTCCGGCGTTATTAACCAGAATATCAAGTCTGCCGAAGTCCCTTATTATTTCTTCGGCAATCCTTTGTGAATCCTCATAGCTCGATGCATTCGACACATAACCTTTTACATGTACATTATGTGCTTTAATCTCATCAATAGTATTCAGGAACTCTTCATCCTCATAGATATTTGTTATTGCAATACTGGCGCCTTCCCTTGCAAATCTGAGGGCTATAGCTTTGCCAATTCCCCTTGATGCTCCCGTAATAAGGGCTGTCCTGCCTTCAAGTAGTTTCATTTTTCACACCGAAATAAAATAACAACATTAATGAATACTGAGCTATCTCTATGGAACCTTCATGATAATAAATAGTTTTCATGACCTTCTGGATTTTTGTACCATGAAGGTTTCATATGATTCAACTTGTGCAAATATAAAATAAAGTCTTTAATTAAATTAACTGCTTATATAAAGGAACACTAATTATTTGAATACCAGCCTTTATAACGTTGAAAATAAGAATTTATTCTGTTTCTGATAAAATATTAGCTGCCTTCAAGCGCTTTCAGGACTGTAATTCCTATGTCGGCCGGTGACTCAACAGTTATAATCCCGCATTTTCTCATTATAGCAATTTTAGCAGAAGCTGTGTCTTCCTTCCCTCCTATTATTGCACCTGCATGTCCCATCCTTCTGCCTTTAGGAGCAGTTTGCCCTGCAATGAATCCGACGACAGGTTTGGTACTGTTTACAGATATCCATTCCGCAGCTTCCGACTCCATAGTTCCTCCTATTTCTCCGATAATGACTATTGCATGTGTATCATCATCATCCATCATAAGCTTTACCGCCTCCAGTGTTGTGGTACCTATTATCGGGTCGCCTCCTATACCTATGCAGGTCGACTGTCCCATTCCAAGCCTTGTTACCTGGTCAACAGCCTCATAGGTCAGGGTCCCAGACCTTGAGATGATGCCGACATGTCCCTTCCTGTGGATAAATCCTGGCATTATGCCAACTTTCGCTTCACCCGGAGTGATTATACCCGGACAGTTTGGTCCTATGAGCCTGCAAGTGAATGATTTAAGATACTCTTTTACCATAACCATGTCTGAAACGGGTATCCCTTCGGTTATAGCTACTATGAGCTTTATTCCACCGTCAGCGGCTTCCATTATTGCATCCGCGCCTGCCGCAGGAGGGACAAATACCACAGACACATCGGCTCCGGTTGATTTTACCGCTTCACGAACAGTGTTGAACACAGGTAATCCAAGATGCGACCTTCCTCCTTTGCCAGGGGTAATACCCCCGACAACCCTGGTGCCATAATCGATCATCTGTTCTGCATGGAATGTCCCTTCGCTTCCTGTGAAGCCCTGTACTAATACCTTTGAATCTTTATTTACAAGAATGCTCATAATGTTATGACATTTAATCGATTACGGCGAAATTGTATTTCTTGTCTCTGAAAAAACATATTGTCTGCGTACCAAATATACCTCATTTATCTTTTTCTTTTCTCTATCTTTGTTATTAAATCTGAATATCCTTCATGGTCAATATTGAACCAGTCCTATATATTGGTATTTCACAATCATTTTTTGCAGGATTGCTGATTTCAACCAAAAAACCGATAACGGTTGCGAACAGGTTGATGGCAGCATGGCTCTTCATGATATGCATCGAAATGATATTTGCGCTGATAAACAGCAAGGTCATTGAGATGTATTCATTTCCCTTCGTAACTTTTACCTATGGTCCGCTTCTTTACCTGTATATCCGGTTCATGACTGTTCCAGGGAGAAAATTCGACTGGGCAGAACTTCTCCATTTTATTCCCTTCCTGGTATTCTTTACCGTATCAGTAATATTCAGATCTGAACCTCTGGTAAGGGATTTGCGTGGTTTTTTCAAACCCGATAAACTTATGCCACTAAGAATAGTTTATTCAGTAGCCTTCTTCCTGTCAATAACCGCATACAGTATACTGGCTTTCATAGAGATAAAAAGGCACCAGTCCAATCTCAGAAACCTTGTATCCTATACTTCTCATAAGTTAACTCTTAACTGGCTTAAAATATTAGCAATCAGCTTCTATGCAGCTTATTTCATATTGTTCATACTTGGCGGTCTTAATATTATTGGGAATTACATACCATTTGATCCATATTTTGTGATCTTTGGATTCATAGCCTTGTTTTCTGCCGTTTACAGCTTCTACGGGATCAAGCAACCAATAATATTTGGTGAAGTTGTTACTAATAATTATGAAAAAAGAGAACCTGAGAAATACGTAAAGAGCGGATTAAAAGATAGTGAGGCAGATAGATATCTAAAGAAACTGCTTAACTATATGGAAACAAAAAAACCATACCTAAACGGTGATCTTTCCATTCTTGATCTTTCCAATCAGACAGGAATTTCAAGACATCACATTACCCAGGTCCTGAATGAAAAATATAAACGTAATTTTTTTACTTTCATTAATGAATACAGGGTTAAAGAAGTTATTGAAAGATTTAAAGATCCCAGGTACAATAATTTTACCATCCTTGCTATCGCTTTTGACTCTGGCTTTAATTCCAAAACAACTTTCAACTCAATTTTTAAGAGCCATACAGGCCTGACTCCCAGTGAGTACCGTGAAAAAATTACTGGTATTTCCAGGTAAAGATTAAAGTACAAATTTAGCGGGACGAACTACAATTCTCTAGCCAGGCAGTCCGAACAGCTCGGATCAGACGACATTTATCTATTCTATCTCTTCCTTTGCAGAAAAACTGTTCTTATGATTTCATGATAAAACTGCATAATCATTGATAATGATCGGCGATCATGAAGGTTATGTATGAACAGCTTGGGATAAAGTTTAGTAATATAATGTCGTGTGAAAAGATTGGTCTGCTTAGCTTTGGTTATTATTAGTGTTGCGGCAGGTGCGCAGGACACCTCTGATAACCAATTTAACAGCAATGATTTGTTCTCTGGCTTTGTCAGGGCAGGTTTTTATTCCTGGACAGATCCAGTTGATGATAAATTGTATGTTTCAAGCGCTTTCTCTGATTTTGGACTTAAGCTCAAGACTGCCGATAATTCCGTTTTTAACGCTTTTACCGATTTAAGATTCAGGTACGGATCTGAATTTATGAAGCCGGTCAGCAGATTTGACATCCGTGAAGCTTATGTCGGAATTAACGGTAAAAAATGGGATCTTTCGGTTGGTCAGAAAATAATCAAATGGGGCCGCTGCGACTTCACGAATCCCACGTCGAAACTGAGTCCGCAGAATATGATTTCCCGCTCGCCCGACCGGGAAGATATGAACATGGGTAACCTGCTTGCTTCTTTTGGCCTTCACCCATCATCATTTCTTGATATAAGTGCAGTCGTTCTTCCATACTACCGACCGTCGGCACTTATCATTAATCCGGTACCGCTTCCGGAAAATGTCACTATAAACGAGATAAGTGGTATCATTACCGCCAAGGAGATGTTCAGTTATGGTCTGAAGGCGGATTTACATTTTCGTGGTATGGATATAGGAATTTCATGGTTTGACGGTTATGATCCGTTGCCCGGAATTGAATTGTCGGAGTTTTCCCTCGACCTCACACAGCCAATGCCCGTAATTTCAGCCGGACTTAATGTCAGACCTTATCAAATCCGGATGGCCGGATTTGATTTTGAAACCACCATAAATACCATCAGCCTTCGGGGTGAAGCTGCATGGACAAAGCCATATCTCGATCATACCATCAATGAATATGTTCCCATGCCCGAGATAAAATGGGCTGTGGGAATCGACCGGACAACTGGTATATGGCGCTTAACAGGGGAATACAACGGAAAGTATGTAACCGGTTTTTCTTCGATATCTGCCGATCCATTAATAGGAACTGACCCCGACTATTTTAAGCTCGCTGCATTGCTCCAGACACCTGGATTTGATATTCGTGAATATTTCAGGCAGCAGGTTGGTGCATTCAACAGACTGTACAACTATCAGATGAAGGAGTTCGCACATGCCGCCAGCCTTAAGATCGAGGGTGAATTTGCATATGGAAGGCTGCTACCCTCCGTTACGGCTCTTTACAGCTTCTCATACCGCGACCTGATGCTTATGCCGGAAATAAAGGCCAAACCGAGGGATGGACTGACAATTATTGCAGGGGCGGAAATATATACAGGACGTAAGAATTCACTTTATGCCCTGATTGACGATTTCATGAATGGTGTTTATGTTTCACTGAGGATTGACTTTTAAGCTATGACAGATATTATTTACAGGTACAGGTGGTTCATAATACTACTTTGCATACTTGGCGGAGTGGCTTCATTTGTCATAATTCCAATGGTAAGGATTGATCCGGAGATCAGAAACTACATTCCGCCTACAATAGATTCAAGGATTGTCACCGACAGGATTGAAAATGAATTCGGAGTGCAGGATATGGTGATGATCATGTTTACCGACAGTTGCATATTAACAAATGATAATCTCTATCGCATAAAGGAAATAGACAGGGGTATCTCAAGAATTAGTGGCGTTAGTAGCAGAATGTCACCCTTTACTGTCAAGAGCATAAGGGATGAAGATGGAATGATGGTCGCCGAGCCTTTGCTGGAAGGTATTCCGGACGATCCCTCCGGATCACGTGAACTGGCTGACAAGATCCTTAAAAATAAGTTTGCACAAGGAGTTGTGGTGTCGTCGGATCTTAAAACGGCATCGATCACCGCAAATATAAACAAGTCTGAACCGGAAAATGTAATTCTCGGCAGAATTGATTCTGTAATTAACTGTAATACAGGTAAAGCAGATGTGGTGAAGGGAGGTCTGCCATATATCAGGAAAATCCTGATCGGTGATGTGGGAAAAGACGCAATAATCCTTATCCCTGCGGCTCTGTTAATCATGCTCGTTGTCCTGCGGCTCAATCTTGGATCGTGGAGAAGCGTGATCATGCCTTTCAGTGCGGTGGTGCTGTCGGTAGGATTCAGCATGGCGCTCATCCCTCTGGCCGGATGGAAAATGTCGATAATTACAGTGCTTGTTCCTGTTATTCTGATAGCAGTAGCAAATAACTACGGGATATATCTGGTAGCCAGATACCAGGAATTGAAGATCAATAACCCGAACAAATCTGACAATGAACTGGTAAAGATTCTGATCCGTTCACTGCATATTCCAATTCTATATAGCGGACTTACAACCATTGCAGGAATTCTCGGCCTTCTTGCTCATTCGATAATACCGGCAAGGCAGGTAGGAATACTTGCAGCATCGGGAGTTGCGGTCGCCCTTATATTAAGTCTTTTCCTTATACCTGCATCCATATTCATAAGTGGCGCAGGGCGAAGCAAATACGCTTCAAATGTTAAGGGTAAAAGAGCTTTTGACAAATTACTTGTCCAGCTCACCCGCTTCGTGATTAGGTCACCAGGAAAAATCCTCGTCTTTTCACTCACAATAATCCTGTTTTTTTCAATCGGTTTTGTATTTCTCAGGATTGATACAAATCAGGAGAATTTCTTTTCAAAAAATCACCCTGTAAAGAAAGCTTCGGAACTTATCAATTCGAAGTTCGGCGGATCACAAACCATTTCTGTAATGATCTCGGGCGATATAAAAAGCCCTGAAATCATGAATGGTATTGACAGGATGACAAATGAACTTGAAAAGCAGAAAGGTGTGGGAAGTGTTTTTTCCATATCGCAGGTAGTAAGAGAGATGAGTAAGGCTATCTATACCAATACTGAATATGGTTACGACCAGATCCCAGAAACAAGGGAGGGAATAGCACAGATGTTCGAACTATACAATATGAGCGGGAATCCTGATGATTTTGAACAGCTTATGAATCTCGACAACACCAGGGCACATCTGCTGATAAGGCTGTCTGATCCTGACAACAGAACAGTTAATAATGTCAAAAAGCTTATAGAAAAATTATCGCTCACGATTCCAGCCGAAGTGCTGGTTGGCGGTTATGCCGTAATCATGGCTGACTTTGCCGGATCAATAATAAAAGGTCAGGTGTTCTCGCTTTTTTTCGCGGTAATTACGGTATTTATCCTTCTTACAATTATTTTCAGATCAATTAAAGGAGGGCTGATAGGTTCTATCCCCCTTGTTGCGTCAATTATGATCCTGTTCGGATTCATGGGTTTCACAGGTATAGCCCTCGATGCGGCCACGGCCCTCCTTTCTTCAATAATGATAGGTGTAGGTGTCGATTTCACCATTCAGTACATCTGGTGCTTTAATCTGCAGATTAATTCAGGGATGTCATATTCCAAAGCTACGGAGATGGCGATCAGAACTATCGGCCGAAGTATAATTATCAACGCCCTTAGTGTAATGGCTGGTTTTTCCGCTCTTATTTTTTCGGGATTTACATCGATCAGGTTTTTCGGGTACCTGGTGATTATCTCCATAGCATCGTGCCTTGCGGGGGCACTGATCGTGATACCGGCTTTCCTGATAAAGTTCAGGCCCGGATTTATCGGATTCACAACCAATGCATCAAATAAGAAAAAATATGAAACTGAACAAACTGTTATTGGCTCTTCTACTGCCGCTTTCGCAGGCAGCAGCACAGCAACCTGATGCCGGCCAGATACTGGAAAGATCACGAGAGCTGAGCATTACCAGTTCTCTGAGCGCAAAGATTCACCTTGCAATTACCGAAAAGAACGGATCGATGCGCAACAGGACCATTTCCATGATAAGCAAAAGCTATCCGGACGGAGCTGAGAAACGGCTTATCAGGTTTATAGAACCAGCTGACGTCAAAGGTACCGCAATGCTTGTTGTAGATAATAAAAACACCGCTGACGAGATGTGGATTTATCTGCCCGCACTGAAAAAAACACGGCGGATCGTTTCATCAGAAAAGGGCAAGAGTTTCATGAGCTCAGAGTTCTCAAATGCCGACATGAGCTCCCCTGCCCCTTCGGATTTTAAATCAAAACATCTTGACAATTCCGGGGAAAAAGGCCAATGGATAATCGAGAGTATACCTGCCGACGACAAAAAGGCTGATGAATACGGTTATTCAAGAAAAATAAGCTACATCAGGATGTCTGATAACCAGGTAATGAAGATGGAATTCTACAATTTCGACAATATGCTTTTCAAGATTATTGAAATAAAGAACGTACAGAACCTCAGCGGAGGCAAGTTCCTTATAAAGGATATGATCGCAGAAAACCTGATTACAAAAAGGAAATCGGAAATCAGTTTCACTGAGATAAACGAAGGATCAAAAATTGATGACTCCCTGTTCAGCCTTCAGAACCTGGAGAGATGAGTTTTTTTTCTTTACGTTTGACCTTCCGACTCTTTATACACATCTTAATTATTGAAATTCTTTATTTTCTGCAACTCCTGACATTTTTCACCCCCCACCCCCCCCTAAAGGGGGGCCTTAGGACGCTATATTACAACTATTTATAAAGATATATCAAATTAGATCACCAACCCTGCATTAGCTTTAGATCCGAAAAAAGCAAACTATCTTAGTGTGGCTCATTCCCGGACAACTATATCGCACATTATTAGTCTTTTACCCCCCCACTTTAGGGGATCCCGTGTTTTTTCAGTTATAGAGAGTAAAATTCATAGATGAATTTCCAGGTAAACTCCTGTCCGGGTTCAATTTTGATATCGACATAGGTCTCAGGACATGGAGTAGTCGGACAGGCCCAGAAAATAAGCTTTGAGAGCGGCCGGTCGCCTGTGATCCTTACTCCTGCCCCGGTGGCCCTGTTTTCAATCCTGACGTCAAGATCCTCCGGATCGTTGCTGAAGCCTGTCAGCGAACCGCAAAAGACCGTCTCGCCCTTTTTGAGAATACGGTTGAAGATGATCTTGTTATCCTTTAATTCAGCAATGGTCCCGAACCCCTGTCCTTCTCCTTTCAGGGTGAATGGAAAGGTTATTGTGAAATCCGGACCGACTGGTTGGTTGTCCATCACAAAAAAATGATGATTGTATACATTTGTAACAATGCTCTCCTTCCCGGTATTCTTAAGCTTGTGGTCAATTTCCATCAAAGGCTTGTCCTTGATCAGCTTCACCGTTTTAATGTAATCATATGAATAATCTTTGCTGTTCAGCTTATGATTGAACGTGACCTCATTGCTTTTCTTCTTTATTTCCCATTTTCCGGGATCAATAATCTGATAATAGCCGAATCTGTCATGCTTTTTGTCATCAGGCTTTTTAAGCAAGCCAATCCCGATCATAACAAAATTCTCACCTGTAGCAGCTTTCTCATATCCAAGCGGGGCGAATTCCTCAACAGGACCCATTATGGCATCGTGAAGTGTCGGACTGTACTTGTCGAACCATTTGCCGAAATAGGTATGTCCGTTACAGGAAAGATCAGAAATTACACCTGACCAGTCAAACCTTGTACCCCTGTAGTAGCCGTTCTCAGCGTCGGGCAGAAGGAGTGTTGCATTTATGAGCTTTGATTTGATTTCTGTCTTTGGATTTTTCATGGCCTGGAAAGCATAGTTAATTGTTAGGATTGAAAATACGGATAAAAGAATGACAATTTTTTTCATTTTGGAGTCCGGTTTTACATTACTTTAATGCTTTTAAAGATAATATTTTATTGTTTATGATCTACCAGTGCTTAGAGTTTTGAGTGCCTAAAGTGCCTAGAGTGCCTAGAGTACTAAAAGTACTTCGAGTACTTAGAGTAGTGCTTTATTAACTTTACGTACTCCACACTTTAGCTCACTTTAAGTACTGAAAGTTCTAATTGCTTATTATACTGTGAAACCAGATGTTTTTATATCGGTCAGCGCCTTGGAGACTTAAAGTTTCCTAAATTTGCTGACTACAGGATTTTATTATATGTTAAGGAGAGAAGAGACAATATGTGCCCCGGCAACCTCTCATGGCGGCGCTATTGCTGTGATCAGGATCAGCGGACCGGATGCATTGCCGATACTGGGCAGGATCTTTTTTCCAACTGATAAAAATGCAGATATCCTGAGCAGGAAAGGATATTCAGTTCTTCATGGTGAGATCCGCGATAAGGATGAAGTGATCGATGAAGTACTGGTATCGTTGTTCAGAGCCCCGCATTCCTATACAGGCGAGGATTCAGCCGAAATTTCCTGTCACGGCTCATCCTATATCGTTTCGCGGATTCTGGATCTTCTCCTGAAATCAGGGGCTTCAAGCGCCCGCCCGGGGGAATTCACGCAGAGAGCTTTCCTTAATGGTAAAATGGATCTCTCGCAGGCTGAAGCTGTTGCCGACCTTGTAGCTTCAGCTTCAAAATCGGCTCACCGCATTGCCATCAACCAGATTCGGGGAGGTTTTTCGGCTGAAATTAGTAAGCTGAGATCTGAATTCCTGAAGTTTGCCTCTCTTATTGAGCTTGAGCTTGATTTCGGTGAGGAGGATGTCGAATTCGCTGACAGGCAGGAGTTAATGACCATAATTCAAAAGGCCAAGGAGCTTACCGACAGGCTTTCAGCATCCTTTAGAATAGGCAATGTTATTAAGAACGGTATCCCCGTGGCTATTGTGGGAAAGCCGAACTCGGGAAAATCGACACTGCTGAATTTCCTGCTTAATGAAGAGAGGGCGATCGTAACTGATATACCTGGTACCACCAGGGATTCAATTGAAGACACCCTGAATATAAGTGGTTTGATTTACAGGTTTATAGACACTGCAGGCTTACGTGATACTTCAGATGTCGTTGAAGGCATGGGGATAAGGAAAACGCTTGATGTGATTGCCAGGGCTTCTGTTGTAATGATGGTCGATGAAGCCTCTGAAAAAAGCTCCGATATTAACAGGAGGGCTGATGACATACGAAATATGATCACCAATCCGGATTGCAGATTAATGATACTTGTAAATAAGACAGATGATGTTCCGGCTTCGGTAGTCGATGACCTGTCAGGGGAGATCAGGAAAGGAGAAAATGAAAGGGTATTGTTCATATCTGCAAAATATGGCACGGGTATCGATGAGCTTAAGGATCAACTTCTGGAGATCACTGGCGCAAGGCATTTTTCTGATGAGGATGTGATTGTTACCAGTTTAAGGCATTATGAAGTCCTTCAGAAGGTTTCAGAAAGCACCGGCAGGATAATATCCGGACTGAAAAACTGTATTCCTGAGGACCTTATTGCCATTGACATCAGGCATGCAATTCATTACCTGGGTGAAATCACAGGCGAGATCACCACGGATGAAATACTGGGGAACATATTCAGGAATTTTTGTATAGGGAAGTAATTTTCATTTAATGGATAAAAAGATATTATGCTTTAACAATATCTAAATGTTACAACCAAATGAATAAAAAATACATACAGTTCGATTTCCTGGAGGAATTCATGGTCAGAGTCATGGTCAGGGCAGGCATACCGGAAGATGATGCAAGGATCGTGGCCGATGTTCTGATACAGGCCGACAAACTGGGCTTTGATTCGCATGGCGTCAACAGGTTTAAACCTATATATCTTGACCGGATCAAGGATGGTATCCTGGATCCTGTAACAAATCCGGAAATTGTACGAGAAACATACACCACAGCAGTCGTGGACGGACACAATGGGATGGGCCATGTCATTTCATACAGGGCGATGAAAATGGCAATTCAAAAGGCCCGGACATACGGTATGGGAATGGTGGCTGTCCGTAACTCGTCACATTATGGTTTCGCCGGCTATTATCCGCTTATGGCAGTGCGGGAAAACATGATCGGAATTACCGGTACCAACGCCCGGCCGTCTGTTGCACCTACCTTCGGCGTTGAAAACATTCTCGGCACCAATCCGCTGACTTTCGGGATCCCTACAGATGAGCCCTTTCCTTTCCTGCTCGATTGTGCCACGTCAATAAGCCAGCGCGGAAAAGTGGAATTATATGCCCGGCAGGGAAAGGAATTACCAAAAGGCTGGGTCATCAACAGCAGCGGAGAGAGTGAGACTGATTCACGAAAGGTCCTCAGGGATCTGATCACCGGTGAGGCTGCTCTTGTTCCCCTGGGAGGCATTGGAGAGGAAACTGCAGGGTACAAAGGTTACGGATATGCTACCGTTGTGGAGATCCTTTCGTCAGCCCTTCAGCAGGGCGCTTTTATGAAAATGATCTCCGGTATTTCTGATGGCAAAAAGGTTCCATTATCGGTGGGCCATTTTTTTATTGCTGTTGATATCAGTGCTTTTACGGAGCCGGCTGATTTCAAAAAAACAGCAGGAGATATCCTGCGTGACCTGAGAAACTCGAAAAAGATGCCGGGGCAGTCACGGATATATACTGCTGGTGAAAAAGAACATGATACATGGATGTTGCGGAAAGAAAAAGGAGTTCCCTTCAGCCCCGAGCTGATGGAAGAGTTCCAGGGATTGTGCAACAGCTACGGACTCGATGAATATATTGGTGAATTCAGCGCCTGAGCATGGAAGATCATAACTTGCTTCTCTTAACAGGCCCTATTCCTTGTCCACCTGTTTTGCGAAGTTTTCGGTGTATCTCGAACCAATATTAGGAAAGCGCAGAAGAAGATCTTCAATTGCCTTGATCTCGTCATCATTCAGGACGATATCTGCGGCTCCGGCATTTTCCTCAAGGTATTTTCGGTGTCTTGTTCCGGGTATGGGTATTATATGATCACCCTTTGAAAGAACCCATGCAAGTGCCAGTTGCGCGGGGGTGCATTTCCTGTCTGATGCCAGTTCATTCAATGCTTTTGCCATATCCTGGTTATTCTTCAGATACTCTCCCGAGAATCTTGGAAGTTGTCTCCTGAAATCGTTGCTGTCAAGCTTTCCGGTATCGAGTGTGCCGGTGATCAATCCCCTTGAAAGCGGACTGAATGGAATAAAACTGATATTCAATTCTTTGCACAAAGGAAGTATTTCCTTTTCGACATCCCTTGTAAGAAGGGAATATTCACTCTGAAGAGCTGAAACGGGATGGATTGAATGAGCTAACCTTATTGATTTTGCAGATGCTTCAGACAGGCCTATGAACCGCACTTTGCCTTCCTTTACCAGTCTGCTCATAGCGCCGATCATCTCTTCAACCGGGACCCTGGGATCGATCCGGTGGGCATAATACAGGTCTATTACGTCTGTACTCAGACGCCTGAGGCTTGCTTCAACTGCAATCCTCATATATTTTGGAGAGGTATCGAGGTAATATGGATTTTCCGGAGTTTCCCGGAAGCCGAATTTTGTTGCAATGAATATCTTTTCACGGTTTGGCCTGAGCACCCTGGAGATAAGCTTCTCATTTTCCCCGTTTCCGTAGAAATCCGCCGTGTCCCAGAAATTAATTCCCAGCTCCAGTGCCCTGTTCAGGGTAGCGATCGATTCGTTATCGTCCCTTCCTGAATATGCGTGGCTCATGCTCATGCAACCCAGTCCGATTGCAGATAATTTAATTCCAGTTTTTCCTAAAAATCTGTATTTCATTTAATTAGAATATTTATTTGTGTTAAGAACAGGTTGTCTCAAAAGCTTATTTCAACTACTTCTGCCCATAATGTGTAAGCTTTCGGAAACTTAACGTAGTACTTATTGATTATCTGATATTTAAATTACCCCCTTTAGGGGGCAGGGGGTAAAAAAAGCTTTTAAGATACACTAAACTGACATCATTAGTTGACAATACTATTATCCAGGAGTTTCCGGTTGCGAAATCAAGTATTATCTGCTTCCGAACTCATTTGCGAAATTAACATTGGCAGTTATCTCGTCGAAGTACCAAGGAAACATTCCGACAATAACGCCGTCAGTTGGCTTGATGTTTTCAAAGGCAAACTTAAATGCAGCTTCCACCTCTTCCTGTCTGGTGCACCGCCGGCCTGCCCCGAGGATCTTGAATGCAAGGCATGGCTGCTTTACCTGCCTTATAACCTCTGTCATTCTTACCGGATCTTCTTTCAGGAAATGATAGCTGCTCACCGGAAGGACCTTGAGAGGATCCGTATCCTCATGCTTTCTGGTAAGATAATAGAAGCATGTCATGAACAAATCAACTTCCCATCCCGAATTGGCGATCTTTTTAATAACATCCGGATTATGTGCGGATACACCGGCCATTATTCCCTGGTCTTTAACCGCTTTTACGAAATCGTGAACAAGCTGCTGTTTTCCTTCGGCAAAAAGCCGGTCTGTTACCCCGCCGTGGTGAACAATTGCAATTGGCCTTGCAGATTCAATCGCCGGCTTTATATTGCCGATCTCCGACTGCAGGCTTATTATCTTTAGCCTTGAACCGCTTTCCCACAATAAATTGAAATAGTCAGATCTGCCCGATGACTGGTGAGCTGTAATTCCCGCCCGTTCGCATTTATTGAGGAAATCGACAGTTCTTTCAACTGTGAAATATTCTTTCATCTGCCTGTCGGTATGGGAGCCCAGGTAGGAATATCCCAGCAAAGGATTGCTACCGCATACCAGACGGCTTATCCTGTGGGGGCCAAGGTTTATTGAGGGCATTGCAGGTAATGAAAAAGTATTTGCACCCGCAACTGTTTCACCTGAAGATGCTTTGATCAGCGAGGGATTTGCGAGCCCTGCCGCTGCTGCAATGCATAATTTTGAAATAAATTGTCTGCGGCCGGCAGAAAAATCTGAGTTTTTATCTTTTCCTGTCATTTGATCTGTAACTTTAAAACCGGAATCTCATAAATTTTCAGAAATTTAATACTTTATTTCCAGATTTTGATTTTTGCATAAATACTTTCAATCCTGTCCGACTAAAAGTATGAGATTCTACAAGTCGGACCCTAAATGATAAAATATCAGTACCGTCCGATTACCTACATGTCGCTCCTTCGGAGCTGAATAGCCCCGGGGGAGAGCAGTACCTCCGGTTTCACCGGAGGTTATTCACATCCTTCTCCTTCAGAGAAGCGACCGGTTGAAGGATGCTCTTTCAGAGCATGTCCCTGCCAGAGTTATATCTGCCTGAGGTAAGGTTCTGTTGTCTCGATGGATCAGCTGCGAAGGAGCTCGACAAAAAAGTCACGTAAGTGACTGAATATGAATAATCCCCGGTGC
>CAZTJT010000061.1:0-14258 GCA_964613785.1 uncultured Rikenellaceae bacterium
AAAATTTAATCTTGATCTCCTCTAAAAAAGTTGCATTTATTTGTTGAATTTAGTTCAGAATATCATGGTAACCGGCACTTGATTACTCGAGTGCCCTTAAAATATTTCTCTTTTCAGTGAAACCAGAATGTTATTCAATTAATCACATCTTAGTTGGCAGACTGACAGCTCTTCGAAATAATCTTCGGGATTTATTTTTAAGATTCTCTACCCGGTTACCTTGCTATACTTGACTTTCGTATCAGGATACCTTAACTTTGATAATGAAATAAATAATCCTCTGATGTCAAGCATCATTGAAGGATATAATTACGACATCTTCATCAGCTACCGTCAGAAGGACAACAAGGGCGACAGGTGGGTGAGCGAGTTTGTTGAGTCTTTGAAAACAGAACTCGAATCCACCTTCAAGGAAGAGATCAGCGTTTATTTTGACATCAATCCTCATGATGGGCTTCTTGAGACACATGATGTGGATGAATCCCTGAAAGAGAAACTCAAGTGTCTGGTCTTTATACCCATAATTTCCAGAACCTATTGCGATCCGAAATCTTTTGCATGGGAACATGAATTTAAAGCGTTCGTTGAACAGGCTTCAAAGGATCAGTTTGGGTTGAAAGTAAAACTGCCAGGTGGTAATGTTGCCAGTCGTGTTCTTCCTTTGCAAATTCATGACCTGGACAGGACTGATAGTAAACTTTGTGAGTCGGTATTGGGGGGTGTATTGCGGGGAATTGAATTTATTTACAAAGAGCCAGGTGTAAACAGACCTCTTTCACCAAAGGACGATGGAGAGAAGAATATAAATAAGACCAGTTACCGCAATCAAATTAATAAAGTTGCTCTTGCTATAAAGGAGATTATGAGCGGATTGAAAGGAGATCTATTCGAAACTGCTGGTGAATCAAAAGAATTTGTTTCACTGGTTGAGAAATCTACCGTACCTGAAAAATCAATTATAGTTCTACCATTCGAAAATATCAGCCCAGACCCAAACCAGGAATATTTTAGTGATGGACTAACTGAAGAAATTATTACAGACCTTTCACATATCCATGACCTGCTGGTGATCTCGAGAAGTTCAGCGATGACATTTAAAGGTACTAAAAAGACTATCCCTGAAATTGCTCAGGCTGTAAATGTCCGATATGTTCTTGAAGGCAGTGTACGGAAAGCTGGTAATAATCTGAGAATTACAGCTCAGCTTATTGATTCAATTACTGATTCTCACCTATGGGCCGAGAATTATTCAGGAGTTCTGGATGATGTTTTTGATATTCAGGAGAAGGTTTCAAGGTCTATTTCCGATGAACTTAAATTGAAACTTTCACTTGAGGAAAGAAAAAAAGTATCTGAAAGACCTATAAAAGATATTCAGGCTCTTGAATATTATCTGAAAGCGAAGCAAGAAATTTACAATTTCACTGAAAAATCAATAAATAATGCTATTGGTTACCTACACAAATCGCTTAATATAGAAGGAGATAATAGCATTTTATATGCAGAACTGGCTCATGCCTATTATCAATTTTGGAACATGGGGATAAGGATTGATGAAAATGACCTTCGGAAGGCAAATGAATATGTTAAGAAAGCATTTGATTTAGATGACGAATCACCTGATGGGCATTTTGTATCAGGATTATTGGAAATCACAGGAGGGGATGCAAGAAAAAGCTTTTCACATTTCAAAAAGGTTCTTCAAAAATCACCAAATCATGCAAATGCTCTGCTATGGAGCACTCTTGTTTATTGTTGTATGGGGATACCTGAAGGGACTTATCAATATTTAAAAAGGTTATCTCAGGTTGATCCTTTTTCCATTTTCATAGACTATATGCCATTAGCACTAAATGTTATCATTGGTAAATTTGATTTAGCTGAAGAACAATCCAAACAGTATGGCTCGGATGATTGGAGTCGGTACTATAGAACATGGGCTTTATTGTATAAAATGAAATGTGATGAGGCTTATGTTGAATTTAATAGTATCTCGGAGGGTATGAAGGGCAGCTTTATGTTTAGAGGTATTTTATTGAGAATATATGCATGCCAACAAAAACATAAAGAAGTTTTTGAATTAGTTGATGAAAATTTTTTATTATGGGCAAAAAAGGATTTCCAGTACTCACTTTGGGTGGCAGAAGCGTTTGCAATGATAAATAAAAAGTCTGATGCTTTAAATTGGTTAGAAAATTCAGTCGATCACGGTTTTGTTAATTACCCTTTCATCAATGATTATGATCCTCTTCTTAAAAACATCAGTAGTGAAGAGCGTTTCAAAAAGTTAATGGAACGTGTAAAATACGAATGGGAGAACTTTGAAGTATAAAACTTATTCGATGTCAAGCATAATAGAAGGATATAATTACGACATCTTCATCTCCTACCGCCAGAAGGACAACAAAGGCGACAGGTGGGTAAGTGAGTTCGTTGAAGCTCTTAAAACAGAACTCGAATCCACCTTTAAGGAAGAAATCAGCGTTTATTTTGACATTAATCCACACGATGGCCTTCTGGAAACTCACGATGTTGGTGCCTCGTTGAAAGATAAGTTGAAGTGTTTGGTTGCATACGCCGGTCACCTTGACCACATTCCGCCGGTAATTTGGACATTTATATATTTGTCTATAGATCATTGGATTAACTCCGGCTCCGGGTGGTCAATTTATGCCGGCGTGAGGTGGTCAGGGTCACCGGCTTATGCAGAAAAATCATAAAATCCGAAAATCCTAAATGAATGATAATGAAGACCTGTACAAATCAGAACAATCTAGATATCAGGTGTTTATCTCACTCATAATCAGGGGGTCGCTGGTTCGATCCCAGCTGGGCCCACCTTCGCCCGCCATAGCTTTAGCGACGGCGGGCTTCGCTTTTTATGTTGGATATTAACCTGCTAAAGCTCTGTCGGGCTACGGCGGGCAAGGCCCACTCTTCTTACCCCATAGCTTTCTTTGATCGACGAAACTTTAACGAAGTCGGAAGCGACGGCGGGTCTTTTTATTTATCTTTGTACAATCTCGTTGTTTAACTAATACTATAATCATGGCGGGCTACGGCGGGCAAGGCCCACTTTCGCAGCAATTTTGGTATGTATATATTTTAAAATGCAAAGACGGAAGTATTTATACTGGATGTACTAATAACTTGAAAGACAGAATAAAACGACATAACCAGGGACAGGTTCTTGCTACAAAAAATATCCTCCCAGTTGAAATTATTACCTATATTGCATTTACAGATAAAAATAAAGCATATGCCTTTGAAAGATATCTTAAGCTCGGTTCAGGAAGGGCTTTTTCCAAAAGACACTTGGTTTGAAAATTCTGTTAAGTTACAATCTCAAAAATTGTAACTTTTTTTTGGTGCCAGTTTGGTGCCAGGATTTGGGGAAAATGATATGGTGAAGGTTTATTTTGCTCGTAAATATGTATGAGGTTCACCCTTTATTTTATTTCGGATTTCAGTAATAACAAAAGAATCAGGATTTGTAAATTCAATAGCCCATTTAAAATCGGCATTGTCAGGGTCGGCCATATCTTTCCATAAAATCTGAATAAAGGAATTCCTGGAAGTGAACCATGACGGACAAAGATATATTTCTGGACTTTCAGGGTCTATAACAGCTTCAATGAGCCTGTCATTTTCTTTATCATAACCCAAAAGGGACTTTGCATCAATCGTTACCTTACCCTCTGTTTCAGTTTTGATAGTAAATTCCAGAGCACTGCCAAATGATTTGCATTCCCATATGAAGGTTGTATCATTTTCAATATTCTTCCATGTGCCAATGAACTGCTTCATCAACTCAGCCTGATTGAGCTTTGTCTCCTGGGCTTGAGCCTGTATCCCTTTTACAGAGAAAAAAAGGAATAGTGCAATGATTGTGGTTAAACGAATTGTTTTCATAGGATTGGAAAGATAAAAACACTATTTCACCCGCCTGTAAGTATCTACTGATACAACATTGTTGTTTTTAATGTATGTATTTATCATCACATCAGGTGATTTTAATTCGTAAAAGTCTTTTTCTGCGGCATTTTCAGGATTCGATAAATCTTCAAATAATATCTCCTCGAATTTTTTTGGAGACGAGAACCTTATTGCATTGAGATCAATATCTGCATTATTATGTTCAAGTGGAAGAACCGTGCCCCTGACCACTTGGCGCCGGATTAGATTGACCATCTGACGCCGAAGTTAATCCTTTGATAAATAAACAAATACTAAAATGCTATCATAGCCGGCTGAATGTGGTCAAGGCTTCCGGCTTTTGTAATGTATGTTATGGTTGAGGATTGACCATGGGGTATTTTTCTATCCACAGGAGTGGTTAGCACTCCCATCAGGGTACGAATAACTTCATCAATAGCATTGGAAACCTTGTTGATCTGGATTCTGTATTTTTTGCCATTCAGATTCTTCTTCTCATCATCATCTGCAGTCAGCGGTTTGTTGACTCCGGGTTCTTTGTAAATAAATTCAACAGCTCTCAAGACTCCTCCCAATTCCCTTTCCAAAAGTGATTTATCTTCAGGATGAAGAACATGTATCTTTATTGGTAACATTCTTGTAGCAACGTTGCCATTTGACAGCTTTACCTTTAATCCTAATTGATCCTTTGATGCTTGTTCTACAAATGCTTTAAAATCATGTTCCCAAGCAAATGATTTTGGATCGTAATAAGTCCTTGAGATTATTGGAATAAAGAGCAGGCACTTGAGTTTCTCCTTTAATGAGGAATCCTGGGAAGATATTATTTCAAAATATTCAAAACAAGCTTATTTCTCTCCTAACTGAATTGATAAGACTGACATACAAGTCACATTGTCAGTTTCCCTTTAGATTCATAACTTTTTCTGAGCAGTGAATAGATCTCAAAAAATGCAGGTTTGGGATTCAACTCTGAATCAAAAAGATAAGGTTCATTAGGTTTGGGGAAAGGTAATGCGTCAATCCAGCACCACCCGTCGCTGAATCCCCAGAAAGTCACTCCCTTGCAAGCCGGGTTTTCCATGCATGCCTTTATCAACCTTGCATAGTATTTTCCCTGGGCTTCGTATGGATCATCAGCAGCATCAAATATCCTCAGTCTCATATCGATCTCTGTCAGTTCAACCTCAAGGCCCATGTCGGTGATCTTCTTCATAAAATCCTGAAGGTCAGTAATGGCAGTATCGGCCCTGGTGAGGATATGCGACTGCAGGCCGACACCTGCAACAGGTACCCCATCCTTTTTCAGCTTTCTTAAAAGCTCAAGGAAATATTCGGCCTGTTTTCCGCGATAATCATTTATTTGTTCATTAAGGTAAAGCTTAAGCGCAGGATCAACAGAATGGGCAATCCTGAATGCATCTTCAATGTAATTCCCGCCAAGATATTTTGTGAAGACATTATCATCTAACCTGCCCGGGCGGCCGATACTCGTGGGCTCATTTACACAATCCCATATATGGATCCTGCCCCTGAAATGGTTAAGTACAGTAACTATATGATTATCTACTAATTCCTTTAATCTACCGCTTCTCTCTGATTCCGGGAATGTTTTAAGCCAGGCCCTGAGGTCGGGATTCTTAAACATGTCTGATTGTTTGCCCCATACAAGAGTATGACCTCTTACCCTGAGTTTTTTTTCAAGAGCCTGGTTCACAATCCTGTCAGCCTCAGTGAAATCATATTCTCCAATCTTCTTGTCCCTGAAAAGAGGCCCCATTTTTAAACTGTTCTCCGGGGTTACGGAATTGAGATTGTTACAGAAGACAGGATCCGAAATATCGGTACCGCCTGGTATTGTCCCGATATAAAATCCCAGGGAATCTGCATATTGTCTGAATGTAAGGCTTTTCCATTCTTCCGACCTCTGCAGGTATTTCCTTTCATATTGCCGGGGGCTAAAAAAAACCAAAATTATCACAAGGAAGATGATTATCAGTGATCCAAGCATAATCAATCCCGCCCTCCTGAGCCTTCTTAAGAAAAGCATCACTATTGAACTAACAATAATCAGTGCTACAAGAGCCAAAATCAATTTAAAAATGATCATCCTGTAAGTATTATCTGTTAAGACATAACATTTATTGTCAAACAAAAATAAACAATTATAGTAAGGAAAATATTAAGAGAAGCCATATTCCTATGACACAAGACCAGAATGACTACTTGAAAACATGTCTATTCCGTGAAAATGAAGACATTGCGGTCATAGAGAAGCTTTTTGAATAAGAACCTGAATTATTTGCCAGTACTATTTGTTTTCATGGAAAAAACGGACAAATTGACCACCTAATCGCAGGGTATTTTGCCCCTTTTCCGCAGATCAAAGTGATCACCCAATCCCGGACCTCCTTGACCACCTTTTATTGTTTTTTCATGTCGTCTGTGGTCATGATTGATTAATGTTGACTTGTTCAATATTTTTAATCATGCCTAATAATTTGATAAAGATGACAAAAATCAGAAGCATTCTTAAGCTGTCCATGTCTTTATCAAAGCATCAAGAATCCTTAAATGGATACCAACCGAGTTGACACCACGGTGGTAAAGCAATATGGACGGTCTGTTAAAAATGTTATGAATTCCGGCTTTCCATCTTCACTTGATGTAGATTAAGTTGGTTCTTACTTTAATATTTTTTACACTATGGATGACCGCAATAATTAAGTACCTGAAAAGAAAAGTAGTTGGACTAAAAAGACTGGAGAAGATTTTATAAAGAAACTCAGGGAGATGCCTTATGATGAAAGCAAAGCAGGACAATCTTTTATAATTATTCCATTTAGGTATCCGCCAAAAAAGGAAAACGGAGATAGAGGGGAAAAATAAGGTTAAAATGACCAGTAAACGTTAGCTGATCAGATGTTGACCTATAATACCCAAGCAATTTCTGTGTAGATTAAGGTTAGTCTATAAGAACTGTATATCAATCAAGCATAAGGTTTTTTAAAATATAACATCCGTACAAGGAGACAACCCCTGTAGTTTGTTTATGAAAAGGATCACCTCCAACAAGAGCTATCTCTGACACACATTGACGTTGCAGTATAAGAGTTAACCAAAAGGTTATTAATTCATTCTATAAAAACCGCTGAATGAGGATTTATAATCAGATTATTAGTGAAACATACATATTATTCAGAAAGAGACATATGAGTAAACATATACCTAAGTGCCAATGTAAAAACAACCGCGCCTGATAACCCAGTAAAAATCAAAGTTCTAACAGGGTTGTATTTGTAACGTGTGACTTTCTGGACACTGGTAAGGGGTATGGTTGTTATTATGCCCGGAAAAATCTGAAATGTTGTATCTGACGAGATATACAAGCGTACCTCTTTACGTTTGAAGGTTGTGTCTTTTCTATAATAGAAATCAGCATTTATTTTACCTGACAAAGTATCATTTGAAACTTCCACATTATCTATAAGATATCTTGTGTCATTATAACAAATCATATATTTATAATTAACAGGACTTGGTAGATTAGATACCGATATTTTCCTATAACTAAAGCATCCTGATAACGGAATCAGAAGGATGCAGATCATTAATATGGAAATCGTCTTAATAAGCTGAAGGTTTCTTTCCATATGTACTATACCATAAACATTTGATAATCAAAGTTACACTAAAAAAGAAAAGAAGTCCATTTTTTTAATATCGATGTTTCTTAAAATAAAAAGCCCCCAGAACTGACTCCGAGACTGGTAATAAGTTATTGTAATTATTTTTTAATTATCCTTAATGCAGCGGACAGATTTGCCATCCTTTGGATCGTCAGGTGATGGATAACCGACAAAATCGTCACAAGCACCGATAGACAGCACCATTGCAAAAATCCTATCATTATCAGACCAAGTTGTCGTCGTCCACCAATGACCATTAGTATCAAGGATGCCAAAATTTCCCGTTGGTACTGCTTCACGGCAAGAACCTCCAAGTGCAGTAAATCCACTTTCATTGGTACTTTCTGAAAGAGACCAAATAGAACACTTTTTCCAGTGAACGTTTCCACTTTCTCTTAGTTTAATTCCGGCCATATTACCTCTTTCATCACAATTATAATTGATTAATTCTATTACTTCTGAATCACAGGGGACATGCCAGCCTATAGGACATAATTTCCCGGTTCCTACAGCAAACCAGTTATATAATGCACCATATAGGTATTTATTACCTGAGCTATTGTTGTACCAGCAGTATGCAGGAGAGTTTAGATTATTCCATTCAACACCTTCGGTCACAAGAGGTATGTCAGTGCCATCATTATATTTTGTAGTTTTCAGGTTTTCTACCATCCAAATCTGA
Source organism: uncultured Rikenellaceae bacterium (assembly GCA_964613785.1). Lineage (GTDB taxonomy): Bacteria > Bacteroidota > Bacteroidia > Bacteroidales > VadinHA17 > LD21. The sequence continues at coordinate 8,308 of CAZTJT010000061.1, forward strand.
GTTCCAATGATAACTGTATTGTATATATTACCGTCAATATCTGTAACTGTCCCAGCTGAACCTTCCTGAGTCTTAAAGAATTTCTGCGATCCGTATGCCGTACCGGAACTATTAATAGCATAGGCTCTTACATAATAAATTGTGTTAATGGTAAGTCCTCTCAGGCGGCTTGTATATTCCCCTTCTCCTTTGCCGTTGATTGTCTTATTATCAGCAGTAGTAGGGTAGGTGGAAGAACTCCAGCAGACACCTCGTGCCGTTACCTCAGAGCCACCATCATAATAAACCTTTCCTTCAAATATCGCAGAAGTATCTGTTACAAAAGATAGTTTGCCGGTAAATAATTCAGGCAGAATTCCCTCGTCATGTCTGCAATGAACCATAAATGGTATTCCCAGCATAAGTTCCATTAAAGTTAAAATAGCAATTTTATATCTGTCTTTTATTAACAAATGTTCATGATTTATGTATTCAATTTTTGCTTTATTTCATTTTAATTAAGGAATAAATTTACACCAACAAAAATCCGAAGTCAAATAAATCTGAGTCAACGATTTATAAATCATGTCGTCAAAACCTTTCGTGCTCAGGCTTTGAAGTTCGTTTCGCTTTCAAAGCTGAAAGAAAATTGACTTTGATCTAAACAAGGTGTAAAATGGGCTATGCCCCATAAGAGAGTGAAAACGCCAGAGGTGTAGAGTAATATTTTTTTCATTTGACTGGATTTCATTTTTCATTGATTCCGGATTTTGCCGGATCCTTGGAGGGATAAAGGCGAATCAGTTCAAGTTTGATCAGCTCCTTTTCCGTACTCCCGGTTTCTGTCTATTCTCTCCATTCTTTCGCGAGAGACAAGAACGTATGCGCACCCTAAGCCGAAAAGACCACCTCACTCATTCTCTGATATTACTCCGGATGTGCTTGCTCGGCCCACTTGGGGAATGGTCTGAACAGCCTATGCCCTATTTCTCGGCGATCTCCGAACCATGACTGGCTACGCATTGCCACCGACCGGCCCGCTTGACCCATGTATCGGTCGTTCGATATTGCCCGCCAATATCCTTGCCTTCTTTGTTTTGCTCTTTGGTAGTGAAGCGGAAAGTGACGACCGCTACGTCTCCATAGACCCGGACCTCAAATTCGTCAGACGTTATATACGCGACGACATTATCGCTATACTTCATATCCGCTATTTCCTGCGCTTTGCTAAAGACGCTGCCATCGCTACGCGTGCCGATGTAGTCATCCGCAAGAATCCGGTCAAGAAATGCCGGGTCGCGCTTTACCCAAGAGTCATTCCAACGTTTTTCGAGCGCTATCAACTCCTGTTCCACACTTGCCGCCTCTGTGGATATTTTATCTCTCCACTCCTTCGCCAGAGCCAGGAACAATCTGGCGCCTTCAGCGGAATAACCTGCCTCGCTCATCTTTTGATATTCCTCCGGATGCGCTTGCTTGGCCCACTTGGCGAACGGTCTGAAAGCATCTTCGAAGATCTTCCAGCTTTCAGGGGAGAATTCGAGTTTTACGGTTCGTATCTTCCGACCCCTGAATTCATAAGTCGCCGTGAAAGGGATATCAATTCCCAGGAATCTCCAGCCTTCATTATCCTCTGTGAGCTCGGCAACAACGGTGTTGCCTTTGACTTTCAGATCTTTAATGGAAAGCCTGGCATGATTGACCACATCCCATTCCATCAGGTTCCGAACCTGGGCTTTGCCGGACAGCTTCGTGTCGGGGTCCGGTTCGTACACACTGTCGTCTGTAAAGAAGGTCAAGTTCTTCTCGATGTCGTCATTGTTGACAGCCGCGACATGCTCCCTGACGATGTCAGCGAGATTGGGTTTAGAACAGGAAGAAATGGAGACCATCAATAGCAGCGCGAGCAGAAAAGATAAAGGCACGGCTGTAGATACTTTGTTAATTAGATTTTTCATTAGTCACTCCTTCATTTTGCGAGATTACAGTACTTCACTTAACGACGCCGGTGAAGGCAAGTTTAGCTCAGGCAGCGCCACGTTGTCCTATCCTTCCCAGACCCAGCGGAAATGGCAGCAATCGTCGCCCTCCATCAGAGTTTTTGTTCGCGTCAATTTAAGCCGCGGGTCAAAGGCGGCGGCCATCGCCTCATCCCCGTAACAGATGGTGGCAAATCCAAGGTCCGCTGCGTTCACTTCCCGGAACGTCTGAGCACAGAGACATTCGGTCACCTTCATTTCGAATGATTTTGGCGTGTGCTCGATCGTCTGAGTGGTGTAGAGATGTGACCACAAGTGTTTTCTGTGTTCCGCGTTTTCAATGGTTGGATCAAGTACGTCCCAGCTAAAAAAAGCGTCGAGGTCCTTTTTTTGAAGCCGCCGGGCGTAATCTCTTGCCCACTGACCCCCATAGACACCTGTGGCCTCTTTGACCATCTCGACGAGTTTTTCTCGCCCGATTTGAGCAGCGAGTTCCTTCATCAAGGGGATGTAAGTCCACTGGAATGCAAACCTAAAGGCTTCGCTCATCGTCAGGCCCGAGTCCTCAAGAAATTTGTGTCGGGCAGCCTTGTTCTGGGGACTGTCCTGAACTCTGTCTGCGGCCGAGAGCAGGCCGCAGCCGGAACACAAAAGCGCTCCGGCAGGAAACATCCCCTGCAGGAATTCCCTGCGGGTTGAAAAGGAACATCTTCCAGACTTCATGTTACCTCCTATCCAATTTTATTGATGACTTGGTCCAACCATTTTCGACTTTTTCTTTCCATCTTCATTGCTGGAATAATTCCAGCCAGACGCCGTGCGTCAGGTCCGGCGGGATCAGTATGCTCCGGCCGTAAAATCCGTCGTACGGACCCAGCTTGCGCCCGGATCGGCCTTCAATCCAAGAGCGTGCTTTGTTGAGGTCCGAGACTTCGATGCTGACGCCGATGATCTCTCCATCGTGGCGATCAGAAAGAAATTTATTCACTACGCCGTTCTTATCGACGGATTGAAGTAAGAGCAGGTATCCATCCCCGGCCTTCACCTCCTGTCCCTTAGCCCCCAGGGATCTCGCCTCCCGATTCTCGCCCGATTCGAGCCCCGCATCCTGAAGCCGCCGAAGACTGGCCTCCAGGTCGCGCACGGCGAACCAGACCGAAAAAAGGCGCCGGGCTGTATTGGGATGGGTCATCATGCCTTGTTCAAGTATAGCGGCGAGCCGTGCGGGTCTCCCAGGGTCGAAGGCATATTCGACGAGGAAGATCGCCAGTGGGAAGGCTCGCTTTTCTCCTGAAGGCTCGTGGGAAATGTGCACGTATTTAAAGGGATCATCTTCGACCAGGTCAGCCTGAAAGTTGCGGGCATTCAGATGTTCGGCCGCGTGCTTTGCCGATGAAGTCGCCAGGCCCAGGAACACGGCCCCTTCGTATTTTTCCGCAAAATCCGAATAGCCATCGGTATACTCAAACATCTCTGCAAGCCAGGGCAGCGCGGCTATGGGCTGAAACTCCAGATAGGTGAAGTTCTCGAAAAGAATGAATGCCTGGAACCATCCGTCGGATTCCGACGGGTTTTCCGTGACCTTGAAACCCAGCACCTGTTCGTAGTCGTCCCTGGTTTTTTTGAAGTCGCGAACCGCTATCCCGACATGATCGACACCCTGTCCCGTGCCCTGTCCCGGGCCAATCAGCGGATGAGCAGGTTCCCGGACCTGATCGGAAGCCACAAAGAAGTGCTCGACCTTTTTTGCTGGTGGTTTTTCCTGTGCCAAGGTGAAAACGGGAAGTACAAGAAAAAATACCAGGACTAAAAGTTCTGATGGTATCAGGGAAGAGATCTTGTTTTTCATATGTATAAAATTTTGATTTTAACACTCACCCGGAATCCTCTTAATTTTAATTCGTCCTTAGCTTTTTTAACATCTCAACGGCGTTCGTATTTTCCGGATTTATCTCTAGTGATTTCTCATAATTCATGATGGCCTGTTCTTTGTTGCCCTGGATCATATAAGCTTCCCCCAGACTGTCATAGACATTGGAAGATTGCGGATAAGCTTCCACATTAAGTTTGAAGATTTCGATAGCCTCAATGATTTTATTCATCCTCAGAAGCTGATAGCCCAGGGTATTCAGTTCGCTCTCCCTGAAATCATAATTGTCAAACTGGGTATTCTTCAACTCATGATATTATGCAATGGCTGCTGGCAGATCTTTTTCGTTTATTGTTTGAAGCAGAGTTTCCGCAATGGACTTCTGAGCAGCAAGAGCTTCGATTCTTACCAGCATTTCATCAAGTGATGTCCTCGGATAATATTTGCCGCCAACCACTACGGCAGTTATTTTTCTTGTATTATTGATATCCTCAAGAGGATTTGCATCCAGCAAAACAAGGTCTGCGATTTTGCCAACCTCCACCGTTCCAAGTGAATCGAGCTGACCCAGGAATTCTGCTGCGTTATAGGTAGCGGTTTGAAGTGCTTCAAACGGAGTAAATCCAGCCTGAACAAAAAGGCTCAGTTCATCATGCAGGCTGAACCCGGGGAAACAATAGGGATTCGCCACATCTGTTCCCGCAATGAACTTCACCCCCGCGCGATTCATGATACCGACTATTTCCAGTTCTTTATTGTAAATCTTTTTTTCAACAGCCCAATCTTCCGGGGTATTGGAGGCGACAGACGGAATATTCTTCAGTTCCCAGGATTTTCTTTCGGCCTCAGGCATGTATTTCATGCGCGGATCATCAGTGAAGTTTTTATCGTCCAGATACCTGTAACTTCTCAGAACTGTCAATGTCGGGCATTGCCATGTTTTGTTTCCGGCGAACAGGGTGAATAAAGAGGAAGCTTTTGCATCGTTATAGGTCTCCAGGACTTTATTGGCGTAATTTCTATATGCTCCCAACTGAGATAGTGACCGGGGTTGATTTGTAACTCCTTCAAAGGCTTTATTTCTTTCTTTTATTAATTCTTCTTCATTGACAGAGCAAGCCAATAAAATTCCAATCGATCCGCTGGCCAGGTGCTCTATACAGATTTGACCAGCTTCTGAGGCTTCCATTGCAGTGATGGATATTGGTAAATGTCCAGTAAAAGTTATACCCAGTTTCTTTGATTCATTGGCAATGGCATAGTAGGCTTCACGGGGCAGAAGATGATAGATCTTAATAAAATCATAACCCATGGCTTTGAATTTTCTTACAACTTCCCGTGCATCATTCTCATTGCTGACACTAACGGAACCAGACCATACTGGTTGAGGTCCGTCAATGATAGGGCTGCCGATATACAATCGTGGGCCCAACCTTATACCGTTAATAATCTCTTCCCTCCACTTAAGGTGCATCAGGTTACCCCACATGATACGAAGACCCGTAACTCCGTTGGCTATGAAAATCGGAAGGTAATCAGAATCATACCAATGTGCATGCATGTCCCAGAGACCTGGGATCAGAAATTTACCTGTGGCGTCAATTACGTGGGTTCCTTCAGGGAACCGACTTTTTTCTGTTTTTTTAATATTGGTTATTCGCCCTCCCTTGATTACCACAGTCATGTCAGACAGATTCTCCCCACCCGAAGTATTGATAATTGCAGCATGAGTGAAGACAAGTACTTTTTGTCCTTCGTTCGATTCGGGACGACTATCTGAACAGGAAATCAGCGAAGTACCAACAATGATTAAGACAATATATTCTTTCATTCCTGATCAATTTAGTGTGAATTTTGTAACAACTAACAGATCTGTAGTTTGAGATCAGGTATAGAGCAAAATAGTCCTCAGGGTTATGAAATTCATTAGTAAAATTACGAATGATAGAAACCCGAGTCAAATAAAACTTAGGAATCTCAATAAAGATCCAGGGAAAATAGCCTCTTTCAAAATTGAGAGGATTTTCTTGTACATCTGTTAAGAATTAAACAGAGGTCGGTGGAACTTCTATATTTATCCGGACAGTAAGTTAAGCTAAAATGCTTAATTTAACGGATATGAA
>CAZTJT010000062.1:0-13122 GCA_964613785.1 uncultured Rikenellaceae bacterium
GAAACGGCAAAATCATTTATCAGGTCATCGAGTGTTCCTTTAAAAATTTTCTTTTTTGTGGGTCCGGCTACAAAATGCGGCGCATCGCTTCCAATGAGTAATACAGGAACACTTTTACCCGTTTCAAAAGTTGCATTGGCAGCAGAAAGAATAATCGGATATGTCCTTTTAACGCCATCAATGCTTCTTAATTCCCTCACCATTCGTTCGTCTATCTGTCCGAGCTCATTGGCGTTTATGGTAATTTTATCAACCACAAAGATCTGAGCCTTTTCCAGATCTGAGTTATTGATTATACCGCCCATCAGGCTCATCAGAAAATTCAGGATCCCTACCTGCTGCCCGATAAGAAAGGTGCTTACAACAATCGCAAATACCACACCTATGCTTTTGGGCTTGTCGTATTTAAGAAATTTGAATGCTGTTTTAATCATGGCATTTCAGATCACAATTTGATGTTACATTCCACCTGTGTATTATACAGAAGCCCGGAATTTCTATCCAATAGAATCCAGACTTCCATCACACGCCGGTCTTCCTTGTCTCCGGCAAGCTCTGAGAACAATGATTTCTTTTTCAGGTATGGAGTGGTTTTGATAACCTTTCCAGCTGCAATAACATCAGAGCTTCCCACAAAGGTTATGTCAGCATTCTGACCTTCCTTAACCTGTGAGGCAAAAAGTTCGTCTATTTCACATCTGGCAATGAGCCTGCCTTCGGGAGCAAATTCAGCATACTTTCCGTACTGACCCAATGCACTTCCCCTGGTAAGCAGGATGTCAAGCACAGTGCCATCAACAGGTGCCCTGAGGGTCCTTTTGCTGACCTCTGCATTTGCCGACCTGAGTTCTGCAATTAGCTCATTTATTTCCGATTCGGTTATTGCAAGCAGAGCCCTGTTTTTTTCGAGCTCTGCGATAAGTACTTTATACTCTGTTTCCAGATCATCGATATTCTGCGCTGTCTCTGCGCCGGCAGCCGCAAGCTCCCTGCTTCTTTCAAGAAGTTTTTTTCTGTTTTCCAGCCTTGCTTCAGTCTCAGCTATTGATGCTTCGTCAAATCTAAGCTGACTCTGCTTGATACTGATCCGGCTTTTTATCTTTTCAACTTCAAGCTTCTCAATGTCTGAGTTCAGTATCATGATAATATCTCCTGATTTGACAAATTCTCCCTCTTTCCTGAGAATAGTGTCGACTATACCGCCTCTGTCGCTGAAAAGAGGCTGCAATTCGGTTTCAGGTTCAATTTTACCTATTCCCACAACAAATCTGACCTTCTGATCAGAACCACCTGCGCCCGGTTGCCCCTTCAGGGCTGCAGTCTCTTCAGTCTCCTTTCCGGAATTGCCAGAACTGCATGAGGCAGCTGTGAGAATTGTGAGTACAAAAAGAATTAAATTTCTGATGTTCATATTTTTAGTAGATTGATTTAGCTGAAATACTCTTCTTCGGGAGGGGTTTCGGTTACCATTCCGTTGATGACATAAATGATCCGGTCGGCAAAATGTTTAAGACGATTGTCGTGAGTTACAACCGCAACTGATTTTCCCGATTCTGCCAGATCCCTGAGCTCGTGCATTACTATCGAAACACTCTTGAAATCGAGTGCAGCCGTGGGCTCATCGCATAACATGAGTGACGGGTTTGTTACAAGAGCCCTTGCAATGGCAACCCTCTGCTGCTGCCCGCCGCTCAGCATTTTTGGAAGGCTCTTCATCCTGTCAGTCATATTTACTTTGTCGAGAGCTTCAGTTGCCTTCCGTTTTGCCGCTTTCTCAGTATACTTCATCAGAAGAAGCGGCTGCATCACATTCTCAAGTGCTGTAAGCGGTGCAAGAAGGTTGAAATTCTGAAAAACGAAACCGATATTGTTGAGCCTTAGGTTTGCCAGTTCCTTGCTGTTTAGGGAATTTACCAGCTGCCCGTTTACCCATACGTCGCCCGCGGTAGGATATATTACACACCCCAGTAGGGAAAGGAGAGTCGTTTTACCCGATCCTGAAGGCCCTATGATGAGGGTAAGTTCATGTCTCCTGAACTGTACTGTCGATGGCTGAAGAGCTGTAATGATGGTGTCTCCGGTCCTGTACTCCTTGCTGCTTCCTGACAGCGCTGCAACATAATCGCCGGGAGGCATGGGATTGAAGCCGGAAATCTCATCCTTTGTTCTTTTATTGAAAATCATTTTTTACCTGCTTATTTATTATCAGTAAAGCCCAAGTTAAACAATATATCCGTTTAATTGTTTCTGGTTATGTAAACATTTAATATTTCAGAATGAAAACAGCGACCATATCAACAAGATCATTATTAATTTTAATCATAATTCAATTTATTGGTGTCATGGCTTTTGCTAAAACAGAAGATCAGAAATACAGGGTAGTGCAAAGTGAAGCCGGGTTTGAAATCCGGTTTTATCCTTCTGCCACCCTTGCTACGGTATATACATCCGCAAAATCCTACAGGGAACTGTCCGGCCCCGGATTCAGGAAACTGGCGGGATACATTTTTGGCGACAATAGTACCGACACAAAGATTTCCATGACTTCTCCCGTCCATATGAATATAAACAACTCGCAATCGTCCATGAGCTTCGTTATGCCATCATCATATACGGCAGAAAAACTTCCCGAACCTGATGACAAGGATGTTAAGATAGAAAAAACTCCTGATGAATATGTGGCAGCAATTAAATTCGGAGGATATGCTTCTGATGAGGATATCGTAAACTATTCCGGAAAGCTGAAAAAGCTACTTGAAGAAAAAGGGATCAGCTATTACGGTAACTTCCGGTATTTGGGCTATGATCCCCCCTTTAAGCCATTCGGCAGACGTAACGAGATAATTGTTTCAGTTAAGTGGGACAAAAAATAGCTGGATTTAACAAGCCAGCTTTCTAATCATTCCTCTGAAAATGAAGAAATGAAGCGGCAGAACTGAATACCAGTATAATCGCCCTGATAATCCCAGGGGTCGGAAGGTTGCAATCTGGTGTAGCACATCGTTTCTGTCAATTCTGAATTCAAGCCAGGCTTCACCTGGTAACTTCATCTCAGCGAATAGTAAAAGTCTTTTTTCCTTTTTGTCGGCCACCAGCACCCTCCAGAAATCAAGCGACTCGCCGGGGGAGATCTCAGAGGGACTTTTTCTCCCTCTCCTTAGCCCCACACCGCCAAACATCTTGTCAATAAAACCCCGTACTGCCCAAAGCCAGTCACCATAATACCATCCCACAGACCCACCGATCGACCAGATCCTTTCTAATGTACATTGAGGATCCCTGACCTTGGTTTTTCTGTAGTCAAAATAGCAACCATGAACGGGTACATCAATATGTTTCAGTATACCATCATTGAGAATATCGGAGGTCATTGCATCCTTCCAGCTTGAGATAACCTGATTCAATTCAGTCTTTTCCAGTGCCTCCGCTACTGCCGCTTCATATCCGATGGGATTTATCCCGAGAAGTTCACTGAGATTGTTTTCTTTGCATATAACCTGAATTTTCATGCTGTCGACCAGATTCTGTGCAAGCCTGTATGAAGTAGATGTGATGAAATAAAGCCAGTAGGATGAAAGCTTCGGCGTCATTACCGGTACAATTCCTATATACCGCCTGAGCTTCCTCACCTTTGCAAATCCCAGAAGCATCTGTTTGTATGTCAGTATGTCCGGACCGCCAATATCATAGCTGGAATTATAGGTGCTTTCATTCAACAATACACCCGACAGGAACTCAATGACATTCCTTATCCCTATAGGCTGTGATAAGGTATTCAGCCATCTGGGCGCAATCATTATGGGAAGCTTTTCAACAAGGTCCCTGATTATTTCAAAGGAAGCGCTCCCCGATCCTATAATAATTCCTGCACGCAGAGTTGTAAGGGCATAACTCCCTCCAGCAAGTATTTCTTCAACATTCTTACGGCTTGACAGATGCTTTGAAAGCCTGTCTTCATTGACTATGCCGCTGAGATATATCACCTGCCTTGCACTTGTCTGCTGGATGGTGTCCCTGAAATTCTCGGCAGAGATTTTCTCAAGCGCCTCAAAATCGCCCTTTGATGCCGACATCGAATGAATGAGATAATAAGCTGCATCAATATCCCCGGGGATACCTTTCAGGGTCTCCTTATCCAGGAAATCGGCTTCAATTACCTTTAGTGCCGGGGAATTGTATTTATCGTGATTAAACCTGAGCCTGTCCCTGACACAACATATGACCTCATGTCCGTTACTTAGCAGAACAGGCAATAACCTTTGAGCTATGTAGCCGGTTGCACCGGTAAGAAGAACCTTCATATCAGATTTTTTTAAATAACAAATCTTGATCCAAAAATGTTCTTAACAGGTTGGATTACAATATTTATCCAAAAATGACTATTTTTGACGGATTATTTAATCAAATTCTGAATTATATGTTCATAAGACTATTTCTGATTGCGCTTCCGGTGTTTTTCATAATTGACATGATCTGGCTCGTACTCGTGGCAAAGAACTTCTATCAGAAGCAGATAGGATTCCTGATGCGACCTGACATCAATTGGTATGCAGCCATAATTTTTTATCTGATATTCATTGCCGGCCTGGTTCTGTTCGTTATTTCTGCGGCAGTGGAAAAACAATCCTGGACCCATGCTCTTTTGTATGGTGCATTGTTCGGATTAATCACGTATGCCACCTATGACCTTACGAACCTTGCAACACTAAAGGACTGGCCGATACTGGTTACAATAATCGACCTTATCTGGGGTACAGTACTGGCAGCATCGATCTCAGTAATTACATATTTTATAGCTGTAAAAATTTAATCTTTCCGGCAGACATAAGATATCAGAGCGGTTGTCAGATTTTCAGAATACCCGATGGTTCTCGTTCATTGATTCCTGAATTTCTGAACAGCCCTGAAAGGCCTCGGGCACGTCGTGATATTATTTATTGGCAATATGATGAGAAGAAGATATTATTCATACTTATTATGGGCGACAGCCCTTTCTGTTTTCATTATTTTTTTTCAGGGAAACAGGCCCGGTAAGGAATCCGTATCATTCAGTGATGCTTCAATTCCCGTGATTACCTGCCGGATGAATGATACTCTTTTCCGGGGATGCGATGCATTTCTGAATAGCATTGATCAGGATGATCCTCTGAAAATTTACAATTTCAGTTATATTGCAGACTCAGGTTACTGCAACAGGCTCGAATCATTGACTGACCTTGCAAAAGCCACAGACGATAATGAAAAACTTCTTCTTTTCGTTCATGGCCATTATAAATCTTTCACCGACGCAGCCATGTCCGGATTGAAGATACAGAATCTGTACGATGTCAAAGTACTTGCATATAGCTGGCCGGCGATGATGAACAGAAGCCCCGGTGCCAGAAACTACTTATATTCAAAAAAAAATGTTGAGGCCGGAACGGCTGCATTCCGTGAACTTCTTGAGCTTATCCGGGATTTCAAGGCAATCCGGAGCTTATCAGGAAAAGAGGTTCATATAAGTCTTTGCCTGCACAGCCTGGGCAATTATTTTCTTGAGAGAATGGTTAAGGATACTCTTTTATTCAGCCTCCCTGAAGATCTGTTTGAAAATATCATAATAAATGCTGCAGCTGTTGACCAGGAAGGACATTCGGAATGGATCGGTAAACTGAATATACAGAAAAGGATCTATATAACCAGTAATGAAAAGGACTTCAATCTTGCTGGAGTCAGATCATTCACTGATTCGGGAGTCCAGCTGGGAAGACGCCCGGAACTGCCTCATTCGGATAAGGCTGTTTATGTTGATTTTACAAAAGCAGTGGGATTCAGGCTTAAGACAGGCGCCACTCACAACTATTTCACCGGGGAAATGGCATTGAAGAACAGGAAAATCCACCAATTCTTTGAGGACCTGTTTCATGGCAGGCCCGTAGACCTCAAAGATGAATCCGTTTTCCGTGAAAAGGAAAAAGGAATGGGATATATGTTTTTGCCCTGAGACAGTTCGACCTTAACTGTCGATTTTATGATTTACCACTGATTACCGGAAACTCCTTTTAATCACAATGTCTTTAAAAACACTGAAAAGTAATCTTCAAGCCTGTCAATTTTAATTTCAATTTTCCTGTTTACGAATTCGATTTTCACACCACTTTCCGGCCGCAGTATTTTAAAACTCCCGGGATTTCCTTCCAGGGTAAGCGTCACATGAATATCATGAACGGGGACAATGCTCCTTATCGGTCTTTCAGGTCCCGAGGTAGTATTGACAAGCGAGAACACATATTCACCCGGAGCATCTGTCGATCGTGTAAGTCCCGCATGCACGCTTTCAGGTGCATTTGTCTCTACAGGTATACTTCCTTCTGCAAGGTATCTTATGCTCCGCTCCAGGAGGTCTCTCATATCCGGATGTCCCATTTCGGATGACACCACATCAGGCTGATTTGCAAAATATATGACTTTGCCTTTTCCATACCGGTTTTCAATAACAGTAGGGAACTGTTTAGCCCATTCGGTTGTCCATGCTTTCTCAGGAGGCTGGTTCTGTACAACGGGAACATATGTGCAGATCACCTTTGAACGCAGCTCAGGGCTGCAAAGCAAGGTGAAACCGGCATTTATCAGTAATTCACTTTTTTCACTGTCGGCTTTGACCAGGGGATGTTCTTTGTCGGAAATATATTGATAACAGTCTTTACGCGTGTTGACCTTCTTTCCGGTATAGTGGCATCCGAACAGCTCTGCCAGGCCGAAATCACTGCGTTTTGTTCCCTGTTCATCATAAAGGCTTGATTCGTAGGTGGCTATCAGATTGCCTCCTTCCTTAACAAACTTCCTGATAAGATCAAGTTCCTTTTCAGACAGGCACCGCACACCGGGCAGAATTATGGTGTTATATCTTTTAAGTTTGGTTTCTGATACCTGATCATCCGCAATGAAGTCATAGGGTATATGGTTCTCAGTAAGCACTTTCTCGATTCCCCTGATAAAAGAACCGAACTGATCCCCTTCCTCTGACCTGTTCCTGAATGACAGCCGGGTGGCTTTTGAATAATAGATCCCTAAACCGGCAACAGGTATCTGCCCGCTGAGGTACTTTTCGTTTTCTTTCACGAACAGAAAAGTATCTGACTGATGATAAGCGCTCCTGCGATCGTATGTTGCCCCGGGATGCATTCCCGTGAAGCTGCAGTTCCAGAACCGGCCTCCGGCTGCCAGAGCTTCCCACAACCATATTCTGAGGTCATTTTCAGGATCGGTAATATACCTGTGTGAGGTCCCGTTCCCTCCGTAAAGGATTATTGCTTCCTTTTCAGGAGCCATCGATTTCAGGAACCTGATGATGGTGCCTGCATAATTCAGATCGGCATAGTGAATGTTCTCCGAGTTTTCCGTGAGAAAAGCCACGCTGACAAGAAAATCAAAATGATCGCGTGCATTATACAGATCGATCCCGTCATTGATACGCGCACCGGCTTCAAACATACTGAAAACCTCTGCCGTGTATACCTTGTCTTCCCCGAATGATTTTACTGTTTCTCTCATTGTTCCCATATGCCTGTCTGCCATTACCGTCTTCCAGCTCATATATCTGTCAAGCTTTTCATCGGAGGCATTGACGGATGGTATCTCTTCCCCTGTTGCCGCCCGGTATAAATCAATGCATCGGCTGCAATAACAGATCCCTCCAACGCCTACGCTGTTGTGCCATATCCCGTCGAGATCATAACTCTTCATTATATAGGATATGAATTCCTTTGCATGCTCGTTCCTGTAATGTCCGTTGTAGCATGCTGCGTAAAGCTGGGGACGCGTATAGGTAAGCATTTTGGGCTTCTTATCTTCCTCACGGCTGAACCAGTCGGGATACTGCCTGTATATCTTTTCTTCGACTCCCCTGAAATCTATCCTGGCAATTACCCTTATCCCGGCTTTATGGCATGCTTCCGTTATCTCCCCCAGAATATCGCGTTTGCCCATGAATGCATTGATATTGGCAGCAGACAGGGGATTCTGAAAGAAGTCGACAATTCCGCCCCCGTTGACAACCAGTGTGTTACACCCTGTTTTTTCCATGTAGCCGACAACAGATCCTGCATCATAATCTGCAGCATCAGGCTCCCTCAGCACCGTCTGAAGGATCCTCAGGGGCCTCCTGTACCATTGAATATCAGCCGGCACCTCATGATTCAATGCATAAAAATCAGGGCTGACCACGGGTGAGAGGGAAACATAACCACCTATTGAAGCGCTATACTGCAAAAATTTCCTGCGGTTGATCATTAACTTCCGGGAATTGTTCTTCATTAATATCAGCTAAATATTGTTTATGACATTACATCTTTCTGAAAGATAGTATTAAGGCTCCGGAACCCGGAACTACCCTGTACAAAACATAATTGCCGAGGCCATCTTTTCCGTAGGTGAATGCAATTTCATTTTGTCCCTGTATTATCTGCAGATTGTCAGGTGATCCTGATAGATAAGTTTTCAGGGTAAGGGGATAATCATATTCCTTTCCCAATCCGGCTGGAACGTTTACCGTTAGCCGGCCCTTTTCGCTGATTGCTTCCACCCGGCTGTTCATACGTTCCCTGATATATTTCGCCACATCACCGAAGGTTGCGATCCACAACCTGTTATCATTGGACTTTATATAATTGTAGTAATTTCTCAGGTCATTTCCGGTAAGCGGCTCCCAGCCTGTGCCATCAACACCGTGAAATACAAGCACAAGCCAGATGTTGTTCATGGCAGCAGTGGTGTCGACCCATGCTTTCATAAGTTCCATTGGCGTTGAGGTCAGTGCTCCCCTCTGCCACTGAACATATTCGATTTCCTTATTGACCGGGCTCTTTCTGCTTCCTCTGTTAAGCTCCATCAGGAAGGGCTCAGGCATGCGGTTCCTTAAAGCCGGATAATACTTATAGGCAAATTCCATCACTCTTTCATCCTCAGTACCGTAAGGGCACTCTGCTGAAAATGTGTATTTTTCGCCTAATTGCTCAAGAATCTCTTTCCTGCTTCCTTCAAGTTCATTCACGAGGTTTGCAGAATCCATAATAGCAAGTCGCGGATGTGTAATAGTGTGACTTGCAAATTCATGTCCTTTTGAGGCATGAATCCTTATCTCATCCCATGTTATCTGGTCTGATCCGCTTTGGCCACCTGTCCTTCGCGGTTTAGCTTTTCCGGTTCTTATTGCTGCAAGAGCTTCGTCTATCTCACTACATGCTTCTTCAATCTTTCCTGCTTCATATAGTTCACCGGCTGTGGTAAAATAATTCCTCATTCCTGAATACGGAGCATAAGCAACCATCGAGGCTCTTTCAAAGAGATTATCTCTATCCGTGACAGCGATTGCCGACTCTTTGATTATTTCTTCCTGCGGCCGGCCTATGAATTCAGCCTGATATTTTGAGCCGGGGATATTTCCGGTGTTTATAAAAAATGTCCCTGGAAATCCCAGCGAGTCCATGATCGGTATTGCAACCCTGAACTGATTGATTGATCCGTCATCAAAAGTCAATGAAACTGCTCCTGATTTTCCATCTGCCCATTTTTCAATGATTGTGTCACCAAATTTTCTGCTTCCTCCGGATGAGCATGCGTAAATTATCGTCATCAGAGCTAATGCAATAAGTAGTATGGATAATTTTGCCTTTTGCATTTTAAAGGTTTTTAATATTGGTTCAAAATTTTTGTCAGGTCACTTAACCTTATAAAGATAAGAATTATGGAATTATCAGGATTATTAAAGATCATGTCTGATAGTGCCACTCAAATTAATTTTAATTATTTGCCGGAATTAATTTCAAACATTCCCAGTGTATTTTTTGTTATATATCTGATTATTCAAACTTAAAACTTAAATGTATGAAAAAAGTACTTTTTAGCATAGGTGGATTACTGATAGCAGCATTTGTTGCTGTTTCATTTGCCGGAACAGTTAATGAAGGTCCGGACGCCAAGAAACCCTGTACTGTGATTAACAAGGAGAACCCGGAAACTCCCTGTTGTGCGGCTCCATGCAAACAGACTGCTGAGGATAAAACAATATCATGTGAAAAAGCTGAAAACCAGACTGCAGCCTGTAAGACCAGTGATGGAAAATGCAATCCCGAAGCAGGCAAATGCACTGACGACTGTAAAAAAGAATGCTGTGAAACCGGTTCTGCAGTAGCCAGCACTACTCAACCAAATCCGGTAAAGTAGCTTGGCTCTGATATTCAAATGATTAATAATCCCGGGACTGTTGTTCCCGGGATTTTTTTTTTAAAAGATCATAGAGTATCTTTATTGAATTGATCGGGAAACTAATCACTAATAACCCATACAATTATGCAAAAGTTATTTCACGGAAGATCATTGCTGTCATTTTTTGCCATCATTCTGGTTGCCACCTCAATGGCACTTCAAAGCTGCAACTCATCAGGTTCTGATAAGGACCATATAATGTTTATGTATGTGGATCCTCTTGAAAAAGTACTTGCTGAATCTTCATATTTCACCGAAAAGGAAGCTGTAAGCGACGTTGCACGAGGAGAACATGCTACTCTCCAGTTCATAGTAAGGTCTCCGTATCCCATAAAAAATCTGAAGGTGACTGTAACCAATGCTTCAGATGGTAACAACAGCCTCCCTTCGGCAAAAACGGGATTTGTAGGATACGTGAAGGTTGGACGGACCATCTGGGATTATTCACGCGACAGGATCGTTTCTCCTTCAGGTTATTATCCCGACCCTGTTCTTGAAGAGGAGTCGGTTGATGTCAGTTTTGGCAATACCCAGCCAATCTGGATCTCGATACCTGTTCCGGCCGACGCTGCCCGGGGATCTTATAAGGGGAGTGTAACAATAACCGGATTATGCAGAGGAAAGAATTTTTCAGTATCCAGGGACTATACCGTAAATGTGTATCCGGTCACCGTCGATAAAAAAAGCCTGTGGGTTACAAACTGGTTTGCCATCGATTCGAGATTGGAACTTCTGAATCAGGGCAAAAGTGTCAGCCCTTTTTCAGAAGAACATTTTGCACTTATCCGGATGCTTGCCTCAAAAATGGCCGAATACCGGCAGAATGTTGCCATTATTTCCCCTCTGGGGCTTTCAGAATTTACCTATGAAAATAAGAAATGGACAATCGATTTTACCAACTTTGACAAAGTCGTCGATATTTTCATCAGCGAAGGAGTGATCGGAAAGATAGAGGGAGGACATATTGGCGGCCGTGCCGGCGACTGGAATTCACAATTCGTGGTTATGGTCCCTAACGATACCGTATCCCTGCCTGACAAGTTCGACAGGCTTCCCATCACTGATCCCCGGGCACAGGAATTCTACAGACAATTTTTCACCGGCCTGAAAAACCATCTCGAGGAAAAGGGATGGGATAAAATCTACATACAGCACATTGCCGACGAACCTACCGAGCAGAATTTCGGGAGCTATATTCAGATAGCCAGATTCGTCAAAAGCATTGTGCCGGACATTCCGCTTATTGAGGCCTGTCACAGTAAAAATCTGGGAGGAATTCTCGATATATGGGTCCCACAGCTTGATTTCATGAATGCCGATTATGAGTTCTATGATCAGCAGAATAAGTCAGGCAAGGAGGCATGGTTCTACACCTGCCTTTCTCCAAAGGGAGAATATGCAAACAGGTTCATCGAGCTTCCCCTTCTTAAAACCCGGTTCATACACTGGCTTAACTATAAATATGAGATCCCGGGCTATCTCCACTGGGGCCTGAATTACTGGAACAAGAATCCTTTCGGAGAACAGACAGGTATTCAGTATGAGGGTGGAAACATATTGCCGGGCGGCGACTCCTGGATAATCTATCCGGGTAACGGGAAAATACTAAGTTCAATACGGTTTGACGCCATGCGCGACGGGATCATCGATTACGAGCTGCTGAAAATGCTGGAAAAGAAATCACCTGAAAAAGCTAAACACCTTGCCGATATAATCATATACAGTTTCGACAGGTATGATAATAATGTTGAGGAATTCAGGATAAACCGCCGCAGACTGCTGGAGTATCTTTCAGAATAGCTGATCATTCGCCGGTTTCAATAAACTCATTCCTTACGGGGCTGAAGCAGTCGATGAGCCTTACAAAACTGCTTAGTGTCTGAATACCGTGAGGGATCCCGGACGGTATCGTATAAATGTCACCTTTTTGCAGGTGGTGTTTTTCATCACCTGCAAAAAGGTATAATTCGCCTTCTTCAACAAAGGTTATCTGTTCGTGTGGATGAGCATGGGGCACATCAGGATTCTCTGCAGGTCCGTCAGTGAATTCACAGACGACCATCATAAGATTGCTCAGATTAGCTATTCTTCGTGAGAACCCAGGACCTACCCTCTTCGGAGGTTTTTCTCCTGCCTTAAATACAGCCATGGTGATTGTATTAATTTTAAAACGCTGTAAAGATAGCCATCCTGCAAGAAATTCATCCGGATGTTTTCCTCATACTAGTGAATGAAATAGAAATAACTGAATGCATATCCGTTTTCGCGCAGCCACCAGCGGAGAGCCTTTGCAATCTTCCTTCTTTTCAGGGTGACCATTCCGGTCTCGCATGATGTAATCTGGTAAAGTGTTTTCATCATTTAAGAATTTATTTTTTAATGGTATGTTGGAACCTCCATGTAGATGATTATTAAACTATTGTGTTTGCTTCTGCTAATACATGGAGGTTTCATAATCTTTAATTATCACGGTTTTAAAATACCCGATCAAATTATTTTGCTTTTACGCTCTTAATTCAGCCTTTTTACGTATGCTCTTTGCATGGAAATATGTAAGCCCGTCCTTCTCTGTCATGTCAACTACCTTGAAACCGTTGGCGGCAAACAGGTTTAGGACCTGATTCCTGTTCATATAATGATTTGTCCTTGAGTCCAGAGCATTTATCAACTGATTGAGGATCCTGGTGGAATGATACAGAGTGAATCCATTATTCCTTTTGAGTATCTTGCTGTCGGTGAAACATCCTATGAAATCCGCATCAGGAGGGAGGATACGGTAAAGGGTATCGAGAAACATATCGAGATGCTCAACCATATTCAGCTTTTTCAGATTGACCAGAGTCCTGATGTTTTTAAGATCGTTCTCATCATAATAAT
>CAZTJT010000063.1:0-4617 GCA_964613785.1 uncultured Rikenellaceae bacterium
GGGGGGTGAAACAGACGATAGGCCAGGGGGGTGAAACAGACGATAGGCCAGGGGGTGAAACAGACGATAGGGCAGGGGGGTGAAACAGACGATAGGCCAGGGGGTGAAACAGACGATAGGCCAGGGGGGTGAAACAGACGATAGGCCAGGGGGGTGAAACATACGATAGGCCAGGGGGGTGAAAAAGACAAAGGGCAGGTGGGCGAAATAGACAATGGGGCCAGGGAATGAGGTGGGTTTAGCAGACAGCCTGATCCAGGGTACATTCTTCACCCCTTCTATCCCGGGCGGAGAGGCCGGAGGATGAGGTGAATAGTAGGAAGGGAGATCAGATGACATAAAAAAACCGGGCACACCGCCCGGTCCCTTAATTCCAACCCTTTAATCTCCCTTCCGGTTGATAAAACCGGAAAAAATGTTCTTGTTATTCCCTGAATATCAGAATCCTATTGCCGGACCTTTCTTTCCTGAAAATGAGACAGCTCCTTTGATTGTGAAAAATGATGACCTTCCCCCGGTTGGAGTCATACCCGCTGTAAGGAATCCGACGCTAACCTTCAATGAGGTTTTAGGGCCAAGTCTCTTTTGTAGGCCTAAATTGGGTTGAATGAAAATATTCGTCATGTCCATTGCATCTGGGAAAAACTGAATTCCTCCATCTGCAGCAATAAAAGGAGTCAGACCAGATGGTTTGGGACTCAATGAATATCTCAAATCAAGATAAAGAGGTATTCCTATACCTCCATCATAAAAATTAAGACCCAATCCAACACCTGTAAGAAAATTCTTATTGATCTGATATCCGAAAATGTTGCTTACACCAATTATCCTGCTTGTGTAATCAATATTTGTTCTGGCAATACCTAACCCACCACCGATTTCGAGAATATTCACAAATCCATTTTCTTTAGGTTGCATCAGCCGTTTAACCTCTGCAAGAGAGTCGGCGGCTATCCTGAGTTCTTTCTGCTTTATCACGTCGGAAAGATTAGAGTTCTCTGCCTGTTTTGCAGCAATGCTGTTATTCAGTTCTGCAATCCTGTTCTCCCTTGCAGCGATCTCCCTGTTCAGGGAATCATTCCCTTGGTTCTGGGCTGCAATGATATTATTCAGTTCAACCTTTTCAGCCTCGGCTTTCTTTATCTGCGCCCCCCGGGCATTATATCCGGCCTGCAGGTTCCTGATCCTCTGAAGAAGCTCCTTGTTCGATTCGCTTAATGAGTTATAATTAGCAGTAAGTGTATCATATTCAACCTTCTTTGCCTCGAGAAGCTTGAACAGTGAATCTTTCTCATTTGCCAGAAGTACCTGCCTTTGTGTAAGTACCATTATCTGGTCTTTAAGCTCATCGCTCTTGCACGATGGCGAAAGTATCATTACTGCAACTGCCAGCGAAAAAAGTACAGGCGGAATAACAAGGTTTAAGAGACTCTTTTTCATGATTAACAGTTTTTCTTATTCAGGTTTATCTAAATTATTCCCAATTTAGGATTTACTAATTTAGTTATAAAATAACTTTAAGGCAAATCATTTATTAACAATGTATCTAACATTATTCACATGAGGATATTATATATCGGGTGAAATATAAATGCGGTTCAGAGGAGAGCAGAAAGAACCTGAACCGGGAGTCTCAGTTAAGACACATACTAACATGGAGTTATACTGCAGGCCTCAGTGTGTTATCCGTGAACCTATATGCAGTTATTATTCTGTTCTTTCTAAAACTATATACTACTTCTCTGCATTTTGAAGCTTTCTCTCATCCTCTGATTTGTATTCAGGAACAAGCTCCTTAATCCTCATCACAATATCTTCGGCTGATTTCTGATAAAGATTGTTAAGCAGTTCATCAATCTTTTTGACCAGATCACCATCCCATTTCTTGCCGTTCTGGGCTATCATTATCTTTGGATGATATGTTTCAATGGTCTTTTCCTTATCGGAAAGTAGCTCTTCATAAAGTTTCTCACCCGGCCGCAGGCCCGTGATCTCGATCTTTATGTCCTGACCGGGGATCATCCCTGCAAGCTTGATCATCTGTTCGGCCAGGGTATAGATGCTGATCTGATCGCCCATATCAAAGACAAAAATCTCGCCTCCGTTTCCCATGAAGGCAGCTTCCAGAACAAGCTGGCATGCCTCAGGAATAGTCATGAAATACCTTTTGATACCGGGATGAGTAACCGTTACGGGGCCTCCGCTTTCGATCTGTTTCTTGAATATTGGGATTACCGAACCGTTTGACCCAAGAACATTACCGAAACGTGTTGTGACAAAACTGGTAAGGCATTTATCATCTTTGCATACAGAATGCACATAAAGTTCACACAATCTTTTCGATGCTCCCATAACATTTGTCGGATTGACTGCCTTGTCGGACGATATCATGATGAACTTTTTCACTCCGTATTTAATGGAAAGGTCGGTAATGATTCTGGTCCCTCCCATGTTTACTCTGACAGCTTCATGCGGATTCTCCTCCATGATCGGAACATGCTTATATGCTGCCGCATGGAATACAATGTCGGGCCTGTAGATGCTGAATATCCTTTCCATCAGATCTTTGTTGGTGACATCGGCAATATGCATTTTGATGCTTACATCTTTGTATTCTTTTTCAAGTTCCGCCTTTATGAAGAATGATGGTGTCTCGGCCTGGTCAATCAGGACAAGCCTGACTGTCCTGAAATTTGCTATCTGCCTTACCAGTTCAGATCCAATTGAGCCGGCCGCTCCTGTGACCATTACCGTTTTCCGGTCGAGACCTTCGAATATCCTTTCTGTATTCATTTTTATAGGATCCCTTCCCAGAAGATCCTCAGGCTTAACTCTCTGGATCTGGTTCATGCTTAACTTGCCCTGCAGCCAGTTGTCGGCAGAAGGCACTTCCAGTACTTCAAGATCGATGCTTAATGCCTTTTTGATAATCAATGCCTTCCTCTCCTGGGGAAATCTGTTGACTGCAAGAATGATTGCTTTTATGTTCTCATCCCTTACAAATTTTCTGTCCAGAACTCCGGCCGACCATATTGGGTGCTGATTAACAGTTTTCCCTCTCAGCTTGCGGTCATCATCCAGAAAACCCACTATCCTGTATATGCTGAAGTGATCACTTTCAATGATCCGTTTTACGGCAACCCCAAGGATCCCGGCTCCGAAGATGAGAACATTTTTTTTCTCCGACTTTGAAGCATTAACTGATTCAAACAGTATCTTAATCGATACCCTTACAATTGAAGTTATTACCATTACCAGGACATAATGAATGATGATTATTGATAATGGAATAACAAATGCCTGATTCCAGTTATAAATTCTCCCCAAACCAGAGATCAGCAGAAGTGAGATGAAAGCAAAGGTGTTGGCTTTCAGCAGCCTGGAGATGTCATTTATTGTAGTATGTCGTATCAGGCCGCTGTAAGGCTTGAATACTATCATAAACAAGGCGTAGGCACTCAGAGCCGTTATAGCCTGATTAGTGAACTTGAATAGATCGACTGATTGAATTGCAAAATTGAATCTCAGTATATAAGAAAAGAAGAATGTAGTGAATACAATAATGATGTCAACTGCGAACACAAGACCTCTGGGCAGTGAATATTTCCTGTAAAGTGCTATTCCTTTCTCACGGAGACGATCGAGGAATCTGGAGGCATTCTTCTTCAAATTCATAGAACAATAGTTGTTAAACCGTCCACAGTCCCCGTAGCGCGTCCCCCGTCGCGATTTCTGTGGTTAGTTTCGTTAGTTACTAATGCGTTTCTGATTGTTAAAGAACAATCACATCTTCAAAGCTGCTATGTCTACGATCCTTTATTTAGAGCAAATATACTAATTATTCTTATTCCTGCAGGCGGGTTGGTGAACTTTTTTATTCAAAGTATCAGGCCCGGTAAAAACGGCACCAGACACCAGGCACCAGACGCTGGGCGCTGGGTAAGATGAAGAGACGAAGAGACGAAGAGACTTAGGGACTAAGAGACTAAGCGACTACGCGAAGGGCGAAGAGCGAAGGGCGAAGAACAAGGCTCCAGATTCCAGATACCAGGCTCCAGGTTTTAGTACCTTGGAACTCTGGAACTTTGAAACTCTGGAACTATGCAGATTGCACGATTGCACGATTGTACGATTGCACGTTGACGACCACAGGGAGGAAATCCCGCTCAGCGGGAACCGGCACGACCTGCACGACCTGCACGACCGGCACGACTTGCATGACTTGCACGACTTGCACGACTTGCTGGTTTCCCGCAGATCCAGCAGATTTTCGCAGATCTCGTCGATAGGTTACTAATTTACCACATCTTCTGGTTTACCCCCCATCCCCCCCTAAAGGGGGGCTAAATGGCTGTACTACAGCTATTACAGATCACTGATTACTGATTACTGAATACTGAATGCTGATTTTATGCTCCTTGCTCTATGCGCTGGAACCCTGGAACTCTGGAACACTCGAACTTTTAAAGACTGATCGACCTGCACAACCTGCACGCCCTGCAAGATTGCACGACCTGCACGACCTGCACGATTGCACGACTTCATTGTTTCCCGCAGATCCCGCAGATTTTCGCAGATCTCGTCGATAGGTTACTAATTTACCACATCTTCTGGTTT
>CAZTJT010000063.1:4717-4889 GCA_964613785.1 uncultured Rikenellaceae bacterium
CTGGAACCCTGGAACTCTGGAACACTCGAACTTTTAAAGACTGATCGACCTGCACGACCTGCACGACCTGCACGACCTGCACGCCCTGCAAGATTGCACGACCTGCACGACCTGCACGACTTGCACGACTTGCACGACTTGCTGGTTTCCCGCAGATCCAGCAGATTTTCGC
>CAZTJT010000063.1:4989-11585 GCA_964613785.1 uncultured Rikenellaceae bacterium
TGCACGACTTGCACGACTTGCTGGTTTCCCGCAGATCCAGCAGATTTTCGCAGATATAAGCTAACTCACGGCCAACTGCCAACAACCCTTCAACCCAGCCTCACCACTTTATCAAACCACCCCATCAGCCCCGTCCTGTGCGTCACAAACACCACCGTAACGCTTTCCTTAAGCTTAGTCAACACTTCCATAATGACCGTCTCATTGTCGGCATCGAGCGATGAGGTGGCTTCGTCGAGAAGAAGAAGCCCCGGCCTGCGCAGAAGAACCCTTGCAAGGGCCAGACGCTGGCATTCACCTCCCGAAAAAGTGTACTGGTAGTTCACAATATATTCATCCAGACCTCTCTCAAAACGCTTTATTAAATGTAATGCATTAACCTGCTCCAGGACTTCAATAATCTCCTTATCGGTAATGTCACCACCGCTGTCCCACACCAGATTTTCACGAATCGTTCCGTCGATGAAGAAAGGATCCTGCGGAAGGTATCCTATACTCTGCCTCCAGCAGGGCAGGAGTGAGTCATCGAGAATCCTGCCGTCGACTGAAATGACACCCGCAGAGGGCTTCTGCAGCCCGGCAATGATGTCGATAAGTGTCGTTTTACCAATACCCGACTCACCAAGTATCCCTGTTATCTTTCTCGCGGGAATTGTGTCTGAAAATCCCCTGAACAGAGTTTCCCCTCCCTGATATGCAAATTCAATGTTGTGAAGGGTTATCTCTTTATTCAGTTCCATCCTTTTCTCTGATTCGCGGAACACAAATCTGCTGTCGGGGAACTCTTCATCAAGCTGCAGAACAAGCTTCACCGACGGTATGTTGGCCATGATCATGTTCACATCGGTGTTCATTCCCACAAACTGCGGGAAAATTCTCGAGAATAGCAGGATAAGTATGAAGAAAGAGGCCAGGGGCACACTGCCAGACCGGTATCCCAGATAAACAATTATCACAAGCACAATTATTCCTGAAATTCGGTAAATAAGCTGCGGAAGCGAATAGTTTTTCTGCATCCTGAATTCGAGATCGAGCAGCGAAGTGTTCGCCTCATCAAACTTGTCGTAGTAGAAATCCTCCGAACTGTGCACCTTGGCTATCTTAACAGTCTGCCAGAAATCATCAATATACTTCAGAAGGCGGTTATACGATGAAACAAATCCTTCTCCCAGATGGAAAGATTTGAAGAGGTATCGCCTCAGGACAAGGAATAGGACAGCTCCGATGGCTATTATTATCAATGTGAATCCTGCGGAAACCGCAAAGGCATAAGCTGTGTATGAGACTGTTATTATTAAGGTTGTCAGCAGGCGCATGTAGAAATAAATATATGTTGCCAGATTCGGAACCTCTTTGGTCAGCACCTGGAGATGATTGGTTTTACTCTTGCTGTTCAGAACGTGCCAGTCGGCCTGTATTATTTTCCGGAAAAGACGCTTCCTGAGGTGATAGATAAACGACTGCTGGTACCGCGCATCGAGAATCGATTTCCAGTACTGGATCAGCGCATTTAGGGTAAGGATCACAACATAAACGATCAGAATGCTTCCAATGGTGATGTTGAAGCTTAGTTTATCAGCAAGGTTTTGAAAGAAAAGGGCTGGTCCTTCCGGTTGTCCGGCACCTATATCTATCAGCTGAAGCAACGGTATCAGCAATACAATCGAAAACCCCGAGTTGATACCCTGAAACAATGTCAGCAGAAAGATCAGGATCAATTTCCGCGGATTGAACTGGCGGAGTAGCTTGAAAGTCTTTGCTATAAACAACCAGGCGTTCATTTGTGACTAAGTGACTAAGTGACTAAGTGACTGAGAGACTGAGAGACTGAGAGACTGTTACCATGACCAGTTTTCTGGTTTAAGAGACATATTTACCAGCTTACCAATTATATTTTCATAAGTATCGTAAAGTTCTGAGTGTTCTTTTTCTGCAATATATTTACAGGTTAAGCCGAAATCGAGCCAGGTCTGAGTTTCGGCAGCTTCACTTTCCGAGTCGGATAATTTTGAAACAAAAGACTTTGGATATCTTCTTTTTCTGAATGCTTCAGCCTGATTTGAACAAACTGATCTTGAAGATCGTCTTATCTGATCGGTTAATGAAAAGGTCTCCTCTTTGGGAAATCGTTTTGATATGTCAAAAATCTTCATTGCAGCATTAAATGCCAACTGGTAGACTTCCAGTTCTTTGTGTGTTCTGATTTTCATTTTTGCAGCGATTTAAACGTTTAGCACTTTTTTTTATAAAAATATTTAAAGAAATCCTAATTCCTCCGTCCCTTCGTCCCTCCGTCCCTCCGTCCCTTCGTCCCTCCGTCCCTTCGTCTCTAAGTCAATAAGTACCTCCACCACCCTCTCAGCCGCCTTACCGTCCCACTTCTCCGGAATGCCACCTTTCTTCCACTCCCCGGCAAACAACCTTTCCATCGCCGGTTTTATTTTTCCCGGATCAGTACCGATAAGCTCATTTGTTCCAATGGTGCATGTTTCAGGCCTCTCGGTGCTGTCGCGCAGGGTAAGGCACGGTATCCCCATCACTGTAGTCTCCTCCGTGATTCCTCCCGAATCGGTTATGACCGCGAAGGCACGCTCGACAAGGTAATTGAATTCCAAATAACCAAGAGGTTCGGTCAGGTGGAGAGAAGCAGAGGGGGCTAGGGGGGGAAGGGGAGAAGAGGAGGATGAGAGATGAGGAGAGGGGGAAAAGGGATGATCTTCTGACTGTTGTAAAGGATGATCTGTATTTTCAGAGACTGAAAAACTGCCTGACTGTCCCGACTCTAAGGTCGGGATTTCGTCCTGCTTCGCAGTCCTCAACAAGACCGTCCCGACGCTACGGTCGGGCTTGCCCTGACATCCTGACACCTCAGTCAGGATTGTCAGTGGATTTCGTCCTGCTTCGCAGTCCTCAACAAGACCGCACGACTGCATGACTTTCCTGGTCCTTGGATGTACCGGAAATATAACCCGAAGACCCTTTGCTGAATCAGTAATTGCCGTGAGAAGCCTTGCAAGGTTATCCGGATTGTCAACATTGACGGGACGGTGAAGAGTGACAATAATGAATTGTTTATCCTTGAGTCCGAGCTGATCCCACAGGACAGGTTTTCTGAATCGCGATCTGTTTGCCAGGAGAGTATCGATCATTACATTGCCGACGAAGAAAATCCTTTCATCCGGAACACCTGATCTGCGAAGGTTTTCGTTGGCGAATTCCGATGTTGTGAAGAAATAGTCGGTGATGCTGTCGGTCACCATTCGGTTTATCTCTTCGGGCATTGAAAGGTCGAATGAGCGTATTCCCGCTTCGATGTGTGCAACTTTGGTATTGAGTTTTTTGGCAGTGATTGAGCAGGCCATGGTGGAGGTGACATCGCCGACGACTATCACCAGGTCGGATGGATTGCTGAAAAGTTCTTTTTCAAAGCCAATCATTATGGCGGCAGTCTGTTCAGCCTGGGTTCCGCTGCCTGCCTCGAGGTTAATATGGGGTTCAGGGATATCAAGGTCCTTAAAGAAATTGTCGCTCAAATTTTTATCATAATGTTGTCCGGTATGTACCAGCCTGTATGTAAGATTATGACCGGCTTTTGCGGCTTTTTCGATCTGATGAATGACCGGTGCTATTTTCATGAAATTGGGTCGTGCTCCGGCAACGATTGTTATGTTCATCTTGTATTTTTTGTTTTTAACTATATTAAGGCTCAGGATTAAACGGACCACAAGACTTCAAGACCTGTCACGACGCTACAGTCGGGCTTGTACTGACCGCAACGTCAGTGCAAGCCCTGACATCCTGACACCTCGGTCAGGATCGTCAGTGGATTTAGGACAGCTTCGCAGTCTTCAACACGACTGCATGACTTCCTAATTGCAGGTCTGATTATAAAACTCATCTGACCTTGCATTTATCTGATAATCTCCCCATCCCAGAGCCTGTCAAGAAATTCCTTCCACGGGAGTATGTCAATACCTTCTGACTTACGTGGGTACGGATCATTGGATACCGCAATAAGCCGCTTCACATTGTATTCTTCTGCAAAGCTTCTGAGCCCCTTTAAATGCCTGGGAAGTACCATATCAGTTGCTTTAACCTCCACAGCAACTTCATTTTCGCCAAGGACAAAATCAACCTCGATTTGAGAGACAGTGCGCCAGTAGCTTATCTGGTATTTAAGATCAGAATAATGGCTATGGGAATAGATTTCATGAAAGATATAGTGTTCGAATGCCTTGCCGAAGGCTTCGCTTCCGGGAATGATCCTTCCACGCTTAAGGAGATACCCGGCAAGACCCACATCGAAGAAATAGAATTTCGGCGAAAGGATGACTCTTCGTTTTGGTTTTTTCTGAAAGGAGGGGACGAACCGTCCTATCATTGTATCCTCAAGTATCTGGAAGTATTCCTTTACTGTAGGGGGACTGACCCCGCAGTCGGCAGCTATATTTGAATAGTTTACCATTTCCCCGTTTGAAAAGGCAGCCATTTCAAGGAAATGTGAAAAGGTATTCAGGTTTCTTATTCTGGCTTCTGCCATTATTTCATCCCTGAGGTAGTTGCCAACATATGCCGAATTCATCCTGGCTGAGTTTCCGGATAGGTAGTGACGCGGCAACAGGCCATTATTCAATGCTTTTATAAGGTCAAAGTCAGGTATCTCTTTATATATCAGCGGGTATAGCTCATATCTCAATGCTCTGCCGCCAAGCAGATTTCCATCCGACCTAATGATCTTCCTGGGGCTTGACCCGCTCAGAATGAACCGTCTGCCGCGATTTACAATAAGCCATTGTATTTCATTAAGCAACCGGGGAATCCGCTGTATCTCATCGATTATTATCAGTTTGTTGCTTTTGTCGGCTTCAATTGTTTCCCTCAGCAAAGAAGGGTTGCGAAGTAACCGCTCATATTCTGTCGCAAGAAGAAGATCAAAATATATTGCTTCAGGGAAAAGCATTTTAAGAAGAGTGCTTTTTCCCGTTTGTCTGGGTCCCCATAAAAACGCACTCTCATTCCCAAGTCCTCTGAATATTTGTTCTCTTTTGAACATGATAATATAAACTAATACTTTTAAATATCATGATTATTAAAAGTACAAATATATAATATATTTTTAATTATTTTTATTTCAGAAAGGAACAAATACCGAGTACCAGGGAACTACCGCCTTCCGCCCGTCGCCTGCCGCCTATATTATTCAACCACAGGTGTACCCAGAGTCTGAACAGAGTGATGCGGATAACAATAACAGGCAAAACATGAGTTCCATAATTCAGGTGATCTGACTTTTCAATTCAAAGTCATTGCACACTGAGCACTGAATCCACGAATTTATTCCAGGATATTATTTCAATTCCACTGATGGTACTTTCGTCGGTACCTCCATAAATCAACATCTTCCGGATTCTTTTTTTCTTTTCCTCTGAAGGAAAGAGTTTAAGATTACGCAGAAAATCAGCCGTAAAAGTCATACCGGCCTTTATCTCGATTGCGATGATGCCGTTTGCACTCTCTATAATACAATCGATCTCACTGCCATTGCTCTCGCGCCAGTAATACACCGAAGGACGTTTGCCGGCATGCACCTGCCACTTGATTATCTCACTTATAACCAGATTTTCAAACAGCGCCCCGTACAGGTAATGAGTGCTTAACATTTCGGGCCCCGTTATTCTTAAAAGAGATGATGCTACACCTGTATCATAGAAATAGAGCTTAGGTGATTTTATTATCCTCTTATTAAAATTGTTATGATATGGTTGAAGCAGGTAAATCACGTAACTCGATTCAAGAAGCGACAGCCATGCTTTTGCGGTATTCACTGCTATGCCTGCATCGCCGGCAAGAGATGTGAGATTGAGTATCTGGCCTGTCCTGCCGGCACACAATCCCAGGAACCGGGTAAAGTTCCTGAGGTTTTCAACCGATCTCAATGTGCGTATGTCCCTCTCAATATATGTCTGAATATATGATGGATAGAAATCATCAGGATCAATTTTCTGATCATAAATACGCGGGTAAAATCCGTTGCGGATAAGTTGTGAGGGTTCAGGTGCACTGAAGCTACGGATTTCGGCAATGTCAAAAGGAAGCAGGGTATTTACACTGACTCTTCCTGCGAGCGTCTGGCTTATTTTCTCATTCAGGATAAAGCTCTGCGAACCTGAGAGGATGTATTGACCGCTGGTTTTTTTTTCATCCGCGACAACCTGTAAATAACTGAAGAGCTCAGGCAGGTTTTGTGCCTCGTCAAATATCACCCTGTCGCCGGCGTTTTTCAGGAAACCGTTTGGATCGGCCGCTACCATTTCCCTTGTATCCGGCCGCTCCAGATTAAAATATTTATAATCATCAAAGGCTGATCTTAACAGGGTTGTTTTACCCGATTGTCTTGGTCCTGTTATTGAGACAACCGGAAATTTATCCAGCATTCTTCTCAAATGCCCCGTAATATTTCGTCCGATTATCATATGTAATTATGCATACTGAATGCAAATATACATAAAATTTTAATTAATAGTAACACTCTTAATCGTAAGCCCGACCTGCGGTTTTATTTTGATGGTAATTCATCTACATTACACAGGTTATGC
>CAZTJT010000064.1:0-11441 GCA_964613785.1 uncultured Rikenellaceae bacterium
CAGGCAATTATTACATTTACAGAGAAAGCAGTGATGGAGGTAATAAGGATATCTCTGCCGAGTAATCTTCGGATAAAAATAAAGTTAGCCTGAAATATGGATTTTCAAAATTATTATATTTGTTATGATGATTAAAATCAGGGCAGAAATATATAGCATTTTTCTCACGCTATTAATTCTGGTTATTACTTCTGTTGCTGCAACAGCTCAGTCGAATTCCGAGAAGAAAAAGATTTTTATCAAGGCAGAGTCATATAATCTTTTTGAAGAATACGAACTTGCAAATCCGCTTTATCTCCTTCTGGAAAAGCCTGATAATTATAATATCAAGTACAAAATAGGCAACTGTTACCTTAATATTGAAGGTGAAAAGGGAAAAGCAATTCCTTATCTGGAAGAAGCTGTAAAGAATGCAACGTATGAATCAAAGTCCTCATCATTCAGGGAGAAAAGAGCTCCACTTGATGCATATTTCGCATTGGCAAAGGCATATATGGTAAACAATGAACTGGAAAAAGCTCTGGAAACCTTCAGTAAATTCAAAAACCTTGCTCTTCAAACAGAATCCAGGGGGGGTATGAAGAATCTGCCTTTCGTCGACCAGGAGGTACAATCCATTAAAAATGCAATGAGCAACATCGAAGCTCCATTTAAAATAAATAAAACTATTTTATCTCCATCTTTCACACAAGGCTCATTAAACATTAATCCGGCTGTCAGCTTTGACGGTAATACAATTGTCTATACTGAACGCAGGGGAAGCGTGAATGCAATAATGTTCTCCAGGAAGGTGAACGGTAAATGGCAGGTACCTGTTGATATAACCAGAACTCTCCAGGCCGGAGAAGATTGTTCCTCATGCTCCCTTAACAGCGACGGCACCCTGCTTTTTCTTTATAAGACAGATAATTACGACGGTAATATCTATTTTTCAGAATACAAAAATGACCGGTGGAACCCTATTCAAAAACTAAACAGGAATATCAATACCAAGTATTACGAATCACATGCGTCAATTTCAGCTGACGGTAAAAGGCTTTATTTTACCAGCAACAGGGATGGAGGGAAAGGCGGACTTGATATTTATCTTTCTGAGAGGGATGCTTCCGGCGACTGGGGACCTGCCATCAACCTGGGCTCAACTATTAATACAGTCTATAACGAAGATACTCCATTCATAACCCTGAATGACTCACTCCTTTATTTTTCATCGGAGGGACATAACGGAATGGGCGGATTTGACATATACAGAAGTACCGGTAACAGAACAACCTGGGATACTCCACAAAATCTTGGATCACCCATTAACACCACAGATGACGACAGGTTCTTTCAACCTTTTAATAATGACCTGAATGGATTCTATTCTATGGTCACCGACTATAAGGAAAAGGATATCTTTTACATTACACTTACAAACGCCGACCTGAACAGGATTTTTGAAATAAGAGGTAAGCTCAGCCTTCGCGATACGACAGTAACCTACGATGAAACCTTTACTGTTACACTTATCAACAGGGTAAATGGAGAAACTATCCAGGTAAGCAATCCCGAAGCAGGAACAGGAAATTACAATTTCATTGTTTCACCAGGGAAGTTCAGACTTCTGTTTTCAGGCCCTCCTGGTTTTTATTCACAAACAATTGACACATCGGTTGTTGCCGGCTTACACGAAAAAATAATAAACATACGGGATGTAATACTTGAAAAATACCCATCAGCCCCAGGATCAACTACCTATAAAAAAGTCGACCTTTCCAGCATTCCCAATGTCGAGTCTGTCGACCCCAGTATCCTGATTAAAGATCTCAAAGTATCAGATATTACTGATGATGACTTTGCCGATACAACCATTCTTTACTATACAGTCCAGGTCATGGCACTCTACAATCCTGTCGACATCACCTATTTCAAATATGTTAACGATATAAAAGTCTACTACAATAAAAACGATCAGTTTTACCGATATTCAACAGGCATATTTGATTCGAAGGATAAGGCATACGCTCACAGAGATTATCTGATAAGCAAAGGATATGAAAATGATCTTTTCATCAAAAAGGTCTCAAGAATCACAGATGAAAGCCCAGTTAAAGAACAGAAATACTATACTATTCAGCTTAAAGCTACTCAGACACCATTAAACATTAGAAATGTATTCGCTGGCTTGAGCGATATAAGGGAACTAAAGGAAATTGACGGCCTGTACCATTATTTTTACGGGAAATTCACAACCTATACTGAAGCAAAACAAGCTATGCAGCGGCCGCAGATAAAAGCTTTTGAGGATGCATTTGTAAGAGAAGTGATTGTGATTGTGGATAATAAATGATCTTTCTGACAGATTTTGAGGAGCATGTAAAAAAGTAATTTGCTGTTCTTACTATCAGCATTTAAAAACATAAGGAAAATGAAAAGCAACCGCATAATGAAACACTTTATTGTCTTTTCAGTACTGTCAGCATGCATTATGTCATCGACAGCCCAGGAACCTGCAGACAAGGAACGCCTTAGCCCTATTCAGAGTGCTGATAATTTTTACTACTATGATAAAGATTATGAAAGGGCAGCATCTTTATATGAGCCCCTGCTAAAAGCCAACCCCGGTAACAACAATATTGCTGCAAAGCTGGGGATATGTTATTTGAATATGGATGGTAAAAAAGCTGAAGCACTTGAGCTGCTGAAGAAAGCCTCAAAAAATGTTGCCGCCAATGCAAAGGAATATAAAAAAGCAGGAAACCTTGCTCCACCAGACACTTACCTTTACCTGGCAATTGCCTACCATCAGAACGACAGTCTGGAAAAAGCACTGTTGCTTTATGCAGAAGCGAAAAAGAAACTTACGGGTGAGGAATCATTACAAGCCGATTTTATTGACCTGCAGATAAGAAACTGCAGATATGCATTGGAAATGAAAAAGAAACCTCTGAGAATTATTTCAGACCTTTTTGCCCCATGGCTCATTGACTACCCAGGAGCCTGCAATCCTGTGCTTGCAAAAAATGATTCAGTATTTGTTTTTACTGTCAGACAACAAGGTAAAACCCAGATCTATTGCTCATATAAATCAGGTAAAGAATGGAAGATTCCATCTAACATCACACGACAGCTCGGGGGATTTGACAGATTCTATTCTAATTCCATAACAGGTGACGGAAAAACACTAATTCTGTTTATGAATGACGGAGATGACGGCAATCTTTACATGAGTCAGAGAACTGATACCATCTGGTCGCGTATAAAAAGCGTCGGGAAGTATGTAAACTCCATCTACTGGGAAGACCATGGATTTATCACTCCTGACGGAAAGACAATGTATTTCGCAAGCAACAGACCCGGAGGAGAAGGTGAACTTGACATATGGATATCACAAAGGCTTGAAGACGGAACATGGGGACGTCCGATAAATTGCGGAAATGTTATCAATACTCCTTATGATGAAACTACTCCATTCTATGATCCTGAGGAAGATGCACTTATTTTCAGTTCAAAGGGTCATATCAGCATGGGAGGCCATGATGTCTTCAGATCAACTGCCAGAGGGGGATCATGGACACAGCCTGTTGCCATGCCCTACGCATTTAACAGTGTCCTTGAAAATACATACTTCATTCTGAATAATAATGCACCGGGATTTATAGCATCCCGTTATGACGAGAAAGAAAAAACCAGAAACATTTATGCCATTGTTGCCGTTAATCCTGCTGACGAACTTACAAGAGCAGCAGGAACCATAAAACTGGAGGATGGACTCGAAGTCAATCCAAGACTTTCGCTTATTACGGTCACCAACATAAAAACCGGTGAAGTATTCCAGAATACCTCAGTTGGAAAAGACGGTTCATTCTCATTCAACATAAAACCAGGCGACTATGAAGTGCTGGCCAGTCATGATGGTTATGTCACAGATACTATAAACCTCAGCCTGCCTTTGTACTACGGAGGTAACTTTATACCGGTCAACCCAGTTCTTGTGCCTATCAGGGTCGCTTCGGGTGAATTCCTTTCAATAAAGAATATCCTGTTTGATTTTAGCAGCTATGAAATCAGTGAGGATGTAAAACCAACTCTCGAATCTATTAGAAAGATTCTGCTTAATAATCCGGGGCTTACAGTGGAAATTGCAGGCTATACCGACGCTAAGGGAAGCAGTGAATTCAACAGGAGACTTGCCGACAAACGCGCCCAGGCTGTAATTGATTACTACACTTCATCAGGTATCGAAAATACCATATTTATTAAAAAATCATTCGGAGAATCAAATCCGGTTGCTATTAATTTCAACCCTGATGGGACTGATAATCCCGAAGGACGAAAATATAACCGCCGTGTAACTTTTGGAATCGTCAATCCGCAAACAGGTGTTGTAATACGGCATGAAGCTTTCACTCCGGGACAGTTAAGACCCTCCTACTCCATGAGATTCAGCGTGGTTCTGATGAAAACACCCAAGAGGATCGATCCTGCATATTTCAACAGGGTGATAAAAGACGATATGCTTTTCATCAGAGTTGTCGAAACAGATTCTCTTAATTATTACACTGTGGGAGTTTTCAGCAACAGGGCAGATGCAGAAAAATACGTCGAATATGCCAAAGAACAGGGCCTTAACGATGCATATATCGTCAATCAAAATGACCTTGACAACCAATCATCTTCAATTGCAGAACCTGTACCGGTGGTTAAAAACATAAATGCCAGAAGAGTATTTACCATACAGCTGCAGGCCTCACGTGGTCCGCTGATCATAGATCGTATCTTTAAAGGCTATAAGGGAGTGAGGGAAATCGTGCATGGAGACGGATGGTACAGGTATTTTTATGGTGAATTCCCATCAATAGCTGAAGCCAAAGAGGCTCTGGTAAATGTAAAAAAGGATTTCAGCGATGCTTTTATCAGGGAAATTCCAATCTCAGAAAATAAATAATCCAAATTGAGAGATATAAAATGGAATATAAAAAAATAAGGCTGAGAGCCCTGGAACCAGAAGATCTTGAACTATTGTACAAGTGGGAAAATAATGAAGCCCAATGGCTTATAAGCAACACAATTGCTCCCTATTCAAGATATACCTTAAGAAGATATCTCGAGAATTCACACAGAAGTATTTATGAAACAGGCCAGATGAGATTCATGATCGACCATATAGCCGATAATATGACCATTGGAACAATCGACATTTTTGACTTTGATCCTTATCATAAAAGAGCAGGTCTTGGCATCCTCATTGCAAATGAGGAATACCGCAGACAAGGCTATGCTTCCATGTCGCTCAGATGCCTCATAGATTATTGCTTTAAAACGCTTCAGCTTCACCAGCTTTATTGCAACATTCTGGCAAATAATTGCGAAAGCATGGATCTGTTCAAAAAGCAGGGATTCGTCCAGTCAGGCATTAAGAGAGACTGGATAAAAACCTCTGATGGCTATATTGATGAATACATGTTCCAGCTTTTAAACATCTAGCTGCCGGCAACACTATATGATTATCAAATTTAACTTGTTTTGTGCCCTCCTGCCAGAAGGCCGCAGGCAGCATTTATGTCTCTTCCCCTCGACTTCCGGATCGAGGCAGAAATCCCGGACATAACAAGTTCGTGTTTGAAATAATTCATCTTTTCAGGCGGAGAAGGTAGATTCGGATCATCTGCAATAGTGTGATAAGGCAACAGATTTATCCTTACCCTTGATTTGTGAAACAGCCTCTTCAACCTGTCAAGATGAGTGTCAGTATCATTCAGATCGCGTATCATAACATAGGCAATGCTGAACCTTCTCTTTTTATCAGTAGGAAAGGATTTCATTATGCCGATAATTTCCTCCGCAGGATATGCCTTTTCGACCGGAATCACTCTCTGCCGCTCCTCACTGAAAGGGGAGAATAAGCTTAGAACCAGATTGCACCTGGTTTTTTCCAGAAATTCGACTATCCCCGGTTTAATCCCGACAGTCGAAACAGTAATGTTTCCCGAACTGATAGCAAGACCCCACCCTGCTGTAAGTATTTCAACAGCTTTCAGCAAACCGGAAAGATTATCCATGGGTTCTCCCATCCCCATGAAAACCACATGATTAACTTTTTTTGCCTCAGCAATGCTGATAACCTGATTTATAATCTCCCCGGCTGTCAGATTTCCATGATAGCCGTAGCCGGCGGTAGCACAAAACAGGCACCCCATCCTGCATCCCGACTGTGTGGATACACAAACTGTATTCCTTTTAATGCCGGGAATAAAAACAGTTTCATATTCCACACCTGAAGAGCTCCTGAATAAATACTTAACTGATCCGTCAGTAGAAAAGTCCTCTAAAACCGGTTTAAATGTGCCTATCCGAAATTCATTATTAAGGACCATTCTAAGTTTCTTAGGGATCGATTTTATCTCGAGAAAATCAGTTATTCCCTTTTTGTAAACACTGTTTGCAACAGCTATTGCCTGATCTATGTTCATGGGATAAAAATGAGATACCGCATCAATGATCTCAAATGGATCCAATCCGCAGATGTTTTTTACTGATAATGATGGTTCAGACATTTTGTTCCCAATGTAGATTATTAAATAGTTATCGCCTGTTTCAATGCAAAGAAATATTAAAATCACGACTTCTATACAGGTTAATTCTTTTTGTGTATCATTCAATTCATTTTTAGATCAAATCAATTATCAATATCTTAGTGTTCGCTTATTATTTCCCGAAGAATTTTCAGTTAGTAAACGATGGCTCGAAAATGGGATTCACTATACATCTATTGTTTTTCCGGCACCGGGAATGCACTTGCATCTTCATACTGGATTGCGGAAGAAGCTGAAAAAATGGGCATTAAAGCAATAGTACAGGAAATTGATAAACAGGCAAACCTGATTTTACCCGATAAAAATGAGCATCCCCTTATTGGTTTTTCGTATCCTACACATGGATTCAATCCTGCTCCTATCATGATCAGGTTTGTTACAGGCTTTCCAAAAGGTCTTGGTAAAGAGGTTTTCGTACTTAATACAAGGGCTGGCATGAAACTTTACAAAAAATTCATGCCCGGTATAAGCGGAATGGCCCTGATAATACCAGCCCTTATACTTTGGATAAAAGGATACAAATGCATTGGCTTCAGACCGGTAGATCTGCCATCTAACTGGATTTCTCTTCACCCGGGACTTAAGAAGAGGGTAGTTGAATCAATAGTGAGGCGCTGCGAAAGAATTGTAAGAAGATTTGCTAAAAAGCTTTTTGAAGGGGAAAAAGTGTGGCGCGGCCTCGTGAGCCTGCCTTTAGATCTGTTAATCAGTCCAATATCCCTAGGTTACTATATCGGAGGAAGATATTTCCTTGCAAAGACTTTCATTGCCAGTAATCATTGCAATAATTGCGGACTCTGCCTCAGAGAATGTCCCACTTCATCAATCAAACTGGTAAACAACAGGCCTTACTGGAAACTTACCTGTGAAAGCTGTATGAGGTGCATGAATAACTGCCCTGAAAGGGCTATCGAAACTGCCCATGGAATGGCTGCGGGGCTTATATTTCTCATTACAACTGCAAATGCAGCCCTGATAATTTTTTTACTCGATAAATTTGACATATCCCCCGATGTATGGTGGTGGAAAATTTCATCCCAGATCCTCAGTGTAATAGTCATGATTTTGATCTCTGCGGTACTGTACAATATCGTCCACCGGGCAATGGGATTCAAACCGATTCATTACATTATAAGATACACTTCACTCACAACCTTGCCTTTCTGGAGACGATATAAGTATCCGGCAATTAAAAGAAAACGACCTTCAAATGAAATGCATCAATAAAACCTACTATAGAAATGAATAAAATAATAATTTTAGCATGTGCATTTGTTTACCTTCTTTCCTGCAGAAGCGGGGATAAGAAGAGTACCATTAACCAAACAGACGGAACCATGATAACAGATTCTGTAAAAATTTACGGGTATAACCTCGATTTCCTTAAAAAACATGTCGATATTATTGAATTAAGGAAAGGGAAATCATCAGTAGCTGTTGTTCCTGCCTGGCAGGGAAGAGTAATGACTAGCACTTCGGAAGGATATAACGGTTATAGTTTTGGATGGATCAATCATGATCTGATCTCTTCCGGGAGAAGAGTACCTCATATCAATGCATTTGGCGGAGAGGAAAGGATATGGCTCGGCCCTGAAGGAGGACAGTTCGCGATCTTTTTCAAACAGGGAGACGACTTTGTCTATGACAATTGGCAAACTCCTGCTTTTATTGATACCGAACCATTTCACATAACCGGAAAGACCGACACCTCGGTTAGTTTCTCAAAAAGCGCTGAAATTAAGAATTACAGCGGATCGGTTTTCAGGCTGGGGATTGAAAGGAATGTCACCCTGCTTTCTGAAGGCCAACTTAAAAAGCTAACCGGCTTAAAATCTGACGGTCTTAACTGTGTAGCCTATAGGTCTGAGAATAAACTGATTAATGAAGGAACCAGGGAATGGACCAAAGAGACCGGTCTTCTTTCTGTATGGATGCTTGGAATGTTCAATCCTTCACCATCGGTAGTTGTGATTATCCCGATAAAACCAGGTGATGAAAAGGATCTTGGGGTACCGGTTAATGACACCTATTTCGGTAAAATATCACCCGATCGACTCAGGATTACTGACAACAGGATATACTTCAGGGCTGATGGAAAAAGCCGGGGCAAAATCGGTATTAACCAGCAGAGAGCTACAGGGGTACTTGGAAGTTATGATTCTGACAATAAAGCCCTTACATTTTTATTCTGCAGGGTACCTGAAACCAGATCAGATTACGTGAATTCTTCATGGGAAATACAGAAGGATCCTTTTTCTGGTGATGTCTATAACTCCTATAACGACGGACCTCTGGCTGACGGTTCTCAGATGGGACCTTTTTATGAGCTCGAGACATCATCGCCTGCTGCACGCCTGAAGCCCGGAGAAAGCATAACACATGATCAGATCACTGTCCATCTGACAGGAGACGTATCACTTCTCGATAAAACTGCCAGGGAAATACTGGGAGTCACCCTTGAACAGGTGGAAAAGGCATTTAAATAAGCCCTCTGTTTCTGAGTAGTGGCTCTATCTTAGGTTCACTGCCACGGAAGTTAATATACATCTGCATGGCATCCATCGTACCGTCTTTCTCCAATATGTTCCGGCGAAAAGATTCTGCTACCGATTTGTTGAAGACACCTTTTTCCTTAAATGCCTCAAAAGCATCGTTATCGAGCACAGCAGCCCATGTATAGCTGTAATACCCCGAGTCATAACCGTCAATAATATGAAGGAAATAAGTACTCCTGTAACGCGATACTATTTCAGGGATAAGCCCTATTTTTTTGAAATAATCTTTCTCAAAGCTCTGAATGTCAACTATCGCCGGATGTTCAAGTGTATAATATGCCAGATCAAGCATTGAAGCAGCGAGCAGCTCAACATTTATAAATCCCTGGTTGAAGTACTGGCTTTTTTCGAGTTTTTTAACCAGTGAGGAAGGAATAGGTTCGCCTGTCTTATAATGACGGGCATATACATTCAGCAGTTCAGGTTCAGTGACCCAGTGTTCCATTATCTGTGAAGGCAGTTCAACAAAATCCCATGCTATATATGAAATGTTATAGGCGTTTTTACAGAAAAGCCCTTCAAGGGCGTGTCCGAATTCATGGAACAGAGTCTCTACCTCTTCAAGGTTTAGAAGAGCTGGCAGATCGCCCGTTGAACGAGTAAAATTGCAGACAACTGTTACAACAGGAGTAATTGCCTTCCCGTCAGCAATATGATAATTTCTGTAGGTGCCGCACCATGCACCCTGCCGTTTGCTTTCACGCGGATGGAAGTCGAGGTACAGCACACCTATATGCGTTCCGTCTTCCTCTTTAACCTCATATGCCTGGGCCTCAGGATGTGGTAATGGACAGCCGGGTATTGGTTCAAAGGTGATTCCATAAAGTCTGTTCGCACAGGTAAAAACCCCTTCACGAACATTATCAAGCTTAAAATATGGCCTGAGTTGATTATCGTCCAGATCATATTTCTGCTTTCTCAGCTTTTCGGCATAATACCACCAGTCAGAAGGTTCAAGTTTGAATTTACCTCCTTCACGGTCGATTATTTTCTGCATCTCCTTAACCTCATTCATTGCTACAGGTATTGCCTTGTTCCATAGATTGTTAAGCAGATTGTAAACATTACCCGGGTTTTTGGCCATACGTGGTTCGAGCACCAGATCAGAGTGCGACTTGTAACCCAACAACTTTGCCCTCTGTGCCCTCAGCTTTACGATTTCAGCAAGTACCTGATTGTTGTCATATTCGTTTCCATTATTTCCCCGATTTATATAGGCATTGAACAATTCACGCCGCAAATCCCTGTTTTCGGAATACTGAAGGAACGGAAATATACTTGGCCTGTGGGTTGTAAAAGCCCATTGTCCTTCTCTGCCCGCTGCCCTGGCTGCTTCATACGCGGCATCAACCAGCGGACCGGGCAGCCCTGCCAGACCATCCTTGTCAACAAAAAGTTTGTAATTATTCGTTTCCTCAAGAACATTCTGACTGAATTTTACGCTTAACACTGAAATTCTCTGGTTAATCTTTTTCAGCGTATCCTGGTCCTGTTTGCTCAGGTTAGCACCGTTCCTCACAAATTCCTTGTATAGGTTCTCGAGAATGAATTTCTGTTCCGGAGTAAGATTCTGACTTTCCTGAGTATCATATACTTTTTTGATTCTTTTGAAAAGATCAGGATTAAGCCTTATTTCATCATTGTACCCTGCAAGCCTGGGAGATATTTCAATTTCAATAGTCTTCAGGGAGTCGCTTGTATTTGCAGAAGCCTGTGCGAAGAAGACTGAAGAGACCTTTGTCAGCAGATCGCCTGCTTTATCGAGAGCCCCAATTGTGTTTTCAAAATTGGGTTCTTCTCGGTTTTTAATTAAACGCTGAATGTCTTTCCTTCCTTCTTCCATTCCTTTTTCAAAGGCGGGCATATAATGCCGTGCCATTATTTTTTCAAATGGAGGAACGTTAAAAGGTGTAGCGTATTCTGAAAAAAATGGATTGTTCTTATCTGTTTCCGGTTTACTCTTGCAGGCAGTTAAAATAGCTGCAAACAATCCGCTGATAAATAACATTTTGTAAAAAGTTTTCATTTGTCTTTAATTATTTTCAAATTGTAAGATGGATCAGCCCTGAAGAGAAAAATTTTCACTGTTCATACTATTCAAATTATGTCTGTTCACGCTGTTAATTTTAATTGTGTTTCTGGTATTTCAGTGGTTTTGCAAAATAAATTCATTCAGGGATGGTATCAAAACAAAAGCAGGTTATTTTTTTCGTATACAGGGTTTTTAATAATGTTTAATTATTATTTTTGCCGCTGCCTTATGAAGGCTATTTAAGAAGAGATGGTCCCGCGTGGGCGGGATAAACTC
>CAZTJT010000065.1:0-10881 GCA_964613785.1 uncultured Rikenellaceae bacterium
AAAGGCATGTGTCGGATCCGTTCAAAGGATCGGCGGCGAAGAAGATAAACATGTTCCTGCGATGGATGGTGAGAAAAGATAATAAAGGAGTCGATTTTGGCTTATGGGAGTCCATTTCTCCATCAATATTATCATGCCCCCTTGACATCCATTCAGGTAATGTAGCCAGGAAACTTGGCATGCTTAAACGGAAACAAAACGACGCAAAGGCAGTAGCAGAACTGGATGCAGTATTAAGAAGCTTTGATGAAAAGGATCCTGTCAAATATGATTTTGCATTGTTCGGACTGGGGGCTATGGAAAGATTCTGGTAGCAAGTCACTTATTTCTTTTCCTTCGGCAGGAAAGCTGAA
Organism: uncultured Rikenellaceae bacterium; assembly: GCA_964613785.1. Taxonomy (GTDB): domain Bacteria; phylum Bacteroidota; class Bacteroidia; order Bacteroidales; family VadinHA17; genus LD21. Next base: position 354 of record CAZTJT010000065.1, read on the forward strand.
ATGATATCAAGAGGAACAGGAAAAACTATCGTTGAGCTTTTCTCTGAAGCTACTTCTGTAAGGGTTTGCAGAAATCGCAGCTGCAATGCTGAAGGATTCTGACTTATTATACTGGCAGCATCTGAAAGCCTTTGACTGGCCTGAAATTCACCCTCAGCATGGATGACTTTTGCCCGCCGTTCTCTTTCAGCTTCAGCCTGTTTTGCCATTGCACGCTGCATCTCCTGTGGCAGGTCAATATGCTTAACCTCAACCATTGATATTTTAATTCCCCACGGTTCAGTTTGATTATCTATTATTTTTGCCAGCTCATGGTTTATCTTGTCACGCTGTGAGAGTAACTCATCAAGCTCCGATTGCCCCAGTATGCTTCTCAGTGTTGTTTGTGATAGCTGGGAAGTGGCTAACAGATAGTTTTCTACTTCCACGATCGCTTTCTCGGGCTGCATTACCCTGAAATAAACTACTGCGTTCACTTTTATTGATACATTGTCTTTTGTGATTACATCCTGTGGAGGAACATCCATCACAACTGTTCTCAAACTTACCTTGACCATCCTGTCAACGACAGGGATGAGCAGGATCAGACCGGGTCCCTTGACTTTAATCAGTCTTCCTAAACGGAAGATTACAGCGCGTTGATACTCACGTAAGATCCGTATGGCACTTGCAAGAATAATCAACAGGAATACTATTCCCGTTATTAATAGTGTGTAAGATGTTTGCTCCATGGTTATTACCCTTTCATTTTGTTTTTATTTTGTTTTTCGTATCATCAATTTAAGATTTGAAACGCGGTCAACTTTAACCTTTTCTCCTTTATTGACAGAACCCTCCAGACTCTCTGCATTCCATACCTCTCCATGAACTCTGATTTGTCCTTCAGGCTCCAGGTTGGTTAATGCCTCTCCGGTTTCTCCGATCATACCTTCAATCCCGGTAGTGGGCTTGCTCCTCTGTGCTTTTATTCCAAAACCTATTGCAAATATGAAGAAAGCAACAGTCAGAATGACAATTATCAGAATTACCTGCCAGGAAATTTTGATCACTTCCATAGTTGATTCAGTATTAATAAGCATTATTGATCCGAGGATTAATGAAATGACTCCGCCAATTGCCAGCAGACCATGGCTTACAATTTTTATTTCTGCTAGAAACAGGATTATTGCAAATATTATTAATGCCAAACCTGCATAGTTTACCGGCAAAGTGTGTAATGAATAGAAAGCGAGGATTATACTTATTCCTCCTATTACACCAGGAAATATTGCTCCCGGATTATACAGCTCAAACATAATTCCATATATTCCAATCATCAGCAGGATATAAGCGATATTAGGATCGCTAAGTAAGCCAAGAATCTTCTGTTTGAAATTCATGTCGATTTCAATCACCTCGGCATCCTTTGTCTCCAATACCTTCTTTCCGTCTAATAAGGTTACTTCTCTGCCGTCAGTCATTTCAAGCAGTTCATTTACGGAATTGGCTATTATGTCGATAACGTTTCCTTGCATTGCTTCAGTTTCGGTAATCGATAAACTTTTACGCACTGCATCTTCGGCCCATTTGATGTTGCGTGACCGTTTCTCGCTTATTGACTTGATAAATGCTGCGGCATCATTTGTCGCTTTTTCGTTCATAATGGAATCCTGCTGTCCCTGCATGGTCACAGGATGCGCTGCTCCGATATTGGTGCCGGGTGCCATCGCAGCAATGTGTGCAGCAAGGGTTATAAAGACCCCTGCTGAAGCCGCCTGTGATCCCCCGGGGTAAACAAATACTACGACTGGAACCTCAGACTCGAGAATGTCTGCAACAATTATCCTGGTCGATTTTAACAGACCACCGGGTGTATTCAGTTTTATAACCAGACATTCAGCATCTTTTTCACGTGCATGTTCAATACCTGAATTAATATATTCAGCGCTTGATGGATTTATTGATCCATCAACCGAAATAACAACAACCTTTTTTGTGCCGGAATCTTCCTGAGCATAAGATGGTCCACCCGTATACACTGCGAGAATACCACACATCACAATTTCATAAATGATGAGTCTCATGGTATTAGTGAAACATTACTTTTTCTGTCTGAGCAAATTTGAATCATCACTTTTCTACCGGATCGTTTCCCCGACCATATCAAATTTACACTAATTGATTCATATTTCATATTAAGTTTGACTATATGTGGCAAGAATTTTAAGGAGCCCGTCAGAATCGGCTCCGGTATTTCAGAAATCTTTATCTTAATTGCAAATGTTTCTGATTGTGAAGTTTATAATTAATTCCATTTTTTTGATATTTGAACCGGAAAGTATAACTTTTGTATCAAAAAAATTGACCAAATAACCGGACCAGAATGGAAGAATTTAATTGTGTCTTTTTTACTGAGCAATCGCCTGAAGGACAATTATATTATTATTTTTGGACTGGCAAACTTTCTTAAAAATGAAAAAGGCACAGCATCATTTACTAAAAAAATCGAGTAGTGAAAAGAGTGATTATGTTCTTGATAAGTATGATAGTTTCTTTACCATCTGTTAATTCACAGGTCAGTATAATTGCCCATCGCGGAGAATCATACCTGGCTCCTGAGAACACTCTTGCTTCGGCAAAACTTGCCTGGAAAAGCAAGGCTGATGCAATTGAATGCGACATCTGGCTGTCGAAGGACAATAAAATAATTGTATCGCATGATGGCAACACTGTAAGAATTACCGGTCAGGATCATAAGATCAGTGATACAAATTCTGATGTTCTCAGAACCCTTGATGCCGGTTCTTTCAAAGATCCAAAGTACAAAGGAGAAAAACTACCTTTCCTGTATGAGTTGATCCGGACTGTCCCTGACGGAAAAGAGATCGTTATAGAAATAAAATGCGGAACTGAAGTGCTGCCATCACTGAAGGAGACTGTTGCAAAGTATTCAGAGAAAAGGAAATTCACATTCATCTGCTTTGATCTTTCCACAATCGCAGAAACCAGGAAAGCTTTTCCTCAATACCCATGCTACTGGCTTTGCGATAAATCCGGGCTGCTTGAAGAAAACTTTGCAAGGGTAAAAGAGGCAGGCCTGCAGGGTGTGAGCCTTAATTACAGGCTTATAAATGAGGATGTTGTGAAAAAGGCTACCGAAATGAAACTGGAAGTATATTCATGGACAGTTAATGATCCGGATGAGGCAAAAAGACTGACAGAACTGGGAGTAAGGGGAATTACCACCGACAGACCCGGGTGGCTCAAAGAGCAATTGCAAGCCTTTGAATGCAACTCTGGAAAGTGAGAAATTGAAATTATTAGAATGTCTTCTCATAAATTGTTATTGATAAACGACAAAATATTTATGCAAAACAATAATTTTATATGCTAATTTCATAAAAAAATCTCAAATATTGCCATATGATATTAATTTTAGTTCTGAAATCCCAAACTGAAAAAACATGAAGCGCAGAGAAATTATAAAAACATTATCGGCTATTCCGGTAGCAGGAGGTTTAATGTCGGTTGAGCCGCTAATGGCCTCAGCCAGCCAGAAAAAGGTAACAAATGAAGCAGGCCTTTTAGCCAACCCTGCAAAGGGAGCCTTGGCCATCGGACCACAGATATACCAGTCGATAGGCGTTGAACCAGTCATAAACTGCATGGGTACCTTTACAGCAATAGGGGGTTCGATCGAATTGCCGGAGGTACGTAAAGCTATTGACTATGCTGCTTTAAACTATGTATATATTGATGAACTGGCAATGTGTGTTGGCAAAAGGCTTGCTGAACTTACCGGTGCAGAATGGGGAATGGTATCATCGGGATGTGCTGCAGGGTTGAAACATGTAACAGTTGCCTGTCTTACCGGAGGCGACCCTGAAAAACTGGTAAGAATACCTGATCTTACAGGATTTACCAAAACAGAGGTTATTATTCCGCGCTATTCGAGGAATCAGTACGATGCGGCGGTGAGAAATGCGGGAGTAAAGCTGGTAGTTGTCGATACGATGGAAGAACTGAAGAAGTCAATCAGTTCACGAACAGCAATGATTTATCTTTTTGCTGCTCCCAGGGATTACAATGAAGGGCCCTTGTCAATTGAAAATATTGCAGCCGTTGCAAGGGAGCAAAACATTCCTATTCTTGTTGATGCAGCTGCCGAGGTCCTTACTATTCCAAATATTCACCTTACACGTGGTGCCACCATTGTCGCATACAGTGGTGGTAAAGCTATCAAAGGGCCACAGGGAGCAGGACTTCTGCTTGGCAATAAGGATCTTCTTTTCTCCACATGGCAGGCCAGTTCTCCTCATCACGGTCCGGGCAGGGACAATAAGATCGGGAAAGAGGAACATATAGGAATGCTTGCAGCCGTGGAAACCTGGGTTAAAAGAAATCATCCCGAAGAGGAGAAAACATGGATCTCATGGCTTGAATATATCTCAAAAAAAGTATCTTCAATTGAAGGTGTTACAACAAAGATTACTGAACCACAGGGTGTGGATAACCGAACGGCCCGCCTTTCAATAAGCTGGGATCCCGACAGGTTGAACATAACCGGACAGGAAGTGGCAAAAAAACTTGTTGAAAATAAGCCGAGGATTGTTACAGGGGGAGGCAGGTCAAATTCACAGGAAGGTACTACATCAATATCTATAAGTGCACATATGATGCAGCCTGGCGATGAAAAGATTGTGGCAGACCGGATCTACAACATATTGTCGCAGAAGTATGAGAAAAAGAATATTGTCATTGAACCGCCTGCAGCTGATCTTACAGGTCAGTGGGATGTCTCCGTCGAATTTTATTCGGGCAGGGGAGAGCATAAGCTTTATCTCGGCAGGCAGGAAGGCAATGATATCAAAGGAACACATAAAAGCACTTTCTCACTGCTGGATATAACCGGAAGGATTGAAGGCAACAAGGTAAAGCTTCAGAGTTTTTACAATGAAAATGCCCAGTCAATTCCCTACATCTTTGACGGAATTCTCGAGGGTGATTCATTTTCGGGTGTTTTATATCTTGGCGAATACCGCTCTGCAAACTTCACTGCAAAAAGATCAGAATACAGTAAACGGCCTGCCATGAATATTACAATACCTTCATACGGTGGTAAGAAAAGCGATTCATGGTAACCTTTAAAATGAGTACTGAAGGCTTAACCTGCTATTTCAGATCCTTTTTTCTTGTTATATAGTCGAGATACCGGTCTCGGTAAAAGCATATTTTCAGAAAAAGAGAGGTCATATCATCAATCAGCTTATCCAGGTTTGTTGAATGGTATGCATCATATTCCGACATTCTTATTATTTCTTCATCCGAATAATAAGGATGAAGCTCTGCAAAGGTGTCTTCAAATATTTCTCTGAGAAGTGCCGGATTAAGCTGAGTAAGTATTTCGTGTAAATTATCCAGGTAAATGTTGTATAAAAAAGGATCATTGGCTATTTTTTTATCCAGTATATCTTCGGCAGAAAATATAAGTTTACTGCCGATCAGCTCAGCCTTTGCATCTGATCCTTCATGAGGCGCCGGAAAGAAAAGATCATCATAGTCCCAGGGTATGATCCCGAATTTATTGATTATGTTATCGAAATAAAAATAGACCTCATCAGTATAATCACCGTTCCTTACAAGAAAATTGAATCCAAGCCATTTCATGTAATTGTCAAGATCGATCAATGGTGAAATCATCTGGTACAGCTTTTCCCCATCATACCTGCCCAGATATTTGTAGATCAGCCGGAAATTATCGCAATACCTCCTGATTTCATCTTTTCCAGTTTTATCGTCAGATGCTATTTTATCAATACTCTGATTGTACCCTCTTCTTATGATGATCGGGGATTCTTTCTTTTTAATGGCCCAGTCCTCGGGCCTTTCAATAACCATATAAATACCTTCACTGTGATTGTTGATCCTCATTTCGCAGAAAGTATAGAAGAGGCTGAAAATCCCAATGCGTTCCATCATCTCAAATGCCATCCTGTTGTTTACATAATCCTTATCCATACAGAGGCTTAGGGCATAGAACCTCTTAAGTGATTCTTTTTTCTCACCGTGATAAAATGATGCATTTGATTTAAGGTTGAATCCCAGGCTTTTCCTCCGTAAATTAAGTGTCGAATGCCCTCTTGTCTTAATTGCCTGGACATTTAAAGTGTCTCCGTTTATTATTACGAACCTGGCATCGAGAAACATTTTTGATCCCTGGCCGGTAATCATGGCCTGGTATTTTGCCCTGGAAGTGTACAGACTTATTGTATTCTCAATCTTGAGGCCTTTGTCTTTGAGTATAAGTACATTATTAACTGATTCCGTTTCCTGGCCTGGAGAATTGAAACTTACCAGAAGAAAAATGATCAACCCCGGAAAGAATAATCCCGGTTTAAGATTTAGAACAGCAATATCTGGTTCATTTATCCTTTCCATGACCTTTTCCGGGATCAGTTAAGGATCGATCTTTAAGTTTATGGTTGTGCCTTGGCACTGTAATCAAAGTTATGCATAAAAATTTGATTTGTACCAGTTTATCTGAAAAAAAATTGTACGCCGACATCTTAAGCAGCAACAAACTGATATGTTGTTTGTATTGACCTTTGTGCTGACTTTCCATCTCTAAATTTTCACCCCAGACGGAATTTTCCGAACGATCCCGATTTTATTATTGCTGATCCCAAACCTCTATCTTTTCCTGAGTATATGGAGGCTTTTCACACCCCGGGGCTACAAGGTTTCATATGTACTATTTCATCTTATCCGGCGGGCTTGGGTTGTGGAACCCACGGTTCATAACATGGGGGAAGCGGAAGAAAGTAGTAGTTGATCTGACATTTGTTTAAATAAAGGATTGTTACCGAGGATTTCTAAAAATGGTTATCCGGACCTTAATGGAAAAGTTGTAATAAACCAATTAGAAGAGGCAGTCAGCCTTGGGCATTTCAGGATTCAGTTTATTAACATTTTGTAAATGAAACGATTTTTTGTGTAAGTTTAACAAAAACAACTAGCAATGATTAAGGAAATTAAAGTGGAGGATCTTAACACTGACGCCTTCATATCGGAAAAAGTCAGTGAGATAATTGCATCCGTCGGAGATGGAACCGCAATAAATGCCCTTTCGGGAGGAGTAGATTCATCAGTCGTGACAATGATAGGTCATAAAGCACTGGGAGACAAGCTCAGGACAGTATTTATTCAGAACGGGCTTATGCGTGAGGGTGAAGCCGAGTTGGTGATGGAAACTTTCAGCCGGCTTGGAGTCAGGGTAGAGATTGTAGATGCAAGGAAGGAATTTCTTGATGCTCTCAAAGGGATAACTGATCCTGAAGCAAAGCGTGAAGCTATCACCCAGACTTTTTACAAAAATGTCTTCGGGCGCATTGTAAGAGAAAGCGGAGCCAGATTTCTGCTTCAGGGCACAATACTTACCGATGTTGATGAGACAGTTGCAGGAATAAAAAGACAGCACAATGTTTTTGCCCAACTCGGGATCGATCCACAGGAAGCCTTTGGTTATCACATCCTTGAGCCATTGATACAACTCAGAAAGGACGGGGTCAGAATGACGGGGAAAGCACTCGGTCTGCCGGAGGAAATGTTCAACAGGATCCCTTTCCCGGGGCCGGCCCTTGCAGCCCGTATCATAGGTGAAGTGACAGAAGAAAAACTTGAAAAAGTCAGAAAAGCAACATCAATAGTTGAAAATATGCTCGCGTGCAGAGGTGCTTTTCAGTATATGGCCATTCTGCACGATGACCGAGTTACGGGGATGCGTGACGGCAGGCGAGATTTTGGAAACCAGATAGAGGTGCGCTGCTGGGATAGCATCGATGCGCGAACAGCTACCCCTACAAAGCTGCCTTTTGAAATTCTTGAAAAACTTGCTGCGTCAATCCTGGAAAAGGTACCTGGAGTAGTATCAGTCACCTATAACATCGCTTCAAAGCCCCCTTCAACGATTGAAGCTGTCTGAAGACTCTGATTCCGGATGCTCCCAGTCTTTCGGTTGATAGAATCCCTAACGGGAATGAATCATTCTGTAAAATAATTATTTAACCTGTTCATTACATTAAGAAATATTCATATGGACAGAAGAGATTTTGTAAGAACAACAGCGTTGGCCGGAGCCTGGACATTAGGTAAGCCGGCATTTACAGGAAGTATTGTGATATTACCTGATGAAGAATGGTTCAGCCGGCCGATGAGATGGGCGCAGCTTACATTGGTTGAAAATGACCCGGGCAATTTTGATCCTGATTTCTGGCTGGATTACTTCAGGTGTGTGCATGCCGACGGTGCTGTTCTGAGTGCAGGAGGAATAGTAGCCTATTATCCTACTGATATTCCATTTCATCACCGCAGCATCTGGCTCAACGGAACCGATCCCTTCGGCTACCTGGTAAAAGGGTGTCGCCAAATGAAAATGTCGGTAATAGCAAGAAGCGATCCTCATGCCGCATGGCAGAACGTATATGAGGCTCATCCCGACTGGATAGCGGTTACCGCTGAGGGAGAAAAAAGACGCCATTGGGCTAATCCTGACATGTGGGTAACATGTGCCCTGGGACCCTACAATTTTGAATTTATGACTCAGGTCCACACTGAAATTATGGAACGATATCAGCCTGATGGGATTTTTTCAAACAGGTGGGCTGGCCACGGAATCTGTTACTGCGAACACTGTACAAGGAATTTCAGGAAATATGCAGGAATCAGCCTTCCGAAAAGTACCAATCATTCTGATCGTGATTATCAGAAATATGTCGAATGGAGTACGGAAAGGCTAAGGGAATTATGGATGTTGTGGGATGATGTAATAAGAAAACGGAAAAAAGACTCCAGGTTCATACCTAACGGATTCCCCGACAAAGTCATTACCGGAAAACTTTCGGATATTGTTTTTACCGACCATCAGGGCAGGAGCGGATACACGATGCCATGGTCAAATGCAAGAAATGCCAAAGAACTCAGAGCCTCAATAGGAATGAAGCCCCTAGGCGGAATATTCAGTGTCGGCCTGGAGGAACAGTACAGATGGAAAGATTCAGTTCAGTCAGAAGCTGAAGTCAGGATCTGGGTGGCAGAGGGTGTAGCCAATGGAATGAGGCCGTGGTTTACAAAGTTCTCAGGAGTGCTTTATGATAAGAGATGGCTTGGAACTGTTGAAAAGATTTATAGGGTTTTGCACAGTAATGAAGAATACCTCAGAAACATTTTTCCGATAGCAAGGGTAGGACTTGTTTTTTCGGAGTGGTCCTTTAATTACGGGTCAGAACCATGGCAGAAAAGAGCCGGCGATCATTCCTCAGGTATGTATCATGCGCTGCTGGAAGCCAGAATACCTTTCGAGATGGTAAATGAAAGGCTGCTTGATCCGGAACATATTGCTCCTTATAAATTGCTGATTCTACCCAATATTGCACAATTGTCGGACTTTCAGTGCACTACGCTGCGACGATTCACCGAAGACGGAGGCAGTATCCTCGCTACTTTTGAGACTTCTCTATATGACAGGGATGGCCGCAGAAGGTCCGATTTTGGTCTGGCTGACCTGTTCGGTGCATCTTATGCAGGAGCAGTGGAAGGACCTATGCAGAACAGCTATCTGCGCCTGAAGCAAGATACAGATTCCGGCACTTTCCATAATGTTCTGAGCGGCCTTGAAGATGCTTTCCGGATTATTAATACTGTCTTTCAGGTAAAGGCCAGCCCTATTGTTCCGTTACCTTCCCCTGTCACCCTGATACCATCTTATCCTGATCTGCCAATGGAACACGTTTTTCCAAGGATCACCGAGACAGATATCCGCGGAATATATCTGAACGATACAGGCAAAGGCAGAATAGCTTATTTCCCCGGTGATATCGACAGAACCTATTGGCAGATAATGTCGAAGGATCATGGCCGTCTTATTGAAAACACAATTAAATGGGCCTTGAATGAAGAGTCGCTGATTGAAGTAAATGGTCCTGGCGTAATTGATGTAACTATGTGGCGCCAAAAAAGCTCAATGACGGTACATCTTGTGAACCTTACGAATCCGATGTTGATGAAAGGACCATTCAGGGAGTTGATCCCAATAGCTGCTGATGTTTCTATAAAGCTGCCAGTTGATTTCAAGGTTATCGATATCAAACTTCTGGTATGCGGGCAGAAAGTGCCTTACAGGATTGAAAACGGCAGGGCTTATCTCAAAATTCCAGAGATTTATGATCATGAAATGATTGGTATTGACCTTGAATGAAAGGCATTTCGAATCAAAAAAAGATGCAGTCACACCGATCCAGGAACCCAAAGGCATGATCTTTGGTTAACTTCACTATATCTTTTTCCGTGAGAAATCCCTTACTGACTTTTGACAATTAGTGCGGCATAAGATGCGACCACTCAGTTTATGAATCAAAGAAACCCATCCCCAGCCCCTTCCCTTTAAAGAAAACTATTCTTTATACACATCTTAATTATTGAAATTCTATATTTCTACAGCTCCTGCCATTTTTCACCCCCCTGCCCCCCTTCTATGTGAAAAAACAAAGGTTCA
>CAZTJT010000066.1:0-10462 GCA_964613785.1 uncultured Rikenellaceae bacterium
GCAATGTGAACATAATTAGACCCCTTGGCAATATGTAGGAGGCCGAATGCTTACAATCTACCTCGTCATCTTTGGTCGCACCCCGTGCGGGTGCGTGGATTGAAACAGGTGTCTGCTTCCCATATCCCCAGAGAAGCAAGTCGCACCCCGTGCGGGTGCGTGGATTGAAACATTCACCTGTGAGTTTTGCAGATAAACTACAATGTCGCACCCCGTGCGGGTGCGTGGATTGAAACACAACGGACCGTTAATAGATGACGAAGTTTACCGTCGCACCCCGTGCGGGTGCGTGGATTGAAACACATCTTGCTCAAAAACTACCTGTCCGTTTCCAAGGTCGCACCCCGTGCGGGTGCGTGGATTGAAACACTAAGTTCTGCAACTTTTTATCCGACAGAAACGTCGCACCCCGTGCGGGTGCGTGGATTGAAACACCCGTGAGTTTTCCCTCATTACATTCACCTGTGTCGCACCCCGTGCGGGTGCGTGGATTGAAACGATGATGACGGGGAGTATTACGAGGGAAGACAGTAGTCGCACCCCGTGCGGGTGCGTGGATTGAAACAGATAAAAATTGAAATAAGCAACGGCCCGGATTGTCGCACCCCGTGCGGGTGCGTGGATTGAAACAATGCCTATTGCCTTCCTATCCATAGACACGGGGGTCGCACCCCGTGCGGGTGCGTGGATTGAAACATGTATTTTAATTACTTCGCCAGGGAAGTCCCATAAGTCGCACCCCGTGCGGGTGCGTGGATTGAAACCTTTAACTACAGTTATTAAATACGGCTACTTATAGTCGCACCCCGTGCGGGTGCGTGGATTGAAACTCTATCTCCTTATCACTCGGCACGTCCAGAGGCAGTCGCACCCCGTGCGGGTGCGTGGATTGAAACGTTAAGGGTATGGTTACTTTCAGGATCTCCGAAGTCGCACCCCGTGCGGGTGCGTGGATTGAAACAATATCAATGATAATCAATTCAACTGCGATAAGGTCGCACCCCGTGCGGGTGCGTGGATTGAAACTTTAATACCGACCTGGAAGATCCCAGGCACACAGTCGCACCCCGTGCGGGTGCGTGGATTGAAACCACCTTACCGATAAGGCCGTAAAATATTTTGAGGGTCGCACCCCGTGCGGGTGCGTGGATTGAAACCATCCCAATAGAGGGTCAGGAGTCAACACTTTTGTCGCACCCCGTGCGGGTGCGTGGATTGAAACAATACCGGCCTTTAAAAGCAGGTCAAGGCCCACGTCGCACCCCGTGCGGGTGCGTGGATTGAGATCATGTTTCGGCAATAGTTTCGGATTCTCCAGTTATGGTCACTCTCGCGTTACCATCAATTGCGGAAGTGAATTTCTTATTTATTGACCGTAACCAGGCCTGACTATTTCTTTTCCTTGAGCAACCTTAACTCTTCCTTCATCTCCCTGACCACTTCCATCGGTGTCTTTTTCTGAATCTTACAACGGAGCTTTATTATCTCCCTGATAGATTGCTTTATCTGCTTCTTTTCAATCTCATTGGTCATATTGAAGTCGATTCTAAAATTAGATTAACTCAGATTGAGTTTAATACGAATTGGAAGTTAGAAATCTCTTTGAAATTGTCTTAGATCCTTCAGAGGAGTTTTTCAACATCATGTATCTAATCACCCCTGTCTAACCTTAATATAGTAAAATTAACATATTGAAATTGAAAACCAGTAAAAACAGGTGATAGCTTATAAAGTACACCCTCCGGAAATCGCAGTCTTCGTCGGACTAAGCTGACACTGTTAGTGAGGTACGGAGGCAAATGACGCTCTCGATGCACATATTATTAGACACTTACATAGTCAAACCTGGAGGTGTTTTTTTGTGTCATGCTTATATCAGGACAGGTTCTATTCTGCAACCAGATTCTTTGGTGGATTTTAGGGAAGAAATAAAAAGCAAAAAAAACTTGACTTGTATTATTTAAAAGTTATAACTTTGTATAGTTTAAAAAAAATAAAGTATATAAAATATTGATAGCCATGAAAAAGAGAACAGGGATCAGGTTGTCGATAGGATGGATTTACCCCATTGGGATTCTTATTTCATATATATTGCTGATACTCGAATTTGAACTCAGGCGATACCTGTCCCAGGAAGGTTATGATATCACAGGTGTTCCATATTTTACCATTCTTCTTGTTGCTCTGATGTTCATTGTTTTAGGGATAAAACAATGGTTAAGGTACAGGAACTGGATCTACCCTGCCCTGGGATTTATTGTCGGCATCACCACCGTCCAGGTATCATTCCTTTACCCTCACAGCAATAGCCCGGGGATCGTTAAAATGACCTATTTCATATCGTTTATCATTCTTGTTTCTTTTGTCGTCGTAAACTGGAATACCATATATTTTCATGAGCGGTTCGAGATTAATTCAAGGAGGTTGTTCCGGCTTGCCTCCCAGGCGATTTACAGGTCTGAAAATGGATTTACCGAACGGCATTATTCGGGTGGCAGGCTTGAATGCACGAGGGATGAACTTCTGGGTTATGCACGGTACCTTCATGGAAATTTCATTGCAATGCCATTTTATTCTGAAGAGAGCATATGTCTTGCCTTTTCAATGAATAAAAGCCTTATGGTGATAGACGATGGAAAGGAAGTAAGCCATGTTATAATCGGATTTGATGGCAGTATTACAGTTAAAGTATCAGAAAAGGATTACCTTGATTACCGCACAAGGCTAAGCTTTGATCAGCTGTGCGCATCACTTGCGGATATCTTTTCAAGGTTCCTCCATTACTACAGGAAAGGACTTGAATCGAGAATTGCGATTGAACTGAAATCGGGAAAACAAAATAAATGACGACTGCCACATCAGACGTCATGCAACACTTCTTACCTCAGCCTTATATGACCAATTAACAATAGACAGCCATGAAAAGAAAAAGGATTTTAAACAGTTTTTTTCCTGTCCTCTGTATATTAATGGTTACAACAAGTGCTTTCGGACAGGAGTCAAATCCTTGCGGAACAGGAGGACAGACCTGTTATTTCGCAATTGAGATTGACAATGTGCTCTGCGGATATTCAACCGATAATTACTACAATGCAGTTACAGACGGGAAGAATATCAGGTATGAAAACTCGGATGTATTTCTGAAGATGAAAGTCCTTGGTGCTGAGATGAATGGAGGATTTAAATACACATCAGTTATGAATCTTGGTACCGGAAGGGCTGAGAAGCTAAATGTTGAGGTGATCAATGGAGAATCGGTCGCTCGTTTCAATACAATAGTTTCGGGTGATACAGCATATTTTACCAGTCCGACATCCGGAGTGAGTAAATCCATTACTCTTGCAAGCGGGGTAATTCTTTCTTCTTTATTCTGGTATCCACATCTCATCGACGATTTTATTAGGAAAGGATCAGATGAACGAAGGTATAGGGTTTATGACCCGTTAAAAGGTGAAATCGTCGATAAGGGATACATTAGGAAGCCTGATGAAAAAATAGTCCTCAGAGATTCTTCCTTTAACACCCTGGTGGTTGAGGAAACAGATTATTCAACAGGTCTGAAAGCAATATTATGGCTGAATAAAACTGATGGCTACAATGTAAGGACTTCAGTGGCTAACAGGAATATTTACCTCACCGACAGATCTGTTACTTCCAGGGTAACCGTTGCCGACCTTGATAAAGAGCTTTTTTGTTCCGTTGGAAAGACTATCCCTGATTTCGTGAATCTGTCACAATTACAGGTACGCGCCCGGATAAATTCTTATGGTGAAAGGCTTACTTCAGAATCGCTAAACAGCAGGGGACAGAAATTTACGGGTACGGTTACCGGAAGTTTGATTGAGGGGATCTTTGAAACTGAACTGAAAAAATACTCCGGTGAAAATTCTCAGCCTTTTCCACCCGATTTCACTAATTCGCCACAGTTAAAGAAATACCTTTCAAATGAGGTGATGATTGAATCTGATGAACCTGAAATCATTGATATGGCAAGGAAGATCACTGAAGGCTCGAAAGATTCCTGGGAGGCAGTTGTCAGGCTCAGCAGATGGGTAGCCACGAATATTGCCGGAGTGCTTCCCGGAGGCATTTCTGCGATAAATACTCTTAGAACAAGGGGCGCTGAGTGCGGCGGACACTCACGGCTTCTTGCCGCATTCTGCAGGGCCGTCGGTATACCTGCCAGAGTTGTAGTTGGCTGCATGTTCACCAATTATTATTCAGGAGGATTTGGTCAGCATGCCTGGACCGAAATTTTTATGGGCGAAAACGGATGGATTCCTGTAGATGCCACTATTAATGAACCGGATTATGTTGATGCAGGTCACATCAGGCTGGGTGAGAATGCATCTTTCAGGCCGGTCAGTATGGAGATACTGGATTTCAAAACAAGTTCTTATACTGACAAAGACACAGTTCCCGAAGACCTCAGGAAGATCCTGGGAGCTTACATGAATGTTGAACATTACAGGATGTTCAACGTAATTTACAGAAACGGCGGACTTGCAATTGATATTCCGGGTCGGATGGTTCTTGATTTAAAACCTCCGGATGAAAAGGGAAGATGGTATCCAATACTGACCAGGGAAATAAGTCTTGTACCGGTACAAAGTCAAAATGGAAATGTTGAGAAGATTCTTTTGAATCAGAATTTCATGCTCAGGAAAATATCTTCCCCCGATTCTGCTCTGAATGACATCCCTGACGAATACAGGGAATTTGCTGGTAACTACCAGTTTCAACCAGCACATCTTTCCCTTAATGTATCATTTGAAAAAGGAATGCTGACTACAAATGACCCTGTGGGAAAATCAAAAGGTAAAATAAGTTATACTAAAAATGGAGATGCCTGGTCAGATAAGACCGGGGCGTATGAGATAGCATTTATTAATGAAATCAATAAACAGGAAGTCTTTATGGCACTGATTGTCACCCTTGATTTCCTGAAAGGAGAACCTGCTACAAATCCTGTTGAAGAAGTTATGAATGCTTCGGATGTTGATGCCGGGCTGAGAAAGTATGATGAGATAAAAAAAACAGGAGACGCCCACTATTTCTTCTCGGAACAGATGCTCCATCAACTTGGGCATAAACTGCTAGAGGAGAATCGGAAAGAGGATGCAATCAAAATATTTGCAAAAAATGTTGCTGAATACCCCGATTCGTTTATGACTAATGATGCCCTGGCAGAAGTATATCTAAAGAATGGACAGAAGAAACAGGCACTAAAATTCTTTAAGAAAGCTGTAAAACTTAATCCTGAATACGAATATGGAAAAACACAGATTGAAAAATTAAAAAATAAATAAAATTATGTATTTCAGCCGTAAACAAAGACATGAATTCAGCATTACAGGTTTTATACCTGCAATTACATGCATTGTATTATATGCTCTTGCGGTGATATTTGTCGGACCGAAAGCAGGTATTGCTGTAGCCGGAGTATTTTTTATCCTGTATTCCGGATTCTCAATTTGGATTTTTTCCCGGACCGGGAACCTGAGTTATATAGCTGCTGCCCTTTTCCAGTTTTTTTTCGGATTGTTTTTCCTGACACATCCGAAGTTATCGGTTATATGGAGTGTGGATTCAAAAATTTCAGCACTGATTCTCCTGATGTGTGTGGCTTCGACGATCTGGCTGTTCTATCTTTTCTTCAAAAAACGGGCAAAATGGAAAGGGCGGGAAGTATTTGAACTGGCATCTGTTTCAACGGAGCCTCAACCAGATGGCTTTACTGATCGTCCCCGTCCTGCCGGCAGAACTGATTATACAAGAAGTGAACTAAGCAGTTTCGCAAAGTTTATGAGAAGCCATCTCATTGCTATGCCCTATTTTGAAAATGAACGTGTCGTTTTTGTCCCGGTTAAAATGGACGATTCATTCAGCTATCTGTTCAGCCCTGAAAAATTCAGGCAGAAAAGGAGCTGGATTGCTTTTGATTTCCACGGAAATATAACAGTTAACATTTCAAAAATAGACTACCTCGGGTATAAGGAAGAGCTTTCATTTGACCTGCTTTGTGAAAATATGGGAATTTTATTTATCCGGTTCATGGAGTATTACCGTAAAGGTGAAGCTGACAGAATATTATATGAACTGGATGAGGTCGGATTAGGCCTGACATCATAAAATTTTAAAAAAAGTGGATTTTAAAAAAGCAGCAAAACTAGGTTCGTGTCTTTCTAAAGATTATGCCGAGGATCTTTTCAGACTGCTGATCACATACGAAAGCATTTCAGCCTCGGAAGCAGCGTCAAGGTTGGGCATTCATATAAAGACAACTCAGGATTTACTTGAGGATCTTCAAAGCCTTGAAATTCTTAAGAGGGAGGAGGTATATGAAGGTAAACGTCCTTATTTCAGGTACAGCCTTATTGTGAAAGAGATTTCTTTCAGTGTGGATCTGACCAGGTTGAATGTGGTGGAAAAAGTTGCCGATTCACGTTTAAGAATGAAAATCAGGGAGATAAAAAATGCCAAAGCCAGATTTACAACTTCAAGGAGCAATGATTATATAAGCAGCGTAGTGATCTGGATGGGAGAGGGACGTGATCGTAGTGAAAGAAAATTTAATTTATCTTATCCGCAGGGCAAATTCCTCTTTCACCTGCCTTTTCCTACTGCCGAGCCAGTGACCATAACAGAACTTATGACAAAAGCAGGCGTAGACAAAAATAATATACCTGAAATCATTGATATTGTTCAGGAATTAATAGAATTGAATGTAATTGAATCGAGTCAGGGATAATTCGTTTTTATCCTTGCTGTTATCCGGTTACTTTAGTTACTTTCCATTATCTCAGTAATATGAATCAGGATGAACCTTCGATGCAGATAAAGATCTGTCTTAAACATGTAAGGTTAATAGCAATGTCTTGTCCAATTCAGGCAAAAACGGGACTAATGTAATGTTAATGCCTTTATAATGAAGACGTAAGAAAAGGAATCGCAGTCCTCGTCGGACGAAGCTGACTCTGTCAGCGAAAAACGGAGACAATTGCTTCTCATGATACGAGAAAAAGCCATACCGTGATATCGGTATGGCTTTAAGGGTTTGTAGCAGAATGAGCCAGTTTACAGACCAATTTATACGATCTCATTTATCCTTAACACAGCGTACATTAAATCCATACGACGACGGTCCGACGCTGATCAAGTTAAAAGATACAAGATAGGCATATGGTGGAATCATATAATAATCATATGCATCCGATGTCCACCAGAAACGAGTTGCTGGGTAATCCTTTTGAATAAAACCGAAACCATTCAAACAACCTCCGGGATCCGGATTAAAACCGCTTAATTCAATATTGCGTTCCAGATTGTTCCAATAAACAGGAGCATTCTCTGTTTGCTCACTAAAAGAACCTACTGTACCTCCCAAAAAGCAGATTAATGAAACCCACTCTGAATAGGAAGGCACACGCCAACCGGTAGGGCACAGCTTCCGTGTGTTCACGGCATTGAAGTTATAGATCGCTCCCAGATCCCTGTTTGCTTCAGGATCATTATCGTACCAGCAGTAAGCTCCAAAGTCCAGGTCGAACCATTCCGTGAAACCAGCCGGTCCTCCGTTGGTGCAATAATAGATCTGACCGCCATTATTGTACTTTGTCGTTTTCAGATTCTCCGCCATCCATTCCTGAGGACCGACCTGAATTGTCCTGTAGGTATTGCCATCTAAATCAGTAACAGATCCGAAGGAAACACTATCTGGTGAGAAACCGGGTGTTGTAAATGATACCTGTTCCCCGTATGCCTTGCCAACGCTGTTTGATGCAAATGCTCTCAGATAATATGTCGTGCTGGTGGCCAATCCCCCGATAAGATATTTTTCATCCTTTGAAAATGCCCCGGATTTTTTAATGTGCCTGTCAGCCGTGGTCGGATATTTTGCCGTACTCCAGCAAACACCGTATTTAATTATCGTCCCGCCTCCGCTGTCGGCAATATCAAATCCTGCAACAGCCTCAATAGGTGTCCTTAGGGATACATGGGTATCCTTCAGGGAAGCCAGATAAAATGCAGGAATAATGTCAGGTCCTTTCTCATTATCAGGAGATAGTGGTGACTCTTCCCTGGTACATGATAAAAGGTATATAGTAATTATCACCAGGAATATCAGAAATTTCGATCTCGTCTTCATCGTATTTACCTTAGAGGTTATATTAATTTTCATATACAGCCGCTTATCGGGCTTGGTAAACCAGAACGGTCACTTATATCAGGATTCAGTACTTAAGACGGAAAAACATTCAGCAATGTTGGAATTCAAAAACGAATATTCAGTTAAAATGATAATAAAATGAAAAACAGAATCCTTCACTTCCGTTTCTGGTCCTCTTCAGATAGCCCGGAATTTTGTCATTATCGTTATAGATATTAGGAAATCCTAGTGATAAGGAAATTCCAGGAGCAACTGATAAATTTTTTGTAAGTGGCAGTTCTATCTCACCTCCTAATCTCAGACCAATATCAAATCCTTGAAATTGTGAACCGATATCCTTAATTTCAAGGTTTTTTCTAAGATCAGCCTGCTGCAGAACGGATAAATAAATGCCTGCCTGTGCTCCGAATGTCGTACCCGAAGGGAACCATGCGCCTCCCGGGAACCTGCGCCTGGCTGAAATGGCAAGTGTTGAATATCTGAGTGTAATCTCTTTGGAAATATAGTGCCCTGATTCATATTTGTTGTATTTCTGTCCGGTAACCGAATAGAAAAACGCGTCAGCCTGGAGCTGCCAGTTTGTATTAAAAGAATAATTCAGATTTATTCCCAGATCAGGGAAGAATACAAATCTGGTCCTGGTGAGAGATGAAGGCTTTAATCCTTCAAATGTTTCGTTGTTCAATAACCATGTATTCTTGAATGACATTGACAATCCGGCTGAGATTCTGCCATTTTCATGATGAAGTGTCAGGCTTCTGCCGGACGAAGCGTTTTTGGTCCTTTTCAGGCTGTCCCTTTCGTTTTCAATAATCACTCCCGCCAGTTCCTGGTCAAAATAAGGCAATGACGGTTCACCTTTTTTATTTTCAAGGATTTTCTCCTCAGTTGTGATAACCAGATCAGGATGAAACTGAATTTGGGGAATAATAACACCTGGATGGTACCTGTAATCGTTGTCTGTTTTTTCTTCCGCTTTTTGTATGATGGCTTTATTTTCTGCATATTCTGTTCTGATGCCATCTTCGCTATCAATAGAATTCATCACCGGCACCTGTTCAGACTGATAGACCATGTCAGCAATTCCGGAATGGGATTCATCAATTTCATTGACTGCCTTTCTGAGAACAGGAACCAAACCGATAAGTATAATTATTAAAGCAGCAATTGACTTTAGAATAATACTGTAACGGTATCGTTCCGGCATAACGACATCAAGATCGTCTGATATTCTGACCCATAGCTCTTCAATTTCGAGATCTGATGAAATTTCCTTCCACATCTGATCAATTTCTTCCTGACTTAGAAAAGAATACTGATCTGATCCTGACCGATTGTTGAAAATCGTATCAGCCTTTCTTCTGTTTTCACCTGGTATTTTATTGTCCTTTTCCAATTCAGAGTCTGTTTTCTCCCATCCAATGCTGGAGCAATTGCCTTGCCCTGTTAATCTGTGATTTTGAGGTGCCTATTGAAATATGAAGCAGCTCTGCAATTTCTTTATGGCTGTATCCTTCAATTTCATGAAGCTGAAAAATCAGTTTTGCGCCTTTTGGCAGCTTGTTGACCTGGGATAAAATGTCATTAGAGCTAAGTTCAGCATCAAACGGTTCTTTATCAGAAGCTTCCTGTGCTGCGTCATCAATGGGAATAAATCGTAATTCATTTGAGGTTTTACGGTAATAATCAATTGCAGTGTTTGATACTATCTTTTTCATCCAGCAATTAAGTGAACCAGCATTCTCCAAACTTTTAATGTTTGTAAAAATTTTGATGAATGCCTCCTGAAGAATGTCCCTTGCTTTTTCACGATTATTCTCGTACATAAGGCAGAAACCGAACAAAGCATTTACATACCGCCGGTAAAGCAATTCCTGACTCATCCTGTTGTTCTGCCTGCAACCTGTTATCAATTCTTCGTCACTAAGTTCATCAGATCTCATTATTCTATAAAAAGAGAAGATCCTTGTTAAAATACACAAGCCTCAGAAAACCTCGCTATCCTGTATAGCAAGTGATCATACAAATTTTTGTTATTGTTGCTTGAAATAATTATTACCGGTTCTCCATTTATTCCAGTTGATTTTTCTGCCATTTCGACTGATTCCCTGCTGACAGGGAGAAAGGCGTTGTACAGATCGAAGAGAAGAATCACATGGTAGGTTCTGTCAGCCGACAGTACGATTTCCGATTCATATTCCGGATTATAAGACCTGAAACTTAATAATTCAGTATCGTTTATGCATACGAATACATCGATAGCCGTACCATCAGTATATTCATATCCACCAT
>CAZTJT010000067.1:0-10452 GCA_964613785.1 uncultured Rikenellaceae bacterium
AAATGACTGAACAAAAAATACTGATCCTCGGCATTGGGAATGAAATCCTGTCGGATGATGGAATTGGCATACGGCTTGTCAGAGATCTGGCAAGTATTTCAGAATGGAAAGATGCTGAATTTTTAACCTGTAGCTGCGGAGGACTTGAAGTCATTGAATATATAAAAGAGTATAAAAAAGTAATTATTATTGATTCAATAAAGACGGGAAAAGGCAAGCCGGGAGAAATTTTTCATTTCATGCCCTCTGATTTCAGAGAAACCTGCAATTTATCAAATCTCCACGATGTAAACTTCATTACAGCGCTTGGAATCGGGGAAAACCTGGGAGTAAATATACCGGCTGATATACATATTATAGCAGTTGAAATAATTGAAAACAGGAAATTCAGTGAGAAACTCTCTCCCTGCCTGGAATCGATGTATACCGGAATACTCGGAAAAACTGAACAGGAGATCAAAAAACTGTTATGCTGATAAAATATTTAAAAAGACTTAATCTCACAATAAATGATTCTATATAATATTAGAGATCAATTTTTTGAGCAGGTTTTTTTGACATAAACCCTTTTTTTTCGTACATTTTCATTTTTATAATTTTTTCTTTCCTTGACAGGGGATCTTATTACTAAGTGTAAAAAATTAATCACTGGAGGAAATCGCTCATGAATGGAAAACCAAAAATTCTGATTATTGAGGATGATACCGACCTGGTAGCAGCAATGAAAAAAATTCTTGAAACAAGAGGATTCTCAGCGGATGTTGCATATGATCCTGACGAAGGGAAGCAAAAGCTATCCAAAAATGAGCCCGATCTGATCATCCTTGATGTTATGTTTGGTACCAGGGGTGAATCGAAAGGTTTTGATTTTGCGCAGTCAATCAAACTCGATAAAAAATTCTCAGCAATTCCAATATTAATGCTGACTGCAATTAATACCGAAAGACCCTCCTTTAAATTTTCACCTGAGACTGATGGTGAATTTTTACCTGTGGAGTCATTCCTTGATAAACCCGTCCGTTATGAGGAATTAATAGACAAGGTAGAAGAACTGCTTCGGCAAAAGACCAGCAAGTGGAAAAACTGGCCCGAAGCTTAAAACCAATAAATCAGCCGGTTTCCTGTATAATCCAGTATTTTATTTGTTGATCCTGTTTACAAAGTTCTTGTTTAGTATATTGTGATTCAATTCACATTATAAATATTCAGGTATTGATGAGATAGAATATTTATTAACATAGTACAGCGAAAACATTTATTCCGGAAATTTTCATATATCACTATATTTTATTGTGTTATCCTGCTATTTAATAGATGAGCAGATAAGCTGATTTTATTCTGTTGTTGTGAATATATTCACAATATATGAATCTTTGTTGTAAGATTACTTGACTTATATCATTTTTTCTTAAATTTATTTTCTGAGGTTGGATCTACGTGATTTAATAATACACTAATTGGCCAGTATTATGGAATTCGAACCCCGAATCATTGCTTTTCTTTGTAACTGGTGTTCCTACACAGGTGCAGATCTTGCAGGCACTTCAAGAATGGAATATAAGGCAAATATAAGGACGGTCAGGCTTATGTGCTCAGGGCGTATTGAGCCGTCTTTTGTTCTGAAAGCCTTTGTCAAAGGTGCCGACGGTGTGCTTCTTTGCGGTTGCCATCCTGGCGACTGTCACTATCAGGAAGGTAATTACCGGTGCCTGAGGAGATATATTTTGCTGCAGAAATATATTAAACAGCTCGGTATAGAATCGGAAAGGCTCAAACTGGAATGGATAAGTGCAAGTGAAGGAAAGCAGTTTGCAGATCTTGTGAATAGTTTTACCGAAACAATCAGGAGACTGGGACCTTGTAAAATAGAGAAGACCATGCAGGTTTTTACATAAAAACACCAAAACAAGATGGAAGAACCGAAATCTAAACTAAAGCTTGCAGTTTACTGGGCGGCTGCCTGCGGAGGCTGTTGTGTATCTGTCCTTGATGTACACGAGAAGCTCTTTGATGTTGTTGCAGCTGCCGATCTGGTATTCTGGCCGATAGCTCTTGATACAAAATATCACGATGTTGAAAACATGCCAGATAACTTTATTGATCTGACTTTATTTAACGGAGCCGTGAGAAACAGTGAAAATGAGCATATGGCAAAACTTCTGAGAGCTAAGAGCAGGATCCTTATTGCTTATGGCAGCTGCGCTCACATGGGTGGAATTCCCGGGCTGGCAAATTTTTCGACCCGGGATGAACTGCTGCAGCGGGTATTTGTGGGAAGTGAATCTGTAACAAATTCCGATAAGATACTTCCACTTTCTGAGACAGAAGTTAAGGAAGGGACTATTAACATACCTGAATTTTATAATGATGTCCGTTCCCTCTCACAGGTAGTTAAAGTTGATTATTTTATCCCGGGTTGTCCACCGCAGACAGAAAGGCTTATTGAGGTTTTTATGGCTGTTGTTACCGGAGCTGAACTTCCTCCTGCAGGTTCGGTTATTGGAGCTGATGTCAAAGCGCAGTGTGACGAGTGTGTAAGAAAGAAAACCGAAAACAAGAAGATCACCCGGTTTTACCGGCCGTGGGAAATAGAGGATGACGGGATTACGTGTTTCCTTGAGCAGGGCATTCTGTGCATGGGTCCGGCAACAAGGGCAGGATGCGGTCACAGGTGCATCAAAGGGAATGCACCCTGCAGGGGTTGCTATGGTCCCCCTCCCGGTGCAATTGATCCGGGAGCCAAAATGATGTCAGCCATCGCAAGTGTAATTGATGAAAAAGAGCCTGCAGAAATTGAAAGGGTGGTTGAAGGTATAACTGATCCGGCAGGATTGTTCTATCGGTTCAGTCTTCCTGTTTCGCTAATTAGAAGAAAAATAACATGAAATAGCCATGATACGAATAACACCAATCGGGATGTATATTCTCTTCATGGCTATTCCATTTGCCCATTAAGAATAAATTATATTCAGATGAAAAGGATCACAATTGACCCGATCACAAGGCTTGAAGGCCATGGCAAGATAGAGATCTTCCTTACTGAAGAGGGGGATGTTGATAATGTATATTTTCAGGTGCCGGAGCTGAGAGGATTTGAAAAATTCTGTGAAGGAAGGCCTGTTGAAGAACTTCCTGCAATAACGGCTAAGATCTGTGGAGTATGTCCGGGTTGCCACCACATGGCATCGGGGAAAGCAGTGGATGCAGTATTTGGAGTTGAACCACCCCCGACCGCTAAAAAGCTGAGGGAACTTTTTTATATGGCCCACTTTATACACAGCCACACAGCTCATTTTTATGCTCTTGCAGCACCCGATTTTGTTGTTGGTCCGAAAGCTCATCCATCAAAAAGAAATATTCTCGGGCTGATTGAAAAAGTTGGAAAAGAAGTTGGAACTGAGGTAATAAAACAACGCAGATATGCACAGGAAATTCAAGCACTTCTGGGCGGACATCAGACATTTGTCGTAATGAATATCCCTGGAGGAGTCAGAAAAGGGCTTCTGGACCATGAAAGAGATGATATCGTTAATAAAGGCCACGGATTTGTTGAATTCGGATTGTTTTCACTCAGGATCTTTGAGGATCTTGTGCTGAGCAACAAGGAGTATTCTGATATCATCCTTAACGGGCCTTATACACTGAATCTCCACTCAATGGGTCTGGTTGATTCCGATAATAAAGTAAATTTTTATGATGGAAAGGTAAGAGTGGTTGATACGGAAGGTCATGAGCTGTACAAGTATTCACCGCCGGAATACCTTGATTATGTGGCCGAGCACGTTGAGCCCTGGAGTTATCTTAAGTTCCCTTACCTCAGGAAGATCGGATGGAAAGGATTCATTGACGGTCAGAATTCGGGATTATACCATGCTACTCCGCTTTCAAGGCTTAATGCTGCTGACGGCATGGCCACTCCGCTTGCGCACAAAGAGTACGAAAAAATGTATTCCACTTTAGGTGGCAAACCCGTTCATGCAACGCTTACAATGCACTGGGCACGACTGATCGAATTGCTTTATTCTGCAGAAAGACTTCTGGAGCTTGCACTTGATCCTGATATCACCGGGAAGGAACTACGCGCCCCCCTTGGCCCCATCCCAGGCGAGGGAGTTGGAATTGTGGAAGCGCAAAGAGGCACTCTTACCCATCATTACTGGACTGATGACAGGGGAATCGTTCAGAAAATCAATCTGATCGTGGGAACCACAAACAACCATGCACCAATAAGCATGTCGATAAAAAAAGCCGCTGAAGGACTGATAAAAAAAGGAGTGGTTGTAAATGACGGAATCCTTAATATGGTCGAGATGGCTTTCAGAGCGTATGATCCGTGTTTCAGCTGTGCAACTCATTCACTGCCTGGAAAAATGCCTCTGATCATTGAAATCAGGAATAGTGACGGAAGCCTGAGACAACTTCTGAAAAGAGATAGATAAAAGGCCAATTATAAGACTGCTAAAAAATTAAATAAAAGACCATGCGAACAGGTGTTTTCTTCTGCCAGACCCAGGATACAAGGAATTTGAATATTGATGCCATAGCCAAATACACAGCTAACCTGCCCGAAGTTGAAACAGTTCAGATCTTAAGGCTGAAACCTCTTCCGGATGTAAACTTCCTATGCCAACAGATCACCTCAAACAAACTGGACAGAATCGTAATTGCAGGAGATATGCCAGGTTATTATAAACCGGCGTTTACCAAAGCAATGGCCCTTACAGGAAAAAATACCGATGAAATCAGGCTTGCTTCCTTCCAGGAACATGGGGCAAGAGGTGAAAATTCAATGGACCGCGCCAAGGCGATAGTCGCATGCGCCACTATGGGTATACCCTTTCCGCTTGCTGCTGTTGCCGGAGGAAATCCTGTCAACCATGCCACACTTATTATTGGGGGTGGCATCGCAGGAATACAAGCCGCTCTTGAGATCGCAAATGCCGGCAAGCAGGTTTATCTGGTAGAACAGACCGGAACAATCGGCGGACATATGGCAATGTTTGACAAGACATTTCCAACACTCGATTGTGCCGCCTGTATCCTTACTCCCAAAATGGTATCAGTCGGACAGCATGAAATGATACGCCTGCTTACTCTTTCGAAAGTTGTGGCAGTAACCGGCAGGCCAGGTTCTTACAGGGTCAAAATAAGGCAAAAAGCCCGTTTTGTTGATGCTGCGGCCTGTGTAGCTTGTAATCAATGTACGGAAGTGTGCCCCGTAAAAGTAAAAAGTGAGTTCGATGCAGGTATTTCCCTGAGAAAAGCAATTTATATCCCTTTCCCCCAGGCGGTACCAAATGTTTATATGGTGGATGAGAAAAGTTGCACATATATTCTCTCAGACGGTCAGAAATGCGGAGTCTGTGTAAAGAAGTGCCCTAAGGAATGTATTAATCTTAATTCAAAAGATAAGATAATTGATATCGAGGTGGGAAATATTATCCTCGCAACAGGATATGAATTTCTTGATGTCAGCATGATAGAACAATACGGTTACGGCGTTTTCCCGAATGTGCTTACTTCGATCGAATTCGAACGGCTGACTAACGCATCCGGAACAACCGGAGGCAGAATCGTTACAAAAACAAGGACGGTCAACAAAAAAACCGGGAAAGAGGAATGGATCTTTTCACCGGAAGGAATACCGCCTAAAAGCGTTGCCCTTATTCATTGCGTGGGATCCAGGAATAAGAAGTACAATCCTTACTGCTCACGTGTATGCTGTATGTATTCGCTTAAGTTCGCCCATCTGATCAAAGAAAAGGTTCCCAATGTGAATGTTTATGAGTTTTACATTGATATGAGGGCATTCGGCAAGGGTTATGAAGAATTCGCAGAGCGGATTAAACAGGAGGGTACATTTGTGGTGAGAGGTCATTCAGCATCGGTTGCTATAAAAAATGACCAGATGGTGATTCGCGGCGAAGATATTTTTAATGACAGGCTTGTAGAGTTTAATGTGGACATGGTTGTACTGGCTGTCGGACTGGTTCCTTCCTCTGGTACCGAAGAACTCAGCAGGATGCTCGGAGTTCAGAGAGATGCCGACGGATGGTTTTCGGAGCTCGATTATAATGGCAGCCCTACCGACACTGATAAAGGAGGTATTTATGTTGCCGGAATGTGCCAGGCTCCAAAGGATATTCCCGATACTGTTGCACAGGCTTCAGCTGTTGCCGCCGGAGTGCTTGGCAGTTTTACAAGCGGTAAGGGTATTGGCAGCATGAACAGTCTCACATTAAGCGAAATCGAAAGCAGGGCAAAGAAAATTCATGCTTTTTAATATTAGTCAGATATGGCAGTCAGAGTAAATCCAACTTTTATTGACGATCTGGTCCGTTATGGTGCCGAAGATGTTCAACTGTGCTACCAATGCGGAGATTGTTCCACCGTATGTCCGCATGCGGATGATGTTTATAAATTCCCGCGTAAATCAATGCGTCTTTTACAGATGGGACTTGAGCAAAAGTTAGAGACCACACTCGAGCCATGGCTATGCTATTATTGTGGTCAATGTTCGGAACAATGCCCGAGAGAGGCAGATCCTGGCGAAACAATGATGAGCCTCAGACGCTGGCTGATATCCCGTTATGACTTTACAGGCATAGCCAGGCGCTTCTTCAGGTCAAGGCCGACTGAAGTTATTGCAATAATAATTGTGGCATTGCTGACCGGCGGATTCCTGCTTTATTACGGATTCTCAGGAGGCAGTATCAAAATTTATGATGGCGAAGGTGCCTTTCTGCCAAGCCCTTTCATTCACCGTTTTGATCTGACAGTAGGATCAATACTGCTTGTATTTCTTCTGATCAATGCTTTCAGGATGTGGTATTTTGTAATGGTCAGAGGAACCACATTCCCTGTCCCCTGGTGGCTCTACTTAAAACAGTTCTATCAGCTTCCATGGCACTTTTTCACACAGAAACGCTATGCAGAGTGTGAAAAGAAACATGAACATCCGGTATTTATGCCATGGTTACTTCATCTTGGCCTGATGCTGGGATATGTGACAATGCTTGTACTGGTGATGGTATTTGTTGAAGAGCTTCAGGCCGGGCCGGAAATAGTATGGCCGGTTCATATCTTCGGATACCTGGCCAGTATCGGACTGATTGCGGGTACAGTATATTTTATCAGGAACAGGATCAGAAAGAATTATGTACAATATAAAAAATCGCATGGTACCGATTGGGTTTTCGTGGTTATGTTATTCATTATCGTCCTGACAGGTATTTTACAGCATTTATTTCATCGTACAGGTCTTACGGAATTGGCAAATTATACATATGTGATCCATCTAATGAGTGTTGTGCCCTGGCTGCTCAGGATGCCATTCAGCAAATGGGCGCATCTTATCTATCGTCCTCTTGCCATGTATTTTGCCGAGATCCGCAGGGATGCTCTTGCACGTCAGGAAATATCAATTCAATCTGTTCCGGTTTTAATAAAGTAAACTATGGAGTCAACAAAAAACTGCAGAATAGGTGTTTATGTTTGCATGTGCGGCACCAATATAGCCAAGATAGTTGATGTTGAAGCAGTGGCAAAATCAATATCATTAGTTCCCGGTGTTGTTCTGGCGAAAACATATAAATATATGTGCTCTAATCCTGGCCAGGAAATGATCACCCAGGATATTAAGGAAAATAATCTTAACAGGGTTGTTGTTGCCGCCTGCAGTCCCAATATGCACGAAAGGACCTTCCGGGGAGCATTGAGGTTAGCCGGACTTAATCAGTATCTGCTCGAAATGGCGAATATCCGCGAGCAATGCAGCTGGGTCCACAAAGATCCTCTGGAGGCAACAGTAAAGGCCAGGGCACTGGTTTATGCCGCTGTACGCAGGGTGGCACTTCATGAAGAACTGGAGAACGTATCGGTAAATATGAGTCCCAACGTACTTGTTATAGGCGGTGGTATTGCAGGAATGACTGCGGCTCTTGAGCTGGCCGATGCAGGCAATACTGTCTTTCTCGTCGAAAAGGATGACCACCTTGGGGGCAACCTTGCAAGGGTCGATCTTACCGCTCCTTATCTCTACTCAGCCAGGGATCTTCTTACCGAACGGATCACCAGAATCCGGAACCATAAGAAAATAACTGTCTGTCTCAATTCAAAGCTTTCCGACCTGACGGGATTCATCGGCAATTTCAAAGCTACCATCCATGAGCACAACGGGAGTAAACAGACGTTAGTCAGCAAAACAGAGTTTGAGATCGGCAACGTTATTGTATGTACCGGATTCAAGGAATTTGATGCTTCCCGGATAGTTCATTACGGATATGGCAAACTTCCGAATGTAATAACATCTTTTGAACTCGAAAAGATGTTAAAAGCCGGTAAGATCCAGACCAGAGAAGGGAAATCTCCCAAATATGTCGCAATAATTCACTGTGTGGGGAGCAGAAGCCAGGAATTCCATACTTACTGTTCCAGAGTATGCTGTATGACGGCTCTGAAATATGCCCATGAAATCAAATCAGCCAATCCTGAGTGTTATGTGTCAGATATTTATATCGACATGCATGCTTTCGGAAAAGGCCATGAAGATTTTTACAGACGTTCATCTGAAGCTAAAACCCTTTTTCTTATGTATGAAAAAGGAGACAGACCTGTGATTCACAAAGCCGGCCCGAAAGACGGATGTGAAATGCTTATCGAAGTGAATGAGAAACTGTCAGGCGAGCTTATTGAGATTCCGGCCGACCTGGTTGTCCTGATGGTTGGTATGGAGGCCCGTGAGGACTCACACGAAATTGCGCGGATTGTAAATATCAGCCAGGATAAGGACGGCTGGTTCATCGAAAGTCATCCCAAGCTTGAACCAGTGGCAACGACAACGGACGGGATTTTTATTGCCGGAACATGCGTGGCACCTAAAGATATCCCGGATTCTGTAGCCCAGGCACGAGCCGCTGCCGCAAGGGTTCTGGCAAGAATCTCCAAAGGGAAAATTGAAGTAGATGCCTTATATTCCGTGGTAAACGAAGACCTGTGCTCGGGCTGCAGAATGTGCAATCAGCTTTGCCCTTACAGCGCCATTGAGTTCGATGAAAAGAAAAAGCACAGCCATATAATCAACGCCCTTTGCAAAGGTTGCGGCGTTTGTGTAGCAGCATGTCCTTCTTCTGCGATAAAAGGCAGGCATTTTACCGAAAGTCAGGTCCTTGCACAGGTAGAGGGATTATTTGAAATCTGATCTGTAATCTTTTATTAAACCGGTAACAATCCGGTAACAAAATCTAAGTTCAATGGATGAGAAACTGGTCCCGGCTCACATTCATTTTACAAAATGGTTTATAAGGATCAGATGGCTTGCAACAATAGTACTGGTCATTGCAGCATTTACGGTTAAACATTTTTTCGAGGTTGACATTCAGGAAAACTCAATATATATTCTTGCTGGGATCCTTCTGCTACTAAACATTCTCCACAGGATCATTCTTCAGCAGCTGAAAAATGAGAGAGGCAGTGGTGCAATCCAGAAAATCAAATATGAAATCCATTTTCAGATAATCACCGACCTCATTATACTTACCATAATCCTTCATTTTTCTGGAGGAATCGAAAATCCGGTCATCATTTTTTACTTTTTCCACCTGATAATTGCCAGCTCCATCTTCTCAACTTCACAAACTTATATTTATGCATGTTTCACTATTTTCCTGGCCGCGTCACTGGCCCTGCTCGAATGCTTTTCTGTGGTGCCCCATTATCCTCTGACTGATTTCATCCAGAATGACCTTTATAAAAATGTTTATTATGTTTTTGGTGCAGGTCTGGTTTTTACTATCACATCATTCCTTATTGTTTTCCTTTCTCATATGATCATCTCCCGGTCAATAAAAACAGAGGAGACTTACGTTAAAACAAACTTCGAACTTGAGAATAAGGATAAGCTTAAAAATGAATATGTCCTGAGGGTGACACATGATATTAAAGGACATGTTGCCGCAATCTTGAGCTGCCTCGATGTTATACGTTCGGGAATTGCAGGACCACTTACAAATGACCAGAAAGAGTTTTCAAACAGGGCTTACGAAAGAACGGAACAGCTCTCCTCATTCATTAAAGATTTGCTGAACCTTACCAGGAAACGACTAAGGCATGACACGGAATTTGAGGAATTCACACTTAAGGATCTAATAAGCAAAGTAACAAGTACAGTACTTCCTCTCGCTAAAGACAAATCCATAGATTTCAGCTGGTCGGTTGACCAGGCAGTAGGAAAAATAACCGGCAATCCTTTCGCAATTGAAGAACTGTACACTAACCTGCTATTGAATGCCATCAAATATACTCCTGCAAAAGGCCATGTTCTTCTTGTAATAAGGGAGCATCATGATAGCATTGTTTCAGAGATATCCGATTCGGGTATCGGCATTCCAATGGAAGATCTGCCGCATATTTTTGATGAGTTTTATCGTGCTTCGAATGTGCCAAAGGATTTGA
>CAZTJT010000068.1:0-10357 GCA_964613785.1 uncultured Rikenellaceae bacterium
TTATATATTAACATTTTACAAAGTTTTTAAAAAAATTCTTTTGGACACTAGTGATATTTTATCTTTTTGGCAAGATGAGATAATAAATATCATTAATACTAGTAACAGTTCATATTTTGTATTCAAAGTCATAATATTACTCCCTTTTGTTTATTCTTATCCACGACTCAGTTTTATGGTTAAAGTCTAATAAACAGTCCGATTTCAAAATGCAATTAACCTACAATTTTAATAACGCACTGATAAATAAACCAAAGAACTTTATAAGAATAAGTTACATTTTATAATTATAGAACTCTTTCTACAATACCAAAAAATAATGTAAATCTATTCTCGACCTTGGTATCCATTGTTCAAAATAGTATTGACGAAACTATCTAGTTTAATGAATACCAAGGTCAATCACAGAAAATGTATATGTATACCAAATACTTGATTAATATTATTGTCACATACTAAGTACAGAATATTAATTTGAACAACTCAGATTTTGATCAGCATAAACATAAGCAAAGCAACATCCCTCACATTTAAGCTGAAAAGACGGTACACCTGAAGAATTAGAACTCCAACACGGCATTGAACCACCACCACCATTCTCAGCCTCCGCAACTGCTGCTTTTAGAAATGAAAACGAAATATCATAACAGCTATTCGTATTCAAACCTGAACTAATACTTATAAACAAAAAGGCAGTTAATGTTAAACCACCTAAAATAGTTAAAATCTTCTTTTTCATAATTGTTTAGTTTAAAATTAATATTTAGAAACCATCTGAAGTAGTACTCTTGCCATTAAAACTCCTTGTCTATTTAACATTCCATTGATCATTTTATCACAGCATTCATAAAAATGAACTTCTGATTTCTGTTAATAAAATTAAAATGAAATTTCATGCATGTCAATATCCTCTGGAACAGATGGCACGAAAATGGAACGAATGGCACAAAAATGGAATGGATGGCAGGAAAATGGAACGGATGGTAATGAAATTGAATTGTCATTCGGTGGTCATTTGCCTCGCGTCATTAGGTAGTCATTCGATTGTCACTCATTGTCATTCAGTGGTCATTCGATTGTCACTGAATGGTCATTCAATTGTCATTCAATGGCAGGAGTTTTTATTATGTAAAAAAAACGATTCCATCTGATCTTACCTGGACCCGATTCATGGGGATCAAATGAACATAGAACCATAACTGCTTTCCCAATTATATTACCCTCAGGTACTAAGCCCCAGTAACGTGAGTCCTGGGAGTTATAAAAATTATCCCCGACCATGAAATAGTAATTATTCCTGAAAATATATTGTGTTAAACTACCGGTCTGAAGGCTTATCATATTGTCGACGATATTATCTTTATGGTTTTCAAATAAAAGTATATCCTTATACCATTCCCGATTTCTTGCCGTGAGATTCATAGATTCACCTTTGGCCGGGACATGAAGCGGACCGTAATCATCAACTGACCAGTTAAGTGTTGTGTCGTGAGGAAATAAATTATCTCCGGAATTATCCTCCATGATACCGGAATCCATAATTCCTTCATTCGCAGATTCCTTAACTCTTTCTTTTTTGATTCTGACGCTGTCTCCGGGCATTCCGTAACATCTTTTTACCACCACACCTCCGAAAATGTTTGGCATTGATTCTGTATAGGTATTGTATTGCGGCCAGTTAAACACAAATATGTCTCCTTTTCTTATCCTGTTCCAACCTGGTAACCGGATGTATTCTGCTTTTTTCTCTCTTACAAATCTCCCCACTTTCAAAAGCCGGGTTCCATAACTCATCTTGCTTACCAGGATAATATCGCCATTTAATAGCGCCGGCTCCATAGATGACGATGGAATTCTGTAAATCTCTAAAACGTAGACACGCAAAATTATGGCGACCAGTAATGGTAACAGAATTAACAGAAATATGTTCTTTAGCATACTTTTCTTTCGTTTGACAGGGTTACCTGACTTTTTCACAGATCAGACACTTAAATCATCCCAGTGGTCTAGCTGATTTTTTAACTTTTAGCTATCGTTTCATTCTTATAGATGTACCAATATACCAATGGTACCAGGTAAAGGCTCACCATGGTGCCTACGACCATACCACCTATCAATGCATAGGAAAACGGTTTTTGAAGCTCGCTACCCATGTCGGTCGTGAATAATAAAGGCAACATGGCCAGAATACTGGTAAGGCTTGTCATAATAATAGCCCTCAGCCGGCGATGACCACCGGTCTTAATTGCATCCATAAGTGAATAACCTTCCTTGCGGAGATGATTAATCACATCGAGCTTTAAAATCGAGTCAGTTATTATTATACCGCACATGATAACCATTCCCATTGCCGACATCAGGTTGAGCGTCTGACCCGCTATATACAGAACAACAAGCGCCCCTGCAACATCAATTGGCAGTTCCATGAGAACAAGCAGAGGTTGTGTAAGAGATTCAAACTGAGCCGCGAGGATAAAATAAAGAAGTAATATTGAAACTACAAGCAGCGCTGCAATTTCTTTCAACAACTTCAGATTAGTAAAGACAGAACCTGAAAACCTTACATCCAGTGTTTCTGCTTTCTTTACAGTCTCTTTAATCTGTTTAATATACCTGTGCTTTTCTTTACTGGCGGGAGCAAAAACAAGCGGTACAAATTCCCCGTCTTTACCCGCGGTTATTGTTTTAAGTTCCCTGCTTTTAGTTATTGTTACAAGTGCATTAAGAGGAATAATGACATTATTATTATTCAGGACACCTCCCTTTTCTATCAATTCATTTATACTTAATTCTTTGTCAGTAATAACTATTGGTATAAAACGTCTGAAAGAACGTAATGTTCCTGCAGTATTTTCCCTCAGGGCTGTTTTGAGTTCTTTCAACAAGGCATCATAAGAAACGTCATATAAAAGCAGTTTTTCCATATCTGCAACAAGTACTATCTGATCCTGCAGAGGGATCTTATTTAAAGATCCCAGTGATTTTACTTCATTCAGATCATTGCATACCTTAAGTATTATATCAACATCAGGCTCAAGTCCGGGATTTTTCATAGTCAGTTCTGCTACAAGCGGTGGCTCGTCTGACGAAAACAACTTTTCAAAGATCGAGACAGGTGGTTCAAATACAATCTTCGCTTTTCCATATCTTTCCTTTACAAAATTGTTTGCCATTTTTTCTACAGTGGCCGTATTTTCAGGGCTGAAAGATTTTATATAGATACGGGCTTCCGATGGACTCATATATTTGTTATGGCTCAACATGAACTGCTGACGACCTATGAAAGAATTGCTCCTGACCGTTTCAGGCTCAATATAATCAAGCAACTGCCTGATCCTTAACTTATTCTCTCCGGCATTTATGTTTTCATTCCATTCAATATTTATAATAACCTCGGTCCGGGTAAGTGAAGGCATTTTTTCCTTTTCTATTAAAAGAAGTATAAAAAATCCAAGCGGGATCATCAGAATATATAAAAGTATATTCAGTCTTTTAAATCTGAATGTGAAATCAAGCCCTGCCATATAAATCTTTTCGAGGTCAAAGAATCTTTTGATGCCTGTCCCTGCTTTTTCGAATATTTTTTCCTTAAACCTCCTTAATTTATCACCGGCTGTATTTGCCCGGCTGTAGGCCAGTCTGTAAATAACGGGCATAAATGTTATTCCCACCAGATAGGAGACAGAGAGTCCTATTGAAACAGCTATTGCCTCATCATACATAATTGCTCCTGCAATGCCGCTAAGAAATATCAGCGGCAGAAATACAGCAATGTTAACCAGCATTGAGCTTAATTGCGGTACTATAACTTCATCTGTTCCGGCGACGCAGGCATCATCGACTGAATAATTTCTTTCGCGATACTGGCTGATATTATCTGTAACCACTATGGAATTGTCCATCATATTACCCACGGCAAGGATAAGCCCTGCCAGAGACAATATATTTATTGAAAGATTCATAAAGCTGAAAAACAACAGGGAAATTATCACAGAAACCAGTAATGAAAATCCTATAAGTAACGGCAGCCGGAGGTCTTTAAGGAAGACAAAAACCACAAGTATTACAAGCAACAAACCCTGACCAAGGTTTTGTTTCAGATTAGATATTGAATAATCAAGTAACTGTGTCTGGTCCTGGCTTATCTCAAAGTGCATCCCCTTGTAGTCAGTCTCAAACTGTCTGACCATTGAACCTATTTTATCCTTCATGTCAGCCAGTCTTGCATCGGCCTGTTTTATAACAGCCATTGTTATAGCAGGTTTCCCATTGGTTTCAAACATTCCGGTCAGTTCTTGGGGATCGACTGTGACTTTAGCGATTTCCTTCAATTTTAGTATTTTACCGGAAGTTTTGATCACTATGTTTTCAACATCTCCGCTATTCCTGAGTACTGATGAAAACCTGACGTTGTACTGGTAATGGCCGTCACGGACCATTATGCTGCCTGCATTCACATTATTGTACAACAATGCCTCTTCCAACTGGTTAATGGTCAAACCAAGGCTTTGCATTTTCTGAAAATCCGGCTCAATAGTAAGCTGTGGAGTCATTGTACCGCTCAGGTCAACCAGGGCAACCTCCGGCAACTGTTCAATCCGTCTTCGTATCACGGATTCAGCGAACTCGCTAAGTTCAATGAACCTCAGGTTCTGTTCATATTGATTAGGGTAATTTCTGGACTCACTATCAGTAAATGAAAGGCTAAGATAGAAGACCGGTATATCCGAAGCGCTGGCTTTTATTACTCTGGGCCTCACCAAATCGCGAGGTAATACATTCATCGCTCCGTCTATCTTTTCATTTGCTTCTATAAAAGCATAGTCGATGTTTGTACCGTAGTCGAATCGCATTGTTATTACCGCCTGTCCGTCGCGTGTTTCGCTCTTTATATCATTCAGATTGGCCACCTGAAGAAGCTGCATCCGAATGGGCTTCACAACGGCATTCTCCAGCTCTCGGGCAGAACTGTTACTGTATGAGATATTCACGGTTACCACAGGAATAGGTATATCGGGCATCAGTGAGACAGGAAGTGTACGGTACGCAACAATACCCATTACCACTGCGGCAATAAAGACCATACAGACTGCAATAGGACGGTGTATCAGGAATTTAACCATTCTTTATTCAATTTCAACTTCCGCATCATGTGCAAGGTTAATGTTCCCGTCATAGATTACCGAATCGCCGGGTTGTAATCCATTGGTTATGGTAAATGAAGACAGGTTTTCCAGTCCGGTTTTTACATATACCCATTTTGCCCTGCCTGAAGAATATGTGAAGACAACCTGCTTTTCGCTCCGGAGAACCACTGCCTGTTTTGGAACAACAAGCTGATGCGGTACATTTTCTTCAAGGATAATTTTAACATTCATTCCTTCAAAAAGTTTATGATCTGAATTTACACATACGGCCCATACTTTTATCATGCCATTCCTGTCAACAACCGGATTTATTCTTGTTATCTTTCCTTTAACGGTAATATCGTGATATGAAAAGGGATTTATCCTTACGCTTTGTCCCTCCTTTAACGAAATCAGTTCACTTTCCAGTATGGGAAATTCAGCTTCGAAACGACTGTCGTCAATTATTGAACAGAACTTTTCAGAAACAGAAGACATGTTCCCCTGTTTAAGGATCAGGTCGGCAACTATACCTGAAAAAGGGGCTTTCAGCACTGCGGCCCTGAGATTATATTCTGCTAGTTCGAGGTTTGTAACAGCCTGGTCATAACCGCTTCTGATACGGGCAGTATTAAGCGCTCTTCCCGGAATACGTGCACTGTCTCTGAAATCATAGCCCTGGCTCAAAAGTGCATCCTGCATGTCAATCATCGCTTTCCCTACCTGGCCCCGATTCTGTTTCAAAGTGTTTGAAAGTATGAAGTCATCGAGTTTTGCAATTTTCTGGCCTTTCTCTACTCTTTCACCGTTCTTCACATCAATTTCAGCCACTATCTCAGAAGTCCGGAATTTCAGTTCGGCTTTTTGAACAGCTGTAAGCTTTCCGTTACTGACAATCTCCTTGCTGAAATCGGAATACTCCAGAACCATAACTGAAACTTTCTGTAGATCTTTATTCGCGATTGTGGAATCATCAACAGAAACTGGTCCTTCCTCTGATTTACCATTGCTATTACATGAACAGATCAGACTGGTAATCGCTAAAAAACCGGCTGGTATAATAAGTCTCATATATGGGGATTTTTTTGTCATTCGCTACGTGTCATCTGTAGTCATTCAGTTGTCATTCATTGTCATTTGTGCATTGTACATCATTCGGTTCAATTAACTTTACTCATATTAAGATTCCTTGTTTTTAACTTTCTAATTCCAAGAAATACAGGTAAATAAAAAAATATTCCCGTCAGTGAAAAAACCAGCCCCCCAATGGTACCTGCCGCCAGAGCGAACCAGAAAGGCTGTTTTTCTCCAATAAGAAACGGTACAAATCCAAGAACAGTAGATACAACTGTAAGCAATATAGGAATAATTTTGTAATTAAAGGCCTTGAAATAGAGGGTTGTATAAGAAATATTCCTTCCTCTGTATTGCCTGCGCAGTACATTAAAGTCGTTAAGGATATAGATTGCCGCATTTACAGTCAGACCGCTAAGCATAACAAGTGCTGCAAATCCACCCTGGTCGAAATTGAGTCCGAACAGATAGAAGGTAAGAAAAATTCCGATATACCCCACTGGTATTATTAGTATAACCGCCAGGGGTTGTAATAAAGACTCGAACAATACTGCGCAAACAAAAAAGATCAAGACAGCTATAAGGATAAGCAGCCAATACTGTTTCTTATCTTCCTGTCCCCACCAGAATGATCCGTAAACTTCTGAAGATACGTTGTAACCGACAGGTACCTGTGGTTTAAAATTCTCAACCTTTTTATTTATATATCTTTGAGCGGAT
The DNA here is from genome assembly GCA_964613785.1 of uncultured Rikenellaceae bacterium. Classification (GTDB taxonomy): domain Bacteria; phylum Bacteroidota; class Bacteroidia; order Bacteroidales; family VadinHA17; genus LD21. The sequence continues at coordinate 6,921 of CAZTJT010000068.1, forward strand.
TTATCCGAACCTATATAGTCAAACTGAAGATAAACCTGGTACTGCTGATCTTTTTTGCTTATTACAGGAGATGTTGTCTCTTTTTCAACTGAAGAAAAAGAAGAAAATTTGAAAACGGTTGAGTCGTTTAATACGGGCCTTTGTACTAAAGTCCATAAATCATTTCCAGACAATCCGGCAGGTCTCAGTTTAACGTTCTCAATTCCCCTGTCTGTCACTATTTCAGAAAAGGCTGTCTGAATCATTGACCATTCATCAAGAGAGGAATAAAGCAGTGACATATTCAGATCTTTTACGTCCGCAGATTCCCTGTTTACTTTTGCAACAAATTCAGTATTATCCGGTTTGTACCAGGTACGCTCCGAAAGGATGTAAATCTGACTTATACGCGGGTTCTGAGCCAGGCTGTCCTTCATAACCTCAGCCAAACCAAGGAGCCTGTCATAATTATATCCGAGAAGTCTTACAGAATAGCTACCTGCTCCTTCATACAGACTGTTATTGAAACCAAGTCCAAAACCATAAACTCCCCAGTCTGCTCCTCCCAGATCAATTGCTTTCGAGATTACCTCACCTTTAAGTATAAGAGGGAAAGCGCCAAGCCTTGTCTCATTTTTAAAATATACTGTAATTGAGGCATTACGGGCTGCAATACCCGACTGAAAGAGTTTTATCCCGTCAAACTGTTTCAGATACGTTTCCATTCCTGAAATTATTATATCAGCCTGTTTGAGGGTAGATCCGTGTGGTAATGTTGCAGTTATAAAAAGTGAGGTCTCTTCAGGATTTTTAAAATATGAACCGTCGTAGACTTTTTCAGTGAATAATCTCAGAGCCCCCCCTGTGATTTTATCAAACCATGTCCTTACTTTGCCCTTATACCATTCATTGCCAATTGTTGAGTTATAAACCTTCAGATACCATTTTTCACCTTCCAGCTTTTCAGGCAACAGGTACAAAGGTAATCCGAATCCCAGCAGCAGTAAAGTTACTGCGATGGCTTTTCGTCTGCCGAAAGCCATAACTACTTTACTGTAAATCCGGGTGATCCTGATCGTAAACCTGCTCCTTTTAAAAGATCTCAGATTTTTAAAATTGCCTTTACCAAGTCTGAGTTTCTCCATCAGGGCGGGTACGACAAAAAGAGCTGTGGTAAGTGAAACTGTCTGGTTAATGATGATCACAAGAGCAAAATCGACAAGATTGGCTTTTATCTCTTCTTTCAGAAAAAAAATCACCACAAGCGCTGAAATGGTTGCAACCGTACCGGCCAGTATAGCAAGAAAAGCCTTCCTGTTGCCCCTGGTACGGATATGGTCGCTCATAATTATGATGTTGTCTGTCATAAGTCCGAGTGAGACCGTAATACCTGCCAGAGCATAGAGATGAACCTCGATTTTAAGAAGGTAATATAAAATAACTGCTATACCCAGATTGCCTGCAAGCATCACCAGAAGCATTAATGCATGTTTCCATCTCCGTGTAACGAGGAGAATGAAACCTGTCAGAATAATTAACGTAAGAAAGGACCGAAGAGCTATATTACCGAGCTCTCTGTAAATGAACTCAGTAGAATCGTCGCTTAATAATAGTTCATACCCGGGAGGTAATGTTTCTGTTAATCCTTTAACAATATGTTTGACGTTTTTCGCGACAACCAGGTTGTTCTCATCGGGCCCAGCGCTGACAAGAATTGTAATTGTATTCAACCCGTTTATCCTGTACAGGCTCTGAGGCTGACTCTCTGTATGTTTAAGGGTGGCAATATCATTTAGATAAACTATACGATCCTCTGTCTTTTTTAACGGGATACCCTGAATATCAAACGATTTGGAAAAGTTGGTTCTGAGAGAAACCGGAACTGCAGGGAAAAGGTTGGTACCCAGGTTTTCAGTTTTTACAGCCCTGTTAACTGCATTTTGAATTTCTGCCCTGGTTATACCTGATGCCAGTGCTTTTTCTTCGTCATATTCAATTATCCATTCAGGGGGAGTTGAACCATAGATCTCTATATTATCAATACCCTTTACCTGTGATAATGCAGGTCTGAGATAATCATCAGCATATTGCTGAACTACGGATGGAGAAGCAGGAGCATTCAGATTATATGTAAGAAGGGGACGACGTTTCTCCTGGCCCGGCCGGCTGAGGCTGACCAGGGGGAAAGTTGCTCCGTCGGGCATTTCGGGCCACGCCTGTCTTATCAATGAACTAGTTTCAAACCTTACTGCATCCTTATCTGCCTCTTTATCGAGTGAAAGGATTACTGTACCTTTTTCATTTCCTGAAGTCGAGCTGATCCCTTTGATCCCTTTTACCTGAGCAAAAAGAGCTTCGAGTTTTGAAGTGACTTCCTGTTCAATTACCCTTGGTTCGGTTCCGGGCCAGTTGAAATTTACCGTTATGTAAGATGATCTTGAATCGGGACTTAGCTCAATATTAAGAAAATGAACCAAAGCCATCCCGCAGATGGCCAGCAGGAGGAAAACTATTAATATTGTAAAAGAAGGGTATCCTTTTTTCATTTAAGGACTTTCACCCGTTTTTATTTTGTATTCAATCCTTAATGAGTCGTATTTTGCCTGCCTCAAGATCATTTAAGTATTGAAAGGTAACAATTAATCTGATAATAATCAACCACTTTTAAATATGGCAGGTTATAATTATTGACAAATACTATAAAATAAATCCGCCATTTCCCTGTTTGTCCAGGGTTTTCCTATCATCCTGATCTTGTTGTCCTGGTCAATAAGCACTGAGGCATCTACGATCCATCTTGGGATATCATTATTATTAAGCAGGTAGGTCATCTTTTTATCCATTATTGTGTAATAATGATCTTCGAGCGGTTCAATTTCATGCACTTTTGAGATAAACTCATTATACCTGAACCCCTGAATAATAAATAATACAGTATAATCAGCTCTTTTGTTAAGTGAATCCATCTTGTTTTGCCATTCTATGAACTTCGGATAGCATGGATTGCAAGCTTCCTCAAGATAAACTATCGATACATATTTGTACATCTCCCTGAAATCGCTAAATGGAATCAGATCATCCTTCTGCCTTACGGTATCAAATACTTCCAGGTTAATTGTCTTATTCAGGTTCTTTTTTATCTCCCTGGTAACAGATCCGTCTGTGCAGGAGGTAATTATAATCAGACTCATCAGTAAAGCCAGATTTTGTTTCATAAACATCGATCCTTATATTAGTGAGAATTATCCAAAACAAATAATACAAACAATTAACCATAAATTAACAATTTGGTTATTCCTCAACTACGGTCAAGAAATGAAATATCAAAATATCCCATAGGTTCCTCTCTATCAATGAAATAAACTATAATTCGCTTATTTTTCTCATCAACACAAAATCTTGTAAGCTGAATTCAAGTTATAAATGCAACTTTTTGGTTGTATAAATGTAGTGACAAA
>CAZTJT010000069.1:0-9788 GCA_964613785.1 uncultured Rikenellaceae bacterium
CAAATCAGCTGCTCTGACCAACTGAGCTACATCGGCAATTTAAAGAACGTCCCGAAAAGGCGTAAAAATACCCCTTAAAAATCGGTCTGCAAATGTATGAATTAATATTTCATTTAACAAAATAATTCAAATTATTTTTGCCGGGTATGATTCTACTCTCCTCTCTTCTTCTGTTTGTATTTGGTAATCTGTTTTTTAAGGGCATCAACGGCCTGATCTGTTGCCTCTTCAAACGTCTTGCTCTGCTTTTTTGCAAACAAAGGTCCTCCTTTCAACTCCAGCTTTATTTCGCTAATTTTGTTCTCACGATCCTGATCCTTATCAAGCCTAAGATATACTTCAGCATTTACAATTCCCTCTCCGATAAGAGTCAGTTTTTCAAGCTTCTGGTTCACAAAATCAATTAGCCTTTTGTCGGCATCAAACCGAACTGAATGAATCTGAACGTTCATAGTAGTACCTCCTGTTTAGTTGATTAATACTAAGCTCTTGGATGAGCCTGTCTATATATTCTTTTAAGCTTCTCAAATGAATTATGCGTATAAACCTGGGTGGCGGAAAGATTGGCATGCCCTAAAAACTCTTTGATGGAATTAAGGTCAGCTCCATGGTTAAGCATATGGGTTGCAAACGTATGCCTCAGAATATGGGGACTTTTCCTTTCAATGGTTGTTACCATCGATAAATACCTCTTTACAGTATTGTAAACACACTTGTCATACATTTTGTTGCCCTTGTTGCTTAAAAAAAACCATTCAGCCTGACGACCTGGAAAATATTCATCCCTGGTTCTGATATACTCTTCCAATCGTGCTGTAAACTGCCTCAAAAGCGGTATGATACGCTGCTTGTTCCTTTTACCTGTTACCTTAACAGTTCCCTCCTGAAGATCTATGTCATCTTCCCGCAGCCCTGTCAGCTCAGCCCGTCTCATCCCCGTAAGATATAGCATTTCAATAATTGTCCTGTCCCTAACACCAACATAATCATCACCGAATTCAATCCCGTCAAGAAGCAGATCAAGTGATTCCTCCTCGACAAATACCGGAAGCCTCTTTTTTGCTTTTGGAAGTATAACTTTTTCAAGAGGATTACTGTTTACAATCCCACTTTTTCTGAGATACCTGTAAAATGACCTGAGCGATGATATTTTCCTGTGAATGCTGCGAGAAGAATATTTTGATTCTACCAGACTTACAATCCATGATCTTATATCATGTGATGTTATTTGTGATGGATCTGAAGCATATCCCTCATTTTCCAGAAATCTGTAAAATTGATTTAGATCATTCAAATAAGAGTTTACAGTAAGCGAAGAATATCGCTTTTCAACCTGAAGATACTGTAAGAATGATTCCTTATGATCCATAAAGGAACCTCCTTAAAGGATTTGTAATATTTAATAAGACGCGGAAAAAACTATTCTTCCCTTTCCTGCATCTTCTGAACGTACATAGCCTTCTTGATTTCTTCCCTCCGGCGAACTGAAGGCTTAACAAAAGCCTGACGTGCACGTAACTCTCGGATTACGCCCGTCTTTTCAAATTTCCTCTTGAACTTTTTTAAAGCTCTTTCAATATTTTCGCCTTCTTTTAACGGTACAATGATCATAATAAAAATTTCTGTTTTAAAACGAGGCGCAAAGTTAGACACAGAAAAAGTCTTTTCAAAATTTTTATGGCGATAATTTTAGCATCTATTATGTTTTTAATAAGTTTCTGCCTTACGGGATGAACAACTTTCACATCCCGGCGTAATAAAGATAAATAAATATCAGTGCCCTTCCAAATAAAGAGTGTTAATTATTGGTTAAAATACATTCAATAAATTGATATTCAACGCCTCTACAGGATGAAGTTTTAAATAAAAAGAAAGTGAATGAAGTAAACTCCACACTAAATATTTTAATTACTCTGTTTGCTGAATTGGACTATAATATTGACAGACTTTGTACTCATTTTTTGTTGTTTTTTCAATCACTTGGGGTTCATTTTGAATAATCAATATAGTGAGCTATTTTTTTTATGGTTCCTGATGAAAGTATATTGTTTTCCTGAAGTTCCATAATATTCTCTATTTCCCCATTCAGATCCCTGTATTTAATTATGCCAGGGATTTCTTCCTTCCTGAAATATGGATGCCTTATCAATTCCCTGTAACCTGCACTGTTTATTTTTATTTTTCTGATTTTAAGTGTATCAACATAAATCATAGACGAAATTCTCTCTACAGTTTCGGGAGGGAGTCCATATACCTCGTTCAGCTGACCAACTGACCAGAAACCTCCGACAAGATTCCTGTACTTAATTATTCTTGAGGCAAGGACAGGGCCTATTCCGGGCATTGCGACAAGAGATAATGAGTCGCAGGAGTTAATTTCAAGCAGGGGTTTATTGCTCTTAATTTTTTGTTCATTGCCGGATTTCAATCTTTGCTTGTATGGTTCTACCTGATGAATTGTGTCATTTACTTGAACTATAAAATCAACAGGTATCATTTCAACAGAAATGGTACGGTCGGGTATAGCAAATCTGAAAAATGAGACAATCATTATTATAATCAGCAGAATGAAGCTTGATCTTCTCTCACGACGGGTAAAACCTAACCAGTTTCGTAAAAGTTCCTTCAATGATTTCATAATTGCAGACAAAGCAGCGTAACCATGCAATATAGCAAATTTCCCTCAATATTCAGCAATTGAATCTGAATTAATCTCACATAACTTCTGAATTAAAAATCAGAATGGGTAACCTATTCCCAACACAAAAGTAAAGTCGTTCCTGAAATTATATTTCCGGTCAGTCATAATCCAGTTAGATCCTCCACGTATTGACGGATCACGAAGTTTCATTCCCATATCGATCCTCCCAATGACAAACTTAAAGTCAAATCTGAGGCCAGTACCTGTTCCCAGGGCTATATCATCGAGAAGGTATTTGAATTGGAATTTTGATCCGGGGCGTGATTCATCTTCATTATATGTCCATATATTTCCTGCATCAAGGAAAAGAGCACCTTCCAGGATCCAGAAGAGTTTAAATCGGTATTCTGCATTGGCTTCTAGTTTAATGTCTGCAGTCTGATTCACGAATCCTTTTTCCTGATGAAGGTAGGAACCTGGTCCGAGTGACCTTACCTGCCAAGCCCTGATTCCGTTAGCTCCACCTCCAAAGTACTGCTTCTCGAAAGGTATTGCTTTGGAGTTTCCATAAGGTATTCCAACTCCAAGAAATCCTCTATAGACAATTGAACTTGCTTCATTCAGAATTACATTGTATCTCAGGTCTATATCAGCTCTGAAAAATTGTGCAAAAGGCTGCCCTAAAATGTTATATGTCCCATCCTCTTTTTTTATACCGCTAAGGCTGCTTACAGCAGCCAGCATATTTCCGGATGTCTCGGCATTGATCCTGAGAAACCAGTAATCTCTTGATTTCTGGATTTTCTGGTTATTGAAAATGAAGGAATAATTAGTACCTAAAATCATCACATCCTTGTAACTGTAAGCAAGGTATGATGTTGTATCAATTTTAGCCTGAAACCTTGAATCTATCCACAATAAATTAACGAGGTTAAGCTGAAGCGGATTGATAATGTGGGTTTTGTAGGAACCGGCATTCCAGTTGTATCCGAAAGAAGCATTTGCAATGGTTCTGGTGTAGAAAGGCATTTTCTGATAGTTATAGGCGGCCACTATCGTTGTTGACGGATTATATTTCTTTACAAATCGTTCTGCTTTAAGTACCGGCAGCAGGAATTTAGGGAACCTGAGGCTTGTTTCAATCCCATATTCCTGGGTACTTCTCAGCTTTCGTATTGTATCATTTTGAGAGAGAGCTTCATACGCCCCTTTAAGCTTAAGGTTGAACAATTCAGCTCCCCGAAATAGGTTTTTATGCTGGTAAACGAGGTTAAGTGCCCCTCCAAGATCTCCTGTAGTATTTGTACCTTCCAGCTCAATCTTGTATGATTGCTGATCAAGAAGCGTAAGCTGAATGAAACAATTGAGTGGCAGAGGATCATTTCCATGCGTTCCCGATTCTTCATCTTCCCTGAAAAAAATATTTACAAGCCTGAATGTACGCAATCCCATGAGATGACTTTGCGTCTGCTCAGTATTGGTAACATTATAAATGGCTCCCGGCTTTAGATAAACTGCCTGAAGAATTAGGTCATACTTAAGATCTGATTTCTTGCGGGGCGTAACAAAAATGTAATCCTTATAAATTACTGTATCAAGACTTTGGGTATACGCCTCACCGCCCTCAAGTACCTCTTTTGGTACAAAATCAGGGAAAATATATATGTTTTTTATCCTGTAAACTGAGTGCGGAACATATACCGGCCTCCCATAATCGTCAAGACGCAAAAAATTCCTGATTCCGTAATAGACATTTACCTCCCTGTTACCAATCGTACTATCGACCCTGAAATAAATATGTTCATTTGAAAATCCATAAAAGCCGCGATCCTTTATGAACCGCTCAAATCTGGTGCGTTCAGCCTGAAGAACGTCAACATCATAGGGTCTGCCACGTTCAATCAAACAGTTAACCGAATCAAAATTGAACAGTTTCTGAATCATCGTATCAGCAAATTCATAATAAAGGTTCCTGATCTTGTAGGGAGTCTTAAGTTCCACCTTATAAAACACATCCAACTTCCTTTTTACAACTTTTGTGCTGTCAGATACCTTGCTGTCGAAATATCCTTTTGATGCAATATACGACTGGATCTGTTCTCTGCTCCGCTCCGTAGCGTTGGGATCATATATCACAGGCTCCTCACCTATGTTCCTGAGCCATGTGTGAGGCCACTTCTCCTTGTTGATGTTGGAAAGATTATACAGACCGAGGTGAAACCTGGAACCGAATATTTTCTTGTTCGGTTTTTGCCTGATGTAGGGTTGAAGATCACTCTTTTTTATACCGTCCTTCCCCACTAATATATGGTTTTTGGCAAGAAGTGTCTGCCCATCAGGAACATATTTCGTCGGATTACAGGAATATACAATTAATAAGGTTAAGCATAATGGAAGAACAGATCTTCTCAGATTGTTACGTTTTTTATTTGAATACTTTTCTTTCAAAATCTTAACCAAACCTTCAGGCAAATATACTTATAATAACAAATATGACAGGTCAGGGATCTTCCATAATAGAAAGAACTCTTTAATTTTATGGTATATTTAAAAAACCTAAAGCAGTTTTAATGATCAGCAATAGCAAAATAAAATATATTAAATCACTCCGTGATAAAAAGATCAGGAATAAAGAAATGTCTTATATAATCGAAGGTGATAAACTTGTAAGGGAATACATACTGTCAGGCAAATCCGTACGGTTGCTGGCCGCTTACCCGGAATTTATTGAATCACTTACAGATATTCAAAAGGCACTCATAGATGAAATTGAACCGGTCAATGAGGAGGGACTTAAGAGGATAAGTTCGCTGGTAACTCCTCATAATGCCCTTGCTGTAGTCCCCATTCCTGAAATAAAAACTAATTTCAAACAGATTCTCAAGAATTTCTGCGCTGCTATCGACTGCATACAGGATCCGGGAAATCTAGGAACTATAATACGTTCAGCCGCGTGGTTTGGGATAACTGACATTGTATGCTCTGTGAATTCGGTTGACAGTTTCAATTCTAAAGTGATACAATCTGCGATGGGCGCCCACATGCATGTAAATGTTCATTACTGCGAACTTGCAGATTTTCTTAAGGAAGCCGTTAAAATGAACGTGCCGGTATATGGAGCCGTTATGGAAGGAAGATCAGTTTATACAATTGAGATGGAACAGAATGGAGTGGTCCTTCTCGGAAATGAGTCGAAAGGGATTTCAGGTCATATCAGGAGATACATTACAGAAAAAATATCAATCCCGAAATTCATTGGTTACAGATCTGGAATCGATTCTTTGAATGTCAGCATGGCCGCTACAGTAATTTTTTCAGAGTTTGCAAGAAGGAAGGCAAGGAGGTAACAATAATCCTATTTCATTCTGCAGGCTATGGCTTCGGCAACGCATATTCCGTCAACTGCCGAAGATACAATTCCTCCAGAATACCCCGAACCTTCTCCACAGGGATAAAGCCTGGCTATCTCTATATGTTCATAAGTCGTTGAATACCTTGGAATTCTGATGGGAGATGAAGTTCTTGATTCAACTCCGACTACTACTGCCTCGTGCGTCACAAATCCTCTCATCGTTTTACCAAACTGCCTTAAGCCTTCCCTCAGTCGACTTGCCAGATCGTCTGGAAACCATGAATGCAAGGGAGAGGAAGTGACACCCGGGAAGTATGAAACAGAAGGCAGGGATGTAGATTCACGTCCTGAAATGAAATCCGTCAAACGCTGGGCGGGAGCAGTCTGGGTTCTGCCGCCCTGTATCCATGCCATCTTCTCAAGCTCCCTTTGAAACTCTAATCCTGCAAGTTCATCAAAGCGTGCATATTTGGATAGGTCTGACGGCCGGATTTCCGTAACGATCCCTGAATTTGCATAGGGAGAATTCCTTCGGGAAGGGGACATACCATTTACTACGACTTCTTCCTGGGAGGTGGCCGACGGGACTATAAATCCGCCCGGACACATGCAGAAGGAATAGACTCCATATCCATAAACCTGTTTTACAAGATTATACGAGGCAGCAGGAAGATATTCACCTCTTGGCTTTCCATGATATTGAATCCTGTCTATAAGTTCCTGCGGATGCTCAGCCCTTACTCCCATTGCGAATGATTTGAACTCAAGACGGATACCGCTATTCCTGCACAGTTCATAGATATCCCTGGCTGAATGTCCTGTGGCGAGGATTACAGAATGAGAATGGAAACTCTCATTTCCATTGGCTATAACTCCTACAATTTTTCTGCCGTCAAGGATCAGACCGGTAACTCTTTTCTGCAACATAATGATACCGTCCGCTTCAAGAATGGAATTCCTGATGGCGGTAATAATTTTTGGAAGCTTATCGGTACCAATATGAGGATGAGCTTCGTAAAGAATGTTCTCGTTTGCTCCGTGAAGGTACAGCAACTCAAGCACCCTTCGGTTATCACCTCTTTTTTTTGACCGGGTGTACAGCTTTCCGTCAGAAAATGCGCCGGCACCACCTTCGCCAAAGCAATAATTACTGTCAGGATCTACAAGATGTTTTTTGCTTATATCGGCAATATCTCTTTTCCTGGATGAAACATCCTTTCCCCTTTCAAGAATAACCGGACGCAATCCAAGTTCTATCAGCCTCAATGCTGCAAAAAGACCGGCAGGGCCCGCACCGATGATAATAATTTCAGGACTTCCGGTCACATTAACCGGATTGAAGGGTTCCACAAGATATTCCTCCGAGTCATTTTCATAAATAACCTCAACGGTCAGGTTAACTTTAATATCAGCCTTACGTGCATCAACAGAACGTTTAATGATCCTTATGCCCCTGACTGACTCTGACGGAATACCTGCAGCAGTAACTGCAATCTTTCTTACCAGATCAGGATCATGAGCCTTTTGCGGGGAAAGGTTTAGCTGAACCTTTTTTGACATTACTATTCAAAGTGAAATGAAAGGACCCAAATCTGCGATTTTACCTTATCTATTGCATTTACGAACTGGGCATGTCCGAAAGCGGGTTCGTGGACAATTACATCTCTTAAACCGTTCGACATTTTAATCTCAACCGACAACTTGAAATAAGGAAGGTAAAAATCGAGCCCGGCACCTGCCTCATAATATATATCTGACCTTTTAAGCCTTAAGTATACCGGTTTTTCATCGTCATATTCCTTTTTTCCGGCAAGATCGTACCGGTAATTAATACCCCCGATAATATAAGGTCGTACATTGTTAAGGCGATCCCCCTTGTATTTGAGTAAAAACGGAAACTCAAGGAATGATGATTCAAGCCTCTGACTCTCATTATATATTGCCATTTTAGTAACTTTGGGGTCAGGATTGACATCCTCATAATATCTTATGTTCCGCTGTCCGAACGATACCCCGGGCAAAAATCTCAGATCGGAATACCTGTTTATCCGGAGATTTGTTACTATCTGGATATTGATTCCCGGATTAAGTTTGCTCACTTCCGGCTGAAGAAAATCAGTGTCACCGTATTTCCCTGACGGCGTAATATCAAAATCCATAAGGTTCATCCCCAAAGTAAAGCCAAAATGAAGAGGCTTGTCATCATACCATGAATCATTCTTTGGTTTTTGCTTCTGGGAAAATGCATCAACCTGAAAAAAAAGTAAAAGCCCCGCCAGAAGGATATGAAAATACCTGTTATCCAAGATTGCTGATTCTGATTTTATTTTGGCACCAAGATAATAAACTTGAATATATTTTAATTATTGTTCCTGATTCTTAACTCCTGTATAAATACTTGCAATGCCAGCTGTAAGCTTCACCTGATTAAGACATGAGAATCCTGCACTATTCATGATGTCCAGGAATTCATTATTGTCAGGAAATCTCATAACCGACTCATTAAGATATCTGTAAGCCTGTTTATCTTTTGACAGCACCTTTCCGAAAAAAGGAAGCAGCTTGCTGAAATAAAAATTATAAATTCTTTTGAATAAGAATCCTTCAGGCTTCGAGAACTCAAGGACTATAAGCAGACCTCCCCCGCGGAGGACACGGTTCATTTCCCTGAGCCCCCTGAGAGGATCTTTGAAATTCCTTACTCCGAAGGCCACCATTGCAACGTCAAAACTATTATCGCTGAAACAGATGTTCTCCGAATCACATTTCACCAGTTGTATTATTCCTGACAACCCCTTTTGTCTGATTTTTTTAAGCCCTATCTCAAGCATCTTCTCAGAGATATCAATTCCTGTTATTCTGGCAGGATTAAGTTTTGCAGCAAGGATTGCAAGGTCGCATGTTCCTGTTGCAACATCGAGGATTTCAGAAAAAGAATGATGCTTTGCAATGATTCTGATAACCCGCTTTCTCCATAAGCGGTCGATGTTGAGCGACAGGAAATGATTCAGAAAATCATATCTCCAGGCTATTGAGTCGAACATCATTGCAACATCGGGAACTAGGGATTTTGCAGATATGTCGTTTTTTTCAGCCATTCATAATGAGTGTTCGCAAAGATATGATATTTAAAAATTGCCTGAACAGTAAATGATGAACAAACATCAATCGGGAAAGAAAGAGATAGAAATCTATCAGAAGGTTGTTATCCGGGAACAACGAAAAAATGGCAAATTCATCATGTGGAAAATTTCAATCGGTGATTTAAGGTAGCATCAGGGACACAATACCGATAGAAAACAACGGCCACGAAAGATGTACCGTGCCGTCAGGTACGAAACCTGTCCCGTCAGGGACACAATACCGGTAGAAACGGATATCGAATTCATCATCCGTGCCGTCAGGTACGGGATATTTCGTCCCTACGGGAGGATGATTTTTTTGGGATACGATTTTTTTACCGATATCTGGTCCCTACGGGACCGTCGTATTTTTATTATGGTTTTTCTACCAATATCTGATCCCTACGGGATCGTTGTATTTATTTTATGATTTTTCTACCAATATCCGATCCCTGACGGGATTACGAAAATGAATCCTGAACAGATTATTCAAAACAATGTCCCGTCAGGGACACAATATCGGTAGAAAACAGCGGCCACGAACGATGTCCCGTGCCGTCAGGTACGAAACCTGTCCCGTCAGGGACACAATATCGGTAGAAATCAATGACCATGAACGATGTCCCGTGCCGTCAGGTACGGGATATTTCGTCCCTACGGGACGTTGATTTTT
>CAZTJT010000070.1:0-3553 GCA_964613785.1 uncultured Rikenellaceae bacterium
ATTGGCGCTTCGCGCGTAATTCAGTTGTAATTGTTCCGCTGACGCGGAAGTAATTGGGCCTGCGGCCGTAATTCAGTAGTAATTGGCCCTTCACTTCGTTCAGGGCGTAATTCAATTGTAATTGGGCTTCGCCGTAATTCAATGGTAATTGGCGCTTCGCGCGTAATTCAGTTGTAATTGTTCCGCTGACGCGGAAGTAATTCAATAGTAATTGATCCGCCTGCGGCGGATGTAATTCAATGGTAATTGGCGCTTCGCGCGTAATTCGGTAGTAATTGTTCCGCTGACGCGGAAGTAATTGGGGCTGCGCGCGTAAATTAAGTTACTTACTACTTCTTGTTTGCTGATCCATTCTGCTCCTCCGAATAATAACCATAGCCTTCACCGTAACCATATCCGTAGCCGTAACCATACCTGTATTTGCCATAGTATCCGTAGATGCCTTTCTGTCTGCTGATATCATTTAAAAGAAGACTAAGGCTGGTAATTCCGTTCGCTTTGGCATCGGCAATAGTGTTTCTGAGGATCGGGCGAATGGTCTTGTTGTGCCGGACAAGTATAAGTGTTATATCTGCTATCTCGGCAAGGGAGAATGTGTCGGAAACAGCTCCCATAGGGGCGCTGTCAATAATTATATAATCAAATCTCCTTTTCAGCTCCACGAACAACTCCTTTGTCTTGGCAGATGAAGCAAGTTCGGCGGGATTAGGAGGGACAGGCCCGGCTGATATCACCGAGAGGTTCTGATAACCACTGTCCTGTATTATCTCATCAATAGTGTTCTGACCAATAAGATAGGTGGATACCCCTTTTTCATTGAGGATGTTGAAATCGCTGTAGATTTTAGGTTTACGGAGGTCAAAGCCGACAAGTACAGTCTTTTTACCCATAAGGCTGTATACCGAGGCAAGATTGACTGAGGCGAATGTTTTTCCCTCGGCAGGCATTGATGAGGAAATAAGTATTACCGGAGATGATTTGTCCTTCGTAAAGAACTGAAGTCTTGTCCGCAGGCTCCTGAATGTTTCGGCTACCTGGCTTTTTGGATCATTCAATACCACAGTCTGGTAATCTCTTACGCTGTGAATGATATGTCCGGCAAGCGGGAGGTCGGTTATATGTTTTATGTCCTCCTCGGATGTTACCTTATTATTAAGCATGCTTAACAATATCAATATTGCTCCAGGCACCATCAGGCCGAGAATTGCTGCCAATGCCAGATTTCTGGTTGTTTTTGGACTGATTGCATTTTTTATCGTTGCATGATCGATGATCTCATTATCGGGTGTGTTTGAAGCCCTTGTTATCTGTGCTTCCGCTCTGCGCTGCAAAAGATAGGTATAGATGTTATCGTTAAGCTTGAACCTTCTTTCGATGCCGAGCAGCTCTCTTTCCGTCTGGGGCAGCTTTCGCACTTCGGTCATCAGAGCATTCAGACGGCTGTTTACATCCCTCATTGCCAGAGTATTGTTGTTCAGGAGGTTGCGTGCATTTTCCTCAAGTCTGGCCTTGGCGTTCCTGATTTGCGACTCAAGGGTTGCAAGGTAAGGATTACGGCTGGCGCCGCTGCCGGCCATGGCGATCTTCTGGTCAGCCATCTTGTTCAGCTCCAGAACCAGGTTGTTGAGCAATGGATCGTTGATGCCCATCACCGATGGCGCTATAAGGTCGCCGGCTTCACGGTTCTGAGCCAGATAACCGAGTAGATACCTGAAATAGTCATCCTGCACCTTCAGTGTCGCTTTCTGATTGTCAAGCTCTTTTGTCTGGGCAAAAAGCTGCTGCGACTGAAAGCTAAGGTCAACAACTTCATTCATTCTGCGGAAATTCTGCAACGTACTTTCGGTAATATCAAGCGAGTCGGCGATTGATGTAAGCTGCCGGTCAATAAAGTTTATCGTGTTCGTTGCAACCTGATTCTTCTTGTCGAGTGTACGCTGCAGATACATTTCAAGATGTTTGTTAAGGAAGATCCGTGCTTTTTCAGGACATGCAGAATTGATCTCAAGGTTTACCATAGAGGCATTGTCATCGACTGATTTCAACGACAGCATTGCGCTCCATCTGTCTACAAGGCTGCGATAGCTGTTGAATGAGAACAACCATTTGCCAGGCTTAAGAGTCACTCCATTCTCACTCTCATTTCTGGGGACAATGCTGAATGAATATCCTTCTCCTTCTATTGCCTCACCCAGTTTTATCTGGCGGTTCAGTTCAAGTTTCTCCGGTCCTTTGACCGTTTTTTCGGTAAGGTAATTGTAAAGATCAATCTTTTCTCCGGTTATTTCACTTTCGAGTCTGATTGATCCGTCGCTTCCGATGTCGACGATAAAGGTTACACCCAGAGGCTGAGGCTTCGAATAATCGGGTAATACAATAAACGGCACTTCCAACAGTTTCTCACGCGGTCCGAGCAGCTCATCAGAGAAATATGAGACATTGAAATCGAGTGACTTTATCGTCTTCTCCACGAGGCTCTCCGACTTCATTATAAGTATCTGGTTCTGAAGATTGTAATAGTAGGAGTTGTATCCGTAGCCTGCAAGCAGGTCGCTGCCTCCGAATACAGAGCCCATGGCACTGCCCGATGGTTCCTCAACAAGCAGCATGGCAGTAACCCTGTATATCTTTGTCGAGTACTTATTTATGAACCATGCAATACCCAGCGACAGGATGAGGGCAAGGACAAACCAGTACCAGTTGGATAGAAACAGGTAGAAATACTTCATAAGATCGATGTCGTCCTGTGGAGGCCTTATCGGGCGGCCGGGCTGGGGGGATGGGGGGAGGGGTGTGGTCATGTCGTTTTTATTGAGGCTTGTTTGTATTAATTGTTATTATGTATCTATTTATGGAAAGTAAGTAGTATGCAGTATGTAGTAGGTAGTGGGAAGAAAAAAGTATATAGTAATTAGTTAATAATCCTGATTTGTGGTTTCAATTACAGAATTTTTCTGGTGAATTGATCATAGAGGAAAGCATTTTGGCTACTTCCTGATATCTTTTAAGCAAGGAGTCATGCAAATGGACCTCAATATATTCAAAATCACGGGACATATCAAGCCATACTTCGGTTTCGGATTCTTCAGAAAGAGAGTACAGGAGCTTACTTACAAAAGATTTTGGATATTTTCTCTTAACCCAGGCTTCAGCTATATTAGCGGGTATTGACCTTGAAGATCGTCTTATCTGGTCAATTAGGACATATTGTTCATTTTTAGGAAATATTTTAGTGATCTTATTGATTTCCAATGCTAACGCATAAGACTTCTGGTAAACAATTAAATCCCTGAATCCCTTGTATTCACTCATTCTTTTTTCATGATTTATGTTTTTGAAGCCAGCTCTAATTTGATTTAAGTAGTAGTAGGAAGGTAGTAGATTTTATAGTTACCATTAAAATATTTCCTGGAAACAACTATACTAAATAAAAGGAAATGTTTGATTTTTCCTACTTCCTACTTACTACCTACCACTTACTACTTACTACCTACTACCTACTACCTACTTAATAGAAAGCAGCGCCAGCACCGACACAACAAGCGAAACGGTG
>CAZTJT010000070.1:3653-6995 GCA_964613785.1 uncultured Rikenellaceae bacterium
TACTACCTACTTAATAGAAAGCAGCGCCAGCACCGACACAACAAGCGAAACGGTGGTAGCAAGCAGACTTATGTTCGGTGACATATATTTCAGGAATGAACGTTGTTTGAGAGGCGGCACTACAATAACGTCATTCGGTTGTACATAGTAAAACGGGCTTGAAAGATAGTCTTCTGTTAATAAATTAACATAAAAGACGTAGGTACTTTCGCCGGCATGGCGGACGATTTTGATTTTTGAAAGGTCTCCGAATTCTGAGGCGCCTCCTGCCATGGCAAGAGCCTGCAGGAGAGGAAGATTGTTGTCGCCAGATATCTGAGTTGATTCATTTTTCACTTCTCCGATAACGGAAAACCGGAAATTAAGGAGTTTGAGCCTTACAACAGGTTTCTCGAGATACTTTTGTACGACGGTGGCAATGGAGTCTTCAGCCTGGTTGATAGTTAATCCTGCAATCCTGATCCGGCCAAGAATAGGAAGCTCAAGGAATCCGTCCGGATCAATATAATACCCCTGAGACTGGACAAGATTACCCGATTGTCCGTAAACAACGCCCGGAACAAGCGTCCGGTCGGCGTCGTTGAACGGGTTGAATGCAGTGGGTGTAAGGGTCGAGATCTTAATGTCGAGCAGGTCGTTGGGATTCAGGGCATATTCGATGGTGCCGGTTTCGTATTTGCGGGCTCTCATCTCATTGGCTTTAAGCTCTTCACCATCCTTTGCCGTGTGCTGAAGCAAAGTGATCTTTTTGTTTGGAACACATGAAGCAAATACAAAAACAACTAGTACAATATGAATCAGTTTAAATATCTGAGAATATTTCATGAATATTATCTTTTAGGAATAAATACCAGACCGAATTTAAAATTAAGGAAGGAGTCCCTTCCAATTTCGGAGTTCATCTGACTGAATAATCCGATCCCGAGGTCAAGTGCCATTGTTGATTTAAGGGTGTACCTTGCACCTACAACAGGATTGAAAAATGAAAAGTTGTGTCCGTCAGAACTTTTGAAATTCAACAGTATCCCTATATCACCATTGGCATAGGGAGAGATCCTGGAATTTTCGATCGGATAGGTAAACCGACCGCTTACATAAAACGGGGCCAGAGTGCCCTCATTATAAAATTGAACTCCAACACCAATTCCGGCAATAATGTATTTGTTTATCTGATAACCGTTTACGGTTGTCAGTCCGAAATAGTATTTTGCATACGGTGCATCAGTAACGGCAAGACCCGGTCCGCCTCCAATTTCTGTGATATTAACATACCCACGGAGGGGATTGAGACCGCTGGTGGGAGGCATTGATTTCTTTGCCCTTTGTCCGTTGAGGCTTGCGGCAAGGGCTACAAGGACTAAAATTGAGGCTAGTTTTTTCATTGAGGCGATGTGTTTTGTTAAAGGCACTATGGTTTGTTTAGAAATTGAATGACTGTTTTAGTGTCAACTGTTTCGCCCGGCTCCTTCGGCAGAAGAAGTCCGAAGCCGGGTGAATGTGGGATTCAAATGTTCCAGAGTATTCAACCTATCGTTAAAATCAAAATGACCAAATCAAAAATCAAAAATCTGAAATTGGAAAAACCGATTTCAGGGTATATTTTATGGATACAGATTCGCGATTTGTTTGTCAGTATAATTCATGCAAAACTCTGTGCAACAAGGTATAAACCCCCGTGCAACTCTCTGCGAAAAACTCTGTACTACTGTGGTTAAAATCAAAAAGACCGAAAGCCATCCTGTCATATTTATTTCAAATATTTCTTTAATCGTCAGATTTTTTCCGGTTATCTTCCTTTTCGATTATCTTGATCTGACCTGAACTCTGTATAGCCTTAAGGATGATTTCCTTTGTGTTTTTCTCGGAGGTTTCAACCTTGCCAAAGGCCTGTAAAAGTTGAGTCTCGAGGTCCTTTATCCTGGCGTTAAGGGCTTCGATCTGCTGGTTCTTAAGTTTTATCTCGCCTTCATGATCCTTAAGAAGAAGTTGTTTGTCGTATTTATGTTCTTTTTCAAGCTGAGCGACAGTTTCTTTTATCGCCGACTGAATCCTTTTCTCAGTCTCTTCCCCGAATTTAGCGGCTTTCGCCCTTAAGTCTGCCAGCTCATTTTCTGCTGCAGCAACAGCCTTTTCCCTTTCGTTCAGCACCGATTCGACAGATTCCTTTTTACGGGCAAGCTCTTTTTCGAGGGCTGCCTTCTGTTGCTCATACTGATCCTTGTCCTTTTTCCTTGCAAGCTGCAGATTATACTGATATTCCTCTTCCTCCCGTGCCCGCTGCTTCTTAAGCGATTCCTCCGTTTCCTTCTTCTTCTCTTCCCATAGTTTTGTCTCCTTTTCGCGGCTGAGCTTTTCAATCTTCATCTGCTCATCAAACTCAGCCCTTCTCTGGATCATCTCCTTTTCGAATTCCTCTTTTTTCTCCTTCTGTGCTGCAAGTATGGCTGCAAGTGAGTCAGCTCCCGCATTGATCTGATAATAGTCTTTCAGGCGCTGATCCTCAACCGCTATCGCGGCCCGGATCTTTGACAGTCTCTGGTATTCAGCTGTAAGATCATCCTCGAGCTTGTCGAGAGTGGAATTAACTGCCAGCTTAAGAGAGCTTATCTGACTGATGATCTTTTCATCGGTCAGTGAAACAGCCTCCTTTACTGTATTCTCCTTTATCTTCAGTTCCTGTTCACCCCTGGGATCATCTTTCTTTGTCTCCTGTATTCTGCTGAGCAGTTCGTTGTATGCTTTAAGTATTTCACTTTTTGTGCTTGATATGGTTGGCTTCTTTTCCATGTGGCAAGGGTTTCAGTTAGTCAGATAAATTTAATAAACTTTTTCAGATTATAGGAATACGTATATTCAAAAATTGCCAGACCTCCTGGCTCCGGGCATCTGGCCAGGCTTTAGCCAGGACTGCCGTCTGAAAAGTCAGACCAGTTAACTGGTTATTGATTTTAAGTTCTTAATGCGTTCGTTTCGTTCCTTTGTAGTTGTTTTGTCTTATTCCTTTTGTCTTTTATCTTCCTTCAGGAGATGCTTCCGCCACGTCGGTCACAGGGATGTGTGTTTGCAACTAACTGGAAATATTATATTTAAAAATAAAAATTCAAGTTTTGTCATTCAAATTTTTAAGGCGCCCGGTATCCGTTGTCGGTCATCCGGCACCGGGCTCTGAACAACATCGCTATGTCGCCTGTCGCCTTTCACTAAACCACAGAGTTACACAGAGTTTTGCACAGAGTTACACGGTCTTTAAGTCCCTCGGTCTTTTCTGTCGCCTGCCGCCTGGTGTCTGTCGCCTGTCGCCTTTCACTAAACCACAGAGTTACACAGAGTTTTGCACAGAGT
>CAZTJT010000070.1:7095-9550 GCA_964613785.1 uncultured Rikenellaceae bacterium
TACACGGTCTTTAAGTCCCTCGGTCCTTTCTGTCGCCTGTCGCCTGCCGCCTGCCGCCTGTCGCCTTATTCTAAAGAACAAATACCTTAAAACAGCTAATTTACAACTGTTTCACCGTTCCATCTATTTTTTCCCCTTTTTTGTATCCCGGCGGAAGGTTGGATACTGATTTATTCCGGGATACCATTGTCAGAAGCCCAAAATCCATTAAGAGAACAGTATGACTTATATTAACAGATTTAAGTTACGGAGGCGAATTTAATAATTTTTTAAAAGAAATCTAAAGATTTGGAAGGAATTAAAATAAACTATTTAAACGTTCGAAAGAAAAATGATTGATTAATTGATATATATGGCATTTTGACGACTGAGGATCGAGGTTCGAAGTTCGAGGTTCAGGGTTTGAGTACGAATGGTGATGGTTAATATTTTAATCATCAAATGTGACAGCTTTATAGTCTGTCAGGTCGAGCGCCCGCTTTCGGTACAACTTCTTCCCCTGCCTGTCATTCTGTGCATCTGCAATACGGCTCAGTCCGAAATATGCATAAGCTGCAATCTCATCGCCGTAATTAATATAAGGAGTAATATCAGCAATGCCCTTATTGTAAAGCCTTTGTGCTTCCTGGAGATTTCTGTATTTCTTTTCGCTTATTATCCCGCTGAAGATTGTCAGTTCCGCCTTCACGAACGGATTCCTTATTGATCCATTCTTCGACCGGATGAGATTTTCAGCTTCGTCATACTTTTTAAGCAGAAGGAGATTCCTGATATAAATGGCAAAATACTGCTCATTCCCGGGATAGGCTTCATACAGAAACCTGCTGTGAGTTTCACCGCGGGCATAGTTGTTTTCGAAGTTTATAAAGATATGTGATAGAAAGAAAGCTGCTTCAGCCTTAAGCATGATTGACTTTTGTGCAGCCGTTCGCAATTCCTTCAGACCTTTTACTACATCTCCCTTTGGAAAAAGGACTGCCAGCACTCTGTACACCGGATGCCTTGTGGGATACGCCTCGCGGTAATAGTTGTACAATCCGGTGAAAAAATAAAAATCGTCATACGATGAAGTGTAACTGAATGATTCACGCAGATAACGCCAGGTTGTCTTTGCCAGCGGGAACACCTCATTGCTGAGTTCATTGTCGGCATAGAACATTAAAAGAAGTCCCCTGGCCCCCAGGTTACCAAGAAGAAATTCGGCATAATCATCCCGATCGGTTTTTAGCTCGCCCAATTTAATGCATGCCCGCATCTCATCCTGAAAAGTGTCGCCCTGTGCTGTTCCGGGAAGCAGGGGGAAGTTCTCCCAATAGATGATCATGCCGTTCAGAATATGCCCGACAGGATGCCTTGGAAAGGAGTTATTTATTTTCTCCGAGATCTCCCTGGCCTCGTTGAACCTGAAGTTATAAATATTATCGACGCATCTTTTTACCATGTTTGATGAAGAAGTGTCGCGCAGAACCTGGGAGTAGGATCTGAATGGTATGGTTATTTCTGATACCAGAAATAAAATGATCAGTAACAGTGACCTTTTCAATTGCAGAAAAATAAGTACAATATTAAGACTTTTTCAGGTCGGGTAGGAACGAAATGGAATTAAAATGTTGACAACGATCGGTACTTATTCTTTCTCAGAGCTCTTTGGAGAATCCCAGATTCCTTCAGATAATTATGCATCAGATAATTTAGTCAACCGTGAAACAAAAGTATAACTCATGAAAAAAAAATTGCACTTTATGTTTATTCCACAATAATCAAGAAAAAAACTGTCTGAATTTGATATTAAAAAAACAAGTTATATTTTTGCGTCGCTTTTAAGATGTCCGCCTTCGACATATGCAGGTGGGAATTGTTTAAAGAAACCTCCTTCGCTGAAGCTACGGAGGTCGAAGCGGGGTGTAGCGCAGCCCGGTTAGCGCATCTGGTTTGGGACCAGAGGGTCGCAGGTTCGAATCCTGCCACCCCGACAAAAGAAAAAACCCTTCCGCGAAAGCGGCAGGGTTTTGTTTTTCTTTGCGTTGAAAGCTCGCTTTCATAAGCAAAGAAAAACAAAACCCTGTTATGAGCGTAGCGAATAAAGGGTTTTTTCTTTTAAGTCACCCCACACCAGGATCACCGCAGGTAATCCTGCCTTTTATAAACACATCCTGACCCTCTCTCTGCTCTGTAACAAGGGGTTTTGTTACGACATCAGAAATATAACTTTCAGCGAATAAAGGGTTTTTTCTTTTAAGTCACCCCACACCAGGATCACCGCAGGTAATCCTGCCTTTTATAAACACATCCTGACCCTCTCTCTGCTCTGTAACAAGGGGTTTTGTTACGACATCAGAAATATAACTTTCAGCGAATAAAGGGTTTTTTCTTTTAAGTCACCCCACACCAGGATCACCGCAGGTAATCCTGCCTTTTATAAACACATCCTGACCCTCTCTCTGCTCTGTAACAA
>CAZTJT010000071.1:0-8512 GCA_964613785.1 uncultured Rikenellaceae bacterium
AGGAAATACAAATATACAAAGGAAATATGGTTATTTTATGTATTGTGTCAGATATAATTATTTCTCGCAGATTTCCGCAGATTGAGATCCGCAGATATCCGCAAAGGCGGATCTTCAACCTCTCTAAATTTTCAAATTTTCAAATTTTCAAATTCTCCCCCTCTCCTAAAACTCCCTACAATCGCTATCTTTACATCCTGTCTAATTCGTTAAAAAAATGGCCTGGTACAAGATCGTTGCCAGATTTTCACATCTTTCATTCTACTGCCTTGAAAAGGTCTATGTCGCTGTCAGGAAGACTGTAAGCTTCATACAGGCTGTTCAGACAGGTTTCTGGCTGGGTGTGATGGGGGAGAAGAGTCTCGATTATTCGGATGAGCTGGTGTATAACCAGACAAAGAAATACAGGGATGATACTTACAACCTCTCCGGACTCTATGAATGGGAGAAGAAGATGATAGGTAAGCATTTTGCCGGGTGTAAAAACATAATGGTTATTGCCGCCGGGGGAGGAAGGGAGGTTGTGGCGTTGAGCAAAATAGGATATGAGGTCGATGGTTATGAATGCAATGCAGCTCTGGCAGACTATGGTGATGAGCTTCTTAAACGACAGGGGATAAGAGGAAGCGTAAGATTTCTTGAAAGGAATACAGTACCTGAGGAAATTAAGCAATATGACGGAATAATAATAGGCTGGGGGGCTTATTCCTTTATCGACGGGAGCAGTAAAAGGATGAAGTTTTTAAAAGACCTTTACCCCTTTATGCACAAGGATTCATCGCTTCTGTTGTCGGTCCTTTACGAGAAGCAAAAGAACAAAACGGACAGAATAATTAAGAATGTTTCCAACTTCTTTCGTTTTTTCTCAGGAAGGGAAAAGACAGAGTCGGGCGACAGGCTGGTACCTGACTTTATGCATTATTTTACCGAGGAAGAATTAAGGAATGAACTTACTCTGTGCAATTATAAGGTGAAAGACTTTATGGTTTTGGGGGATGGGTGTATTGTGGCAGGAATTTAGGGGAATGTGAAGGTGGTGTTGGAGGAGGAAATCCTTTTTCTCGCAGAGGTTCGCAGAGGAAAACCGCAGATAAGCGCAGATGAGCTATTTCAGAACTCCGGGAATCCTAGTAACCTCTATCCTTGAACGAAAAACGGAAAACGAAGAACGAAAAACGAAAAACAAAAAAGAGCGTCTCCAACGCTCTCCTTGTTATAATTTTATTTCAATTTATGTCTCTTCCTCACGCCTCACGCCTCACTGTGTCCGCCGAAGCCTGGGCGAAGGTGGACGCCCCACGCCTCTAACTAAACGGCTTATCCCCGAAAGGACTCTGGAAAACCGGTTCTTCAGGACCTTTGCTTCCCGTGCCTGTAGTATGACCATGATGGTGAGTAGGCAGGGACGGCTGCATCAGAACCAGCGAGGTGTCGATTATGACTCTCGTTATCCCCGGACGGATGTATTTCTTCTTTTCGATATGTGATATTTTAGAATCCATCTTTCGTGCAATTCGCCTTCAAAGATAAAAATTCCAGGAAACCTGATGCAAAAATATTTAATTATTTAGATATAACAAAAGTCCTTGTCTGAATTGTCTTATACAAAATAAAGTAAATATTATTTATTTTACTACAACTTTTCCTACAAATTTCATAAGGCCCGATCTTATCTCGACAAAATACAATCCGCCCTTTTCAGGAGCAGGGATCTGTACAAGGCTGTTTTTGTTGAATTCGGTATTATCCTGGTACCTTACAGGTTTGCCGGAGAGGTCCATAATTCTTACCATTCCTTTTAATCCATCCCACTCATCGGAAAGAGGCTGTATGTTTATGAAGTCAAATCCGGAATAAATGTTGAAAGCATCGGCAGGTTTAACCGGATCTTCAATACCTGTTGTCATATTAGTGACGGTAAGGGTGAAACGGTCTTTGATAAGGCCGGCTTCTGAGCTGAACGAGTATTCATTTGCTGATCTCAGATCCACTGATGAAGCTGTAACCTTGTCTTTCAGGAAGACCTTGTAATTATCGAGATCCTGAAGTTCCAGGGCATTTATTTTAAGGTTTCCGCCTGCAAGAAGGTTAAGGACAACAGGAATATCAACGGATGTTTCGGGGAAAGGGATACCGTTAATGGTGAAATCGGTTCCGTTCATAGAGGTGTAAATTGACGGGCTTCCGGGGGTGTCCATGAATTTCGGGGCGTCAAATTCGATATCAAGTCCGGCTGTTGCCTTTTCATTGAAACGAACAACTGTCTCACCCGATTTACCATTCTCACTTACTGAAAGTCTGATCAGAGGTATGGACGAAGCTTGTTCCCCCTTGTATCTTGGAGTGCTGGTATGGATCCTGGCCGATGTGTTGAATGATAAGTTCCCGCCTCCTGTCGCTTTCACGAAGAATCCCTGCATGGGAGGGATAGTAAGACTGGCACCGGATGGAACGCTTATGCCTCCTGCGCTGACGGTGTATGAAACATCGTTTATTGTATAGTAAACTGCCTTGATGATGGGTGATGATGCCCAGTAAGTGGAGAACAAATAATCTATATCAATTCCGCTTGTGAATGGATTACCCAGAAGGTTGTACCCCGACCAAACTGGATCGCCTGAGAAAGAGATTGATGGTGAAGGACCGGTTGTGTTCAACTGTCCCGAGAACGTGAAAGTATGTGCTGATTCATTCCAGTAGTTATATCCTCTTCCTCTTTCGAGAGCTGAGAAACCTGAATAACCGCCTGTATAGTCTCCGGTGAGGTATGACCAGCCGTCCCATGCCACCCATCCTCTCTGCCATGTCGGAGGATCAACTGAAGGAAGAGCTTCATCAAAGCGGGCAAGATCATTGCCTGCTGCCAGGTCGTCCGATGAAAGGCCCGGATTGGTGGGTGAAGAGATATAATGCCAGTAACCGGGCGACAGGTACAATTGTATATTTGCATCGTTTCCTGTATAGGTATCAACCCTCAGTGATGCCTGACCGCCGGAACTTGAAAGCATGTTCAGTGAGCCGTTGTTGGTAAGTGTACCGGACACTGTGAGCGCACTTCCGGCATTGATGGTAAGAGTCCCGTTTACAGTAAGACTTGAGCATGATGACGGGGCAGTAAGGGATGCAGTAACGTGAACATCAGCGCCTGCAGGGATCACAACAGCGCCGGTGGGAACCGATCCCCCGCACCAGTTGCCTCCCATTTCCCAGGTGGAACCGTCGGCGGAACCGGTCCATATTCCGGATGTACTGACCGTGACTGTGACTGTCTCACAGGCTGAAACACATCCTGTGGCTGTATTTCTCGTACGTGCATAATAAGTTGTTGTTGCAGTGGGGCTTACCGACACTGAGTTCTGTCCTGTTCCTCCTTCAAGAGCAGTGCCTCCGCAGCTGCCGGTGAACCAGTCGGTTGTAAAGCCTGTTCCGGGATCGGTTACGGAGATTGTCGATGAAGAACCTGAACAAATGACATCCGGGGATGCAGTAATACCTGCTGGCGATGAAGGGAGGGGATTGACCGTGACCGTTACTGTTGAACAGGAAGAAACGCATCCTGTTGATGTATTTCGTGTACGTGCATAATAGGTCGTTGTTGCAGCAGGACTTACCGATACTGAATTCTGTCCTGTTCCTCCTTCAAGAGGAGTCCCTCCGCAGCTGACGGTGAACCAGTCTGTAGTATAGCCTGTTCCGGGATTGTTGACCGAGATTGTCGATGAAGAACCTGAACAGATAGCAGCCGGAGCTGCAGTTATTCCAGTGGGAGTTGACGGGAGAGCATTGACTGTGACTGTGACTGTCGCACAGGCTGAGATGCATCCTGTTGTTGTATTACGCGTACGTGCATAATAAGTCGTTGTTGCAGCAGGATTTACCAACACTGAGTTCTGACCTGTTCCTCCCGGAAGAGCAGTCCCTCCGCAGCTTCCGGTGAACCAGTCGGTAGTATAGCCTGTTCCTGGATTGTTGACCGAGATTGTCGAAGAAGATCCTGAGCAGATGGCAGCCGGAGCTGCAGTTATTCCTGTGGGAGTTGACGGGAGAGCATTGACCGTGACAGTGACTGTCGCACAGGCTGAAATGCATCCTGTTGTTGTATTAAGGGTACGAGCATAATAAGTCGTGGTTACAGCAGGACTTACCGACACTGAGTTCTGACCTGTTCCTCCCGGAAGAGCTGTCCCTCCGCAGCTGCCGGTGAACCAGTCGGTCGTATAGCCTGTACCGGGAGGAGTGACTGAAATTGTAGAGGAGGAACCGGAACAAATGGCTGCCGGAGCTGCAGTTATTCCTGCGGGAGTTGACGGGAGAGGATTAACAGTGATTGTCAGGTCATCTGTATATGGATATCCTGTAGTTCGTCCATACGCAGTTACGGTAATAGTTTTTTGGCCAGAAGTTGTATAATATACAGAAACGGGAGTCCCACTTCCTGTCTCCGGAACTGCACCATCTCCAAAATCCCATACAGCATCTCGAGTTCGATTATAGGTGGCAGTAAATGAAACAGTTTGGCCAACACATGGAGTATTGTCATCCACATTGGCTGTTACACCACATGCAGCAGTTTGTTGCACACTTAAAATCAGTAAAATAGTACAATAAAAAACAACTGGTAGAAATTTTATTATCAAATTCCTGTGCTTGAGCCTGTAGGATTTAAAAATCCAATTTTTGTTTAAGTGATACATGGCTATCCTGATTGATTGGATTTAAGAAATTTCCTGATTAATGTAGCAAAAATAGATAAAATAATGACAGATAAGGACAATTTTTCCAGATAATTACCTATGGCAGTATAAAGGGTAATTCTTTTGTTCATAGTAATTTCTGATTTTAGAAATCCCGGATCTAAGTTACATCTTGTTGAGAGTACATTTCCCCGCTGATCGATGAAAGCCGATATTCCCATATTTGACGAATGTGCAATTCCTCTTCGGTTCTCGACAGCCCTTACAACGGACAATTGTAAAAACTGACTCCTTACCTTGGGGTAGTTGAGATACCAACCCTCATTGAGAAGGACAAAAAAGGCTTCAGCACCTTCACGGGCTGCCTTGAAAAATTTGCTTCCGTAAACGAGCTCGTAACATATTAGTGAAGCCGTTTTTCTTCGGTTGCCTGACGTAAAAACCTGCTGGTTTTTCTTGCGTATTGAGAATTGAAAATCGATACCCACGGGTGAAAGCCGGGGGAGCAGACGTGGATAAGGAGCGTATTCCTGATAAGGTACCAGCCCTTCTTTTGTGCGAATCTGAACAGGTCGGCCCTTTTCAATTTGCAAGGCAGAATTGTATGTATAATACCAGGTATTATAATTCTTTGAGAATCTTATACCTGGTATTTTGTTATAATCTTTTATTTTCTCAACATCCGGAATTGCCTCATATACAATCGCACCTGTTACCAATTTTAAATCAGGGAAAGAAACTGTTCTCTCATGAAATCGGTCAAATACAAGATTATTGTTAAGGTCAGATATCCAGCCAGCATTCGTAATTGCTGTTTCGGGCAGGACTACGTATTCGATGTCATTTTCCAGCTGAGGCATCATTATCCCAAGGTAAATATCCATGAGCTCGTAAATGTTTACCCGATACTTAACATCACGGTTGTCGGTGCTGGGATGGATGATCAGAACCCTTGACGGAGAACCTTTGTCCTCATAACTTCTGAATATTAATAGTGATATTATCATGGGCAGAATCAGCACTGCCAAGGTTGTAATGCTCTTACTTATCCATTGCTTACTGTCGTTCTGGAAAGCTGTGCCTGTTTTAAAAATTGCACAATTGACTGCCAGTATCCAAAGTGAACCGCCTCCCGATCCAGTATATTCATACCACTGAATGAGCTGTGGACTCGCGGCCGGGTTATTACCAAGATTGAAGAACGGCGATCCAATCTGGTAAAAAGATTGTATATATTCTGCTGACAGCCAGGCTGAAATAAAATACAGAACAGCTATCTTGCTCCAACTCTGTCTTAACAGAATGTAGGGAGCTACTAGTACAATATACGGTAAAACGATCAGAAAACCAATAAGAAAGCCCAGGTTTGCCGTTTTTAAAACCCAGAGATAAACCCAGGAGTAGAAAATTACCTGAGCAATAAATAGCTGGAAAGAGAAGAGAAGTAAAGTTCTCTTGGCTTTCAGAATATTTTCAGCAGCTATTAACAGGGGTATGAAAGCAACGAAACCCAGAAACCAAAGCCGGGAAGGGTTAGCTGATATTCCAAGAATTATGCCTGTTAATGCAGGCAGGATAAGTAAATTAACAATTCTTTTAATTGGACTTTGCATTTCGCTGGTTACAGATAATCATCATTTCTGAAGAGTTATTTGCGTAATTGTAATGGACTTGCTTTTTTCCGAAACTTTCTGTATCTGCTTTTCTAAACATAGAACTATCAAATTTAGAAATAATCCAAGCAATAATGGAACTGTACCTTATGTTTGTTAATAAAGTTCTGTCCTTCCTGCTTTACATGTTCATCTACAGACCGGGTCCATAGTTTTATTATTTTTCCAAAATCGGCATTCATGTATCTCCGGGAACATCTATCTGCTGTTAATACCATAGTATTCAATTACTTCATAATAATTAGACACGTCAATACCTGCCTTGGAAAGTTTTGACTTTATCTCAGTTTCAGCAGTAATGCCTTTAGAACCGGCGACTGTATTGTCGGTGATCAATAGGAACCGGTATTCGATCAGTTGGCCTTCAGTTATCATAAATGGATCGAAACCACCATTCGCATTAAAGCTGTAAAGAGTAATTGTCCCGGGCGAAAAGCTGTGCATTATAGAGAATGATTCTCCTAGGAAAATCCAGGTAACAGGCAACTGAAACCAATTGTCTCCTAATTTGCAGTATCCCAGAACTGCTCCGTGATTGATAATGTCTTCATTAACAGAGCTATTGATGAGAGAAAATTTATAAACAGGGTGTCCAAGGTATACTTCTTCAACCCAAGTGATATCTTCACTGAGCAGGCTTATCGAGATTACGTTTGCATTCCCGTCCTGTCCGTCCTGGCCTGTTGCACCAGTCGCTCCCGTTGCGCCGGTATCTCCCTTGTCACCTTTAGGACCTACGGGACCCTCCGGACCCTCCGGACCTTCACATGAGACAAAGCCTAAAAAGGCAATCATGATTGCCAGATTCATCAGCTTAAACATTGACTTTTTCACGGCATAAAAAATTTAGTTATTAATTAAATCCAGATTACTTTCACATTAATACAGAACACCTCAACAATTCACTTGTTAAAATTATACCCTTATCTTCCACAAACAAGTTGAAAGTTTTCAACTATCAGATAAGGTTATTAACTGATTATAAACGGATTTTGCGGGTTATTATTTTGAATTTCATGGGTTTCTCGCAGATTAACGCAGATGGAAGAACGCTGAGTTGCGCAGAGGAAAAGTAGCTGTCAGCGTTCAGGGCTAAACTTTTAAATGAATTGAAGCTACTTGTTCTGTCGTGCTTTAAACAACCACAGAAGCTTTCCGATCCTTCTGGGGTAGAGGAGAAGAGCCTTAATTGTTCCGCAGTTATGTCTTGTCTTCAACCATGCTGGAGAGGGAAATACTTCCCCGGTTAAGAACCTTAAACGCGAGGAAGCCGGCATCGAATAGTACAAATCCCTGAATATCTTCCTGCGATTACCTATACTACCTTCTTTTCGGGGGTTTGAAATGAATCCGGGAGGAAGAACGACGTTTTCATCCGGGTGGAGAAGCTGAAAATCGAGGTATAGTTTTAACTGGGAACCGGCAGCGGTTAGATGATATTCATTGTGCTGACGAAGGTACTCAAGATGTAAATCCTTATCAAGGATGTAAGCCGTTGCTTCCACGATCTGAATTGGTGTTGCATTGCCAATGGCTGCATCAAGAAGATCGTTCTTTTCCTTTTCCCTGAAAAGCCGGTGATGGATCTCAACCTGGTATGATTCTCTGATAAGTGTCGGCAGATGCTTGCCGAGGTCCAGTATTATCTTCCGGTGAAGAGACGATTTGAGGGGTTCCGGAACAAAACCGTATTGTTGAAGCAGATTCCAGGCATTCAAGGCATCGGACCTTTTTACAAGGATGTCTGTGTCGGTCATTTGCCTTAACCCGAGTGACTTGTAAACAGTATGCTCCAGTGCCATGCCCTTAAGAAGTATGTGCTTTATCCCGGCTCCGGATAAGATATCGTTAACTTCCTTCCATTGCTGTGCCTGCCAGGTGTTCCTCATAAGGGTTTTCATCCTGGCATTGTCGAGGATCTTAATGACTCTGTCAGGGACCAGACTGCTAAATTCCAGTTCACGGATATTATAAGCCTCCAGCGCAATTATGCCGTGCTCATTCGCCATCTTTACAAACCTGTCCCAGTCACTGACTTCCTTTAACAAATCTTCGATTTCAACTTTCTGCTGCATACTGAAATCAAGCCTGCAAAGTGCCAGGAGAAGCTTTTCCTCGGGTTGCAGGGTCGATTGGGGATCAGTG
>CAZTJT010000072.1:0-8132 GCA_964613785.1 uncultured Rikenellaceae bacterium
GGAGGGGGTGCTTAACAACGGGAAGCCCGACATGCTGCGCATGTCTCAGGGCTTTTTGTTTCATCCTGTCGCTTGCAAGCAAGCTTGCAGCTCCATCCTGAAACAAAAAGCCCTGGCACTGCGCGCCGGGCTTCCCTTTGTAGCGAGAGGGGGAATTGAACCCCCGACCTCATGATTATGAATCATATAAACCCGTTTTTTGCTGTTTTACCTGATGTTAATAAATAGTTCAAAGAATTATAATTCAGTTTATTGTAAAATTTGAATAGTTCCCATGTTTTATGTAGTTTTATCTCGTTATTGTATTTCAACTTCACTTTTGCTTCACTTCATATCGTCGGAAATGACCATAAAATGCAGACATAGTGTTTTTATACTTCACCAAAATACATTTTTACATGGCTAAAAATGACTTTTCGTTCCAAAATGAGAGAATAGAAAATGTAAGCATGTGCCTTACATTGGACACTCGGAAATCAGAATTAAAAGACTCTCGGAAATCAGAATCAAAACATCCTGTTGCAATAAGAGTGAATGCAAACAGACAGTACATGTATTACAGAACTGGACTAATGTGTACAATTGAAGAATGGGTTAATATCAGAAAATCAAAAACCCGGGGAGAATCTTTTGAGACAAAGACAAAGCAATTGAAAGTTTTCAAAAAGGTAAGAACAGCAGTCTCTGACCTATTGGAACAAGATGCTTTTACCCTGGATGACCTGAAGTCAAGACTGAAAGGTAGAGATACTGAAAGCTTTTCAGAAGCATGGGTAACACTGGCCAATAAAAAGAAAACAGGAACAAAAAACGCTTACATGGGGGCGTTTAATTCATTTGAAAAGCATGTAGGGGAAAATATCCCGTTTAGCCGTGTTGGAAAATCACTGATACAAAAATGGATTGCAGGAATGACAAAAGAAAAGCTATCCTCCACCACGCAGGGGATGTATTTAAGGGCTTGTAGGGTTGTTGTAAATGCTAACATGCCGGGAAAAATAAAACAGGCACAATATCCATTTGAAAAGAAAAAAGGGGGTGAAGATATTAAGATCAATCAGGGCCGCAGCCGAACAGATGAGTATATTGATGTAAGCACCATAAAGAAATTAATGACTTTCAAGGCCCCTGTCTCCTGGCCGAAATATTATGCTGATGTTGTTGAGGAGGCTGTCTCGTTATGGGTCTTCAGTTACCTGGGAAATGGGATGAATCTGGCTGATATGGCTCAACTTCGATATGAGAATCATTACTTTGACACATCCAGGCAAACAGAATTCAGGTTTATACGGCAAAAGACAGCAGATAGCAGTGACAGGGTCATTGAAATAATCATCCCGATTATCCCAGAGCTAAGGGAGGTCATTGTCAAGATAGGAGCAAAACCTAAATTGGATGGGCTTGTCTTACCTCAGATCCTCGATGGAAAAACTGATCCGGAATCTATGACCAAGGCAGTTGCGCAATGGAATTCTAATATCAGGGCAAGATTGAGATCATCATGTAAAGTGCTAAAAATAGATAAGAAAATATCCATGACATGGGCCCGGCATAGCTTTGCAACCAATTTAACCAGGGCAGGCGTTCCCGAACGTTATATCTCCCAGGCAATGGGTCACAGTGCCCAGAATGTGACTCAGCGTTATATCGGTTTCTTTGCGCCAGAAGAAAGGATACAATTTAATAAGATGTTACTTCAAGAAGATACAAAACAAAAAAGCAGTGGAGCATTGGTGGCAGTTTGATAGTGATGTGGATCGACTTGCATACATAAGATCTGTAAGGAAGCTGACGGAATTCTCTGAAAAGGATGTCGATTATGAATCGGTGGTTAAAACTGAGAAACCGGAAAAAAGGATAGCTTACATTGAAAGAAAAATGACAGAACTCAAGGAGGAGGGAACTAAGAAAGGCACTCTTACGAAAAGCTGGATAGATAAAGATGAATGTAAGATATTCCCGAATATTGAAAAAAAGATTTTGGAAGTATGGATTAAGGATAAAAAGGAAATAGAGGAAAACTGGGACGGTCGTGGTCTGCAGGAACCATTTGACAAGCAGCTATTCAAATTTTTTAAAATTTATTTCCCCTATGCCAGACTCGTTGAACTACTCAAAACGTACCAGAAACCTTCCGGAAATGAGGCTTTGTGGAATATGGTTAATGATCAATTGCTCAAAGAGTTCAAGCAGGGGGTAGTGACTCTGGCTGAAAACAACATCTATGACTGGTGCCAGGGTGAGTTTTCTGCGGTTTGTTATCATATTTACCACGCAAAACAAGGGAGGTTTAAGTTCCCGGGCGGGAGGTATATCAAAGACCAAGAAAACAGCTTTGAAGCATTTAGGCGCGAAATGGCAGCTTATTTTGATCGTAAGACCCCTTCTCACAATCTGCAGAAGTCAAAAAACGAACATGAAAAGTTGACACCCAGAAAAAAAGACCTAATAGAAAAAATATGGGGCACTATCCCGGGGCCTAATTCTTGTCAATAATCCGAACGGATTCCGAGGCTTCAATAATGCATTAATCTGAATTATAGGTCATTGACGAATTCAGAAAATCCGACACTTGCCTAAAAATTTTATTTAAAGCTTAGCATCGACGAATTTTGAATCAAACAGAAATGTCAGAATTATGTTCGATGAAAAATTTATTGAAGAGATAGCTGCAGCCAGTGCCAAGGCAACAGCGGCACTGGTCTCAGAGATGCTTGGTAGAAGCAATCAGACACCAAAGAACAGAATCCGGATAGATGGTGTGCGTGGGATCGCAGAATACCTCACCTGTTCGACGGCGACAGCGCAAGCCATGGTAAATGCAGGAAAATTCCCGGTTTACCGGATCGGAAGGAAAATTTTCGTATTCTCCGATGAAGTTGAAGCCGGAATAATGGAGAAAAAGCTTTGAAATCATGGCTAAACGATTTATCGATACTGGCCTTTTCGACGATGACTGGTTCATGGAATTGACTAAGGACGCCAAGATCCTATGGCTGTTTCTCCTGACGAAATGCGACCACGCAGGGATTTTAAAGCTAAACCCAAAACTTTGCCAGCTCCAAACAGGAATTAAAGACTTGGATGAAATTCTCAAACAGTTAGGTAACCGTATCGTAACGGTTAGCGAACGGTTATATTTTATCCCCAAATTTCTTGACTACCAATATCCCGGATTCCCGCACTCCAAGGCGAAAGCCCAGCTTTCAGCGATAGAAATCTTAACAAAATATGGACTTCTGATAGATGGAAAATTAACGGTTACGGAACCGTTACCTAACGGTTATGGCAATGGCAATGGCAATGGCAATGGCAATAACAATGACAATAGGAAAAAGGAGTCTGAGGGAAAAACCAGATTCACCCCTCCGACGCTCGAGGAAGTAAAGGCATATTTCAAAGAAAATGGCTACAGAGAGGACACAGCCGAGCGCGCCTTTAAAGGCTACGACGTAGCAGGCTGGGTGGACAGCAAGGGAAAGAAGATCCTCAGCTGGAAACAGAAGATGTTTCATGTTTGGTTTAAGGAGGAAAACAAGGTCAAGCTCAATCAAAAACCTGATTTTGCCCCACCATCATTAAGAAAACCCATCTCAGATGACACAATCTAACAACAGGCAACTCCCGGCATTCCAGGAAAACCCCGGAAAGGTCTCGCCTCAGGCAACCGACATTGAAGAGGCCCTTCTCGGAATTTGCCTGGTGTACCCTGATACCATCTTTGACCTGCGGTTACTGCCCGGGATGTTTTACCATTACCGACATCAACAGATTTTCAGTGCTATGATGGAGGTAGCAAAGGGTGGGTCTTGCGACCTTCTCACCGTTACCAACCACCTGCGCAACCAGGGACGGCTAGATCAGGCGGGAGGAGTCGTCTACCTGACCGGCTTAACCTACAACGCTATCTCTAACCAGCTCGCCACCCGTTACGCTCTCATTGTACGCGAAAAATTCATACGCCGTGAATATATTCGCCTCTCCTACGAGATCCAGAACCTGGCTTACGATGACAGCCAGGACCTGGCCGACGTGATCGAATACGCCGAAAGCGGGATATTTAACGTTTCCGACATTACCCAGGTCAGGGAAGCAGAACGCCTCCGAATCCTTCTTCAGGAACAGGTTGAAGAGATCCGCCAGATCATGAACAGAGAGAAAAACCTCACCGGGATCCCGACAGGATACACTAAAATCGATCGGGTTACAGGAGGCTGGCAGGATGGAGAGCTGATCATTATTGCGGCCCGTCCCTCCATGGGAAAGACCGCAATGGCCATCAACCTTGCCCTTAACGCATCCATGCAAAACTACCCTGTCGCCTTTTTTAGCCTTGAAATGGCAAGGGATAAGATCGCCGGTAGGGTAATGAGCTACGCCAGCGGATATTCGAACATACAGTTGCGCAATGCAGAGGTCGACTACGAGACCATGGTCAACAAGAGCCTGGAGGTATCGCCCCTTCAAATATGGATCGACGATACGGCAGGAATAACCCTCTTCGAGCTACGGAGCAAGATCAAGAAGCTGGTGGTCCGCAACGGGATCCGCATGGCGGTCATCGACTACCTGCAGCTGATGCGCGGTGAAGGGAAGAACCGGGAGGAGGAGGTATCCGGAATCAGTCGCGGCCTGAAACGGATAGCCAAGGAATTCGGAATCCCCATCATCGCCCTTGCCCAGCTCAACCGCAAAGTTGAGGAACGCCACGAAAAGCGGCCTATGCTCTCGGACCTGCGGGAAAGTGGAAGCATAGAACAGGACGCCGATGTGGTATGGCTGCTTTGGCGACCGGCCTACTACGACATCCAGACAGTTGTGGACGAGGAAAGAAATGAGATAAGCTCAGACGGATTGATGATTATCGACATCGCCAAGAACCGTAATGGAGCAACCGGAGATTTCAGCCTCTGGCATAACCAATCACTGACGGTGATCCAGGACACGAAACCAGAGCTTCAGAACTTGCCATATTGAGAAACAAGACGAACAGATAAGGAATAAAAGAAATGAGGAGAAGGCTCAACAGACACACCTGGAAACCGGTCGAATACGCCTTTAAAACCTGGCGCTGCCCGACTTGTGGATGTGTCCGTTATTGGGACCAGGTCCTCCAGAGGATGGTATTCACTCAATGCGGAAAGCAGCACTATGGTTTGCCCCGTTGTTATTCGGCCATTAATTCTGATCCAGTCTTCAGGAACAGGCAATTTGAAAACAGATTCAATAAATAAAAGCATGAAAGAAACATTAAAAATATTAACAAAATACAGGCCTGCCCTTGCCGCCGGCCTGCAGAGGTTCCCCGGGGGCCAAGTCCTCCCCCAGGGACCTTTTCACAAAGTAATAAGTCGATAGGTATGAAAAGTCTTTTTGTGATAGAGACCGAGGAGCGAAAGCTAATAATTCAACGTGTTTCGCCTGTACTTTACGATTTCAGGGGCACAACACCATTGCCCGAAGAAGTTGCCATTATAGCTGAAAGGGTTCCTGAATGTGAGGACGTTGAAAAAGATACTGTAATACAGATGACCATGGAGGAAGCGAAAGAATTGATCTATGCGCTCTCCACGATAACTGGTTATCATCCTTTACTTTTACTAAGCAATAATTAAAAATCGAAATGGAAAATCAAGAATTTAAAAAAAAGTTGCTGTACTACGATGAGGCGGAATTCACCCGACAGATGGGCGACTTTCAGCGAAATCTGAAGATTCTCAACCAGATTGCGGAAAAGTTTGAAGAACTCTTTTCTGGCAAAATCACTCAAAAACGGATTAATCAGATTTTTGAGAGCGATTTTCACGACTTACAGGAAACAGCTCACGCATCGATAATAAAAAAAAATCGAAACGATCTGCTTGCTGAGGTTACATCAGAATTATTTGAAAAAAAATTTACTGATTTTGTGTTTAAGGTTTCCCAGATGGTGGACCGATTCAACAAAACGGCTGTACGGGAGATGTACGTAACGCAGACGCCTCTGGAATGGTATTCTATTAACTCAGAGGGCCGGTTTTTTATTCCTGATGCAACCCTGGCCGAGATCCGGGAACGGTGCTCCAATTATATTGATAACGAGCAGCAGCAACACATTTATGACCTCTTGGAAGAGCTGGCCAAGCTTAACAATAAAATATATGACTCTTTGGGCAAACGCGCCAAAGCTGAAATTGATCTTTCCAGCGATCACCGGCACAGAGTAATTTCCGACCTACTTACCAGTGATTCAGCAGGGAATACAATAGTTGATTCGAAGAATAATTTTCAATTCCTGGCACAATGAGCACAGATGAGAAAAAGTACCGGCTAACTGACGAAATGCAGACGATTAGAGATTATACGCTCTTTCGGATTGAAGCTTTGAGGGATTTTGCCGACGTAAAAAAGGGAGACCTGGGCGGATTCATTGAGAAAGAAAGGAACCTGGCACACGAGGGAAATTGCTGGGTTTATGGTAATGCACGTGTTTATGATCGGGCTGAAGTAAGCAATGAGGCCCAGATTATGGGAAACGCAACAGTATCAGGTCGTGCAAGAGTCTACGAAAATGCAATAGTAACAGAATCTGCAAATGTTTGGGGGAACACCCGAATAAGGGGACGTGCAATTGTGTCAGGCGAAGCAATGGTACACAATCACGCAATTGTTAACGGGGATGCTACGGTTTATGGGAAAGCCCTGGTCTATCATGATGCTGAAGTTAAGGGGCAAGCCCGCATTTTCGGTTATGCAAAGGTCACGGATTGCTCCCGGGTAGAAGGCACGTCGGTTGTGGCGGGACGGGCGCACTTGTTTGGTTATTCCCATGTCAGCAAGGGGGAATATTACGGTACCCCAACGGATGATCCTTTAGTCTGCATTGGGCCGTTCTCAGATAAATCTGGAGTACAGATATGGGTTACCCTGGAAAAACAAAGCGGGCAAATCAATTCTGCTTATTTCAGCGGGAACCTTGATGAATTTGAGGTATGGGCCGCAGGAAATCTTAATATTGACGTGTTTGCGATCAGCAGCTTTTTAAAATCATTTATGACATGGAAATAGATAAAATGAAAGCGATTCTTTCAGATTTTGAAGAACGTATGAGGAAACTTGAAAATCCGGAAGGGTCACAAGCTGACCCGGATCCTGCCAAGCAAGGGGAAGATGATTTTATCAACCTGATGCGGGAAATTAACGCCGGCGGTCAGGCTGATCAGGCTGAGGACAGAAAAACTGATAAGGATGAGTTCATCTCCGTTCTTGCTGATATGAACCGACAGACTGATGAGGGCCAGGAAAACAATGAGTAAGATAACATCCAGACAGAAAGCTTTTTGCAGGGAGTTCATGATTGACGGGAACGCCACGAAGGCAGCGGAAAGAGCCGGTTACTCCCCAAAGACAGCCAAATTTCAGGCAAGCAGGTTGTTAACCTTTGTTAACGTGCAGGAAACTCTATTTAAACTCCAGGAGGAAGCCCGAAAGAGTGCAGAAATCAGCCGTGACGAAGTGTTGAAGGAGCTGGCAGCCATGCTTCGGTCAAAGATCACGGATTACTTGGATTTTGACGGCAAGGATATCAAATTTAAAGACTTTTCAACCCTCTCAGAAACGCAAATAAAAGCCGTTGAAGCCGTCAAAGAGACAAAGTGGGGCATAGAGTTGAAGTTGCACGGAAAAAGCTGGAGCATCGAAAGAATATGCCGAATTCTGGGCTATGACTCCCCTCAGGCTTTTGACATCAACATTGACAAGCTCGACGAGGAAACGCTCGATAAGATTATTCACCGACTTATCAACAAGGGAAATGAACTCAAAAGCTGACAAGGTTGCATTGTTGAAGGCCATTGCTGCCGGTCAAATCAAACCGGCTGAGATCCCAGCCGATCCCATAATTTGCAGCCAGGCAGATGAAATGTTCATCGGCCTCATGATGACTGAA
This sequence comes from uncultured Rikenellaceae bacterium, assembly GCA_964613785.1. GTDB lineage: Bacteria > Bacteroidota > Bacteroidia > Bacteroidales > VadinHA17 > LD21. The sequence continues at coordinate 7,928 of CAZTJT010000072.1, forward strand.
GCACCTGTCGTTTTTGTCGGAGAAGCCCGAAAAAACCTCGATGAACTGTTGCAAAGCGCTGATATTGACCATAAAGCAATGTAAAAACAGTCCCCGTTTTGGTCCCTGCCTCCTGTAAGTGACTGATAATCAAAATAGGTTCCGGACCCGGTAGGAGTAACACCGCGGGGACTGCTCGATTTTGAGCATACCCCCAGATTTGGGG
>CAZTJT010000073.1:0-7642 GCA_964613785.1 uncultured Rikenellaceae bacterium
GAAGAACCAGAAACCTGCTTATCAGGGGTGTTAACACTCTTGGGAACACAGCCCCATTGTATGTGATTGACGGAGTCCCTTCAAAGGATGCAAATATCTTTAGCTACATGGATCCGAACAGTATAGAATCAATCCAGGTATTGAAGGATGCAGCAGCTGCTTCAATCTATGGTTCAAGAGCATCCAATGGTGTCATTATTGTTACTACAAAAAAGGGGAAGGACAAGTTCAAGGTTGAAATAAATTCAAGCATTGCGCCTCAGTGGTTTACACGCAGGCTTGATGTATGTAATACGGAAGAATATGGCCGTGCGCTATGGCAGGCAGCTGTCAATGACGGAACTGATCCCGCCCAGCTATCCGCAAGGTATACATACGAATGGCGTACTGAAAATGGTGTTCCCATACTTGACAAAGTTATCCCTGTCGAATTTGTAGGAGGTAATCCATTGTTAAGGTCTACTGATACTGACTGGCAGTCAGTAGTTTTCAGACCAGGGCTCATAACCAATAATGCAATAACCATCTCTGGAGGAACTGAAAACAGCTCACTTCTTGTAAGTGTTGGGCATCATCACAACAAATCTGTTATCCAGTACAACTTTTTTGATCTAATAAATGGTCAGATAAACAGTTCGATCTCCTTCCTCAAGGGCAAGATAAAGGTTGGACAGGATTTGCATATCGCCAGATCGGAAGAAGCTCCTTTGAGTGGAGACCACAACGGACCCGGTATTGCGAATTTCAATAGCACTACAATCATCTCAAACACCTTTTTCATGCAGACCCGGTTGCCCGTATATGATGCCAATGGGGAATTTGCAGGGCCGACAGGAACAGGTTTTTCAGACAGGAATAACCCTCTGCACATTGCCTGGCTTCATCAGGATAACAGGGTTAACGATTTAATGCTATTTGGTAATGTATATCTTGAGGCTAAACCCATAAAGAACCTTCTACTTAGGTCAGTATTTGGAATTGATTACGATGATGTTACCAAGTGGGCTTTTGAAAGAACCTATCAGGAAGGATTTTTGAGCAGAAAGATCAATTTTATGGAGAGGTTGAAGGGCTCTAAATTTAACTGGACCTGGTCGAATACTGCGAACTATTCTCTTGAGATACAAAGAAATAGATTTGATTTTCTCGTCGGGATGGAAGCTATTAAAAACGACTATCAGGAGATGTTAGGTTATAAGGAAGGATTTGCAGATCAGTCAGTCGATTATTTCCAGTTCAGCGCCGGTACTGGTGTTGCTACTAATTCGGGCTATAGAACAGGCCACCAGTTATTATCCTATTTCGGCAAAGTCAATTACTCCTGGGCTGACAAGTATCTTGCTTCCGCAACCCTTCGTGTTGATGGTTCTTCGAGGTTTGGGGAAAACAACCGCTTCGGATTTTTCCCTGCCTTCACCTTAGGATGGAGGATTGACAAGGAGACTTTTATGGCAAACTTGGATTTTCTTTCCAATCTTAAATTAAGGGCTGGCTACGGTATTGTTGGTAACCAGGAGATTGGTGATGAGGCCAGGTTTGGACTTTATGCTACCAATTATGGTTCTCAGTCTGGTAACAGGATCACAGGGACAGCATATGATCTATATGGAGCAGGAACCGGTAATCTTCCATCAGGTTATGTTGCAACGCAGATTGCAAATCCAAACCTCAGGTGGGAATCCACCAGTGAGCTAAACTTTGGTCTTGATTTCGGTTTCTTTGACGAAAAGATAATCGGATCGTTTGATTATTTCTCACGTAATACTGAAGACATTCTTACAAGACCACCCTATGCAGCAGCCATGGGAGAAGGCTCATATCAGTATGTAAACGGAGCTACAATGGAAAACAGGGGATTTGAGATTGTTCTAGGAAACAGAGGGGAGATTGGTGAATTCTCATACAGCGTTATGGGAACTGTTACATCCTTCCATGACAAAATAACCTTCTTACCTGCATCAGTTGTCAAATCATATGCTGGGAATGAGGAAAAGACTATTCTGGGTCACTCAGTGACCTCCGTGTTTGGCTACCGTACTGATGGAATTTTCCAGAATCAGGAAGAGGTTACTGCTCATGCAACCCAACCTGGTAAAGGCATCGGAAGATTGCGCTATGTGGATATGAATGGCGACGGAGTAATTAATACCTATGATCAGGATTGGATAGGGACAACCCTGCCTGACTTTGAATATGGTATTAATGCAGAAGTAAGTTATAAGAATTTTACTTTTTCAGTATTTGGACAGGGTGTGTCAGGCAAAACTGTTAGTGATGGTCTGAAGGGCTCTACCGATTTTGCAAGTGGTCAGGGAATGAACTTTGGGACACGGGTTCTGCAAGCATGGACACCACAGAACACAAGTTCTGATATTCCTATGTTATCGGCGGTTAACAGGAATAATGAAACCAGGTCTTCGAACTACATGCTTGTAAACGGAGCTTACTTCAAGTTGAGGAATGCCACTTTAGCTTACACATTGCCGAGAGAGATCTCTCAGAAGATACGTGTTGGTATGTTACGTGTTTATGTGATGGGAGAAAACTTTCTTCTTGTCAAACCCACAGGTAAAGGAACCTTTACAGGACCAGATCCTGAAACTCCTGGCACTCTTTACCCGAGACCTGTCAGCCTGACAATGGGTATAAATGTAACCTTATAACAACTAAAAATAATAATTATGAAAAAATATATTAAACACATCATACTGCTTTTTAGTGTGATTTTGGCAGTGTCCTGTTCTGAAAGCTTCCTGGATTACACACCCAAAGGCAAGCTGGGAGGAGACATGCTCAATGCACCTGAGCACCTAGATAAACTAGTAACTGCAGCATACGCATCACTAGGAAATGATGACTGGGATCCGGCTATTTCACATATGTGGATATGGGGTAGCGTACGGTCAGATGATTCATTTAAAGGAGGTGGAAGCGTTGGTGACCAGGGAGAAATGGACTTTATGGAACAATTTGTGACCATTCGAACGGACCTAGGCAAGCCTAACAGATTTTGGACAAATGTATATGAAGGAATCGGACGTGCTAATGACGCACTTGGGAGGATTGACCAGGCAACAGAAGCAGACTACCCTCAGAAAATTGAAAGAGAGGCCGAGTTGCGTTTCCTAAGAGGACACTGGTATTTTCTCCTGAAGATTATGTTCAAGAATCCTGTCTGGGTTGATGAGACTGTCGCGAAAGAAGAAATTAAAAACATACCCAACCTGGTATATACAAGTGATGAGTTCTGGGATAAAATTGCGGAAGACTTTGAATTTGCTGCTAATAATCTTCCCCTGGTGCAGGACCAGATAGGAAGGGCCAGTCAGACTGCAGCCTGGGCTTACCTTGCAAAAGTAAGACTTTATCAGGCATATGAACAGAACGATAAACATGAAGTAACAAGCATCAACAGGGAACATCTGCAACAGGTTATAACATATGCGGATTATGTTATCAATTCAGGTAAGCACAATCTTTCCCCGGATTTTGCAGATAACTTTCTTGTTGAAACTAAAAATGGACCCGAATCAATCTTTGCCATTCAGTTTTCAGTTGATGATGGTACTCCCACAGGAAGAATTTTTAAGGCAGCTGGATTGAATTATAACATGGCTCCTGAGTTTGGCTGTTGCGATTTCCATAATCCAAGCCAGAATATGGTAAACGCATTTAGAACTGATGAAAACGGACTACCATTGCATGACTCCTTTGATGAGGTAGTTTTAAAAAATCCTGAAGATTTTTGGAATAACACAATTGATCCAAGGTTCGATCATACAGTTGGAGTTGCGGGGCATCCATTCAAGTATATACCCGATTGGATTTACCAGCCAAACTGGAGGAGGGCGCCACACGTTTACGGATATTATTCAACAATGAAAGAAGTTGTTGCAAAAGGTGACCCTACTTTCAGAAAGTACGGTGCATTTATTGGCACAGCTTTAAACAGCGACATTCTCAGATATGATGACCTTCTACTTTGGAAAGCAGAGGCACTTATAGAACTTGACCGTGAAGCCGAAGCACTCCCGTTAATTAATCAGATAAGGGAAAGAGCAGCAAACAGTACCGGTAAGCTGGTTTATGCCAATGGTGATCCTGTCAGCAACTATAACATTCAGCCATATATTGATGGTGTGAATTGTACCTGGACGAAGGAATATGCAAGGAAAGCTCTCCAGTTTGAAAGAAGACTCGAATTTGCCATGGAGAGTCCGAGATTTTTTGATCTTGTTCGCTGGGGAATTGCAGCTGAAACTTTGAATGCCCATTTCGCGGTTGAGAAGGAGAGATTTGTTTTCTTAAAGGATGCACATTTTACGAAAAACAGGGATGAATATCTGCCAATTCCTCAGGCGCAGATAAACCTGGTTGACGGTATTTATATACAAAATAACGGATGGTAGGTTAGTTAGTGCATAGTTGGACTGGGTTAGTTAGGTAAAGTAGTGGAAGTTGTAAAAACTTCCGCTACTTTAAATCTCATTCTAAAATGACAGATTTACAGCTACCTATCTGATATCTTTAGGTGTTGAAGTTTTCGTATAATCTGGTTGTCAGAGACCTTTTAAGTCCTAATTAAACAGAATATTTGGTAAGCCCATATTAAACCTAATAAGCATTATCATGAAAATTGCAAACAAGGAGAGACACTCTGCCTTCTTATTTATTCTTTTCTTCTTTTTCTTCTCGTTGGGTCAGGCGCAGAAACCATCATCAGACTTCGTTTCAAAAGTTCCGAAGTTTTCTTTTGGTGCCACGCTGCAGGAACAGGAAATACAGCTGAAGGACAATCCATTGATGAAAAGAATGATTGAATCGAGGAAGCGATTAAGTGCCGACAAATACAGACCTGTTTTTCATTATGTTAATCCGGAAGGAAATCTTAACGATCCAAATGGACTGTGTTATTGGAATGGTTACTGGCATTTGTTCTATCAGGCCTATCCGCCGGAAGATCCCCGGCAGCACTGGGGCCATGCAATAAGCAAAGATCTGGTCTATTGGCGAGATCTTCCATATGCAATATACCCTGATCCCGAAAGATCTGTATTCTCTGGTTCAACTCTGGTTGAGGATGACAAGGTAATTGCAATGTATCACGGCACTCTTGCCGGTAACATGGTTGCCATATCAGAAGATCCGCTTCTTTTGAACTGGGAAAAGGTAACCGGTAAGGCAGTAATCCCTCTTCTCAGTAGCTCAGGGTTTTCACTTCCATACAGTGTTTTTGATCCATGCATATGGAAAAAAGACGGAATATATTATTCACTATCAGGTGGCCGTGTATACAATGGTCCGGGAGGAAATCCTGTAAGGGCGAATTTCCTTTTTCGCTCAAAAGATCTTGCGAGATGGGAGTACCTGCATGAATTTGTGGATGATGACAGATTCACTCTTGTGGGAGATGATGGTGCCTGTCCATATTTCTGGCCAATTGGGGACCGTTATATTTTAAATTTCTTTAGTCACATGAGTGGAGGTCAATATTTGCTTGGAGATTACGACAAAGAAAACGACAAATTCATTGTTACATCAGCTGGCAAATACAATCACGGTACCGTTGGCCCTGGTGGCGTGCATGCCCCTTCTGCAACTCCGGATGGAAAAGGAAATATCATCATAATGTTTAATATGAACCCGGCGAAGCAGACAGAAGGATGGAATCAGATCATGTCCCTTCCACGCCGCTTAACGCTTATCTCTAAGGATGTTATAGGACAGGAACCGGCAGCAGATCTGTCTTCGTTGCATTTCGGAGGCAAAAAACTGGAAGGAGTTAATTTACCTGCTAATAAAGAGATTGTATTGAGGGGAATAAAAGGGAATGCAATGGAGATCAAAGCTGAAATTGACATGTTGAGCTCCCAGGTCGTTGAATTAAATGTCCTGCGATCACCGGATAAGGAAGAATATACCAGGATTGTTATTTTCAAAGAAAGGGGATTTTCAAAGGGATTGGATTATAAGTCGGGAGATGGGACTGTTATGATTCCTGCTGACCTTCTGGTTGCGCTTACTGGCCAGAAATCATATGCACAGGGTTCAAGATTCCCGCAAAGCCTAATTTCAATTGAATCTGATCAATCCTCAAATCTTCCCGATGTAAGACTAAGACCACCGGAAACAGGATCGTTCCTGCTTGATCCGGGAGAAAACATAAATCTCAGGGTTTTTATTGACAAAAGTATTGTTGAGGTTTTTGTCAATGGAAAGCAATGTGTGGCCGTAAGAGTATATCCGGGAAGGGATGACAGCGTAGGGGTTTCTCTTAAAGCACACGGTCGGGATGCTCTTCTGAAATCACTGGATGCCTGGCAGATGAAAAGTATCTATAATTAAAGACTTACGTACTTAGGAATCGATTTTATTTATTTTATTGGCAACGGTTTATATTCTGCTAAGTGAATTGATATAACGATTCTGACTGCTGGTACTGTTAACATAAATTGAAAATTCACCGTGTAGCTTTAATTACAGGTAAAGTATTTCTTTCGTAGGATTGAAAAATTCAAATCTTTGTAGGTATATCAGTAAGGTCATATAAATATTTTACAGATATATACTTCGACCATTTCAGATGAATTTTTTCTCTCTGTATGGTTAATTATAGTTTAAATGATAGGGGATTTGCATTTTTTTATGCTTCGCCCTTCACTAAAGACCGAACTCACTAAAACTCTTGAAATATGAAAACCAAACCCTTTTTGCTCAAGACCTTGCTAATGATATTCCTAAATGGGATTATTGTTAGCCTGCAGGTTACTGATGGTCAGACAAAGTTACCTGATTATACCTCAAAAGTTCCGAAGTTCGTTTACCCTACCTCACTCGCAGAACAGGAATCTGAGCTTAAGACGAATCCTCTGATGGTTCGTTTTGCTGAGTCGAGGAGCAGGCAGGCATCTGACAGGTACAGGCCTATATATCATTTTGTAAGTCCTGAAAGTACTTTAAATGATCCGAATGGTCTGTGTTTCTGGAACGGATACTGGCATCTTTTCTATCAGGCATATCCTCCGGAGGATCGCAGGCAACACTGGGGCCATGCTATAAGTAAAGATCTTGTTAGTTGGAAGGATCTCCCTTATGCTATTTATCCAGGACCGGAACGTGCTGTTTTTTCTGGAAGTACAGTTGTGGACGGAGAAAGGGTAATTGCAATGTACCATGGTACGGAAGTAGGAAATATGGTTGCTGTTTCAAAAGATCCGTTGTTGTTGAACTGGGAAAAAACAACCTCTGACCGTGCTGCAATCCCACTTACAACGGAAGCCAATTTCCCTCTGCCATACAGCGTTTTTGATCCCTGTATCTGGAAAAAGGACGACGTTTATTATGCTTTGTCTGCCGGAAGAGCTCCGAAAGGACCTGGAGGAAGACAAATCGCCGAGTGTTATCTTTTCCGGTCAAGAGACCTTGTAAACTGGCAATATTTGCATGAATTTGTTGAGGGTGACAGGTTTACACTCATTGGTGATGATTTCGCCTGTCCATATTTCTGGCCGATCGGCAACAGGTATATCATGCCTTTCTTCAGCCATATGAGTGGAGGACAGTATTTACTGGGAGACTATGACACAAAAAGAGATAAGTTCGTAGTTACGCATGGAGCAAAATTCAATTTCGGACCTGCTGC
>CAZTJT010000074.1:0-7491 GCA_964613785.1 uncultured Rikenellaceae bacterium
AAACACCTATTCTGCAGTTTTTTGTTGACTCCATAGTTTACTTTATTAAAACCGGGACAGACTGAACTGATATTTCCTGACGCGCAAGAGCCTCCCTGCGGATTTCGGCAAAAAACATAGCGAGAGGACGGTAGATCAGATGCGCCCATTTGCTGAACGGCATCCTGAGCAGCCATGGCACAACGCTCATCAGATGTACAACATATGTATAATTTGCCATTTCCGTAAGACCTGTGCGGTGAAATATATGCTGTAAAATACCTGTAAGGACGATAATGAATAACAAAACCACAAAAACCCAGTCGGTTCCATGGGATTTTTTATATTGAACATAATTCTTTCTGATCCTGTTCCTGATAAAATAGACTGTGCCTGCTATCAGTCCTATAGTGGCCAGGTATCCGAAGATATGAACAGACCATACTATTTCCGGCCCTGCCTGAAGTTTTTCCACAAACGCCATCACAAGTACAAGCATTGTCACATATCCCAGCATCAGGCCAAGATGAAGCAGCCAGGGCATAAATACCGGATGTTCATGTTTCTTTTCACACTCGGCATAGCGTTTCTGCGTGAAAAAGTGCCATGGAAGCTGGTAGAACTGCTTTATATAGAGCCACCAGGGAACAGGGAATGCGGTTCCTCTTATCATGACAAAATACCACATCCTGGAAGCATTGATCAGAAGAAATACGAGCAGTATTGATCCTACCGTCAGATCAAAACGGTGTATGAAAGAGCTTGGCAGAAAGGCTCCTTCACCATCATAAATTTTGATACTTCCCCCTGAGAATCCGTAATACAGCAGGAATCCGCCGGTAAGCAATGCCACAACTATTATTGCAATAATTTCAGTCGTCCTTGAACTGAAGAAGCGTCTGGCTATTCCCGTAAAGTCAGAGCGGGAGATCAGCCAGCGTCTGAGGCTCATCATTGTTTCTCCCGGGTCTGCCTCCCTCGGGCATTGTTCCGAACACTGGCCGCAATAATAGCAAAGCCATGGTTCGAGCGTGGTTTCTAACTTCTGTTCAAGTCCCATCTGCAGAAGCCGCATTGATTTCCGCGGGAATTTATACACATCATCCGCATGCGGACATACTGTGGAACAATCTCCGCATTGATAGCACAGCTGAACATCTTCGGCACCATATCGGACCAGATCATCAATAAAAGTTGGATTTACCCTGACTGCCATATCTGACTAAAATTTAAATAGCATGAATTTTCTTTGCCCTGCTTTCGATTTCGCTCAATGTGAGACTGCTCATGCTGCCAAGGCCCTTACCGCTTGTGAGACTTCCAAGCACTCCGGCCGCAACAGCTGAAGCCTGTGCAACGGTATCGGGAATATCCTTTGGGGCCTGACACATTCCGGCAACATATATACCTCCCTTATCAGTGTCTGTAGGACTGCCATTATAATCGAGCTCCGAGAACCATCCGTCATTATCTCTCTGAACTCCGAGCATCCTGCTTAGGTCATCGGTACCGGAGGAGGGAACCAATCCTACTGCCAGTACAACCATATCCACATTAAACTCCACAAGCCTGTCATTAAAAATATCTTCGCCGCGCACCACCATCTGGTCATTGTTCATTGCAACCGATGCCGAATGGCCCCTCACCACAAATGTACCCTCCTGTTTAATCCGTTCCGCGAATTCCTCATAACCCTTGCCGAATGCCCTCATATCAATATAAAACTCATAAACATTCACATTGGGAACTTTTTCCTTTATCAGATGGGCGAACTTAAGCGAATACATACAGCATACGCGCGAGCAGTAAGGATTGTACTTTTTATTCCTTGATCCCACGCAATGAATCAGGGCAACGCTTTTAGGCGGTATTCCTTCCGGTGAAAAGACCCATTCTTCCTTCCCGGTTTTTTTGCTGACCGTCCTTGTTTTTGTAACGATTCTACCCCCTGTTGTACCGGACGCGTTAGTCAAACGTTCGAATTCGATTGAAGTAAGCACATTCGGGAAAACACCGTATCCGTACTGTTCTATCCTGCTGACATCAAGGAATTCATACCCCGTTGCGAGGATAATATTTCCCACCTCGATATCGATTGTCTTATCCGTCGCATTAAGGTCAATACATTCCTTGGGGCACTTCTTCATGCAGACTCCGCACTTCTGACCTTCCGAGAGGATATATGTACAGCTTTTTTCATCCACCATATAAACATTTGGCACCGCCTGGGGGAAAGGGATATAGATTGCTTTTCTCAGTGAAATTCCTGCATCGAATTCGCTTTTTACTTTTACAGGGCATACCTCCGTACATTGGTTGCATGCTACGCAGGCCGCAGCATCGACAAAACGTGCTTTTTGCCTTATTTTGACCCTGTAAGATCCAGGCCTGCCGCTTACGGCCACTACTTTAGAAAGGGTGAGCAGACGGATCATTTCATGCTGCCCGACTGATACCATTTTAGGAGTAAGAATGCAGGCGGCACAATCGAGTGTCGGAAATGTCTTGTCAAACATTGCCATATGTCCGCCTATTGTCCCGGTCTGTTCCACAAGATAAACCTGCTTGCCTGCATTTGCGATCTCAAGTGCAGCTTGTATTCCTGCGATTCCACCTCCGATAATAAGTGTGGCATGGTTGACAGGATTTCCTCCGGGGACAGCAGCAAGTGGAAAAGGTATACCCATAGTGGCACATGCGACTATCGCCTTGGCACGGTCCATGGAATTTTCGCCTCTTGCCCCATGCTCCTGGAAAGAAGCAAGCCTGATTTCACCGGGATTTTCCCCCATAAGGGCCATTGCTTTGGTAAATACCGGTTTATAATAACCCGGCATGTCTCCTGCAATTACAATCCTGTCGAGTTTGTGTGAGGTGATCTGTCCGCAAAGGAAGTTTACATCCGGAAGGGGTTTCATCCTTAATATCTGAACTGTTTCAACTTCGGGCAGGTTAGCCGTATATTTAGCTATGGCATCAATATTCAAATTCCTTGTATCCTGGGTCTGGCAGAAGAAAACACCTGTTCGCATGGTTTTTGATTTAATTGTTAATCAATCTTTTACTTTGCCTTTAGTCAATCTCTTTTCAGAATTTGCCTCAGGCTTCCATCGCTGTTCCTGATTTCAATGATAAGAGGCATTTTTCCGGGCAGTGAATGAGTTGCACAGCTGAAGCACGGATCATAGGCCCTGAAAGCCATTTCGACCATATTAAGGATTCCGTCATTTACTACCACTCCCTTTTTTATCAGTCCTTCAGCAGCTTTTTTTATCGACATGCTTATCGGTGCATGGTTGTTTGTAGTTCCCACGATCAGATTGACCTTTTGAACTATTCCCATGTCATCGGTCCGGTAATGATGAGTAAGAGTACCTCTTTGCGCTTCAACTATCCCAACCCCTTCGCCGGGAATAGGGCCAAGAGGGGCACGGAGTTCCTTCCCGGTGATATCAGGGTCAAGTGCAAGTTCCAGAAGTCTTTCGGCAGAATAAAGCAATTCGATCAGCCGTGCCCAGTGCATTGCAAGCGTTTTATGAACGGGTTTCCCGCCGAGTGCGGAATACATTCTTTCATACTCCTTTTGTGCCAGCGGAGTGGCCATTCCGTCGGCCGCATTAAGCCTTGAAAGCGGAGTGGCATGGTATAAACCCGAGTTCTGACCGTCAATGAATCCTTTCCATCCGATCTTCCTGAGGTAGGGGAACTTAAGATATGTCCAGGGCTCAACGTGTTCTGCAACATAATCGAGATATTCGGGCGGTGAATACTTGTACAGCTCATGACCTTCCGTATCAACCACCCTGACCTTTCCATCATAAAAATTTACTTTGTTATTGGAGTCAACCAGACCCATTGAATGGAGTTTCAGTGAATAAGGTCCGTTAAGAATAATATCAACATACTCCTTGTTGTTCAGCACAAGATCCTCAAAGATCCGGAGGGAAAACAACCCGAATTCAACAAACCCCTTACCTTTATTAATGATATCATCTCTTTCATGATCCAGAAGCCCTTTTCTGACCCCTCCGGGTATATTCATTACGACAAATGTCTGATGTCCGCCAAGAAGAGCCTGAATTTCCTGTGCATACCTGCGTTGTTTTATCACCTCGGTTCCAACTTCTTTTCCAACTTTTTCAATTAGTCCGAGGATATTCCTTTTTGATGGTGGAGCTTTCGGTCCAACAACAAAATCAGGTGCTGCGAGAGCATAAAAATGAGCTGTATGGCTGTGTACAAAATGGGCCATATAGAAAAGTTCCCTCAGCTTTCTGGCGGTCGGGGGTGGTTCCACGCCAAATACCGCATCAACTGCTTTCCCGGAGGCCATGTGGTGGCAGCCCGGACATACTCCACATATTTTGGCCGTTATAGCAGGTAGTTCTTCAACCGGCCTTCCTTCACAGAATTTTTCAAATCCCCTCAGTTCCGGCACCTGAAAATATACATTATCAACCTCCCCCTCTTCCGTCAGGAAGATCTCTATCTTGCCATGGCCCTCAAGCCTGGTGATCGGGTCAATCGTGATCCTTTTCATATGAATATAATTTATTCTTAACGGGCATATGGAACAACCATGAATAGAATATACATCCCTGTTGAAATTACCCGTTTCATGGCTATTTCATGTTATTTTTCTTCTTATCAGGGAAACAGGCAGACTGAACCGGTAGAATAATCCTGCCGGATCGTCTATACCTTCAACCACCCTTTCAATTTCCGCGGGCTCTTTTTCATCAATCACACTTGCAATGGCTGACATCATTTTTGCTCCAGGATCAATTGCGCCTGGAGGGGGACCATAGCAACCCCTGCAGGGTGCGTTCCCCTTGATACACCGGTGACCGCATCCTGCCCTTGTTGCCGGACCCATGCACAGAATACCCTGCTCAAGGAAACATGTAATCCCGTCGTCCTCTACTTCCCATGGCCGGTAAATCCGGGTAATCTTCTTGTTTTCAGTTTTCTTCCGTACACAGTCATCGCACTGCGCTTTGATATCAGCTCCGATGACCGAACCTGCCGGAGGAAGTTCGGCTCCGGTGACAACAGCCATAAAAACCTCAACAAACCTTTCTGTCTGGGGAGGGCAGCCCGGTATAAAATAATCAACTTTGACAACCTGTGAGAGGGAGCGGACATCATTATAAAATTCAGGTATGTTTAAAGTCCCTTCCTTAATCTCTGTCTCAGAAAGCGGAAGTATCCTGTCGGAATTTGTTACGGATTCACTTTCCACAAATACCCGCTGCAGAATGTCATCCCGGGTCGAAAAATTTGCCAGCCCGGGAATACCCCCCATGTGGGCGCAGCTGCCATAAGCGACAAGTATCTTGCTCTTGGCTCTCAGAAGTTTTGCCATATGCTCATTTTCACTGTTTCTCACGGCTCCGTTAAACAGGGTCAGATCAATAAAGTTATCGGGCATGTTTTCAACATCGTGATATTTTGTATCAAGAGCTATCGGCCAGAAAAGCAGATCGGCAGCTGCAACAACATCAAAGAGCTTCTCGTGCACATCAAGTACAGATACACAACATCCTCCGCAGGCAGCCGCCCAGTATACTGCAAGCTTTAGTTTAGGTTTCGGTTCTTCCATCTTGTCTCGGTGTTATTATGTAAAAACCTGCATGGTCTTTTTTATTTTACAGGGGCCCAGTTCCCTGATTGTTTCGGTGAAACTGTTAACAAGATCGGCAAACTGCTTTCCTTCACTTGCACTTATCCATTCCAGTTTGAGCCTTTCCGATTCTATGCCAAGCTGTTTAATATATTTCTGCAGCAATATATATCTCCGCAGGCACCGGTAATTACCTTCCTGGTAATGACAGTCGCCCGGATGGCATCCGCAAAGAAGCACGCCGTCGGCTCCTTTTGAAAACGCCTTCAGTACAAAGGATGGCTCAATGCGTCCTGAGCACATAAGCCTGACCGTCCTGATATTTGCCTTGTATTCTATTCTGGAAGTGCCTGCAAGATCTGCACCGGTGTAGGAACACCAGTTGCAGAGAAAAGCAATGATTCTGGGTTCGAATTCCATAAGACTGGCCAATTGGTATATAAAAAATCACGTAGAGATAACCTCACGAAATAAATTTAAGAAAAAAATTATATAAGTCAAGAGATCTTATAATAAAGATTTAAATAATGTGAAAATAAACACAAAAAGATAATTAAGTCAGTTCATGGCCTTAATGTTCAAAATACTGTAAAACAATGTATAAATGAATAATATAAGTATTTCTTCGATATAAATGATTTCACTGATATAAGGCATTTAATATTATTCAATGTCAATATATGAATAAATGAAATGTGAATAAAATCACAAAAAATTACAGACAAACTTTATAGTCAGGAAAAGTATTTAACGAAAACAGGTTATTTAGGAGAAAGGTTGATTTATCGGGGTTAAACTTCGGGCCAGTTTTTCCATTTACTGGTCTTTTGCCGGAGCAGGTCCCCTACTTTGTCTATAAGTTCCTCATAGCGGACTGGTTTGTCAAGGAATGAATCCACCGGTAAAAATTCACCATCTGTCTCAGGTGAAAATTTAAAGGAAGGTCTTTCTGTATTTATTGCGGTCAGCATTAAAATTGGGATTGCTGAGAATTTTTTATCGAGTTTGACTGACTGTGCAAAATCAAAACCTTTCGATTCACCTCTGCTTCCAAACATAACATCAAGGATAATGAGATCGGGTTCGGTCTGTTTTAATTTTTCCATTCCCTCATCAGGATCGTAAGCTTCGATTACTGTAAGGTTCCTGTTTTCCAGGATCCGTTTCATAGCTGCTACCAGGTCGGCATCATCCTCAATAATAAGAATAGTTGGTTTTGTATTCATGAGCGATTTCCTCCAGTGATTTAATAATTCACAGTTAATAATAAAATCCCGGATAAAGGGAAGAAAAATAATAAAAAAGAAAATGTACGAAAAAAAGGGTTTATGTCAAAACAAAGTTGCTCAAAAAATTGATATATAATGATATATAAAAATATTTATTGTGAGATTAAATCTGTTTAATACATCTTCAGAACAGGATTTTTTTTATCTCCTGTTCAACTTTTCCAAGTATTACGTTATACATAGAATTCAGGGATGGAGAAAGGTTCTCGCTGAATTTACTGTTTTCAGTGATTTCAATTGCTATAATATGAATATCTGATGGTATTTTTAGTCCGATTTTTTCACCAATTCCAAGTGCTGTAATGAAGTTTACATCATGGAGATTTGAAAGATTACAGGTTTCCCTGAAATTAGCGGGAGTGAAATGAAAAATGTCTCCCGGTTTACCTTTCCCAGTAATTATTGAATCGATAATGATTACTCTTCTATAATCTTTTATATATTCAACGATTTCAAGTCCTCCGCAGCTGCATGTTAAATATTCAAAATCTTTCCATTCTGAGGTACCAGCCAAATCTTTAACAAGTCGTATGCCTATTCCATCGTCCGACAGGATTTCATTCCCAATGCCGAGGATCAGTATTTTTTGTTCAGTCATTT
>CAZTJT010000075.1:0-7174 GCA_964613785.1 uncultured Rikenellaceae bacterium
GCAGGGAGCCTCAACCGGGATCGCCGAAGGCAATCCGGGAATTCACTTAACTGTGTGTATCGTCCTGTTTTAAGTATACATTTTTTGATTTTTTGTCTACCCATTTCAGAACAAGACAAAATCTCATCTATGAGCTATCGTCCCCCGTTCTCTTTGGAGCGGGAGACGATAGCTCCCGGGAAGAGGGGATGAGACGACTTAGCCCCCGTGAGCAGAGGACAAGAGATGGTGAGACAAGTTATATTGTATATGCTATTATAAATCAGTTCAATCGGAAACAATAAAATCTTGTGAGGGTTATGGGTTAAACAGAACATAAACTGAACAAAATAAATTTTACGTAATTTATTACATAATAAATTACGTAATAAATTACGTAAATAAGAAGATTTCAAATTTTATGTCTTTCGGTATATTTAAGTTATCAGGAGCTATTAAAGATAAAGCAAATACACCAACAGGTAAGTGAATATCTTCATTCCTGGTTTTTCCATTATGACCATCATTCGGATAATTTTGAAAATTATTAATCTTATAAAGCAATAAAAGTATTATTAGTTTATTTTCGGGGCTTCACTCCGGACCTCCTTTATCAACATTTTCTTATCGCGGCTCCGTAGTTTGGAATAGCTTGCTATCTTCGCAGATTAACTTCTCAAATAATTTTAAAGCTATGGGACTTAAGGGCCGGCTCATCGTTATGAATTTCCTACAGTTCTTTATCTGGGGATCGTGGCTGCTTACAATCGGAGCTTACTGGTTTCAAAATAAAAACTGGTCGGGGACCGATTTCGGAGCTATATTTTCAACAATGGGCGTGGCTTCGCTGTTCATGCCGGCCATTGCAGGGATCATAGCCGACAGGTGGATCAATGCCGAGAAATTGTATGGTATTTTTCACATTACGGGTGCTATACTTCTTTCAACGATTCCCTCCATAAACAATCCCGACCTCTTTTTCTGGGTTCTGCTGCTTACAATGATGTTCTATATGCCAACCCTTGCGCTTGCTATCACTGTGTCCTACACCTCCATGAAAAACACCGGCATGGACATAATCAAAGATTATCCGCCTGTTAGGGTTTGGGGGACTATAGGTTTCATAGTGGCGTTGTGGGTAGTGAGTCTTCTTAAATTTGAAACCTCATCCATGCAGTTTTATTTGGCGGCAGTTTCCTCTTTGCTGCTTGGTCTCTATGCTTTTACCCTCCCAAAATGTCCGCCTCTTGGGAGGGGACATAAGAAAAAACTCGCAGAAGAACTGGGTCTTAATGCGTTCAGGCTCTTTAAAAGCATCAAGATGGCCCTCTTCTTCATCTTCGCCATGTTGCTTGGGGGAGCCCTGCAACTGACGAATGCCTACGGTGATACTTTCCTGCACGATTTCGCTGATAAGCCTGAATACAAAGACCTTATCGCTGTAAAATACCCTGCAATAATAATGTCAGTATCACAAATTTCAGAAACCCTCTTCATTCTTACAATTCCTTTTTTTCTGAAACGATTTGGGATAAAGAAAGTGATGTTGATGAGCATGGTGGCATGGATTCTTCGTTTCGGGCTGTTTGGGGTTGGGAACCCGGCTGAAGGACTCTGGATGATCATCCTTTCATGCATTATATACGGAATGGCTTTTGATTTCTTCAATATATCCGGTTCCCTTTTCGTGGAAACCCAATGCACCCCTGACATACGTGCAAGTGCCCAGGGTTTGTTCATGATGATGACTAACGGCTTTGGAGCTTTTCTGGGGAGCAGGATAAGCGGAATTGTGATTGACAAATATTTTACACTGGGAAGTGGTGAATTCGACTGGAGAGGTATTTGGTTTACCTTTGCAGGTTATGCGTTGGTAATAGCTGTCCTATTCGCCATTTTTTTCAGACATAAGCATGTGAAAGAACCTCCGGTTTATGAAACAAGTACTGTCAGGCAAGATTAAACTTCCGCTGAGGGTATTTTTTGTCGCAAGAAAAGAGATTTTATTTATCTATAAACAGCCACCTGACCTTTACGTGGAATAGCTCTGTATATGATTTTGGCATCGGCTTTGGGAAGTGTTATCTTAATAAACGGATGATATTCCGGAACCTTCAGTTTTGCGACACTCCTGAGTGAACTCCAGGCATTCCTCAGTCGGTATGTCAGGTCAAAAATTAAGTGGTGTTTCCGGTCAGATGCAGACAACTTATCATCCTGGTAAACAAATATTCTTATTCCGTTGTCCATCTCAAGGATGTAGTTAACCGGCTCATAATCTGTTGTGTCAGGAATAATATCAGGTTTATATTCGGACGTATCTTTGGGAGCCATTTTAATCATCAGAGGTTCCTTCCTGAAGGTTGAATAATCCCTGACAATATTTAATGGTACGGAAAGCATTGAATAAATAAGGTACTCATTCCCTTTTCCGAGGATGGAGCTTATACGATAATCACTGATTTTTGCAGAATGTACCTCAACTCCGCTTATCTCAAGGTTGGCAGTGCTGTCGGCCAGGTTAATGGTTAAATATATGGAGTCTGTTTCTGCCATGGCAATCTTTGACTGAAGAAAAGCTTTCTCTTTTATTAGGCTTATATATGTCGAATCATTCAGTATCCTTTCATCAACAATATTACCCTCTCCGGCCGGCATTGAATATTTCTCCTTTATCACGCTTAGTTTCTTTGACGGAGCAATCATTGACATAATTGAATAATAGACCAGAAAGAGAATGGCCAATGTGCCAATTATGATCACTGTCAGCTTTGAGCTGGATAAACTTGTATCAGTCCCTGTTTTCATTTGTAAATTTAACTGGTTCAGAAGATATAAACTTTTGAGCCAATGTTCAATGTATTGTATATTACTTCAAGGTCTTCGTCATTAAGCCTTACACATCCGTGAGTAACTGGCATTCCAAGGAATCTCTTGTATATTGTCCCATGGATCAGGTACCCATCGCCAATACTGAGGGCATAATCACCCAATACCCCCGGCTCCCACCGTGAAGGATGATTCTGGGGAGGGATTGGCAATCCTTCCTCAACAAAGGCCCAGTCAGGCTTTCTCCATACAGGTGACGATATTTTTCCCTGGATCCAGTATTTGCCCTTAGGCGTCTTGAAGATCCATTTCTTTTCACCCTGTGTTTTCAGCATTATGTAACTGCCAGAACTGCAACGTCCTTCTCTGATCAGTTTTTTGTTTTTGTAGAGAAAAAACTTGTTGTCGGTTGTATTGATCACAATATATGCCTGACCCGATGTATATGAATTGTATTTTCTTTTCAGCTTTTGAATATCTTTTGACAAGGTCCCGATCATTTTAATATAACCTTTATCCTCTTTCAATTCCTTGACGTCTGCCACCCTGGTTCTTTTACCCGAAGAGAATTCCTGCAATCCCGGTACTGCGTAGAGTATAATGAAAGCCGTTAGAAACAAGGCCAAAATTATTGACAAAGTTATAAGGGAGGCGCGAAGAGCATAATAAAGTTTTGCATTACCACGAATCCTGGAATTTAACAGTTTTATATTTCCCGAAAGAATTTCCTTTATATCATGCAAAGGATTTTTCTTGCCGGCAGCGGGATCCGGTTTTTTTGAATCATTCAGTTCACGGTTGTTTTCCATGTACTTATTTAGTTTTCATTTGAGTACCTCATTAAGATCAAGCATCGATCCGACAATTGTCACCGGAGTTCCTTCCCCGGCTATACTGAATACTACATCCATGTCTGAATCGGTGAGGGCTATGCATCCCTCGGTCCAGTCAATGCCCTTGCCACCATTACCATGAATTTCAATAAGACCTCCTATTCTTGCTGTTGGAGGGAGACTGCCATTTGCTATTTCGCGTCTGAATTCCGCCTTGTCTGTTTCATTCGGATAATCGAGCAGAAGCGCTTTGTAATATTTGGTGTGTTTGCTGCCGAATTTTTTGATTACCTTATACATTCCTTCGGGAGTAGCTTTGTCGCCCCTTACTCTCTTATCGCCCACCCAGTTCTGTCCAAGCTCAACATCAAAAGCATGCCGTCTGATTCCGTTGTGGTAAATATGGCACTTTCTGGAGTATTTATCAACGATTATTGAATAGCTATTGTTGCTTTTTGATGCGTTAATGGTTTTTTCGACCCATCCCTTCCATACCGGATATGACCTGAAGTATTCTTCAAGGTTGGTCACTGCGCTTTTATATGATTCCGTAAGAAGGTATTCCGCATCTATTATTTTCTTGTTAGCCTGAAGATACTGCTCTTTGCTGAACGCAATCTCTGATTCTTTAAGCAATAGTTTTCCCTTTGAGATCCTGTTTCTGAGGTTTGCAGATAGTGGATAATTTGTGAAGAGCTTATTAAGATGTGCAACGATATTATTTAAAGTATCAATTCTTTGTTCAATCCTCATTTTGAGAGAGGTAACATTTTCTTTTGCTGTTCTTAAGGCTTCCTCAGCTTTTGATGCAGAAAGGACAGCATACCTTTCTACCTCATCAAAATCCCTTAACAGGAAAAACTTTTCGTTTTCCCTTCGCCATATTATCATTGCTGAATCGTAAAATGACTCAGCATCTTTGAAGAGCCTCCTTGAATAAATGCCAGCGCTGGAGGAAGATGCCTGAGAAAGGATAGATCTTGCATAGTCTACCTTTTCAACAGGAGGACGAGGCATAAAATACCTTAGGAGTAATAGCAGCACAGTTAAGACAAGTGCACTAATAATTATTCCGAAGATATTTCTCCACACTCTTTTTAACCTCATCGCCCTGATCTTAAAAAAAACCCCGGGTTATTTCCCGGGGATTTTATACCTTTTCGTATAGCCTGTTTTGCTATCTTCTGACTTTTGCAATAGCTTCTTTAAGCTCTGTATTTATTCCGTCAGCTTTTTCCTTGGCAGCTTTGATTTTGTTGAGAGCATCCATAAATGAACCTTTGTCGAAAAGGCCCTGAGCTTCAACAACTGTGGCATCAATAGTGGCCATGTCGGCTTTGATCTGCTCGATCACTGCTGCACCTTCCTTACCCCTCGGAGCTTTAAGTATAAGTTTGCCGTTTTCCTCAATAACAGTTTTAATGTCATTAAGAAGAGTTTCAC
The DNA here is from genome assembly GCA_964613785.1 of uncultured Rikenellaceae bacterium. Lineage (GTDB taxonomy): Bacteria > Bacteroidota > Bacteroidia > Bacteroidales > VadinHA17 > LD21. The sequence goes on from CAZTJT010000075.1 coordinate 5,085, forward strand.
TCTCTTTCTTAACTTCCTCTTTCTTAACAGCTGCATTGGCAGCAACCTGATTTGCAAGAGTGACAACAGCAGTAAGTTTTTCCTTTACAGGACCAAACTTCTTAAAAAGTTTTGATTTCTGAGCTTCTACATCAGCAAGGATTACATTCATTGAATCCTGTACTGCTGCAAATTCGGCAGGAATATATACAGCAGCTTCAGCTGTCTTTGCAGCTTCGATAGCAGCATTTGCTGCATCAATTTCAGCTTGCGGAACTTTTCCGCAACTGGCGAGAAATGCAACCATCATAATAGTTGCCAATCCAAATAAAACCTTGTTCTTCATTTTTACTTCTTTTTAAATACTTTGTTTTGTTAATTTTACGATTATTCTTTAGTTAACCGTTTTTCAGAAAAAAATCGGTGCGAAGATACTACATTATAATGAATGTGCAAAAAAAAGCTTAAAAAAATAAATCCTTCTCCCCAAAGTATAAATTCAATATTTTTCATATAAATACGGTACTTGTTGAAATTCACTTCTTAGATTTGGCACTAAATTAGCCATGACCTGATCTCTAATCTTTGTCAGTTTTACAGAAATAAAAATTTTGTAAAGCAATAAGCCGCTATAAAATCATCTCCAAAATATCTGTGATAAAACTATCTGATATTCATTCGTTTATAGAATCAGGTGCCACTATTCCTGATAGTATTACCGACTACCACAAGTGCAATCTGTCGAAGCTATAAACAATGGTGGAATAAGTATTCTGTCCTTACTGTTAACTATCAGATATTTTTCTTATCTCGTCAAATAATGCTTTAAAACATACCACCTCCGATTTTTCCGGATCATAAGGTACTCTCCCGTAATATCTGTCGAGGAATGGGCCGGCACCGGACCATACTGTCTGCACAACACCCTTAAAGCGTTGTGCCAATTCAGGATTTGAATTCAACCTAAGTTTTATCATGTCCCTGACCTGGGCAACACCTACTGATGCAACCTGATAAGGGCATGAAACAACGTCCAGTCCCTTTATCGCGAAATATGCAGCCGTAGGTTCCGGCCGTGTATAATGCCAGTCGCATATCATAACATCTTTAGGTATCATATCAATAGCCCGGTATGTATTATTTAAACTGGCTGACCACATACCTATTCCTGTTGTTTTACCATCTATCAGACGGTCTCCCCATATCCAGAGTCTTCGCCCGTTTAAAGATAGATGATCGCGGATCATTCGTACTTCTCCTGCAAACAATTCAGCCTTATCCCTTCCTGAACAACGTGGACATTGTGCTTCCCCGATATAAAATACTTCATCCATCCCGGCATGAAAAGCATCTGCCTCAAATACATTGCAAATCTCATCTACAAGTTCGAAAACAATCTTATGAACATCAGGATGGAGAGGACAATAACTCTTGCAATACAAGCCGTCGGGATTCGGCCAGACATATTTCTCAGGCATTTTTACAAGTGGTGTTTCATCAAATTCGGGGTAGACAAGTAACAATTTCTCAAGTCTTCCTGCCCAAGACTGATGACCTAACAAATTGATCTGCGGAATTACCTTTATATTATTTTTTTTGCAGGCAGCCACAATCTTCTTAACCTCATTTTTTGCAAGAGCATCCGAATCCCTAAGCTCCGGATGACTTTCGTATTTATAATTATAATCAACCCGAAGGATAAGGGTATTTACTGATCTGGTCGCAAGCTCCTCATTAATAAACTTTACAAATTCATCAACACCTTTTGATCTGGGGGCAGCAATACAAAATCCCCGCACAGGGAGATTTTTATCAGTTATTTCGGACTGACCGGTAACCTGTAAAAAGGAGACCAGGCTTATTAAAATAAGAAATAATGCTGTTGACTTTTTCATATACCTTATATTTTTAATATTGGTCAATTCACACAGGAGATTTCTTTTAATTTCAGCTTCTTAAAGATAGTAAAGATTGAAAACATCGCAAAAAAACTGAAGACAAGCCTGCCGGCAGACTGTCCTCTCTCCAGGGAGGTGGGCCCCTATCGGGAAAGGGAGAGGTGGATTGATACCGGGAGAATGAACCACAGTTAAGTGAATTCCCGGATTGCC
>CAZTJT010000076.1:0-7171 GCA_964613785.1 uncultured Rikenellaceae bacterium
ATTGAAGTCTAAAGATAATCATAAGTCCTGCAATTTCATATCCGCTACGCGGAAGAGAAGGTGTTTTGAATCACTTTTTTTATTATTGTAATACATAAATATTATATTGTATATCAATAATTTAGACATTGTTTTACAATAATTATTCTGGTATTCGGATTATGTTGCGATATTGCCTTCTTATATTCCAGAATATGTGCCGTTATGGACGGCATTCCATGAATGAAAGTAAGGTTTAAACAGACCGGAGGTTTCCAAGTCCATCCCGAAAGCCAATGGGATCCATGGTCAAATCCATGGTATAGTGCCTACCGGGTGTTACAACACCTGAGGTGTTGAAGATTCCCGGTAAATAATGCCTCAGCATTAAATTTTGTATGTCATCCAGGGTACTCCCTGCTAATATTTTTTCAGAAAATTCGCATTAAAATTTGTTTTTTATATATTTTGTCATACATTTGTCCAAATGGTTAAAACAAAAAGATAAAATGACTGTTTAAATATTTTGGTTAAACCGTAAAATTTAACGTTATGGTTGAGAATGATAAGCAAACCGAGGAAAAGATATTTGAATCGGCAACAGAAGTATTCCTTGAAAAGGGAATGGATGGGGCCAGGATGCGGGATATTGCCGATCATGCGGGGATAAACAAGTCTCTTTTAAATTATTACTACCGGTCAAAAGACCGGTTGTTCGATGCAGTATTCGAAAAAGTAGCCGGACAGATGTTTGAGAAGTTTGCCCCGGTTTTTGATGAGAATCTCTCACTGGAGGAGAAAATAAGATTCTTCTTCAGCGAGCACATCTCTTTCCTTCAGAAGAATCCAAAACTTCCGGCTTTTATCCTTAATGAGATAAACCGCAATCCCGAAAGGATAAAGAAGCTGATTGCAAAAGTCGACATTGAAATGATCTGGAAAACCCTGGAAAAGCAGCATGCTGAAGAACTAAGAAGGTATAACATAAAAAAGGAAACCCTTCCTCAGCTTATGAGTTCAATCGCATCCTTAAGCGTATTCCCCTTTGCTGCCAGGGGTGTTCTGGAAGCAATCTTTGAAAAGCTTGGAATTGATTTCGAAGCTTATCTTGAAGAAAGGAAGACTTTTGCTGCGGAATTTATAATTAACGCCATAAAAAAGTGATTATAATACACATTGTCAGGCAAGTTCAATGCACTTGTCAATAAAAACAGGTATCAGTAATTGTTTAAAATGGAATATAATGAAAAAGAGTCTTCTCATATTGTCATTTGTAATAATTGCAGGATTCTCGTCACTTTATCCCCAGAAAATTCTGACACTCAGGGAATGCTATGAAGGGGCTTCGGCGGCAAGCGCCATCAGTGGTGAAAAGGATTCATATTTTGCGATCTGGCAGCTGAAGGACAGAAATCATGCAAAAGGTTGGCTGCCTTCCCTTGATGCCGGAGGTAGTTTTATTTACAATTCGGAAGTGATTGATATCGGAAATGCCCTTGGGTCTCTACCTATTCCCGGAATAGCTGATGCGATAAAGCCACTGCCTCATGAACAGTACAAGCTCACAGTCGACATAAACCAGATGATCTACGACGGAGGAGCGATAAATGGAGCCCGTGCAATTGAAAAAGCAGACCTTAAAGTCAATCAGAAACAGACTGAAGCCGATCTCTACAAGCTTCGCAGCCAGATAAACACATATTATTTCAACCTGATGCTGCTCGACAGGCAGAAGGAACTTCTGGACAACTACCTTGAGCTGATAGAAAAGCGTATTTCATCGATGGAATCTGCGGTGCGTAACGGAGTAATCCTGAAATCTGATATTGATGTGATGTTATCAGAGAAGATAAGGCTTGAACAGCAGTTGAAGGAGAATGAGATCCACAGGAATTCATTCATAAAAATTTTATCAGATCTGACCAATATTCAAATCGACCAGTCCTGCAAGCTTACTCCGCCTGTATTTTCAAAAGCATTGTCGCCTGATCTTTCAAGGCCTGAGCTGGATATCTTCGATCTCAGGAAGGAGCAGCTTGATGCTACCATGCAGGTAATAAACAGCAAAAGAAGACCTAAGGCTTTTGGTTTTGCAACCCTGGGCTACGGCAATCCTCCGGGTAACAATTTCTTCAGGGATGAATTTGACACGTATTACATTGTGGGGGCAGGGATCAAATGGAATATTTTCGACTGGAACAAAGCCAGAAATGAAAAGCAGGTCATCAGCCTGCAGAAGGGAATGATCGACAACCGTAAAAATGATCTCGCCGACAATCTAAGTCATCTACTGGAGGCAAAGAACGCCGAGATATCCAGCCTTGACCTTCTGATCCGTACCGATAAGGAGCTTATCGAACTCAGAAAAAGGATCACTTCCTCGGCAGAATCGCAGTATGAGAACGGAACGATCACTGCCGCAGAACTACTTAATGAAATAAACTCCGAAAGACAGGCTTTCATCAATCATGAATTACATAAAATTAGCCTGGCCATGGCGAAGGTTGAATATCTTAATATCAGCGGAAAAGAAATTGAATAGCATCATTCCAGGCACACATAAAGGAGGATGGGAACAACAGAAATTAGAAACATTATAATAGAATAAAATGAAAGCCATTACTTTATTGATGATCTTCACGCTTCTGCTTGCAGGATGCAGGAACGGATCTGATGAAGCCGATGCATTCGGCAATTTTGAAACCGTTGAGGTGGTAGTATCTTCAGAAACCAGCGGGAAAATACTGAAGTTTGATATTACAGAAGGAACGGATATTGAACAGGGCACTGAGATTGCTTTAATCGATACTACAATGTTTCATCTTCAGAAGTCCGAAATTGATGCCGGAATGAAAAGCGTCAGAACAAGGATCAGCTCAATCAATGCCCAGAATGACATTCTTGGGCAGCAGATTGAAAATCTGAATGTGAACATAGCGAGGATTGACAATATGCTCAAGGACGATGCAGCCACCCGGAAGCAGTATGATGATCTCACAGGTCAGGTTGCAGTTCTGCAGAAACAGATAGCTGCCAACAATACTCAGAAGGCATCGATTGCTGCCGAACTGCTTGTTTATGAATCAAAGAAGGCTACACTTAACGAGCAGATTACCAGGAGTTGTGTCAGGAGCCCCCTAAAAGGAACATTGATTGAGAAATATGCTGAAGCAGGCGAGGTTACCGCTGCAGGAAAGCCTCTCGCAAAAGTGGCCGATTTGTCGCTGATAAAGCTAAAGGTTTATGTCAGCGGGGCTCAGCTTTCGGGAATTAAGACCGGTCAGAGCTGCACAATCAGGATAGATGACGGTGAGAAAGGGTATAAATCATTTCCGGGTACGGTAAGCTATATCTCGGGAAAGGCCGAGTTCACCCCGAAGATAATCCAGACAAAGGAAGAACGTGTAACCTTTGTGTATGCAGTCACCATCGATGTTAAGAATGACGGCTCGATGAAATCCGGGATGCCGGGAGAAGCAATATTCTGAAATGAGCAAAACTATTGTATCATCGGGAATAAGTAAGAAATTCGGGGAAACACAGGCCCTGAAGGACATTTCATTTGATGTCAATGAAGGCGAAATTTTCGGTTTCATCGGTCCTGACGGAGCTGGGAAGACCACGCTTTTCAGGATAATTACCACCCTTCTGCTCCCCGATGAGGGCGAGATGACAATCATGGGCCAGGATTTCAGGACGGGATATAAAAAGCTCCGTGAAAACATAGGCTACATGCCGGGGCGATTCAGCCTTTACCTTGATCTGTCGGTCGAGGAGAACCTGAATTTCTATGCCACTGTTTTTGGGACTACCATAGAAGAGAACTACGATCTTATTCATGATATCTATTCCCACATAGAACCTTTCAAAAAGAGACTTGCAGGAAAGCTCTCGGGAGGGATGAAACAGAAACTCGCATTGTCGTGTGCACTGATCCATAAACCCGGATTGCTTGTCCTTGACGAACCCACAACCGGCGTTGACGCGGTTTCACGATCAGAATTCTGGACGATGCTTAAAAAGCTAAAAAAACACAACATCACCATAATTGTATCAACACCATATATGGATGAGGCAATGAAATGCGACAAGGTTGCACTTATTCAGGAAGGACACCTGCTTTCAATCAATCAACCCGAAAAAATAAGGGAGGAATTCAGCCACAGGCTTTTCAGTGTTAGGGCTCCTGAGAAATACAGGCTGATCAATGCATTGAGAGGCTATTCAGGCATCAGAACCGCTTATCCCTTCGGGGATTCCGTTCATATTACTTTCGCCGGGGATGATTTTGACAATTCCATTTATGATTACCTCAGCAAAATGGGTATTAGCAATGTCACAATAACAGAAACCAGGGCAGGAATTGAGGACAGATTCCTGGAGCTGATGCAAAAAGAATAAGATAAAAGACAAAAGTAAAAAGGTAAAAGTAGATCCCGCAAGCTTACGGGATTACCCTGAAAAAAATAAAAATGAGGAATATACCTAGAAAGGTTACCAATGACAAATAATGTTGTAATATCGGTCAGGGATCTGGTAAAGAAGTTCGGGAATTTTGTTGCCAACGACAACCTGAATTTTGAAGTATATGAAGGTGAGATATTCGGCTTTCTGGGTGCGAACGGAGCAGGAAAGACAACTGCCCTCAGAATTCTGTCGGGATTGTCGGGACCTACTTCCGGCAAAGTGATTGTTGCAGGATTTGATGCAAAAAGGGAACCGGAACAGATAAAGAAGAATATCGGATATATGTGCCAGAAGTTTTCTCTTTATGAGGATCTGACGGTAAGGGAGAATATCATGCTTTATGGCGGCATTTACGGAATGGAGAAAAAGCTGATACTTGAGCGAACAGAGAGCCTGCTTGAAAGGCTGAAATTTGAGGAATACGGAAACAGGCTGATCTCCGATCTCCCGCTTGGAATGAAGCAGAAACTTGCTTTTTCAGTGGCAGTTCTGCATGAACCCAAAATAGTGTTTCTCGATGAGCCGACAGGTGGTGTTGATCCAATCACCAGGCGCCAGTTCTGGGAGATGATCTACGAAACCGCAGCCAGAAGCATAACTGTTTTTGTGACAACACATTATATGGATGAAGCTGAATATTGCGACAGGATCTCGATAATGAGCGACGGTAAGATAGTGGCCCTTGATACACCTGAAGGACTGAAGAAACAGTATGGGGCCGAATCGGTTGAAGAGGTTTTTATAAAGATTGCCAGGCCTGCATTTGCAGATACCCTTCCTCATAAAGAAAAGACCGAAGAACAACATTGAAAGAATAAAAAGCAAAAAGGTGACAGCTTAATTAATAAAAAAAGCAATAGTATGAACCGGTTTTTCGGATTTGTAAAGAAAGAGTTCCTGCATATTTTCAGGGATTTCCGGACATTGATAATACTGTTCGGAATTCCCACGGTACAGATCCTTATTTTCGGCTTTGTTGTAAGCACTGACATAAAAGATGCAAGTGTAGCTTTTCTTGATCTGTCGAAAGACGACATCACCAGGAGGATTTCCGATAAGATCTGTTCATCGGGCTTTTTTAGAAGTACCGGTAACCTGCAAAACTATAATGATATTGACAGGGTGATGAAGAAGGGAAATACCAGGGCGGTAATCATTTTCGGTGAGAACTTCGGCCGCGATCTGATAAGAAGCGGCAAAGCAACAATGAGCATCATTGCCGACGGGTCGGAACCAAACACTGCAACGCTCATAACCAATTATGCAACGGCTATCATTACGGATTTCAGCAGTGAATCTAACGGCGCCGCTTTTGCGGGAAATGTGATAGTACAACCTGAGGTCAGGATGTTTTACAACCCCGGCCTGAAAGGCCATTTCATGTTTGTGCCGGGAGTAATAACCCTTATTCTTATTCTTATTTGTGCACTGATGACCTCTATAACGATAACTCGTGAGAAAGAGTTCGGTACCATGGAGGTGCTGCTTGTGTCACCGCTCAAACCTTCTCATATAATTCTGGGCAAAGTGATGCCCTATTTTCTTCTTTCGTTCATTAATGTGATTCTTATACTGTTGCTTTCATGGCTGGTGTTCGATCTCCCGGTCAGGGGCAGCATCGCTCTCCTTCTTGCCGAAAGCATGCTTTACATTCTGATGAGCCTTTCTCTCGGGATACTAATCTCAACAGTGTCAAAGACCATGCAGCAGGCAATCTTCATTTCAATGATCGGAATGATGCTGCCAACCATCCTGCTTTCCGGATTTATTTTTCCCATTGAGAACATGCCAAAAGTATATGATGTTGTGGCATCGTTGCTACCTCCCAGGTATTTCATTGTAATAATCAAGAATATAATGATCAAGGGTACCGGTTTTCTTTATGTATGGAAGGAAACACTGATCCTTGCAATAATGACGTCTTTATTCATCGGATTGAGCATAAGGAATTTCAAGGTAAGGCTTCAATAGTATGTTAAATATTTAATTTAAAATGTTTTGCGTGAAGAAAGAGATCCATTCAAATATTCCAGTTTCTTTGAGACAGGCATTGGGAATGTCGCAGAGTCGGAGACAGGAGTACTAATAAAAATGCGACCGGAATGAGAACAATATTATATCTCATAAGGAAGGAGTTTATTCAGATCTTCCGCGACAAGTTCATCGGCAGGGCAATATTCGCGGTGCCGCTGGTTCAGATGCTAATACTCGTGCCTGCAGTTACATTTGAGATAAGGAATGTAAATATGTGTGTGATCGACAGGGATATGTCGTCCGACTCCAGAAGGCTTATAGGCCAGCTTGAAGGATCCACCTTTTTCAGGATCAGGTATTCAACATTTTCCGAAGATGCGGCAAACAGCCTGCTTCACAGGAACAAATGCGACATGGTCCTTCAGATCCCTGCGGGATTCGGCAGGGACCTGGGTACAGGCAGGCCCGGCAGGATCATGGCCTCGGTCAATGCGATAAATGCCTCAACGGCCCAGCTTTCCTGGGCATACCTCAACGGTGTCATCCGCGACTACAATATGAATGTTATTGCTGAAAATTCCGGAAAACTTACAATGCAGGGTATTCAGCAGATTGAAATTTCAAACAGGTATTGGTACAACGAGAAGCTCAATTACAATTATTATATGCTTCCGGGAATCCTGGGGATTCTGGTCACTGCAATAGGATTTCTCCTTGCCGGTCTTAACCTTGTAAAGGAAAAGGAGGTGGG
>CAZTJT010000077.1:0-6799 GCA_964613785.1 uncultured Rikenellaceae bacterium
GTTCAGCTTACCCATCTGAATATTTCTTCAAACATTAAGAATTTTGGTGATTATGTCGGGTTATCGGAGTCAGATATAATACTGGCAAATCTTGTATTCTTCCATATTTTTGGTCTGACAGTAAATTTATGGGTGTCATTCTATTACGGTATGACCATGGTAGCCTATTCCAATCCCCTCGATTTTCAGACAATAAGCAATATCGCACGTGAGGAAAAGCCGACATTAATGGTTGGCACTCCGAGTTTCTTCTGGGGTTATCTTCAGAAATCAGCGCCCGGGGATTTCAAATCTCTCAGGTTGATGGTGGCAGGAGCAGACAAATGTCCGGATGCCCTCAGGGAAGGATTCATGAAAAAACACGGAGTAACCCTTCTTGAGGGTTATGGGGCAACTGAGACATCTCCTGTCATTTCAGTCAATTCTCACGAATTTAACAGGCCCGGCAGTACAGGAAAGGTAATTCCCGGAGTACAGGTTAGGATAGTCAATTTTGAAACCGGTGAAGAATGTAAAATCCGCGAAACCGGGAAGATATTTGTAAAAGGCGACCTGGTAATGAAAGGCTATTATGAGGATCCCGAACTTACATCTGAAGTACTTTCTGATGGCTGGTACAATACCGGCGATATGGGTTACTTCGATGAGGATGGTTATCTGTGGCATGCCGGTCGCTTCAAGAGATTTGCCAAGGTGGGAGGTGAAATGATATCTCTGGTTAAGGTGGAAAACGTATTGGAGAAATATCTTCCGGCCGGTGTTTCATGCTGTATAGTGGAGGTATCGGATGAAAAAAAGGGATCATATATTATAGCAACCGTTACTGCCGAAGTGCACAAAACGGAAATACTCAGGAAAATGTTGAATGAGTTGCCCATCATCGCTCTTCCGCGCGAGTTTATTGTAATAAAAGACCTGCCAGTGATGGGAACGGGAAAGATAGATTTCAGGAGTGTCACAAGGATGGTGCAGGAGATAATAAATCATACAGGATCTGATCCAAGGACCCGGCTGACCTGATAATTCAGTCAGGGATTCAAATTTTTCAGAATACAAGTCCGGTAATCCATCCCCACACAACATAGCGGGCAAATTTGCCAGCAAGCATAGCAATGGCGGTGATAATAACATTGCTTCTCAACACACCGAGACCGACGGCAAAAATATCCCCTACTGCAGGCAACCAAGAGAAAAAGGCGAAGACGGCTCCCCTTTTATAGAGACGGTTGTGCCATTTTTCAATTGTCACGCGTTTTATCCTGAGGTATTTTTCAATCCATTCCCATTTGCCCAGATAACCAAGGGCAAAGCTGCTCATTCCACCAAGCCAGTTTCCCGTTGTAGCGACAAGAACCGCATGATAAGGATCGGTGCCGTTGACTATAAGGAAAGTCATCAGCGCTTCGGAACTGAAAGGGACAACAGTTGCTGCCAGAAAGCTGGCAGCAAATAATCCCCACAGGCTGTAATCGAAAAGTCCTTCAAACACCTGGCAACTCAGTTTTTCTGCGAACATAGTGAATTGCTTGTTAAATTTCCCGCATTTGCGGAAAACGGCTGAAAATGTTTATTAAAAGTGCGAAAGCCAGCTGACAAAGCTCTTTTCTTTTCCGTTAGTAATTATACTTTTGTATGCTTTGAATCATGTATCGATGGAGTTGAATTTTTGCAGTCTGAGCAGCGGAAGCAGCGGCAACTGTTATTACCTTGGCAATAGTAATCATGGAATTCTGATTGACGCCGGAATTTCAGCATCAGCAATAAGAAAGCATCTGAAGAATCTTGATATACAGATGCAAACTATAATGGGCGTTCTGATAACTCACAACCATGTTGATCATATAGGTGGCCTGGAGGTGCTTTTGCGAAAAAACAATCTGCCCGCATTTACCACCCGTAATATATGGAACAGCATTCTGACTCCACGAATTAAAATATCAGGTGATTGCATAAGGGAAATTCCACTGACACAAAAATTCAGTCTCGCCGGATTTGAAATCGTGGCATTCCCCGTTGATCATGATGCTCCCGAAACAATAGGATTCCATATTTGTTCGGGCGACAGAAAAATAACTATTGCAACAGACCTCGGACATATCTGCCAGACTTCAGCGCCATACATAAAGGCCGCCAACTTTCTTGTTATTGAATCAAATTACGATGAACAGATGCTGATGACGGGAAATTACCCCCAATTCCTGAAAGCCAGAATAAGATCAGATAGAGGACATCTGGGAAATCATCAGACATCTGCATTCCTGGCTGATAATATAAATGACAACCTTACCGATATCTGTCTTGCTCACCTTAGCAGGAATAACAACACCCCGGAAATTGCACTTAAAACACTTAATGACACTTTTTCAGAAAGAGGGATTGTACTTGGAGACCGCCGGCGGATTTCAGTTTTAAACCGTAACATGCCGACTGAAATAATAAGATTGACTGAATAACTGAACTGCCTGACGTTTTACGGGCAGTCATCTTATTTATTGTTGGAGTTTTTGATCAGCTGGTAGTAAAATCCGATACCCCTCAGGTAATATTCAATTTTGTTCCTTTCATTCAATCCGTGTATTCTTGCCATATCTTCAGAGGTGACTATTATGGGAGCAAAATTGTAAATGTTACTGGTGACTCCCAGGTATTTCCTGCTGTCGGAGGCAGCAATCATCATTGTGGGTGCAACAAGCGCTTCGGGGTAAACCTGTCTAATGGTCCTGTGAATGATATCAAAACCCGGGGCATCAACCGGAGATACCGGAGCCGGCTGCCTCAGATCATCAAGTTCAGTAATCTTTATCCTGTCATCATCCATGACTTCCTTAACATGATTTATTACATCATTGGATGTTTCCCCCGGTAAAATCCTGAAATTCACGACTGCATCAGCCCGTGTCGGTACAACATTGTCCTTTATTCCGGCATTGAATATTGTGGGTGCGGTGGTTGTTCTTACAAGAGCATTTGAATTGCTGCCTCCTTCATATATTTTCAGGATTATTCCCCTGAAAAGCCATTTATTTGCAAATATTGCTTTTGCATAAAACGGCATTTCCGGGCCGATGTACCTGATAAAGTCATTGATAGGTTCTGATATCCTGGCTTCCATTTGATTATCGATAATCCTGTTCAATCCTCTGTTGAGAACAATAATTGCTGATTCCCTTGCCGGGTAGGCAGAATGGCCTCCTTCCATCTCAACTGTCAGTCTTGTTGATAAATACCCTTTTTCCGATGTCCCGATAAGTGCAACAGGTTTCTTTATCATCGGCACCATTCCGACCGTTACAGCATAACCTTCATCGATAAGGAATTCAGCTTCCACTTTTCTTTCTTCCATTGCTTTTGCAATGACACCGGCACCTTTAAGCCCGCTGATTTCTTCATCATGCCCGAAAGCCAGGTACACAGTTCTTTCCGGTTTAAAGTTTTCTACCAGTAATTTTTCAACAGCCTCCATTATTGATATAAGCGAAGATTTGTCATCGAGGGTTCCTCTTCCCCAGATGAAGGTGCCGTCATTTTTCCCTGAAAACGGAGGCTCGGACCAGTTGGCCGTTTCCCCTGCAGGGACAACATCCATGTGAGCGGACAGGATTACTGGTTTCAATGAAGAATCAGTGCCTTCCCAGGTGTACAATAAGCTGAATGAGGAAAAAACTTCTTTCTTCAGATTCTGATGTATCAGGGGATAAGCCTCCTCCAGAAACCGGTGAAACCCTTTAAATGCAGCTGTGTCGACCGGCGAATCAAATGCTGTTGAAATTGTTGGGTATCTGATTGACTCTGATAAATGTTCAATGTTCTTTTCATTGAAATCAGGGAGGGATATAGTTTCAGTTTCAATTTGCATCGAATTGAATGTAAGCGTTTTAATGATGACAGCCAGAATCAGTAATCCGATGACCAGAATCAGCAATTTGAACAGCTTTTTCATTTGAATAATTGTTTTGGTTTAATTGTGCAATATCCGTTACATTAAAGGTATTAAATAAAAAGTAATACGATCATGCCGGATGCATCTCCAATGTTTAAAAAATGATTTATGTTGTCATTCTTTTTGGGGCATGGAACTATTTAAAATATCTTTGAATAAGCACCAAAATCTAAATTCACTGAAATTACCTGAATATGAAACCTGTAAGGCGGTTTACGCCGGTCGTTATACTGGCAACAATTATAATATCAATACTTTATGACTCCCTATGTACTGCGCAGGATACCGGCAGCACCGTAGAGAAAGGCACTGAAATCTCCGACCTCGTCCTCATTTATCATGGATCGACCCACCGGCCTGACTGGAATGTTCATGAAATTAGGCCATATGTTTACAAAAGTGATGAGAATAGTTACAACTGGTTGTTTGACGGATTCCTGTTTCTGGAGATCTTCGACAGGATAAGGCGCTATGAGTGGGATCCGGGTTTTGGATATACCACTGCTTCAAAGGAACAGTGGGAGTGGCTTCTCGACCGTTATTTCGGCGAGGGTAAGGGACCTGATGCTCTTGAATCGATCCTCGACAGCCTTTCGATTGCAGGGAAGGTACCTCTCAGACCAAGGAGGGTGGTAATAAGCATTCCTTGTCCGGTATCGGGATTTGCCGGATGGGGGGAGATAAATGATAAGAAGCTCGACTTCAGCAAACCGGAAGACCAGATAGCTGCTGCTTGCTGGTTTGTCGAAAGAGTAGTGGAAAGATGGAAGGGAAAGAACTACCGACATATTCGCCTCGACGGTTTCTACTGGGTTCATGAAGCCGCAGGAAAGGATTATGCAATAATACCTCAGGTTAAGGAGCACCTGAATAATATTGGCATGAAGTTATACTGGATACCTTACTGGAAAGCCGAAAGGGCCGATCAATGGAAATCACTCGGATTTGATTGCGCTTACCAGCAACCCAATTATTTCTTCAATAATGATATACCTTATCAGCGGCTCGATGATGCATGCCAGTTTGGGGGAAAACACGGCATGGGAATGGAGATGGAGTTTGATAATAATGTTGCAAAGCCGGAAGTTTGCGGCAGGTTCTATGATTACATAAATGCATTCGAATCACATGGGGTGTGGGCCGAAAGAAGGGTGGCTTATTATGAAGGCGGCGGAGCATGGCTGAAAATGTCACAGAGTTCGGATCCGGAGATAAAACGAATGTTTGATAGATTGTCTGCAATTATTATCAGCCGCCAGGCAAAAGCTGACCGGGAATTCAGGACGCAGGATTGAAGACAGCCTCTTTTTACCATAGTATTCAGAGATCATACATTTCTAAAAATTCTATAAAGGAATCATATGAGAACAAAACGCAGGGATTTTATTAAGACAGCCGGTTTTGCCGGAACAGGCATAATAGCGGCAGGACTGGTTTCATGCAGGCAAGATGAAATGCCTCATGCTGCAACTCTTGAAGCTGTGAGGAAAAGCCACCGTCAGTCCTTTAATATGTGCGGCTTTGCAGCCCCGAAGCTCGATGTTGTTCGGATAGGATTAATAGGCCTGGGACACAGGGGCCCCTCATCGCTGAGAAATCTGACCCTCCTTGAGGGAGTTGAGATAAAGGCTATCTGCGATATTCGTAAAGAACGGCTGGAATTGGGCGAAAAGATCATAAGGGAAGCGGGTCTTCCACCTGCAACAACCTACGGCGAAAAGGAAGATTCGTGGAAAGAGATGTGCGAAAGGGATGATATAGATCTTATTTACCAGGTTACCCCCTGGAGGCTTCATACACCCGTATCAGTATATGCAATGGAACACGGGAAACATGCTGCTTCAGAAATGCCTGCCGCGCTTACCATAGAAGATTGCTGGAAACTGGTGGAGACCTCCGAAAGCACCCGGAAACATTTTATGATGCTTGAAAACTGCTGCTATGACTTCTTTGAGCTGCTGGTTCTTAATATGGTGCGACAGGGTTTCTTTGGAGACATAATTCATGCGGATGCAAGCTATCTTCATGACCAGACAGGGATCTCTTTTGCAAAAAACAATTATCCGGGCATGTGGCTTCTGAAGGAAAGCCAGACCAGGAACGGCAATCATTATCCTACGCATGGACTGGGACCTGTATGCCAGGTGATGAACATAAACCGTGGAGACAGGCTTTCATATATGACATCAACGCAGTCAGATGATTTCAGCTGGGGGAAAAAGGCAGCTGAGTTGGCAAAGACCGATGACTTTTACAAGGAATTTGATACGAATTCCTACAGGGGGAACATGAACACTTCGGTCATAAGGTCTGCCAGGGGAAGAACAATAATGCTTCAGCATGATGTCTCAAGCCCCAGACCCTATTCCCGCCATTATATGATCAGCGGTACCAAAGCCGTAGCTCAAAAATATCCGCTTCCTGCAAAGATAGCCACTGGAGAGGAATGGTTCACTGAGGAGGAGATGGCGGAAATAACGGAGAAATACACTCCCGAAATTGTCAGGCATATTGGTGACCTTGCGAAAAAGGTTGGCGGACACGGAGGGATGGATTTTCTGATGGACTGGCGTCTTATCGATTGCCTGCATAACGGGCTTCCCCTCGATCAGGATGTTTATGATGCTGCTGTATGGAGCAGCATCGTTCCATTGAGCGAGTGGTCGGTAGCCAACGGTTCACAGCCAGTACCAATTCCCGACTATACATGCGGTTCATATTCAACAAACATCCCATTTGATATAACCCTTGCGAAAGGAGGAACAACGGGAGTAAGGATCTGAAGAATTTTAACCCGATTCAATTTTTGGTTACTCAGATATATTTCTTATAGATCCCGGATCTTCTGTAGCCCCAGCC
>CAZTJT010000078.1:0-6633 GCA_964613785.1 uncultured Rikenellaceae bacterium
TATGGCCTTAATACGGACGATGAACTGAAAATGCTCCGTGTAATCCGGAGGATAAAGGACAGTTCGCCTGTTGAAGTTAAAGCCACCTTTTTGGGAGCCCATGCAATTCCTCAGGTTTATAAAAATGAACGTGAAAAGTATATTGACCAGGTAATAAACGAAATGATCCCCCTGGTTGCTTATGAGGAGCTTGCCGACTATATAGATGTTTTCTGCGATACCGGATTCTTTACTGTTGATGAAACCGAGAAGATCCTTATGGCAGGTCTTAAGTACGGTCTTGTTCCCAAGATCCATGCCAATGAAATAGGTTTTTCCGGGGGTGTGCAGACTGGGGTAAAATACAATGCTCTTTCAGTTGACCACCTCGAAAGGACTGGAGAGGAGGAGATTGAGGCACTTGCAGGAACGGAGACAATGCCAACGCTTCTTCCCGGCTCTGCATTTTTCCTTGGTTTGCCCGATCCTCCGGCCCGGCAGATGATTGACAGGGGACTTGCAGTAGCTATGGCTTCGGATTATAACCCGGGTTCATCACCCTCCGGAAATATGAAACTTATAATGTCGTTTGGCACGGTAAAACTGAGGATGACACCAGAAGAATCATTCAATGCAGTGACACTTAATGCAGCATATGCAATGGGTATTTCCGAAACGCATGGATCGGTTGCAAGGGGCAAGGTTGCTAATCTTTTTATTACCGGAGAGATGCCTTCGTTTTATTACTTTCCTTATGCTTTTGGAAGTAATCTGGTGGAAAAAGTGATCCTCAGGGGAAGTATAATTGACTGAAGGATTACAGAACCTTTGGATATCTTCAGGAATCATGTGGATATAAACAGACTATTTTAATAATACAATGATATGCAGAAACGGATAATTGAATGTGTTCCTAATTTCAGCGAAGGCAGGGATATGGAAATAATCAGGCAGATCACTGATGGCATCGGGACAGTGGCAGAGGTCAGAGTTCTGGATGTTGATCCCGGGTACGACACCAACCGTACTGTGGTGACTTTCGCAGGAGAACCGGAAAAGGTTTGTGAAGCTGCCTTCAGGGCTGTAAAGAGGGCGTCCGAGCTTATAGATATGTCGAAGCACCATGGTAAACATCCTAGGATGGGAGCAACTGATGTCTGTCCCCTTGTCCCGGTTTCAGGCATTACTATGGAGGAGACAGCCGTCTATGCCCGTTTACTGGCAAAAAGGATAGGAGAGGAGTTGTCAATACCCGTTTATTGCTATGAAAACGCTGCATTTGAGGAGAAAAGGAGAAATCTTGCCAACTGCAGGGCAGGAGAATATGAAGGTCTGAGGAAGAAACTTGCTGATCCTGACTGGAAGCCCGATTTTGGTCCGGCTGAGTTCAATGAAAGAGCCGGAGCCACAGCCGTTGGGGCAAGGGATTTTCTTGTCGCCTTCAATATTAATCTTAATACGACCTCCACACGAAGGGCAAATGCCATTGCTTTCGATGTAAGGGAAAAGGGGAGGACCGTAAAGAATGAAAATGGAGAATCAGTAACAGTACCCGGAACTCTAAAATGTGTCAAGGCAATCGGATGGTATATTGCTGAATATGGAGTTGCCCAGATCTCAATGAATCTGACAAACATTTCAGTTACTCCGGTGCATGTTGCCTTCGACGAAGTCTGCCGCAAGGCTGAGGAAAGGGGAGTAAGAGTCACCGGTTCGGAACTTGTGGGCATGATACCTCTTAACGCCATGCTCGATGCAGGAAGATATTACCTGGCAAAACAGAAGCGTTCGCTTGGAGTATCTGATGAAGAGCTGATAAAGATCGCTGTCAGATCGCTGGGGCTTGGAGACATTAATCCATTCAAGCCTGAGGAGAAGATAATAGAATATATGCTGGATCAGGATAAGGAGGAACGGCTCATTGCCATGAGTCTTAAAGACTTCATGAATGAAACGGCTTCGGAGTCGGTTGCACCGGGAGGAGGTTCGGTCTCAGCTTATATGGGTGCTCTAGGGACTGCCCTTGGAACTATGACTGCCAACATTTCTGGTCACAAAAGGGGCTGGGATGAGCGCTGGAAAGAATTTTCCGACTGGGCCGAGAAGGGTAAGGAAATCCAGAATAAGCTTCTCGCCCTTGTCGACGAAGATACAAGGGCTTTCAGCAAAATTCTTGATGCGTTCGGATTGCCCAGGACCACGGATGAGGAGAAAACCTTAAGGCACCAGGCTGTTCAGGCTGCAACACGGGAAGCATCACTTGTTCCTTTCAGGGTAATGGAAACGGCTTTTTCGGCTTTTGAACTCCTCAGATACATGGTTATTAATGGTAATCCGAATTCGGTTACTGATTCCGCCGTGGGTGCTCTTGCCGTTCGTTCCTGCATAAAGGGAGCCTTTCTTAACGTTAAGATCAATACAAACGGACTTGATGACAAGGATTTTGTCAAAGATCTTCTGTCAAAAGGTGAAGAGTTGGAGCTAAAAGCTTCGTCTGAGGAGGAGGAAATACTGAGGCTGACAGCCCGTACCCTTAATCTGTAAGGATTTTCGATTTAATGGTCTTGTTGAAGAGCTGCATAAACTTCGCGATATTTACCTTTTTTATGCTAACTAACATCTGATCCTGTTAAGGGATAATGATTGTTTTTTCAAAATTATTCAGGAAAAACAGGCTCCTGTATTAAATCCGTAAAGCAACTGGTGTATTATTGTGATATATATTAGAAATTGCAATGCTTTGTCTGTGAATCTTATAGCAAGGATCTGAGAATATAAAAAAAGTTAAAAGTGATCTTTGTCATTGTAAATAAATAGTCTATATTTATCGCGATTAACCTAAACCAGTTGTTCTATGAAAAAATTCCTAATGACTTTGACACTGTTTCTTATAGCAGGAGTTCTTGTTATGAGTCAAACGGTGCAGATTACGGGTACAGTTACAAGTTCCGAGGACGGACTTGGCATACCCGGAGTAAACGTTACTGTTAAAGGGACCACAATCGGGGCCATAACAGGAAATGAAGGCAAGTATGTCATTTCAGTTCCTGAAAGTGCCCAGGCTCTCGTTTTCAGTTTCATAGGCTTCATCACCCAGGATGTTCCGATCCAGGGAAGGAGAAGCATTGATGTTGTGCTGAGACAGGACCTTTATAATGTCGATGAAGTTGTGGTTGTAGCCTATGGCACACAGCAAAAGCGTGAAATAGCCGGTGCCATATCCGCAGTCGATGGTGAATCGATTGCCAAAATGAACCTTCAGAGTTTCGACCAGGGACTTGCCGGTAAGGCAGCCGGTGTATCAATTACACTCCCCAATGGTGTGCTTAACAACCCTCCGGTAATCCGTATCAGGGGATTCAACTCGATCACATCCAGTTCAAACCCACTGGTTGTAGTAGATGGTGTTCCCGTATTTACAGGTAACATCGGAGGAACTGCAATCCAGAACTCCCTTGCGGACATCAACCCTTCGGATATAGAATCCATGGAGATCCTGAAGGATGCCTCAGCAACAGCCCTTTATGGTTCAAGAGCTGCGAATGGTGTAATTATTATTACGACCAAGAGAGGATCCGGTGCACGTACCAAGGTGACCTATGATGGTTATACCGGATGGACCGAGCCTTACAGGTTATTTGACCTTATGAATGCGAAGCAGTATCTTGAGCATAAGAATCTTGCTTATGCCAATGCCGGATCCACTGTTGTTCTGAAACAGGTTAATGATGCCAGCGGAAAACCCATCGACACAAACTGGGCAGACTATGTTTACCAGAAAGGGTTTCAGCAGAATCATGCTGTAACAGTTTCCGGTTCTTCGCCTTCAACCTCTTATTTCCTCTCTGTAGGATTTACCGATCAGGACGGTATGATAAAGAAAAACTTCTATAACAGAAAGAATGCAAGGATGAATGTTGATCACAAGGTCAACAAGTATTTAACGATCGGTGCTAATGTAGCTTATACTAACGGTTACACTGAATCACCAAACACTGGTTCAAGCTTTGCAACTTCCGGTGCTGCTCGTCTTGCCTTCGTTCTTCCTCCTATTATTGGTCCCTTCCTTAATGATGGATCCTATAACGTTTACGCTGGAGGTATAGGGGGAATGGGAACAGGTCTGGCAGCAGGGCTTGGTTACCATAATCCCGGCCAGATATTTGAAACCAACAAGCACACAACTGAATCCGACAGGGTACTTGCAAATATTACAGCCAGCCTGGAGCTTGTCAAGGGACTGGTTCTCAAGACCAACTACGGTATGGATAATCTTGCAAGGGAGACAACGACTTTCTGGTCGGCTATAGGCGGCGACGGATATGGCTACGGTGGATATGCGTATAACTGGACCGGAAAGGATAAAAGATGGACCTGGACAAATACAGCCAATTACAATGTAACTCTGAAAGAGAAACTAAACATTGGTCTTCTGGCGGGGACGGAACAGCAGAGAACAGTTGGAAGCAGCTGGGATGCAGCAAAAACCGAGGTTTCTGATCCCTTCTTTGAAACTTTTGCAGGAGCATGGTCAACAGGATACGGTGTTCCTGGCGGAGGATACGGTGAGAACTACTACATGTCGTATTTCGGACGTTTCAATACAAACTGGGACAAGAAATATTATCTGGAGGGAAGCTTCAGGCGTGATGGTTACAGCGGTCTTTCGAAAGATAACCACTGGGGTAATTTCGGAGGCGTATCTCTTATGTGGAACATCTCAAATGAAGGCTTCATTGCCAACACTGGTCTTAACAACATCTTTTCAGATATGAGGTTAAAACTCAGCTATGGCCGAGTAGGTAATATGTTCGGTATTGGCAACTACAGTTCATTGTTCCTATACTCAGCCAGTCTTTACGGAGAAGAACCCACTCTTGCTTTCTCACAGGCAGGGAATGCTGATCTTCAGTGGGAGACCAGTGACAAATATGATGTAGGCCTTAGTTTCGGTCTGCTTAACGACAGGTTGCAGGCAGACATCAATTTCTTCTACAATGATGTAAACAACCTTATCCTGAGTGTGCCGCAGTCTCCATCCAAAGGTATTCCTGGAAACTCAATTCCTGCCAACGTTGGATCGATGTACAACAGAGGTCTTGAATTCTCACTTACCAGCTACAACATAACCAAACCAAACTTCAGCTGGACCACCAATTTCAACTTCACCACTATCAAGAATGAGGTTACCGAACTTGCTCCCGGAGTTGATGAGATCCGTACATCTACGGGAGGTCTGGAAACTACCAACATTACGGTGGTGGGTAAACCAGTCGGAAACATCCTGGTTGTTGAAACCCGTGGTGTGGATCCTGCAACAGGACGAAGGATTTATGTAAATAAAGCAGGCAAGGAAGTGCTTTATGATCATTCAGCCGCATCGAAATGGACTTATAAATCTGATGGCGCTGTATCTCCGGCAATAAACACTGCGAATGACGGTATTCCCTATGCTTCGCCTCTTCCAAAGTTCTATGGAGGTATTGATAATACCCTCAGCTATAAGAATTTTGATTTTACACTTAATATGACCTACGCTTTCGGATTCTATGTTTACTGCGGATCAAAAGCAGGAATCAGGGACCAGAGATGGTGGAACAACTCTGTCGAAGTGTATGAGACAGCATGGAAGAAGCCTGGTGATATAACCAATATACCGAAGCCGGTTATGAATGATAACGTTTCGAACGGTTCTGCATTCGCGATCAGCGAGAATGTTGAGAAAGGCGACTACTTGAAAATAAGAAATATCTCCCTGGGGTATACATTCAAGAATATATGGCAGGATGTGCTGGATATTGAAAGTCTCAGGATTTACGGCCAGGTCTTCAATCCATATGTATTTACAAAATACTCCGGATCTGACCCTGAAGTTTCCACGAACACTGACTCCAACCTCGCCCCCGGGATCGACAGGAACACCGCACCGCAGGCCAGGACATTTACCTTTGGGGTTAATGTAAGTTTTTAAAAACACAAAAAAGAAACAGATATGAAAAATATATTCAAGTATACAGTCTTATCGGTGTCAATACTGTTGATTACCGGATGCGTCAAGGATGAGTGGATGAATCCGGCACCAATAACCTCACTTTCTGATCTGACAGTATTCGACACAAAGGAAAGGATCGAAAACCAGGTTAACGGTATGTACGCTTCACTTAAGAGCGGACAGCATCTTGGAGGAAGGTTTCAGGTCTACAATGATGTCAGATGCGACAACTTCCTTCCGAACAGCTCCAACCTTGTAACCTGCTTTGCAACATGGAACCATACGGTGATCAGTTCTACAAACGAGGTCCAGAACTTATGGGGTGCAGTCTATCAGACAGTAAACGTGGTCAACGTTTTCCTAGATGGTATGCAGGCTGCATGGGACGAAGGGAAAATAACAGGCTTCGTTACCCAGGAAGAGTTTAATAATTATAAAAGCGAAGCTCTGGCAATAAGGGCAATATGTTATTTCGACCTTATGCAGATGTATTCCAAACCATTTCATATGGGTAATGGATCAAACCGCGGTGTGCCTCTGAGGCTTGTTGCAAACAAATCAGCCGAAGGAAATGACCTGGCTCCCAGTGATGTAGCAGCAATCTATGACCAGATACTTAAGGATCTGAATGATGCTGAGGCAACTGCCGTGTCGGATTTTGG
>CAZTJT010000079.1:0-6612 GCA_964613785.1 uncultured Rikenellaceae bacterium
TTTCATTTGTCTTATCTGCTTTAGGTGTCAACCTATTTCAGGATAAGACACCCTGAGCTCTGTGCCCTGCGCCCCCTGCTCCCTGCCCCTTGCTTCTTTTATTCCTCTGGTGATCCATCCGTTAAGAATGTATTTCAGGTTTTTGTCTGATGTTCCGCCAACTTTTGGAATATTTTTCTCTTTTTTGGGGGGGGTAAACTTTTTTTACTATTTTTAACAGTTGGAATTAGTGAGAGTCTGAAAAGCGGTTGGGTGAAGGTCTTTTAAATTTTATGGCAATGAACAATAATCCCAAAATTGATGATCTTATTCTGGAACCCAAGTACAGAAATGTAGTAGCTGATGAATATGGAATTTCTTTACGAACACTTAACCGATGGATCAAAAAGGCCGGACTTGATATTCCCAACGGATTGATTGATCCTTATCATCTTAAAATTATTTATAGAGCGTTTGACATACCGAAACACCTGAAATAAGCGTTCAAAAAAAGGAGGGTGTCTACTTCTGTCAACTTTTGGCAGCTTCTGGCAATATCTGGCAACTTCTGTCAACTTTTTCCCGGCTTTTTCTTGCAATCATATCAAATCAATTGTTGAACTTTATGTGAAAGAATGTCTGATCTGTGGTTTTAAAGAGATTTAAATTAACGGGACTGACGTGGATTTATCTTTGAATACAATGATCGGGGATCGGTTACAACGAATTGCCAATGTGCTTCTCCTGAATGCCAGCTTTCTTGATAATCCGGGGCTACTGAACGGCAAAATGGGCATTGCAATATTCTTTTATCATTATTCACGATACTCAAAGAATAAGATATATGAAGATTATGCCGGCGAGCTCGTTGATGAGATATATGATGAAATAAACACTTCGACTCCCGTAAATTTTGAGAACGGGCTAACAGGGATAGGCTGGGGAATTGAATACCTTGTAAAGAAAGGTTTCGTTCAGGCCGACACTGATGAAGCGCTGGAAGAGATAGATTGCGCTATCTACAGACACAGAATCAATAGCCCTGTCCTGATTAACACAGGTGATGACCTTTTTGGTTATGGTTTCTATCATATTGCAAGAATACTGGGTCATGAAATTGATGATAACGACCTGAATACACTGATTAAGAAATATCATTTGATTTTTCTTGCAGATGAATGTGAGAGACTTCTGGAGCAGAAATCATATTCCAGATTCAATATTGAATCATTGACAATCAATTCCTTCAATTCAATTCTATGGTTTCTTCTGGAGATCCAGAAACTTAATATTTTCCCGGTTAAAGTCGAAAGAATCTTCAAAACTGTTCCGGAATATATAGAAAAGGAAATTCTTAAGACACATGATAATGCCGGGCAGGCACTTCTGCTCAGTCTTGTTAAAAATTTAATAGAAACGGTGAAGGATAACGCTGTAAGGGATCATCTTAAAAGTACGGTTGAAAAAATAGATAATGAAAAAATTCATAAGGACCAGCCGTATGAAACAGATGTTATAGATTTCATCAAAAACGCATGGCAGAAGTTGGTTTATGGTCCCTATATATTGGATGGAGCAGGAACGATTTTTCAATTCGAAGAGATATTTTCATTTATTGATAATGAAAATAACTGGAATAAGCGACTTGAAAACATAAACGGGCAAGGTTTGGGTCTTACTGGCTTTGCAGGACTGGCGTTAGGATTGCTCAGGGCACAGGGCACAGAACAAGAACCTGACAACTCTGAACTCTGGACTCTGAGACATTTGCAGACTTCAGGTACCCCTCCCCCTGCTCTCCACAACTGTAAACCGGATCTTCCTAAAACAGAAAAGGAGGTATTAAGGCAATGATAACCATAAATAATGCAGGCTGCCAACCTGGTTGTTATGATTTGAAAGTATTAACTTTAATTTTTATAAGAAATGAAAAAGCTTGGTAAATTGCAGATCAATCCTGACAGATTGATGAAAAATGAGGAGTTACTTATTTTAAGAGGTGGTGATTATAGTAACTGCTGTCGGTGCACAAATGGATATTATATGATTGCACCAACACCATCTTTATGCGAAAGTAGTTGCGCAGAATTGCCTGGTCAGCATGGAGTTTGGCAATGTTAATTATAAATAATAGAAGGTCAATTAATTATCCCTGGTACCTTCGATTAGAAAACAAAGCCTGACCACAAAGTACAGGAGGCTGAAGACCTGTATATCAGTCTCTTATTTCCCTTTTTAATTTAATTGACCTGAATTAACGGTTCCAATTTTAATTGTTCCTGTTCATAATCCAGTTTTAGTTGGCGATCAAACATTGAATATTGTAACAAATAACTATATGGTTTATGAGAATAAAATATCTGGCATTTATTACAATTGTAGCAATATCTTGTAAACCAGAAAACAGTGGTATCACAAGATTTGATCCAAGAGAACTCAATGAGAATGAAATAATATTATCAGAAATAGCTGATAATGTTATATATATACCATTTGATAACAGTATCTCACTGGGTCCATTTTATAAAAACATTATACTCACAGGAAACTCAATATACTTTTCAACAAAAGAAAATGGAATTCTTTCCTTTAGCAGAAGCGGAAAATTTATAAGGAAAATAGGAAGTTTTGGAAGAGGTCCAGGTGAATACGTTTATTCCTATGACGTCAAGGTCGATATTGTAAAAGAAACAATTTACAATTTGGATCAGAATATAATTAAGGTATTTTCTAAATCTGGAAATTTTCTTAGAACCATTAATTTAAATGAATTTGGAGATAATCTGGATTCATTTGAGGTATTCAATTCCAAACTGTTCGTGTTTTACAAAATACAATGGTCGGGTTTTAAATATGAATGGATAATCCTTGACACTTTGGGTAATCTGATTAAAAGAAAGACAAGTTCGATTCCATCATTTTCTTGTGAATGGGGTGATCCATGGCTTACTTTTAAATGTGATGAATATTTATCTTATTGTAATCCCTTTACTGATACAGTGTTTTCCTTTTTACCTGATCTTACAAACAAGGTATCCTTCATTATTAGCCCAGGTGAACATAGAATGCCAAGGTCAAAAATTTACACATTCGAGAATTATAATAAATATTTACATCCTAAATGGTTTCTGGAAACAAAACGTTTTCTTGTATTGGTATTTGCTTACAAAAAGCCTTATCTGATTTTAATTGATAAGTCGAATAACGACTACTTCCTAATTACACTGGATGGTGATTATAGTGGTGATGCACTTTTTTTAACCGGAGGTATGATAAACGACCTTGATGGAGGAGCAAGGTTTTTACCAAAAGCGTACTACACAGAAAATAATAAAGAATACTTGATTGGCTTACAATATCCACAACAGATTAAAGCTCGGATAGCAAGTGATGATTTTAAGAACTTAATCCCAAAATACCCCGAAAAGAAAAAAGAGCTTGAAAAATTGGCTGCGAGCCTTAAAGAAACCGATAACCCTGTTCTTATTCTGGTGAGGCTCAAGGAAGGAATCTGAAGGCAAGTGTCTTGGGGGCAAACATGGGAAGAAGAAGCAAGGAGAGCAGTGCTTAATTGTCCACCGAAGCTTTCTATGAAAGCAGAAGCTTTAGCGATGGAATCAGTGAAGGTGGAACACACAGGGCAAGAAGTACGGTGCTCTTTGAATGAGACCAATGATAATTGAATAGTTAATAACTGAAGATATGGTAATTTCTTCGGAACATACCATTAAAGAGGAATCATCTATTGACTGCAAAAAAGTAAGTTTTACCCTTCGAAATGAGGTGAAGGAGAGAAAGCAAGACTGCAAGATAGATTTAACCGACTTCACATTCCTTATGCCCCTGCGTATTGATTCCGAAAAAAGGAGAGAAAATGCAGACACCTCAATAAGCTTTATTTTAAGACATTTCGATACAACAGTTATTATGGTGGAGGGCGATGAATCAAAGAAATATTATCCTGATTTCCAAACCGGGAATTTGCTTTATGAATTTATTGATGACAAAAATGTTTTTTTTCATAAGACAAAATACATAAACAGGCTTATTGAAACAGCATCTACCAGATTTATTGTTGTATGGGATGCTGATGTCATTGCTCATCCTGATCAGGTACTTGAATCCGTCATGGTCCTGCGAAAGGAAGAAGCAATTATTAGCATACCATATGATGGAAGAGTTTATATATGTGATAATTCCCTGAGCGATCTTTTCAGGAGTATTCCAAATGCAGAGATCCTGTTAAAGCTTGCTCCCTGTTTACCCTTAATGTATGGATATTATTCCACAGGAGGGGCTTTTCTGGCGGACAGGGAAAAGTACCTTGATACCGGAGGTGAGAATGAGAGCATTAGGGGCTGGGGACCGGAGGACTTTGAAAGAATCAAGCGGATGGAAATTCTAAATCAGAAAATTCATTTTTCGGATGGTCCTTTATTCCATTTATGGCATCCAAGGGGCAGGACAAGCTGGTATGCTGACAAAGAAACGGAAATCAGGAACAGAAGAGAATTAATAAAAACTTGCAGAAATGAAGGCTGATGGTTGTTTAAACAGCATTACCCTCTTTATTTTCCGATCAAATGCTCGCGGAATGCAATATGGCATCGGAACATACTTGCATGAGCTGACAGAGGCTCTGTTAAGTTACCCAAATATAAAAATAGTACTTGTTTCATATAAATCTTCAGATATCAAAGAGATTTCAATACTTAAAACAACAGACAGGTGTGTGGAAATCAAAATACCCCAGCCGTTAATCCCTATTAAACAAAACAGCGCATTTGAAAATAAATATGCATCTGCTGTCAGTAAGCTTTTATTTAAAATAATTCCCCCGGCTGAACAGGTCATTTTTCAATTCAATTACATTGATGATCTTCCGATTTTATTGAAAATTAAAGAGTGTTTTGGTTTTCCGGTACTGAGTGTTGTCCATTTTGCACAGTTTCAGCAGATCTTCGAAGGGAAGATATTGAAAATTGCCGGCCTGAACCTTGATAAACCGGCTGACAATATCGAGTTTACGTTATCGCGGGAAAGGGAAATGTACAGGCAATCCGACCATATAGTATCCGTAACCCGGTATATGAAAGATTTCCTGGTCAATGAATATGGCATCAGCCCTAAAAAAATAACTGTAATTAAAAACGGTCTTAATCAAATAAATAATAACCAGGTTACAGAAGAGGAGAAAGCCGGAATTAAAAGGAGGTTTGGATTTGGAGAAAATGAGATAATTCTGCTTTTTTCCGGCCGGATCGATCCATGCAAAGGAATTAATTATCTTATGGAAGCTTTCGAACGAGCTTTCAGAAAAAATAACAACCTCAGACTTGTTATGCTCGGGCAGGGCAGCATTCAGGATTGTCAGAAAAAGATACAAACCTGTTTTGGGAAGGTAACATATACAGGATTTTTACCCAGGGAAACAGTAACAGAATTCTACAAGATAGCTTACATCGGGATATCACCTTCAATTTATGACCATTGTCCTTATTCTGTACTTGAAATGATGGCTAACAAGATACCGCTTATCATGACAAGGATAAACGGCCTGGATGAATTACTTTCAGACGAGGAGTGTATTTTCATTAATCCTCATATCAGCAGTGAAGGAGATATTACCTTCAGTATTGAAGAGATGACAGATTCGATTCTTTCCCTGGCTGCAGACAAGGAAAGAAGGACCAGGCTTGCCACGAAATCATACGAAACCTATGTGAAAAGGTTCACTGCAGCAGGGATGGCAGAAGCAATGCATAAGCTTTTTTATTCCTTAATAAAACACAATAAACCTGTAGTAGAATATGAAACGGGCCAGGGAAGATAATACGGTCGGGATCATTCAGCGGGCCGTAAAACATTATGGATTGCATGTCATAAAAGGCACCGTAAAGGAAGCGCTTAAATCACATCCTGATTACCCATCTTTTAAGAGTATCTGCGATACCCTCAATGAATGGAAAATTGAAAACTATCCTCTCAGGTACGAAGTAAATGAACTGGAGGATCTTCAAGCGCCGTATATCGTTCATTTCAGCAGAGGCGGTGGCATGATAGGATTTGTAACAGAGACGGGGAAGGAGCAGGTTACATATTATACATCATACAATGAAAAAAGAAAAACAGGCAGGAAGGAGTTTCTTGAGAGCTGTTCAGGCGCTGTAATATTACTTAACCCGGATGAAAGATCGGGCGAAAAGGATTACATGGTCAAAATAAAGAACGAACTGATAAATAAATCAATTTTGCCTCTGACTTTATTTGCCATTTTGATATTTTTCATTTCTTTATTTTACAATAATTTTAACCTGGGAGAGAATATTTATGATAAGGTCATCCTGCCACTGGTTTTTACGAAAATTGCAGGCATTGTACTTTCTGTTCTGCTGATCCTGCACGAATTTGAAGTTCATCTTTCGATTACGGACAAGCTTTGTCATCTGAACAAAGCAACCAACTGCAATACGGTTCTTAATGATAAAGCATCAAAAGTATTCGGGTGGTTCGGTTGGGCAGATGTCGGATTCGTATACTTTACAGGCAGTTTTCTCTTTCTTCTGCAGTCCCCTGAAGGAGAAGGACTTTCTTTAATGGCAATACTTGCCGCCCTCTCAGTACCGTATCCAC
>CAZTJT010000080.1:0-6578 GCA_964613785.1 uncultured Rikenellaceae bacterium
AAATCAATTAGTGGCTTAATAAATTGTCCAGATTTTTGTTGCAGGTTCAATGAGATATTGATTACAATCACCCAGACGATATTGGATAACTGATTGACTTTTTGTTTTGATACAATCTAATTTCTGCTTAAGTTTTTGTAACGATTCAGGTCTGGTGTCAATAAAATAATAGAAATCAAAAGTTAAGTTATCAGGTAATGTTAATACCCGTTCAGCAGCACCCTTATAAGTATCTGTCTCCTCTGCATTTAATAGTAATTGTTTATATAATGAAGAATCACATCTCTCTTTTCTTTCTCCACTACCTGCAAATCCATCAAAGTAAATAGTTTTTAGGTATGGATATTTCTTCATTATGGTTAAATAGGCTGCAACATATTTTGCAAAAGCATCAAGTTTCTTTAATGTCCAATTACCTCCCCATTCTGATTGCGGTTCTTTTAAAATATTTATATCGTGGGCGTTCATATTATGAGGCTAAAACTTCATTAGTTAGTTAGTTAATTATCATCTCCATTTCACTGCCGTAGAGATTCCACATCCTACTAGGTCCGCCTTTTGCATCAATTGTCTGAACTATGATTTTTATGATTATTGTGATTAACATGATAATATTGATTTTCATGAGATTAATGAGTTTTATCTGGTTTATATTTTTTGTTATTAAGCCGGTGAAATTTTAAGCTGGTTTCTCCGAAGTTGATAAGCAGTCCCACTTCAAGGTTATAAGCTTCCAGATAGTTTATGGCCTGTGCCAGATGAACCGGTTCCAGCCTGGTTAGCGCTTTAAGTTCAACACTTACACTCTCTTCCACAAGGAAATCTACACGCCTTGTTCCTACCTGTTTCCCTTTATAAAAGACAGGCATTTCATATTCACGGGCAAATGACAATCCCTGCGATTTCATCTCATACTCCAGTGCCCTCTGGTATATCACTTCCTGAAAACCGTTTCCCAGGAATTTATGCACCTCCATCGCGCAGCCAATAATTCTGGCCGTGAGAGCCGAGTATTTATACTCTTCTTTGATCATGTCTTTCAATATTATCACAACTGATCATGTCCTTCAATATAATCACACAAATCACAGTTCAGACACTTTACGCTGCCAGTGCTTCGTTTAATTCTTTTATAATGGTTTCCATCCAATAGTCTGAACTGTGATGTGTTTGATTTTTGTGATAGACATGATTTCGTCATGGTTTATATTTTTTGTTTTCAAGCCGGTGAAATTTTAAGCTGGTTTCTCCGAAGTTGATAAGCAGTCCCACTTCAAGGTTATAAGCTTCCAGATAGTTTATGGCCTGTGCCAGATGAACCGGTTCCAGCCTGGTTAGCGCTTTAAGTTCAACACTTACACTCTCTTCCACAAGGAAATCTACACGCCTTGTTCCTACCTGTTTCCCTTTATAAAAGACAGGCATTTCATATTCACGGGCAAATGACAATCCCTGCGATTTCATCTCATACTCCAGTGCCCTCTGGTATATCACTTCCTGAAAACCGTTTCCCAGGAATTTATGCACCTCCATCGCGCAGCCAATAATTCTGGCCGTGAGAGCCGAGTATTTATACTCTTCTTTGATCATGTCTTTCAATATTATCACAACTGATCATGTCCTTCAATATAATCACACAAATCACAGTTCAGACACTTTACGCTGCCAGTGCTTCGTTTAATTCGTTTATAATGGTTTCCATCTCATTTCCAAAGAGCTGCCACATCCTGCCACGTCCGCCTTTTGCATCGAAGGGGGTATAGTCGAGGTCTTCAATATCAATATGTACCGAAGTTGCAATCTGGTCTTTGAGCATATACAGCCAATTCATCTGTTCCTCAGTAAACTTTGGCCCTGCACCCTGCTGCTTTTTCCACACCCAGTCGGCAAAATTACGGTCAACGGTTTTATCATACGGCGTCAGGATTGTATCTATACCGGTCAGCCTCCGGATAAGTGCAACCAGGGCCACCAGTTCGTTTTTTGGTTGTCCGGCAACATCTTCAAGCCGCTCATAAGCCCGCCATACATTTAATGGGGCAAGCGTCGGTTTTTCAGTTACAATTCTTTCAACCAGGTCTTTTATCATTTTAAATGTAAGCTCCCGTCTGCGGTAAGGCTGGCTGTAGAATATCTGCAATGCGGTCACCTCATCTTTGTTCTTTTCTATCCAATCCCTGAACGCATCGACAGTCTCTTTTGCTTTTTCTTTGTTATCTATATCCCACCCAGCGTTCAGAACCTCATCGGGATTGAGGGAGTCGATTTTTTGTTCATGGGCCTTGCGGACATTCTCAATAAACTCATTCAGCGGTCCGGTAAATACTTTTGCGGCTTCATTACGCAGTTTTTCGAGTTCCCTGTTTATTGAAGCTTCAATCTCAACAGGCGGCTCTCCCTGCTTTTCATTTCTCACTTTTTGCTCAACAGCCTCAATTGTATCAGGATTATAGGCATTCAAAAGAGATTTTACCACTTCTTTCAGAGATATTCCTCCGGTTCTCTCAATAAACTGTTTCTTTTCTTTTTCAGAAATTTGTTTTTCAAGCCGGGTAAGCCTGTTGGCAAGTGAAGTATACAGCTCTTCATCTCTTGCACCCACAGCAATGGCTCCCAGTAAGTCCTTAAGAGGTACACCCGGCTTTTTCTCCAGGGGCCGGCTGTCGGTTTTCAGACTTTTGGTTACCCCTATTGCATCAACAATTACAAAATGATCTTTTGCCACTCTGGCACAGGGTGAAACCTTCTTCAGATCGTCAAAATCAATAATTCTTGTTCCACGCCCTTTCATCTGCTCAAAGTAGTTGCGACTCTTCACATCACGCATAAAGAGCAGACACTCAAGCGGCTTTACATCGGTTCCGGTGGCAATCATATCGACTGTAACGGCAATACGTGGATGATAGTCATTTCTGAACTGGGCCAGAATAGATTTGGGATCCTCTTCAGTTTTGTATGTCAGCTTTTTGCAGAACCGGTTCTCCTCGTTGAACTCTTCCCTCACAATATTGATAATATCATCGGCGTGACTGTCGGTTTTGGCGAAGATGAGTGTTTTTGGCACTTCGAAATTACCGTTCTGGTCAAAACGGTCAGGAAAGATTTCAGGCAGGCGCTCCCTGAAAGTGCGGATAACCGTTCTTATCTGATTAGGGTTAACAATGTCTCTATCGAGTTGCTGTGAAGTATACTCTTCATCCTCATCCTGTAACTCGTATCTTTTTTTACGGCTCAACAACTCACGGTGTTCAATATATTGACCTTTCCATAGCGTTGCACCCTGCCGGGTAATCCTCGTTTCAATAAGATATACATCATAGCCTACGTTTACACCGTCGGTTACTGCCATTTCGTGGGAGTACTCGGAAACCAGGTTCTGCCTGAAATAGGCATAGGTTCGTGCATCGGGAGTTGCAGTCAGTCCCACCTGAAACGCATCGAAATAGTCGAGCACCTGCATCCAGAGGTTATAAATACTCCGGTGGCATTCGTCAATTACGATAAAGTCGAAATATTCGACGGGCAGTTTTTCGTTGTATTCAACCGGCGGAATCTCCTTGGGCTGCCATTTCTCGTTGGGATTCTCCTCTTCGGCGCTTTCATCGAGATCCTGTCCCTTAAGAATGGCATACAAACGCTGTATTGTACTTATGTAGACGTGATTATCGTCGGGTATGTATCTTGATTTTAAGCGATGAACACCATATAGTTCTGTGAATTTTCTGTTATCGTCGTTGGGCAGGTACGACATAAACTCCTGTTCGGCCTGTTCGCCGAGGTTTTTCGTATCGACCAGAAAAAGTATTTTACCTGCATTGGTATATTTCAACAGACGGTAAATGAAAGTAATGGCAGTGTAGGTTTTACCCGATCCGGTAGCCATCTGAATCAGTGCCCGGGGCCTGTTATCTTTAAATGATTTTTCAAGATTGTTAATTGCATTTATCTGGCAATCTCTCAGTCCTGTTGTTGGAAGATCGGGCAAATCGGGCAAAGAGGCTCTTAACGATTTGGTTTGTTTAAGCCACTCTATTAATGTTTCAGGTCTGTGGAAAGAGAATACAGTTCTTCCTCGTGGTTTAGGGTCTCTGAAATCGGTAAAAGAGGTTACTTCTCCGGTACTCAGATATGCAAATGGAAGCTTCTCATTATTAAGGTATTTTAACTTTGCTGTTGCATAATCCTCAACCTGGTCTTCGTGCATAGTTAATCTATGACCTTCTTCCTTGCGCTTGGCCTCAATTACACCAGCCGGTTTTCCATCAACAAATAGTACATAGTCGGCAGGGCCGACATCGGTTTGATATTCCCTAACGGCAACACCCGGACCTTCATTCAGGTTTATTTCTGATTTATTCTGAACGACCCAGCCGCAAGCCTTTAACTGTCTGTCGATGCTGTCGCGCGCTATTTGTTCCGGTTTTTGGTTCATAGCTTAAACTAAGCTCAAATTTATAAAATTAGTATGTGTGTACTTACAAATTGCAGCTATTTTGCAAGCCTTAGGTTTGAGTGTCGGCTTTGTGTGGGCTTGCAAATGTGCTGCAATAACAATGAATTTTAAAATTTTTGTGCGCGGGCAAGTCCTGATAGAAAACACTGAGTTTTCTTGTCACTGTTAAGCTGCAAGGGTAAAGTTTTTTATTGTTATTTACTTAACAGTCATGTATCAATGGCTTGCCCATAACGGGAGTCTGTCTTAAAACCAGTTTATTAGTAAACTGGCCTTATTTAAGCGGTTTTAAGCCACAGATGATTTTTACTTGTGGTTTCTATTATAGCTGGTTCGGGACTCTCAGACATCATGAAAATGAGTTCTGAAAGGTCAAAAACTGCCTGGAACAGGGAATAAAACATCCTCAGATACTCCTTCAGGACATCCATTGTTAAAATATTCACAATACGCCTCAGATTATATGCTATGAACATAAGCCCCACATCGGAGCCAGCCCTCCTTATTCCTTTTTTAGTGAGAATATAACTGTAACCCCATTGTCGCTTTATCGTCCCGAAAGGGTGCCCGACTAACGCCTGACGGCGTTTGTAAAGATGTTCCTTCTCTCTTTTTCGGCCAGAGCCCAGGCATATTCTTCCAGCTTCTTATCAATGAAGAGCTTCAGCAGATCGGAAGGGTGATATGCAGGCCGGCCATTTTCGATATAGTCCGTTCTGAATCCGTAATCTTTTATGGAAAGACTATCGACAAACAGGTCAATTATCCGCACTTCATTATCGGCATTTATCGCCTGATCCAGGGAGACCGGAAAGAGATTAATCTGGGTTCTGTTTTGTCCTTGTATGAATTTCATATAGTTAAGATACAAAACATCAGGCCGGGACAGAAAAAAGAGGGTTAATACTTATTAACACGGAATTAAGGTTTTTAGACAGTCTGACGGCCCGGCAATATGGGGAGGTTGTGTTACCCGACGCAGCATCCGGGCAGAAAATTGTCCCGGTAGGCCAGAAAGCTGTCACGTCTTTGACCCTGACCGACCGAAGGGAGCGTCATGGGGTGCAAGGAGGGGGAGCCTGCCCCGCTGCAGCGGGGGCGCAGTTTTTGCCGTCCGGATACAAATTTTTCTGAGCATTACGTGTGTCGCGCTGAAAGTCCTGACATCCGCCACTCGGCGGATCGTCAGGAGTACAAGTTTGATCGGGAGCCACGAGTTTATCCCCGGTTACAAAGTTGGTTGCGGGCACTGGCGCGGTCGCGGTATAAGCTATTACAAAGTTGTCAAAAAAGCAGGAGCAAAAGCAAAAACCGTGACGAGCTTATGAATTATACCGTCCGTGTTAGCACAAGTATGTTATTATCAATGAGATGATTAAAAATTTACGATCCATACTGAATAATCATCAAGTAGTTTATAATTTTTGGATCTTTTATTCGTAGACTTCAATTCACTTAGAGGGATTTGGAATCGTTTTTTATCAGTAACTCGTATTACTTCAACAATTAGTCCATCGTATTCATCATATTGTTCACTAATTTTTTCCAGAATGAAAGTATCAAGGTATGAAGGATTTGATTTTTTAGTTTCTCATACTCTTTTTTACTGCCAGGTCCTAGAAGATAAAATTCTTCCCAATTGAAGTCCTCAATCCCAGTAAGCTCAATTGGGTAAGATAAATTCTGATCCAGATATTCTTTATAGATATTAATCGTCTCCAATCTTTTTGATAGGTCTTCAGTTTTATCCTGAAATACTGCTTCTATGCGTTTTTCTTGGTTTTTAAAATTCTTGTCCATATTAATTGAGTCATTGTTAAAGTGCTGTTATTGGATAAAATAGAAAAAATCATTTAAGAATTGTTAGCACAAGTATTTTTTCGCGCAAGGGGCAAGTCCCGGTACAAAGCAGTATTGTTATTTTGTTAACAGAATAATCTAAATGGCGGCGGGCAGGTAAAATGTCTTTCGTGCGAAGGGCATGTCCTGAAAAAGTGCAGGAATTATCATGTCAAACTGAAACATTTTAAATCCGGCGCGGGAGCATAATCGTCACATACTGAAATATTTGTGCTAACGTTCGGCGGTATGTGCAGTTGGCGCAGAGTCGCGGTGGCGCGTGTTT
>CAZTJT010000081.1:0-6056 GCA_964613785.1 uncultured Rikenellaceae bacterium
TTGGCCATGTAATCATCAGCTCCAAGGCTGAAACCTGTAAGGATGTCGTTCTCCGTGTCCTTTGCTGTGAGGAAGATTATCGGGACATTTATCCCCATCTCCTTCCTCAGCTTGTCGGCAAACCTGAAACCCGACATCGGACCCATCATCACATCCAGAAGGATGAGATCAAAGCCCGCGACAGGTCTCTTCAGAGCTTCCTCGGCCGAACGGGCCACTTCAGTTAAATATCCTGCATTTCCGAGATTGTACTGAAGGATCTCACAGAGATCTTCTTCATCGTCGACAATCAGTATCCTTTTATTTTTTGTTTCCATGGGAATGGAAATTAATGTTCCTGCATTTTTCCTGATAAGGTATAAAGGTAATCAAATTGAATTTAAACCGGCCTTAAAAATGCCCGTCAAATCTGGTAGCAGCAGTTCAACGGGCACCGATAACCAATTATGCGTCAGGATACCAGTCTAAAACAAGACATAGCTCAGTTTCAGGTGGTAAGTTATTCCGGGCTCCAGTTTTGTAAAGAACTGGTCGGTCGGATTAAAGGATTTGAATACCGATTCTTTTTTGTCATTAAGCAGATTGTCAACTTTTAGCTCAAGTTGCATCTTTTTTTCTCTTCCCATCTTCCCTGATGCCGTTAGATTCAGGTTGTGGAAAGGCAGAGTGTATATGTCCGGTCTGTCAGCAATACCGACGTACTGAAGCGTTTTTCCCTGGACATTGTAAAAAAGGCCTGCTTCAAAACCTGACCAGAATGCTTTTTCACCGCCCGACCAGGTAATACCGCTGTTGATGATCCAGGGCGACTGACCTGCCATTTCACGGGTCCTGCTGATCGATTGTCCGGTACGTGAGTTCTCTATTCTTGAGTAATACTCAGTCAGGCTAAGCTCGATACCTGACCTGATGACAGATATATTGGATGAGAAATTGAATTTGTCAAGGGCTCCTGTCAGACTGCCAAGATTCTGGCGTACCTCCAGTTCTAAACCCAGT
The DNA here is from genome assembly GCA_964613785.1 of uncultured Rikenellaceae bacterium. Taxonomy (GTDB): domain Bacteria; phylum Bacteroidota; class Bacteroidia; order Bacteroidales; family VadinHA17; genus LD21. The sequence continues at coordinate 1,000 of CAZTJT010000081.1, forward strand.
ACCTGGCCGTCTCCCACATTTCTGGGTTGGAAGGTACCTGTCTGGGTGGCATATTGTACGATCTCGATAGGTTTATTGAAGTATTTGTAGAATCCGCTGACTGACAGCATCTGGCCTTCTTTGCGATATAGTTCCCACCGGAGATCGATATTATGTATATCCGAGCTTTGAAGGGCCCCGTTCCAGTATTCCCTGCCTGCCACATCGTCGGCATCACGGAACATGCCCCCCACGAATGTCCTGCCGCTGATGGGATCGGCAATTTCCGCAAATGAGAGTTCCTTGAACGAGGGCCTTGCAATGGTACGGGCATAGGATGCCCTCAGGTTCTGGCTTTCGCTGAGCCTGTATATCAGGTTGACCGACGGGAAGATCCCGAGGTCGTCGAGAACCTTGTCGTTATTGAGAACAATTGTCCCAAGCTGATTTTGTCCGGAGTATCTCTGGGTGAATTTTTCCACCCTGACACCGGCAATGATTCTCAGATTTCTCAAAAGGGTCAGCTCGGCAGAAACATATCCTGCACCGTTGCCCGAACTGGCTTTGAACCGATTCGGGTTAGAGGGGAGGAAACCGGCTTCATAGGTGGTTCCGCTTCCGAAATCTGTACCGTAAAGAGGCCAGATATTCTCAGGCCGGAAGAGTTCGTCGGGGTCGCCTGTCAGAGGCACGTTCCTTACGTTGAGCATGAATTTCTTAATTATGAAGTCGCGTTCCTTGTAGGTGTAAGCTCCTCCAAAACTAAGTTTTGCTGATTCTCCATTGAACCTGAATCCCTTTGTTGCATGTACAACGCCGGCGTAATTATTCTCCGAAAGTGTCCTCCATATTCTTTCCGGAAAACCTGATTCGGTATTAATCAGGTAGTTGCCGGGATTGCCTTCAACATAACGAACGAAACGGGCATCCGGATCTTCAATTTTTGAAATCGTTGGAGAGATCTTCCAGACCAGATCCCAATCACCGGTTCTGAATGAGTGCTTCCCGTCGAGAAGGATGTTCGTTAGCGAACGCTGGCTGTATTCGAGGTTGTGCTGGTAACCAGAAAAAACGCTTCCCTGATCGGATCCTTCATAATCAAAGATGCCGGCCTTCGATTCGCCGTTCTGAAGGTGAATGATATTTAAACGGAATTTTGAATGTGATGTTTTCAGGGCAAACCCGGCCAGTCCGCTGAGAAGCACACTGCTTACCCCGAAGTTGCCTTTCTGGAATTCCCTTACTTCCAGTTCGGTCACATCAGGATCACTTGCAAGACCGTAACGGCCATATTCTGCATCTTTATAGAATTCAGTACTGTTCTTGTATGAAAAACCCAAGTTATAACCAAGTGTAACCTTTTTCAAAGGTATCTGATTGCCAAACGAGGCTCCTGCACCATAGTCCATGAAGCTCTTCTGGCTGATGGCTGCCATATCCGGATTAAAACTATTCAGTACTTCACGGTATCTCTGACCCTGCTCTCCTTCAGGATTGCCGATCACTGAAGCAAAGAAGGGAAGGTTTTCTGTTGCGGGAATAGATCTTGTGCCGTCATCGAATCCCAGAAAATCGGTTTTTCCGCCTTTATAGGTCAGATAATCGTTCTTAAAATGATAATCGGGATTGTAACTTGTACCAATAAAGAAGTTGCCCTTTTTCTCATCAGGGAAATCCCTCAGGGCAATATCAATTATTCCGCCGGTAAAGTCGGCAGGGAGCTCCGCACTGAAAGATTTATGGACAATGATGTTATCAATAAGATTGGTAGGGAAAATGTCCATCTGCATAGTGTTGCGGTCAGGATCAAGACCCGGGATGTCTACTCCGTTCAGGATAGTTTTTGTATAGCGGTCGCCAAGGCCTCTGACAAAAACGTATCTTCCTCCTTCAACCGACACACCCGGAACACGTTTCATTGAAGCTGCTGCATCTGAATCCCCCATCTTTCTGAAATTGGCCGACGATATGCCGTCGACAAGGTTGGGCGACTCCATCTTTATGGTCATTAAAGCACTCTCTGTGTTCCTCTTCATTTCCGCACTGATGGTTACTTCCGAAAGACCGAAGGTTGCAGATTTTAAAAGAAAGTTATCGAGAAGCGTGACATCTCCTGCAGTTACTTTTACTCCGTTTATGGAATGCGTTTCGTACGAAACGAATGAAAATCTTAAATTGTAAACTCCCGGTTCAATTGAGAGATTGAATTTGCCATCAAGGTCCGTAAGAATACCCCGGGTAGTATTTTCAACCAGAACGGTAACTCCCGTGAGAGCTTCTCCCGTTGCTTCATCAGAAACGGAACCCCTTATGATGCCATTCTGACCTGAAAGGCCTGCTGAGAACATTATCAGAAAGGCAAGCGCGGATAGAAATTTTGAATAACGCATAATTGATTATTTAAAATGATAATATCCGCAGGCCCGAAGACCCGCGGATTATTTAAGGTTAATTTTTAATATCCGTTGAGCGAACCGGAAACTGCAGTCCACGTCCAGCCCAGGAAAACATCGGGATTTGCGCCCACGGTGTTTGATCCTGCTGCTACGGCTGTAGTGAAAGCGTCGCTTCCGCCCTTAAAGAAATCTGCCAGATTTGTTCCTGCGGGCAGGGTTGCCTCCAGATCGGTGAAAGTGCATTCGAATTCTGTCGGAAGTTCATCAAAGTCCTGGTCTGCCTTCAGTCCGAAGAAATAAATTCCTTCCATGTCGACATTGGAATTAGGATCCAGATCGACAAGCCCCTGTGCATTACCTGCATAGCAGGTTCCATTCTTAAGGATGTGTTTTGCCACCATCGTCCCTTCCGGACCGTCAAGCTCAAGACACTCATCGCCCGGATTTATTATTATAAAGTTGTCAAGAGTTCCTCCCCACGACTGGTCAGTGTCAATAGCATCATCACCAGTGTTCAGAACAACGACATTCTTTACATTAACAGTGCCTCCAAACCATTCGATACCGTCATCCTGATTTGCAATTATTTCTATGTTTTCAATAACAGTACCTGAACCAACACCGCCAAGGGTAAGACCGTTAATTTCATTGCCCTCCCCGATATTGGCGCCGCCATGCCGTATCGAGACATACTTTATCACACCTGAATTGTCGTTTGGATCAGTACCTCCGTAAAGACCGTTCAGATCCGATGCCGGGATACCCTCGATCTGCATCGCTTCAGCTTCGGCTGATATGGGTGCCCTGCCCAGGATAAGGAGACCACCCCAGAGACCATTGATCGAAGGTGCGAGGTTTGGACTTGCGATTTCACCCGGAATTATATTGTCTGAGACCGAGGTGAAAATGATTGGCGAGTCTGCTGTTCCTTCTGCCCTGAGCTGAGCTCCCCTGGCAATCATTAGGGCGGTGGCGTTTGCCTCTGATCCTTCACGACCCTTGACAATAACCCCAGGCTGTATTGTGAGGGTAACTCCGGATACAACCGTTATGCGTCCTTCAAGAATGTATATTTTGCCGGCCTCCCACGTGGTGCTGGCTGTTATGTTCTGCGTTACAGAAACCACTGGAACACCTTCAATTGTAAGAACGGCCGTTGAAGTAACTGTCTGATTGTCAGAGTCAGTAAGGGTCAGTATAACTGATCCGGCCCCTGTGACCTTACCGGCTGTAAAGGTTACCACAATTGTGCCGGAAGATGCACCCTCAGTACCGTTTGTCTTTATCCGGGCATCACCGCCCGTTGCTGTTACTGATGCTGACTTAAACCCAGCCATTGCATCGAAACTGAAACTAAGGTCTACTGATTCGGTTATTTCAACAGATGTGCTTTGGGGCGTTGTTAATTCAGGCGGATCATTTTCCTTTTTGCAGCCTGCAAGAAGAATGGTAATTAAAGAAATAATTGTAAGATACTTTTTCATGACTTTTTTAAATTGGTTCTACTTTTTTCATTTCTATGACCACTGCAAAAGTATGGGGGAGTTAATTCAGCATGGTTAAGGAATGATTAAGGTTATGTTACAACAGACATGATTGTATAGCGCACGTTATCAGTAATATACGGTTTTACGTAACTTCTTTGTAATTTTTTAAGACCTTTCCGTGTGGGGCAGGGGAGTGGTCCCATAAGATCCCTTTGTGAGAAACCCCGGTTTTAACGGAAGTAATTTTTATGCAAGGATAATTTGCCAGCTGGCGGGAATTAAATTCTGTTCTTAAATACTGAACGGTTACTGAATGAAAAGTTCATTTCATCTTTCAGCGTTAAGTATTTCCATACGGTATTCGTGCAACAACCAGCAGAAAACATTAGAATATTTATTGTAACAGGTAATATATTTATTGTATTACAATAGATATTTACCCTGTTACAATATGAAATTTCATTGTATTGATTTCCTGCTTCAGTTTTATTTCCTGACTTGTGACGTCTCGTGAAATTAGTGCGGTATTATTTTATAACACACTGAATATTAGTATTGAAAAAATCTTAAAATTAGTTTTTACCGCACTAACGCATATTATTATCCTTAACCCAGTAACAGAAAGGTTAAGACAAAGTCAGTATACACGCTTCAACCCTCTTTCTTTCCCGGGGAGAAGCAGAGTGTGTTGATTGTTGAAAGAGGCCTGTCGACTTTAGAATAAGTTCAGAGAATTTTGTTGCCAATCATGTACTTAATGTATCTTTAAAAAGCAGTTATCTAATCTCATAACTTTCCCCTCCTTGCGAAGGAGGGGAAAGTTATGGTGCTATATATCTGCACATTAAACACCAATTTGAGATTTAAACGATTTAGTACATGATGAAATGTTTATGAATTAGGTGTCATTGGCTTGGATACAATCAGAGTATGTAATTTTTGAAGTCATCACTGGCAAGAATAAATGTTCTTGAATATTGAGTAACTATTCTCGATGGCTATAACCACCCCGGCCCGGAAGTAGATCCCGTCCGGTTCACTAAACAGTAGCCGGGCCACCCCTCCTTGCGAAGGAGGGGAAAGTTATGGTATTAAAATATCTGTATAATAAAGACCATATTAAGATTAAGATGATTTAAAACATGATGAAATGTTTATGAATTAGGTGTCATTGGCTTGGATACAATCAGAGTAT
>CAZTJT010000082.1:0-5997 GCA_964613785.1 uncultured Rikenellaceae bacterium
TTAAGAATGAAAAAAGAGTATTAATAATGTCAACTTTTTTCAGGACGAGACAGAGAAAAGCTTCCTGCCCTTCTCTTTCAGATTGTTTTAATCATTCACATTTGTGTTAATTCATATTTCTTTGTTACTCTTTATTGTATGGCAATGCCCTTATTGGTACATGGTGCAGTTCCTAATACCCAGTTTTATTCATCGTAGCTACAGCAAAGGCTCATAACTTCCAACATGGATCTTATCATTTTAATATCCTGTTCAGTGGCTTAATAAGCCGGAATATCAATCTGCTGTTGTCAGTAATTATATCTGCCGTTCCTGTCATCTCATTTATAAAGTGAAGACTAATGTTATACGTGGTTGTTAAACCGTTGATCAGATCAATCTCTGCTATATATGCCTCACCAGCCGGTACAAGCGAAAGCGTGCTGATATTTCCTTTTAATACTCCGAATTCCATATAAGGAAATCCTGACAGCTTAATGTTGACTTCCTGTCCAACTTTTACTCTTCCGAGACCAGAACCAGGTATGCTTGCCCTTACAATTATCCTGCTCTTATCCTCAGGTATAACCGTGGCAAGTACCTCTCCTGATTTGATGACCTGATTCTCATTCCAGAAAGATGTAAAAGTAATTTTACCTCTGACCGGACTTTCAATAAGATACTTTTCCTTCCACTGCTCTATTGCCAGATTCAACATCAGGAAGGCATCATCCAGATCGAGGTTATACTGATGAAGTTCCTTATTGAGCTGCATATGCAGATCGAGACGTGTTTCCCGGAGTCTTAAAGTCGATGTCTCGTTATTCTTTGTTGACGCCTTAAGTGAACTGTGTGAAGACTTTTTTTGTATCAATGCCTGTTTCGATCTTTCAAACTCACTAAGAGTAACTGAATGCAAATTGCCGATGTAAAGCAATGAGTCCCGTTCAAAACTCTTTGTTGTAAGAATGAGATCTTCCTCGGATAACCTCATTTGAATTAAGAGTTCATCTGTGTATTCTTCCTGTTTTTTAATCTGCTCTTCTAGAAGTCTTAGTTTTGTCGGAAGATATGCACGGATCAGATATTCCTTGTACTGCTGGAAAAGTGTAATAAATCGGGAACAGCTACCCTGAATCTCTCCAAGTTCAAGGCTTACCGGTGGAGTATATCTGTTTATTTCTTTTCGCCAATCCGGATTATTCCTGAGAGTATCTAAAAAGGCTGCCAGTATCATTATATCTTCAAAACGTGCTGTATTTTCTATTAAAGCAACAGGTTGCTTTTTTTCGACATCCTCCTCGTTATTTACAATCAGACTTTCAATCTTTCCTCCCGATTTTGCTATAAGTGATGCCGGGGAATTATAGGTTGTCAGAGTAACAGGCGCCGAAACAATATTAGGATAATTTATGAACCAGCTCACTCCAAGTATTGCAATTACAATAGTAAAAAAGAGAAAGAGTCCCCATTTTAGGATACTTCCCGGGATTTCGGACATTACTTCCTGCAGTTCAGGACTTCTTATTTCGTGTTTGTTGATTTCAGGCATGATTGCTAGAATTCCATATGAAAGAGTTGCAGGCAGCATGGGGCAGGGGGCGGAGGGCTGGGGGCTAAAAATCTCATTGTTTGATTAATGCTCTACAGAAATTAGTAATTCTTTTACTCAGAGAAATAAGCTCCAGGTAAATCTGATCTTTTTCTTCAATGGGGATTATCTTCCGTTTTAAGAAAATATGAAGGATGTTAGCACATTCAAATACTGATCTTCGTGCAATATTCAGAAAGCTCGCAAATTCTTTGTCCGAGAAGGAACCTGAACCTTCAGCGATGTTATTTGAAATACTCATGGAGGCTGAACGAAGCTGTTCTGCAAATCTGAAGTATCTCTTGTCTTCAGCTTTATCTGAATAATCAAAAAGCCTGTCAGAAATTTCTATGGCATCCTTCCAGATGTCCATATTTTCAAACCTGAAATAATCCATAATTGAACAGTTTTAGTTATTTTGTATGGTCATTTTTTTGCTCCCTGCTCCCTGCTCCCTGCTCCCTGCTCCCTGCTCCCTGCCCTCAGCTCCCTAACTCGAGCTGATCCTTCACCAGATTGTAATATGCCTTCTTCTTTTCCACAAGCTCTTTATGTGTTCCTTTTTCAGCTATTTCTCCTTTTGCTAGGACTACTATCTGATCAGCATTCTTTACTGTACTTAACCGGTGAGCAACAATCACCACTGTTTTTCCTTTGAAGAAAGTGCCGAGGTTATCCATTATTGTTTTTTCATTTGTCGCATCCAGGGCGTTTGTGGCTTCATCGAAAAAAATAAAGTCAGGATCTTTGTAAACAGCCCTGGCAATAAGTAATCTTTGCTTCTGTCCTGTGCTTAGTCCCTGGCCGTCATTCCCGATCCTTGTATTGTAACCAAGCGGCAGGCTGTTTATGTATTCCTTAATATTTGCTGTTACTACAGCCCTATCAATCTTTTCTTTTTCTGGTGTATCATCAATAAGACCTATATTGCCCGCTATGGAATCTGCGAATATGTAGCCTTCCTGCATTACAACACCGCATCTCTTTCTCCATTCTGCCTGGCTGAACCTTCTAAGGGAAGTACCGTTGAGTGATATCTCTCCTTTTACAGGCTCATAGAATCCTAACATCAGTTTTATCAGAGTGGTTTTACCGCTGCCACTAATTCCTACTATTGCAGTTATTTTCTTTGCCGGAATAGTCAGTGAGACATTGTTAAGCACCTTCTCGGAATGAGGTCCTTCGTACTGAAAAAGAAGATTTTTTATCTCAATATCCTTATCAACCGGAATATCTTTTATTTTGTCATCTTCAGGTTTCTCCTCATCCTCCTTGTTATGGATCTCGCCTAATCGTTCAAGACTTATCCTTGCATCCTGGGCTGCCTGGGTAAAACCTATGAACTGCTGGATCGGAGCATTGAGCTGTCCGATTATATATTGTATTGCCATCATCATACCAAGGGTCATCTGTCCTTCTATTACAGCTTTAGCTGAAAGGAAGGAGATAAAAATATCTTTGGTCTGGTTTATCAGAACGGCTCCGAGCTGCTGGTTCTGATTAAGCATCATGCTTTTCAGGCTCACCTTGAAAAGTTTTATCTGTATCCGCTCCCATTCCCAACGTTTTTGTTTTTCGCAGGCATTAAGCTTTATCTCCTGCATGCCGGTCACAAGCTGGACAATATTGCTCTGATTGGCTGCGCTCTGCTGGAAACGCTTATAATCTAGTTCTCTTCTACGCTTAAGGAAAAGCACCACCCAGCCGATGTACATCGCGCTTCCCAGCATGAAGATGCCAAGGATACCGAGGTTATATGTTGCCATTATTATGGTGTACATAACAAGGGTAATAACTGCAAAAATGATACTTATAAGTGAGTCAGTCAGAAATGTCCTGATCCGATTATGATCTCCTATTCTTTGCATGATATCGCCTACAAGCTTGACATCAAAGAACGAGATCGGGAGTTTCATAAGCTTTATAAGGAAGTCGGAAATAAGCGATATGCTTACCCTGCTTGTAACATGAAGGCTTATCCAGTTGCGCAGAAGCCCGTTTGCAGTCTGGCTAAGGGTCAGAATAAGCTGGGCAACCAGGACCATGACCACAAATGAAATATTACTGTTTCCGATACCGGTATCTACGAGTGACTGGGTGAGAAAAGGGAAGATAAGGCTTATTATGCTGGCAGTGAGCATGCCCAGCATAAGTTGCAGGATGTACTTCGAATAAGGGCGTATATAACCAAGCAGGTACAGGAAGCTCAGCTTTTGTTTTTCCTCATCCTCCTGTTTATAGAATTCCGGAGTTGGCTCGAGTAATAAAGCAGTTCCCTCATCCACACCATCGCTTTTTGTACTGAACCAGCATTTACAAAACTCCTGTTCGGTGTATTTAAGAAGACCGGCGGCGGGATCTGCAACATAAACAACATTTTTTGAGTCTTTTTGCCTTGTGCGATTTTGCTCAGGGCTCAGGGCGCAGGGCTCAGAGGAAGAAGGCTCAGGGCGCAGTGCGCTGGGCTCAGAGGGCTTTGAAATCTGCTCAAGGCTTTGGGGTTTTGCTCTGCGCTCTGTGCTCTGAGCTCTTTGCTCTGTGCTCTGCGCTCTGCGCTTCTTGATTTTATACACCACCACGAAGTGTCTCTGATTCCAGTGCACTATGCACGGCAACGGTACTTCATCGCGGAGCTGTTCCCAGGTGAGACGGTAGCCGCGTGTTCGGAAACCGATGCTTTCGGCGGCATCGCTGATGCCAAGCATAGAGACGCCGGATTTTGTTATGAATGATCTGGAACGGAGATACTGTAGACTATATGATCTCCCATAATGCTTGGCAATCATTTGAAGGCAGGTGGGTCCGCAATCCATGGAGTCGAGCTGCTTGAAATATGGGAATGCAGGCATATTGCTACTTTTTCAAACTTACAAGTACGAGAATGGGATTATCCGTCTCCTTAAGATTATTTGCCAGCATTTCAAGTTCTTTTTTCTTTTTAGGGTAAAGTGGCCTGGAATTCTTAAATTCCTCCGAGGCAACATGAGCTATAAGTTTTTGGGCTTCTACCCATGCTATCATGGTGTTATCATTGCTAACTGCAATTGGCCATATACCTGGGCCTCCATCCAGGTCATTCATGATGCCTTCCTCGGGATTAATAAAAACTCTAAAATCTCTCCTTTTTGAACCTATAAATCCATATAAATCGAATCCAACAGTAAATTCATAGTAAATAAATTCTCCAAATTCAAATAATGAACGTGGAGTTATGTACTTCATATGGATTTCATCAGGATTGAGTTCTGATCTCAATTTTCTAGAAATGCTCCCATTTCCTACAGATAAAATAATATGTGGCTTGAAGGATAAGTCTTTCCATAAAAAAATAGTATCAGAATAAACCTCCTTTTTTAATATATTTCCATTGAATCTGTAAAAAATGTTTTCATGTTCGAAAAAGTACGTGCCCGGTTGTGTTAAACTCCAGGGATATTTGTTGGGGAATTTTTTAATAATATTCCCATTGGTATCGATTAGATTAAAGCTATTTAAAATTTTGCCCTGAGTGTTTAAACTATAACCTAGAATTCCTGATTCGGTAATAATAAAAGATGTAATGTCTTCAGGGCTTTTAAACGTTCTTAAAAATATTCCGGACCTTGTATATACATTAAATTTTCTTTGCCATGCGGAAACCAGATAAATATATTGACTTTCTTTTTCAATATCCACATCATGGGCTAGTAAAAATTCCTCCGGACCTCTACCTTCTATACCAATTTTAGCTAAGAATGACCCATCTTTTTTGAATGTTAATAACCTATTAAGATGTTGTAGTAAGAAAAAATCATCTCCAACTCTAATTTTATTAATTCTTGAAACAAGGCTTTGATTATTAGTCTCTAATGGAATATATTTAATATCATAAAATCCAATATCAGATAGTTTAATGGTTGTTATTTTTAGATCATTTTCTAAATTGAAAGTAATTATTTTATTCCCCTTTTTAAGGTCAATATCCTTACATCCAATCAAAGCAAAATAGGCTAATGTTATTAAAAATAGGTGTTTCATTTTTGTTGCAGGTTTTTCCGACAATCTAAAGAGTATTCAACAGCATGTTTAATGACATTGCTGTTATACAGAAGCTATTATTTTGTTAAATGTTAAAACTAAGCGGTTGCCAAAAGGTGGCAACCGCTAATAATATTAGCCAACACAGACGGCACCTGACCAACCAGGACAGAACATATTGCAATACCATTTCACAGTTTCGTCATCACAGCCATCGATTGGTCCACTACAATATGGGCCAGTTGCGCCACAATTAACGTATCCTCCATAACCACCTCTTAAAGTCACAAGTTCCTCATTTTTCATCACCTTTTCAGGATTAATCTGCAATTTATTAAGTTTTTTCATCATGTAAGATTACTACTGATGCGTTAATAAATCATTGATACTAAATAAATTACTTTGTTCTT
>CAZTJT010000083.1:0-5850 GCA_964613785.1 uncultured Rikenellaceae bacterium
TCTGCTTTAGGTGTCAACCTATTTCAGGATAAGACACTCTGTGCTCTGAGCTCTGTGCTTCCTGCCCCAAGCCCCCTGCTCCCTGCTTCCAGGCTGCCCTTCTCTTTCAGCATTTTTGTTGATCGTATCCATTGATTCTAATATATTGAGCCATTCGTAATTTAAATCTCTTTAAATCCACAGATCAGACATTCTTTCATATAAAGTTCAACAATTGTTTTGATATGATTGCAAGAAAAAGCCGGGAAAAAGTGGACAGAAGCTGACAGAATCTACCAGAATCTGCCAGAAGTGGACAGAAGTGGACACCAGCCTTTTTTTTGAGCGCTTATTTCAGGTAAACGGCGGAAATGGTTGAGTAACGGGCCGCTTTTAGAGGGGCATTAGTTCAGTGTGACGGGATTCCTTCGCCCCGGTCCCCGGGAATCGCAATTACGGTGGTCATCTGGCATATTTTGCACCCCGGGCGCTTGGGTCTCGGAATGACGGTGCCCTTTTGGCTGCTTTGTATCCGGATCAGACGGAACCCGGAATGACGGTTCATGAAGGTTGAGGATTACCTAAAAACATCCCGCACCTACGGAGCTCAAAAAATAATGATATGGCCTGTTTCTACAAACATGCCGCTCCTATGGAGCTTCGCGCCGTTACGCCTTATTGCCTTCAGACCTTCATGAAGTTACCATCGCCTGTCGCCTGAAATAGCGGCGTGAGGTATCCAGAATATTCAACTTCACCGCTCTTCCGGCCAACTGCCTGCTGCCCCTGAGCCCTGCTCAACTCTCCGGGCTAATGCACAATGTAATAGCTTCGGATATTAGAAAATTACCTATCTTTATTGCATGAAATCGTACAATAAAATTATTAAAATCAGTCCGGAAAAAAGATTTGGAAAACCCTGCATCAGGAATACAAGAATCTCTGTCTTCGATATCCTCGGCTGGCTGGGATCCGGAATGACTTTTGAAGATATCCTTAATGATTATCCTGAACTTAACAGGGATGACATTAAAGCCTGCCTTATGTTTGCTGCTGACAGGGAACGCAAGCTTCAAATCATCTGATAGTGTTACTATTTGATCAAAATATTTCATTCAGAATCGTAAAAAATTTACAGGATATTTTCCCTGGTTCTAAACAAGTCAGGGAAGTTGGCCTTGAAAATGCTAAAGACTCTCAGATCTGGTCCTTTGCAAAAGAGAACAGCTTTTGTATAGTTACTTTTGACGCTGACTTTTATGATTTGGGAATAATCAAAGGATCATCACCAAAAGTTATATGGCTCAGACTTAGCAATTCCAGTACAAAAAACATTGAAAAAGTACTCAGAAGAAATCACGAACTGATACTCTCATTTCTTTCCGACCCTGAATACCATGAGACTGCCTGCCTTGAAATAAATGCCTGAATAATTATCAAAGATGGTCAGCAATCCCTGACTTACGACTCACCTGAACGTTGTGCAGTTCACCTCCCCCTGGCCTCTTAATTACAGATTTTCCTCCTATACGTCTCTAAGTCCCTTAATCATCTCACCCATGACCTTTTTCTCCCATTCTCCCCTTCATCTTCTTCACACCTTTACGCCGTTACGCCGTTACGCCCATCTGCTTTATTTATTATGCCTGACCAGTACAAGAACCGGATTATCCGTTTCCTTCAGGCTGTTTGCAAGCTTTTCAAGTTCCTGCTTCTTTTCGGGGTAAAGAGGTTTTGATTTCCTGAAAGCCTCAGAGGCAACATGCTTTTTAAGATAAATTGCATCGATCCAAGTTAGGATTGTGTTGTCATCCCTGGTTGTTTTTGGCCAGATGTCTGGACCACCGTCAAGATCATTATAAATACCTTGCCCTGAATTAATGAAAGCATGGAAATCCTTCTCTTTGGATCCAATAAAACCGTAAACCAAATCAGTTGGTTCAAATTTATTCTCATATAAATATTCATAATAGACATAATCCCCAAATTCAAACAAATTCCTGGGAGTTATATAATTTTCAGAAAGATATTCGCCGTTGAATTCTGAATGTGCCGCCGGAGTTAGCAATCTTTGTCCAACATCAAAGATTAAATGAGGTCGAAAATTCAACCCATCAAAAGAATATACAGTATCAGAATATATTTCTTTTTTAAAGAGCTGTCTTTTAAACCTGTAGAACAAGTTTTCGTTTAAATAGGCAAAAGTGCCTATGTTTCCGTCAAAGGTGAATCTGTTAGGAAATTTCTTTACTAAACCTCCAATTGTATCAATCAAATAGTAACTATTCAAAGTATTTCCACTGTCATTGCGAACATAACATAAGATCCTGCTTCCAGAAATTTTAAATTCCAAAGGGCCATGAATTGGACTTGAGAACATTCTAATCAAATCTCCCCTTTCTGAAAAAACATAAAACTTCCCGTTCCAACCATCAACAATATAAATCTGCTGTTTTCTGTCATCAAAGTCCAGATCATGAATTACCAGGAATTCATCAGGACCTCTTCCACTTTTGCCAATCTGAACGTTAAATGATCCATCTGAACAGAAACTCAGTATCCTGTCATATACATATAAAAGGTAAAATTCTCCCGCAGGAATGATTTTATAGATCCCCTGGATTACGCTTTGATCGGTTGTTTCAAGAGGAATATATTCAATATCCCTGAATCCCAGTTCTGAAAGCCTAACATTTACAGTTTGCGGACTTGCTTTTAAATCAAATTTTGCCAGCTGATTTTCAGCAATATCTTTTGAATTAATACAACTTGAAAAAATAAGGCACATTATGAAGAATCCATAACATGTTTTCATGTGTAAATAAATCTAATTATTAAAGTCGTTTGCCTGTCTTTTGGCAGACAGGAATACTATTGTGTCAATGATTTTAATTCTTTTTTGTTGTTGCGATCAAGCGGGGCTCATATTAATATTGTCGCGTTTCAAGATAAATTTTATTGATGTTCAGGCATAAATTTATTAAAGGGAGTCAATGACTCCCTTTTAAAATCACCAGCCTACGCAAATTGCAGATTCCCATCCTATACAAAGAAAATTACAATACCATTCAGTATCAGAGCATGAATTTATTCCTCCAGGGTGACAAATTTCACCTCCTGGCATAATACATTTCACATAACTTCCATAACCTCCTCTTAGAGTAATTAATTCCTCACTTTCAATTATTCTTTCCGGATTGATCTTTAATTTATTAAGCGTCTTCATAATCTTCAATTTTAAATTTATGAATCAGTTTTTAATCCCCCTGATTTATCATTTCACAGGACCGCAACCGGAGTCGCGGAAAATCTCTATCTTCGCATAGGCAAAACCCTTTCTGTTAAGGAAAGGTCCGGGCAGGAAGTGGCACAGAGCTCAGGGCTCAGAGCACATGGAAAAACTTCCTGCCCTTCTCTTTCAGCATTTTTGTTGATCGAATCCATTGATTCTAATATTTTGAGCCATTCGTAATTTAAATCTCTTTAAATCCACAGATCAGACATTCTTTCATATAAAGTTCAACAATTGTTTTGATATGATTGCAAGAAAAAGCCGGGAAAAAGTTGACAGAAGTGGACAGATATTGCCAGAAGTAGACATCTTCCCTTTCTTGAACGATTCTTTCAGGTCCTCCGGGATACTCTGCACTACGGGCTCCTCATCGGCGATTGGAACTATCCCTCTATGTATCTTCAGGGTGGGCTAACATCTAATACGATTTGCCGGCGGAGGGGATCCGTTCACAAACCCTGATCAGGCTTTTCGTAATGCCCGGTTCCGGCTCCCGGAAAGGGTAAGTGGTTAAACCGGACAGACGGCGTGAGCAGCAAGGAGTTGCGTCATGTGGTATGAAGTGCTGGATCGACGGACGACTATTGTACCAGCCATTTCCATACCGGGAGAATGGTGATCTCGATACCGTTCTCTCTTTTTACCTCTTCCTGATCCATTGTCAGGATCAGACCTTCTTTCAGATTATGAAGTGATGCAGCTTCTGTTAAACCCCGTACCTCTCTTTCGTTATTCTCATAATCAAGCTGATAGCAAACCTGGATGACCTGGATTACCTTATTCTTTAAACTGATAATAAAATCGCATTCATATTTCTCGCAGTGGTAGTGAACAGTTAAATCCCTCCTGCGAAGCTCAACATAGACAAGGTTCTCAAGTTTTCTTCCCAGATTTTCGGAAGACTCAAATGATACCAGATTAAGGAATGCATTGTCAATGCAGTATACCTTCTTGTTATTTATTATCTGCTTCTTTAGAGAAGGACTGTATTTTTCTACCAGGAAAAGCAGATATGAATTTTCCATAAAGGAAATGTAATTTTTCACCGTATTGACACTTCCAAAACCAAGATTTATCCTGAGTTTATTATAAGAGAATGGTTTACCTGTGTTGCTGATAAGCAGTCTTGCAAGTTCCCTGAAACTTCTTTCATCACCAATCCGGTATCTTACAATAATATCCTTGATCAGTATGTCCTCATAAATCTGCCGAATAATCTCCTCCCTTTCATACCTGAGGAATTCCGGAATACCTCCTTTTTTGAAAAAAACATTGAATTCTTTCCTAAGAAGAGCCGTTCTTTCCGGTATATAAATATCATTATCTGAAAAATCTGTCTTTCTGAAAATGAGGTATTCCCTGAATGAGAATGGATATAATACAATATCAAGATGTCTGCCGGTAAGCTTGGTGCCGAGTTCACTGTTAAGCAATGACGCATTTGAACCAGTTATAATTACTTTGATCCCTTCTCCGTGAAATCTTCTTATGGCTGCCTCCCACTTCTCAACATTCTGTATCTCATCAAAAAAAAACACATCAACCTTACCTGAAAGCTCAAGAAATGCTTCATGAACTGCACTGAAGTCGTCCGAGATGAATGATAAAAGTCTTTCATCCTCAAAGTTCAGATAAGTTTGTTTCGATGAATAGAGCTTTTCGTTAATCTGTTTCAGAAGTGTGGACTTACCAGCACGTCGAATACCGGTAATTATCAGTATATGAGGTGTTGCGGCAAGGCTTCCTATTTCCTGAAGAATCGCCCGCGGAACAGTATCCTCATACTTTGTAAATTGCTGGTTCTGCGGGATTATTACTTTCTTAATCTGATCAGCTGTCATCTTAATTACCGTCATTTCGGCTAAGATACATCTTTTTCATCATAAACGCACAATATTATTCTTTTTTGTTCATTAATAATGCAAACTATTTCATATATAAGTCTCGCTCAGAAAGATAAAGCTCTTTTGGAAGGAGTGGGGTATGTAATATTTAAAATCATACGAATATTTTCGCAATATTTTGTTCGAAAATTTTCGTAACGATTTTCCCAGCCTTACCTGGTACATATGTCCAATCAGATGAAGCCCTGTAGAGGACTTAAAAGGAAGGTTGTCTCCAATTCCCCCACTCCTCCATTCTCCCACTGACTCCCCCACTCCCCCATTCTCCCATTCTAACGCCTTAACGCCTTACCGTCCTGTCCCTTTGTACACATACAAGGACACCAGGGGTACTAAAACAAACTCACAATAATACCCGGCGAGATACCTCCTGTAAGGCCTGTATTTGAACTCTAAGTTTTTTCAATTGAAATATTTTTTTTATATTGACAAATCTAAAAGGGATAAGTCAGAAAGTCAGAGGCCTGATATGAAAGAAAACCGCCCCTGAATATCATCAGAGCAATCCTGTTCACGGCTTGTTTCAGGACAGTGAACACTCAGAAGGTTTCCGGACCTGAAAGTCAATACAGGTTGTTCACCGGACAGCAGTTAAGAACCTGAATATTAATAACTAAAACATATAATATGAAGAATGGCCATAATTTTCTTTACCAGCCGAGAGATTACAGAACG
>CAZTJT010000084.1:0-5757 GCA_964613785.1 uncultured Rikenellaceae bacterium
CCATACCTCCGGTTTCACCGGAGGTTATTAACATCCTTCTCTTTCCGAGAAGCGACCTGGGGATGGATGCTCCTTCGGAGTATATTATTGTCATTTACGTATCATGTGCACATGGGTGCCTGAAAATTCGGGATGACACGATGATTTAGTATGATCAGGGGGGAAGAAACGGCAAAATGAGGGATCCCCCTGAACAGGCAGGAATTTGAAAAGAAACAGGTCTAAAGTAAAAATCCGGTTCAAGCCGACTATTAGTAAAACAGTTTATTAATTCTGAAATTAATTACGTAAATAGCCCTTCGGCGGCCAATTTTTACTATCAGCCGCAGGCGAGGCAACGGGTAGCTGTTGGTATAGCTTTCAGTCTTTCGAAGGGAATAGGCTTATGGCACCTGATGCATATACCGTATTCAGGAGTGTCAACTCTTGAAAGGACACCTCTGAGCATAATGATCCGTTGCCTGGCTCTTTCAAGGGCAAGTTCGTTTATCTCCTTGGAGGGATTGCTCTCCTTCGACGTAAACCAGTCATTGGAGTCAGACTGGACCTCAGTATTGATCAGTTCGCAAAGTGTATCAATAGATTTTTCAAGGATCGATATTTCGTGATTGATCTGGTGTTTTATTATGTCCCTTTCTTCCTGCGTCATGAAAAATCGTTTTTATCAGCAAATGGGCAATTTTTAATTTAACTGCCTCCTTAAACACAATCATTTTATAAAGTAAATTTCTGAAATTTGGGCAAAAAATAAAAACATACCTGAACGATAAATAGACTGTAAAATTTTAACATTTTTTTGTTCATATACTTTCTGCTAATCTCAATGTTTCATGTATTTTGTTTTAAAAAGAAGAAATACTAAATCAAATCAACACCCTGAATATGAAAAGAGTAATCATTGCAGTATTCCTTTTGTCCAGTATGATATCGGATTTTTTACAGGGACAGGAGGATGGCCGGTTAAAACCGGAAGAGTTTGCTATCATGCCATGGGGCTGGACGCCGGGAGATCTTTCTACCCTTAAGGATATTTATGATTGCGGATTTAATCTGGCAGGATTTGTAAGGATCGGAGACCTAAAAAATGTTTCACGGGCGGGATTAAAGGCATTTGTATATGACAATTCAATTCAGGTCGGCGATGCCGAAACAGAATTGAGTGATGCTGAGATCGGTAAGCGGGTAAATGATGTCGCGCGGAAAACATCAGGAAATCCGACGGTGTATGGTTATTATCTGAGGGATGAGCCTGGCACTTCTGCTTTCGGCGGCCTTAAAAGATGGAAGGATGCATGGACATTGGCTGCTCCCGGAAAGGTCAGCTATATAAACCTGTTCCCCAATTATGCCAGCAACAGTGAACAACTCAAGGCAAAAAACTATGATGATTATGTTGAAAGATATATTGAAACGGTAAAGCCCGCTTTTATAAGCTATGACAATTATTCTCTGATGAAGGATGGAAGTCTTCGAAGGGGCTATTTTGAAAATCTGGAAAAAATCAGAAGTGCAGCCTTAAAAAGCAATATCCCTTTCTGGAACATCGTGTTGTCAAATGCTCATTTCGATTACATGGATCCCACTTATGAAGGGCTTTGTTTCCAGTTGTATACAACTCTGGCCTACGGGGCCAGGGGGATAAGTTATTTTACATACTTTGCACCCAAACATGGCAATTACAGGTATTCGCCTGTTGACCAGTTCGGTAATAAGACGCCCGTATGGTACATACTTCAGAACATAAACCTTCAGATGCACGCGATTGGAAAAGTATATGTAAAGCTGAAAAGCCTTAATGTCTTTCATTCTCCCAAATCTGAAGAGTGTGCAAACGGGCTTGAATCATCAGTTTTTTTAGCTTCACTGAGAGGAGCTGATCTGGTGGTTGGTGAATTTGAGGATGCAGACAAAACACCTCATGTCATTGTAGTTAATAAAAGCCTTACAAAATCTCAGAATATAACTCTTTCCTTCAGGGAACAGGGTAAAATCTACCAGATAAATAATTACACAGGAAGTGCAGAGCCGTTTTCAGGAGAAAGCACATGGCTGGCTCCGGGACAGGGGCGTATACTGTTTGTTAAATAAGCCGGAAGATCCGATTTCCTTGCCTCCTTGGCAGGTATTATCAACCATCTGTTTCAATTTCTTTGCAAAGAATAGGTTCCGCTTCCGTTACTGGTGGTTTTTGATGGATTTGTATACCAGTTCCAGGTGCCGCTTATAGTCCTGCCGTCACTACTTAATCTCATATAGTCCTCGGAGTAAGTACCATCATTCCAGTAATTCATAAAAACAATAGTGCCATCATTTTCAATACGGCCGCTTATTCTTCCACCGTTTCTGTGTCCTTCTCCCCAATGATCCCCCGGATTGATCCCATTCACTGATCCGCTTATCGTGCTACCTGACTGTGTCAGCACCATTCTGCCATGTCCTTCAGAGATCCAGGTCCCGCTTATGCTTGACTGGGGCATAATACCTCCACCGGATTGTGAACGCTGTGTCTGGTCAATTGGAGGGTTTGCAATTTCACAGGGGGTTAATTTAAAAATTCCATCAGGCTGGTCTTCAAAATATCTGCTGAATCTGCGTTGAGCCTCAGTAGCCTGAAACCAGTTGATCCCCGACATTATTACTCCCATATTGCCTTGAGCTACATTGTTTTGAATTCGCGGATCAGCAATTAATCCGACTGTATAAGTAATCCAGCAGGGATCCATGCCTGGTCGCAATCTTTGACCGACACCGGAAGCATACACTCCCCATACAGGATCGTATGGGCTGGGCGGCTGGGCAATTAAGCAATCACTGAAGCACAAAGTAATTGTAATTACAATTAATAACCTGGAAATTTTCATGTCAATAAGATTTAAATTGAGTAATAGTCCTTGAATTTTTAAAGCTACAATAAGGGACAAAGATTAGAGGTATAAATGTCCTCAATTCTGACATTTTACTTTTCAATTATATGGTTTTGAGAAACTTGTTTTCCCAAGATAGGCAAAATATGAACCTGAGTCAAATTTTTTTTCTTGACTGAATTATCGATAAATCTTGAATGCTCAGGTTTTTCTATCCCGCCTTTAATATCAGGTTATGTGACAATTACGAAATAAAAACCAACCTCCTGAAATTCACAGGCTGTCATAACTAATTCTGTTACTTAAAAGGTATCAATGAACCAGGATTGATGCTAAATTCGGGTTGGATGAAATTTACCTCCCCGGCAGACGATAAGATTGTCTTGCCAGCAGTTTCCGCTGTCTGTTCTGGTTTTGCCAGACGAGTACATTTCCTACTACAAAAGGCCGCACGGCACCATTTCTTTTACCTTTATAGCAGACGAATAATCTGGCAGTCTTATTAAATAAGGATATCATTAATATCGAATATACAATTTTGCATATCTTTAATGTTGAGGCCAGTATTTTTGATAAATGGCATATAGGTATAAGTTTTAAAAGAAAACCTTATTCAAATGAAATCTAACAAATTATCTGTTCCCTTTTTCATCCTGATTTTCATTTTTGCCTGTCTTAACTCCTGTTCAAATGGAAAAAAAGGGAACCAGCAATCGGGGCATATGCAAATGGATCATGGTATTTTACATGTTGACAATCATGGCAGATACTTCATTTTTGAAGATGGTACACCTTATGTTCCGGTCGGTCTGAACCATTTCCTTCTATTCAGAAAAGGCAGTGAGATAGATTCTATGGTAAAATTGTGGGCCGATCATGGTATCAATTATCTCAGAATATGGGCAGGACTTGGAGCCGATCCTGAAACTGAAGTAGGTCGTTTTGATGAAAGACAGATGATTGCACTTGATTCGGTGGTAAGCAGCTGTAAAAGATATGGGGTATATCTTAATGTTTGTTTCTGGAATGATAACTGCATTTTGCCACAGAAAGGTAACTGGGGTTGGAATGGCAAGGAACAAATTTACAACAAGGAAAACAGTCCGCTTGGTACAACCATCAATGCAGATGACCTTAAAGATACCTTACATGCACCATCATGGAACGCAATGAAGCACAGGTATAAATATTTTGTTGAGAGGTGGAAGAATGAATCAATTATCATTATGTGGGATCTTGTTAATGACAGTAAAAAAAGTGATGCCTGGAAGCAGGGAATGTACAATTTTGTAAGGAAAACTGATGGATCAGGCAGGATTATAACTTTTCAATATAATACAGGGGTTGATCCAAAGGGAGAGATGGATTGTGGATCAGTCAGAGTGTATGATTACAATCCCATTGGCAATGATCCTGAGGAAATGATGCTAAGTCTTGCAGAACGCATCCGACAGGGAATTTTGCACGGTGATCCTGTTATTTGCGGTGAGGGACGAATGAATTATAAAGAAGGATCTCAGGATGCTCTTGAAAGAGGATTTCTGCATTTTTTATGGGCACCTGCAGCTGTTGGAGCTGCAGGAAATTTACATTCGTGGGTATCTCCCGATAAGTGGCCTGATATTACAGAAAAGGAGCTGGGATGGATCAAATGTTACAGTGATTTTTGTAAAACAATAGACTGGTCCCATTTCAACAGCGTGAATGCGGATAAAGAAATAGAAGCAGTGGATCCGGATATCAGATCATTTGCCTGCAGGGATAATGATGAAATACTTTTTTACCTGATGAATGATGACCCTTCACATACATTTGGTCCAGTAATAACAAAATTAAAGATATCATGTCAGATGGATGAAGGCAGATATGAATTACTATGGATTGATATAAGGAGCGGAGAAACAATAAAAAAGAAGAAAATTTCAGATTTCCCGGTAAATATAGAATCCCCGGAATTCAAAGATGGTTTGTTTGCTTATATAAGGAAGAAAGATTAGGTACATTAAATTGCGAGCTGTTGTCTGAGAGTCCCAGGAGTATTTTGTGAAACCATTAATAAATACTTCACAATCCCAACGACATCATCTTATAATGGTTTCCGATTGCGATATTTTCGAATCAGGCTTTTATCCATTTCCTTTAAATTAAATGATGATTTGTTAATTAAGTAACAGACAATGATATATGATATCCATAAAATCTTTGTTTATTTTCGACCCAAAATAAAAAAGGCATTAATGGCATCTATGCTTTTGTAAATAAATAAGTATATTGGCCGCACTAAAATTCGGGATAATTAATAATTACACTATGCTACTTCATCATCAATTTGTCAGAATGGCTAAGAAACATTCCGGTAAAATGGCTGTTATTGACAAGACCACAGGGAAAAGTATCAATTATTCAACTGCTTTGATCGGAGCATTAATTCTGAAATCAAAATTTGAAAAATATGATAAAGGATTTATTGGCATTATGATTCCCACCTCAGCCGGTTGTGCTTTGGCTGTTGTCGGAGCCCTGATGAGCGGCAGAATACCTGTTATGATAAATTATTCAACCGGAGCTGTCGACAATGCAAGGTATGCACAGAAAAAATGCAGATTTAAAACGATCATTACCTCAAAAGCCTTGCTCGAAAAGATCAAATGCCCGGTAATTGAAGGAATGGTCATGATTGAGGACATAATGAAAAGTGTCACGACAGGCGAAAAGCTTAAGGCAGCCCTGAAAACAAAGCTTCCGGTAAATATGATACTCAATTGCATTCATAAGGGAGATGAAAATGACACTGCAGCCATCCTGTTTACAAGCGGAAGTGAAAAAGATCCCAAGGCAGTTCAGCTTACCCATCTGAATATTTCTTCAAACATTAAGAATTTTGGTGATTATG
>CAZTJT010000085.1:0-5750 GCA_964613785.1 uncultured Rikenellaceae bacterium
ATCTTTTTCATTTGTCTTATCTGCTTTAGGTGTCAACCTATTTCAGGATAAGACATGTTCTGCCCCCAGCCCCAAGCTCCCTGCTCCCTGCTTTTAGGCTGCCCTTCTCTTTCAGCATTAATATGAATGAGTATATGTATTACCATAATTGTAGTTTGTAACTTCCGTTTGTGGCGGTTTTTTAACATTAATCTACTTATTTCCCATCTTTTCAAATAACCCGGCTTTTGTATTCTGTTTAAGATAAACTCTCATTATGACAGGATTACTGAATTCATTAACAGAACCAAAAACCGGTTTCATGTTACGTAAATATTCTGAGGAATTTTTTCTTTCTTCAGTAGCCTTACTGTACGTTTCACTAAAGTATTTAGCTTCAAGTACCGAATAGAGACATTCGCCTGAATAGAAAATATGACCTTCAGATTTACTGAAAACCGGAAAGTCTGCAAGAAAATCAAGATCATTTTTAAGAAAGACCTGGTTCCCGCGCGAATCAAAGTCAGCGATAGTCGATAATTCAATCTTGCCAGATTCTTTATCAAATAATGCAAATATCTTAGGCCGTTTGAAGGAACTTAAAGTTAGAAACAAGTAGCTTTTCGATTCGGCAACTGAATGAACCCAGAATCCCTCTGGCGGTCCTGCACCGATATTGAACATTCCATTATCTCTCCAGGTTTCCCATTTCAGTTTCCGTTCCCCAAGATTAATTATAAACCTTGGACTGACATCAAAATTCCGGTTTAGGATAAATACTGTATCACAGAACTTTTCCTTAAAAATCAGTGAAGTATCTAAGACCTGGTAGCAATAATCATCCGGTATTATGGAAGGCCTTTTTGACAGCTGTTCCCTGGTGTATGGATATTCGTTTCTATACAGAGGAATTATCGAATCTGTACCTAAATTGAATAATGAATAAATAAACTTAACTCCTGGCCTTTGAGGCATAGAAACAAAAAGATGATTTTCAAAATATTCAATCTTCCAGGGTGGAAGAGATTCAACCGGGTTAACCGGTTTTTTAAATTCAGTTATATAATCCCCGTTAAAACTATATACTTTTATTGTCTTGTCCCTGTCAAAAACAAATACCCGTTCATGCTCTTCATCAATTGCCGAGCAAACAGGTAAAGTCTCTCCGGGACCTCTCCCCGTATTGTAGACTTTATTAATGAATCTTCCGCCTGTGTCAAATCGTAGCAAGTCGAGCCCGTTTTCGACAAAAATGAAATCGTTGGTTACTTTGAAGTTATAGACATAGTCAAGTAAGATACTATCATTCGTTTGCAAGGGTATATATTCAATCTTCCCGGCAAACTCAGATAGCCTAATAGAGTCAGTCCGACTGCCGTCAGGATTAATTAGAATTTCAATTGGGAATTTCTTTACTAATTTGGGGTGGATTTCTTTACAAGAAATAAATAAAAGGCATAATCCGACTGCCAGGAAAATTGTTTTTAACTCTTTATTCATGAAACCTCTGTTGTCTTTCTGTTTATATTAAAATTGACCAAAAAATAAGTATTATGCTGCAGTTTTTAAACTGCAGCATAATCGTTAAGAAACCGAATAATCAAGGACTTGTACACACTTTACTATCCGGATATCCTGGAACATCACTGCAATACTGACATGGAAAATAACATTGAGTATCTGACGTACAATGATATCCACAAGGTGGATCATAATCATACCCGCCTCTCAGTTGGATCAATTCTTTATTATTCAATAATATTCCAGAATTGATTTTTATTCTTTTAATTCTCTTCATTATGATCAATTATTTATTTAAGAATCAGTTTTCAATTCCCCTGATTTATCATTTCACAGGGCCGCAACTGTTGTTTGCGGAAAATCTTTATCTTCGCATAGGCAAAACCCTTTCTGTTAAGGAAAGGTCCGGGCAGGAAGTGGCACAGAGCTCAGGGCTCAGAGCACATGGAAAAACTTCCTGCCCTTCTCTTTCAAATTTATTAAAAATGAATTCATTAATACTAAAGAATTTACTTATTGTTATTTAATTAACAGCATCTGCTTTTATACTGACTCCCTCCTCTTTTTTAAAAATCTCCCTGAAATACCTTAAATCATCAATTTCATACTGGGCCGGGAGTTTGTAACCATTAATGAAAAAAGTCGGGGTCCCCATTACATTATATTCCTTGAAAAGCCTCGTGCTCTCTTCATTTACTTCCCTGGAAAGATCACTGTCTTCAGGGATACAAAGGCCTTCTGTGATCTTTGTCCTGGAATAGGGATCAGCATTAAACCATTGCTCCAGTAGTTCTAATGATTCCGCTTCTTTCCCCTGCATGTTATTGTTATAAAGAGTAGTGAGCATTTTGTTGTCAGATGTTACAAGAAGAAGATTTATTAGTATATCTTCATTTTCATTGAGCATGTTCCGGATCATTTCAAAAGCCCTTGCACAATGTGAACAGTGCAGACTGAGAAATGCTGCTATCCTGATCGAAGCATTCCTGTTACCGAAAATCAGGCTGCCCTCCGGTAAAGGAATTTCATGGTGAGGCTGATTCATCAGAAGAACTCTAAGTATGTCCGGATTCTTTTTAAACCCGAGATATTTATAGTAATGCATTTCTCCGGACATTTTCTCCCTGCGGAATAATATAAACAGCGTGTAGACTATTGCAATTACAAGTAAGCTAAGAAGTAGCTTTGTTAAAGAATCAAAAGAAAAGGTCAGACGTGATAACTGTGGCAATAATAAAACGAATTCTGTAACCAGTATAAGCTGAACCCCAAGGCACATGGGACACCACTTCTTCAAAACAAAACCCTGGTAATAAATCGAGTAGATGGGATAAGGTATTGAAAGGGCGGCAAGTATTGCCATTAAAGAAAGTCCTTCTCCCGGGGGAGACTGCAGAAGAAAGAGAAAACTGCCTGTAAAGTATATGAATCCGACATCGGCCCAGCCGAACCATCCGAATACTTTTGATGCTTTATCATGAAGAACCGTATTGCAGTTTGTTGCTTTGCTGAGATGACAAAGCTTGTCCGTAATAGATAGATGAACTTCAAATTCGTGCAGGATCAGCAGGACAGAAAGTACAATGCCGGCAATCTTTGTAAAAACCAGGGGAAGGATAACCTTGCTGTAAGTACTCCCGCCCAAAGCAAAATTATTGTAAAACAAATAAATTATAAAAATCAAAGCAGCAGTCAAAGCCAGGGGGAGTATTGATTTATTTATCAGTTCGTTTCTGATTTTGGCAGGATATTCCTTTTCGCCTGATCTTTCATCCGGGTTAAGCAATATAACAGCGCCGGAACAACTCTCAATGAACTCCTTCCTTCCGGATTTTCTTTTTTCATTGTATGATGTATAATATGTAACCTGATCCTTCCCGGTATCCGTTACAAATCCTATTATGCCGCCGCCCCGGTCAAAATGAACTATGTAAGGGGATTGAAGGTCCTCCAGTTCATTTACTTCGTACCTGAGAGGATAGTTTTCAATTTTCCATTCATTGAGGGTATCGCAGATACTCTTAAAAGATGGGTAATCAGGATGTGATTTAAGCGCTTCCTTTACGGTGCCTTTTATGACATGCAATCCATAATGTTTTACGGCCCGCTGAATGATCCCGACCGTATTATCTTCCCTGGCCCGTTTCATATTCTACTACAGGTTTATTGTGTTTTATTAAGGAATAAAAAAGCTTATGCATTGCTTCTGCCATCCCTGCTGCAGTGAACCTTATCTCATAAGATCTGTATGATTTCGCGGCAAGCCTGGTCCTTCTCTCCTTGTCTGCAGCCAGGGAAAGAATGGACTCAGTCATCTCTTCAATACTGAAAGTAATATCTCCTTCACTGCTGATAACAGGATTAATGAAAATACACTCTTCGTCTGATAGTAATTCGTCCAGGCCGTTTATCCTTGTCATGATAAGCGGTATCCTGTTAGCCATCATTTCAAGCACCGAATATGGACAGTGGTCATATACTGAAGGTGATATCCCGATGTCGGCTATCTTGTAGAATTCTGTTACTGTTTCCCCGGGTAAAAATCCTGTATATGTCACTTTCCCAAAACAGGATTGTATCCTTTTCTGACAGTCCTGAATGCTGCCCTGCCCGAGCATAACTAGTCTGAGACTGTTATTTTTTCTGCAGGCTTGCTCGAAAGCTTCCATAAGGTAATTAATACCTTTGCAAGTATCTATCCTGCCGGAAAAAATCAGAATTATCTCATGTTCTCCAAATCCATACCTCCTTTTGATTCCGGCTTTTTCCTCTTTTGAAACCTGATCATTATTTTTTTGATTAAGACCGTTTTTGATTACAGTTATTTTTTCAGGGCTGATGCCATATTCATTGACCAGGAAATCTTTCATATACCGGGTTACGGATACTATATGGTCGGATTGCCTGTACATTTCCCTTTCCCGCGATAACGTAAACTCGATATTGTCAGCCGGTTTATCAAGGTTCAGGCCGGCAATTTTCAATATCTTCCCTTCGAAGATCTGCTGAAACTGTGCAAAATGGACAACACTCAGTACCGGAAAACCAAAACACTCTTTAATTTTCAATAAAATCGGAAGATCATCAATGTAATTGAATTGAAAAATGACCTGTTCAGCCGGGGGAATTATTTTAAATAAAAGCTTACTGACAGCAGATGCATATTTATTTTCAAATGCGCTGTTTTGTTTAATAGGGATTAACGGCTGGGGTATTTTGATTTCCACACACCTGTCTGTTGTTTTAAGTATTGAAATCTCTTTGATATCTGAAGATTTATATGAAACAAGTACTATTTTTATATTTGGGTAACTTAACAGAGCCTCTGTCAGCTCATGCAAGTATGTTCCGATGCCATATTGCATTCCGCGAGCATTTGATCGGAAAATAAAGAGGGTAATGCTGTTTAAACAACCATCAGCCTTCATTTCTGCAAGTTTTTATTAATTCTCTTCTGTTCCTGATTTCCGTTTCTTTGTCAGCATACCAGCTTGTCCTGCCCCTTGGATGCCATAAATGGAATAAAGGACCATCCGAAAAATGAATTTTCTGATTTAGAATTTCCATCCGCTTGATTCTTTCAAAGTCCTCCGGTCCCCAGCCCCTAATGCTCTCATTCTCACCTCCGGTATCAAGGTACTTTTCCCTGTCCGCCAGAAAAGCCCCTCCTGTGGAATAATATCCATACATTAAGGGTAAACAGGGAGCAAGCTTTAACAGGATCTCTGCATTTGGAATACTCCTGAAAAGACCGCTTAGTGAATTATCACATATATAAACTCTTCCATCATATGGTATGCTAATAATTGCTTCTCCCTTTCGCAGTACCATGACAGATTCCAGTATCTGATCAGGGTGAGCTATTACATCAGCATCCCATACTGCGATAAATCTGGTAGATGCTGATTCAATAAGCCTGTTTATGTATTTTGTCTTATGAAAAAAAACACTTTTGTCATCAATAAATTCATAAAGCAAATCCCCGGTTTGAAAATCAGGATAAAATTTCTTTGATTCATCGCCCTCCACAACAATAACTGTTGTATCGAAATGTCTTAAAATAAAGCTTATTGAGGTGTCTGCATTTTCTCTCCTTTTTTCAGAATCAATACGAAGGGGCATGAGGAATGTGAAGTCGGTTAAATCTGTCTTGCGGTCGTGCGGTCGTGCTGTCTTGCAGTCAGGTTTTAATTCAGAAATCGGGCTTTGATTTGAAAAATCACACATCTTAATACTTCATTAACTGTAAA
>CAZTJT010000086.1:0-5411 GCA_964613785.1 uncultured Rikenellaceae bacterium
TAACAATTTCTATTTGGTTTTCAACATTTTAAAGAACTGCGAAACTTGAGTAATTTAATATACAAAAAAAAGACAATCGTCAATTTTAACGGCGAATGTAGTAATGTATAATTTTAAAATGGCTTAAAATCAAAGAATCTCAGAAATAAACTGAACCTATCTTCCAAGAACCTTGTACAGTTCATTCTTAATGATCCCGGCCCATACTCTGTATCCGTCCTTGTTGAGATGCAGCTTGTCATCCTGAAAGTATTCAGTTCGGGGCAAACCCTCCCTTGTAAGAAAAGATTGTTCAGTATTAATGAAGTAAGTATTATGGTGATTTCTGCAGACCCTTCTAATTTGTTCGTTGGCTTCCCTTATCTCAGGCCAGACGTGCCATCGAGCCGCAGTTGGAGTAATCGCTATCCAGAAGACAGGAATATTTTCATATTTTCTGCGAATTATATAAAGTGTTTTTCTGAACAGCCTTGCTACTTCCGCCGGACTTTTGTCCGATTCGCTGCCTGAAATGTCATTGGCAATGAACAATACTATTGCACTGCAGGGATGAGGATAGATAATCCTGTCGGCATACACTGCGAAGTCACTGAGCTTAGCTCCTCCATAACCCCTTTGAATTACATTATAGGGTAGCATGTCCTTTGATATATCATCCCATAGTCTGATACTAGAACTGCCTGCAAAAAGGATTGCATCATTCGGGTAAGATTTTGAGATATCCAGCTGTTCAAATTTCCGGATTTCATCTTCCCATGCCTTAACTTCGGGTGATTCCCTGTAGGTTTTCAACGGCGAGCATGCGGACAGGATGATCAATGCGGCAACCAGGTATTTACGTATCATGGTGTTATAGGTTTTTAATATCACAAAATTACTTTTTATTCACATTATCATGTTAAAAAAACTGTTTTAAGATTCGATATAGTACAATAGTAAGAATATTTTATTTAGAAAAAAAAGTTACGTTTGTATTTAATTAACCATTCCAAGCTAATATAGCCAATTAATTCCAATGTCAAAAAAACAGTTATTTCTTACAAAACCCCTGGGTCAGCTGCTGAGCGAATCTAAGGAAACAGGTGGTTTGAAGCGTACTCTTTCAGCACTTAATCTTACAACTCTTGGTATAGGTGCCATTATTGGTGCAGGTATTTTCGTCCTAACAGGTCAGGCTGCCGCTCAGTATGCAGGTCCGGCCATTGTTTTATCATTTGTTGTTTCAGGTCTTGCCTGCGGTTTTGCAGGTTTATGCTATGCTGAATTCGCATCGATGATACCCATTGCAGGAAGTGCCTATACCTATTCATACGCAACACTTGGTGAGTTTTTTGCATGGATTATTGGCTGGGACCTTATTCTTGAATATCTTTTTGCAGCTTCAACAGTATCAGTAGGATGGTCAGGATATGTTGTAAGTTTTCTTAAGGACTTCAATATAAATCTTCCGCCTCATTTCACTGATGCCACAGGCACAGTATTGATAAACATACCCGAGCTGGGATGGAAACCACTTAGTGCTTTTGCTCATTCACTTGCTGAATCGGGGGTGAATGTTGATTCACTTCCTCATACCACATGTATTCTGAATCTTCCTGCAATGTTCATCGTTGCACTTTTATCCACATTGTTGGTAATCGGAATCAAGGAATCAGCCAACTTCAATAACCTGATGGTAATTACTAAAGTTTCAGTAATAATTCTGTTCATTGTGCTCGGGTTTATGTTCGTCAAGACGGCTAACTGGCATCCCTTCATCCCCCCAAACAAAGTAGAATCAACTCCAATCTCTACGTACGGATCGTTCTGGGAGTGGCTCAGAGCATACGGATCGGAGTTCGGGAAATATGGTATTAGCGGAATTCTCAGGGGAGCCGGAGTGATATTCTTTGCATATATCGGGTTCGATGCTGTGTCGACGGCAGCTCAGGAAGCTAAAAATCCACAGAAAGATATGCCGATTGGCATTCTTGGTTCACTGGGCATTTCCACATTCCTTTATATTTTGGTCGCTATAGTTCTTACGGGAATAGTCAGCTACAAAACCCTTAACGTTGCTGACCCTGTTGCAGTTGGAGTTGATGCTATGGGAAAGGGAATGTTCTGGCTCCGACCTATAGTAAAGCTTGCGGCCATTGCAGGTTTAAGTTCCGTGATATTGGTTATGCTTCTCGGGCAGCCCAGAATCTTTTTTACCATGTCAAAAGATGGACTTCTTCCTCCTGTATTCTCGAAGGTTCATCCCAGGTTTAAAACCCCATATATAAGCACAATAATAACAGGAATTGTAGCTATGATTATTGCAGGTATCCTGCCGATAAGAATCTTGGGTGAACTGGTTTCAATTGGAACCCTTCTAGCATTTATCATTGTTTGCATGAGTGTTCTGATCCTGAGGAAAACTAAGCCTGACATAGAAAGACCTTTCAGAACCCCATGGGTCCCGTTAGTGCCTCTTCTCGGTGCTCTCATCTGTTTTGTTCAGATGGCAGCACTTCCTCTTGATACCTGGCTCAGGTTACTAATATGGATGGCTGTGGGATTCTGTATTTATTTCTTTTACAGTATAAGGCACAGCAAGGTAAGATCTGAAAACAGAAAAGAATAAAAGCATCTGGATATTTGAGATGTTATCATGTTTTTGCTCCATTTGAAAGCAAAATCAGATCTTGTCTGAAAAAACACTTCCGGGAAGATCACGCATATTATAGCGCGATGCCATTGACTCTCCGTATGCCCCTGCCGACCTTATTGCAATAATATCGCCTCTTTTTGTCTCTGGTAATTTAATATGCTTGGCAAAAGTATCAGTTGATTCGCAAACCGGTCCTACAACATCGTACCAGAGTTCTTTACCAGTCGAAGTAAGATTTTCGATCTTATGATATGCCTGATAAAGTGCAGGCCTTATAAGGTCAGTCATACCGGCATCAATAATGGCAAAAACCGTCTTGGCGCCTTTCTTTATATATAGAACCTTTGAAATAAGAGACCCACATTGCCCGACTAGTGACCTGCCCGGCTCAATATGCATCTCCTGTCCCGGACGTAGTTTTATGTATTCAGTTAGAAGTTTTATATAGTTCTGAAACTGTGCCGGTTTTTCAGGATCCTCATAATCAATACCCAAACCCCCTCCAAGATTGATTATCTCGAGTTCTGCATCATTTGCAGCAAACCACTCCTGAAGCTCATTTATTTTGGAGCATAGACTCCTGAAAACAGACATTCGGGTTATTTGTGATCCTATGTGGAAATGAATCCCTCTGAATTTGAGATTTTTCAGACTTTTAAGCCTGTTTAAAACTTCCTCAAGTTCCCAGATGTTTATACCGAACTTGTTCTCATGTATCCCTGTTGTAATGTATTTGTGTGTATGGGCTTCCACATTGGGATTAATTCTAAGGGCCACCGGAGCAATCCTGCCCAACTTCAGAGCTATTGAATCAATTACTTCAAGTTCGGGGATTGATTCGCAATTAAAACAAAAAATATCAGTTTTTAACGCTGCCTCAATGTCCCTGTCGGTCTTGCCAACACCTGCAAATACTATCTCAGAGGATTTGAAACCAGCATTGATTGCACATTCAATTTCGTTGTAGCTTACGCAGTCAGCTCCAAAACCTTGAGAGGCAATAATTTTTAATATTACGGGATTCGCATTCGCTTTTACTGCATAATGGACTTTAATTCCCGAATTTTCTGATTCCTGTCTTAAAGACTCACATGTGTTTTTAAGAACTTCGATATCATAATAATAAAATGGAGTACGAAGTACCTGGAATTTCTGAATGGTCGACTGATCAAACATCTTACTGATTAAATAGGTATTGATTTAAAAGTCTGAGTGCATTGATTTTATCTTTTGTGTCCACAAGCAATGAGATACTGAAAGGACTGCCGCCATAGGAAATCATTTTGAGAGGTATGGAGTTCAGTGCCTCAAATATTTCGGGAGCTGATCCTGTCCTTTCAGGTCTGAAATCTCCTACAATACATATTATAGTCTGGTCTTTTCTGACCTCTACAGTACCAAGTGAGTGCAGTTCATTTACTATCAGTTCAATATGCTGGGGATTGTCAATAGTTATTGAGACTGATACCTCAGAGGTAGTGATCATGTCGATAGGAGTTTTATATGCTTCAAAGATTTCAAAAACTTTTCTGAGGAAACCGTATGCCATAAGCATTCTGTCAGACTTAATCCTTATTACAGATATTCCATCTTTTGCCGCCACAGCTTTGTAATCCTCCAGTTTGTAGGAAGATGTTATTATTGTCCCCTCATCATCCGGATCCATAGTATTTTTCAAACGCACCGGAATATTCTTTTCCCTTGCAGGATTAACGCTTGAAGGATGCAGTATTTTGGCTCCAAAATATGCCAGCTCAGCAGCTTCGTCAAAAGATATTTCCCGAATTACTTTTGTCCTCTCAACATACCTCGGGTCATTATTGTGGAATCCATTTATATCTGTCCATATCTGGATCTCCGAAGCATTGACGGCTGCTCCCAGAAGTGAAGCTGTAAAATCGCTTCCGCCACGTTTAAGGTTGTCTATCTCCCCATATGCATTCCGGCAGATAAACCCCTGAGTAATTATGATCATGTGATCAGGATGCAAGTTAAGTTCCCTGTTGAAGTTCTCAGTAATATAATAGTCATCCGGCTCACCATCCTTATCAATCCTCATAAAATTCAGAGCTGGAAGAAGCACTGAATCTATATTGTTTTCATTCAGCAGATTATGGAATAGTGTAGTGGACATAAGCTCCCCTTTTGACAGAATGATCTTTTCATACTGTTTTGTATGTTTAAGGGAAGTCAGACTTTTAATATCATCCAAATGGCTGTCGACAGTTTCAAGCCCCTTGAATTTATATTGATCTGTTTTGTACAGTTCATCAACAACCTTATGATATTTTGTTCTCAGCAGTTCAATTTTCTTATCGGCTTCTTCCGCTTTACCATCATATAAAAGATCGGAAATCTCAACAAGATTGTTGGTGGTACCTGACATTGCAGACAGAACCACAATATTCTTTTCTCCATCGGTGATAAGCGGAATTATTGATTTCATCCTGCCCGGATTTCCCACCGATGTTCCTCCAAATTTCATTATTTTCATTTCAACTCATTGATTTTAATTGACAAAAAAACCTGCATCATCTTGCAGGTCTGGCTTTTACTACTCAGTCATGGAACAGCTAGTCAGACCTGCGGAGCAGATTTCCAAATGATTTTTTATAGATTTTTACAAAAGTTCTCATGATCGGCAAACAGCGAGCAAAAATATAATTTAAATCGATTCACCGTATTTTGTTGTCATATTTTTCTTATTTTTGCAGCCGCACTTCTGCCCAGATGGCGAAATTGGTAGACGCGCTAGTTTCAGGGACTAGTGTCAGCA
>CAZTJT010000087.1:0-5352 GCA_964613785.1 uncultured Rikenellaceae bacterium
GAGTTTTCGGGAATGTCGGCCCACTGTGATTTCGTTGAACAGGTTTACAGCGAAGGAGACGACGATTCCATGCTGAAACCCGACATGATAATCAACCTTCCGGGAAATGCACATGTCGTCGTTGATTCAAAACTGCCCCTTGATGCCTACCTTGAAGCGCTTGAGACTGAAGATGAAAACGCGAGGAATCAGCTTATCGTGAAACATGCAAGACTTCTCCGCGACAGGATCGGCAAGCTTAGCAAGAAGCAGTACTGGTCGCAGTTTGAGAATTCACCCGACTTTGTGGTGCTCTACATGGAAATCGAATCGGCATTCAATACGGCGCTTATGACCGATAAATCGCTGTTGCAGGATGCGATCAGCAACAAGATCATCCTGGCAACCCCGACAACGCTGATCGTCATCCTGAAAT
This sequence comes from uncultured Rikenellaceae bacterium, assembly GCA_964613785.1. GTDB lineage: Bacteria > Bacteroidota > Bacteroidia > Bacteroidales > VadinHA17 > LD21. The sequence continues at coordinate 416 of CAZTJT010000087.1, forward strand.
CGGTGGCAATGTCGTGGCAGCAGCACAATGTTACCCAAAACGCCCTTGAAATCCAGAATACCGCAGTTGAACTTCATAATAGAATGATAACGTTTTCTGACTATCTGAAGGATATCGGAGAGGGACTCAAATCAGCTCTTGGCAGCTACAACAAGGCGGTCGGGTCATACACCGGCAGGCTCCTGCCTCAGGGAAAGAAGCTGGAGGAACTTGGAGCCACTTCAAACAGGAAGAACATGCCGGAGATCAAGATGATTGAGGATAAGGCAAGGAGGTTAGGGAATGAGGAGTGAGGAGTGAGGCATGAGGAAGCTGAAAGGGCGAGGAAGATGAAAAGGTGAAAGGGAGAAAAGGAGAGTGGGAGAGTGGGAGAGTGGGAGACTGGAGTGATTGAACCATACGGATCCCCTCCTGCCTCGTCCACCTAAGCTTCAGCGAAGGTTTTAGCAGTGGAAGGAGGGGCAGGAATGGGTGTAACAGTGTGAGAGTGGGGAAGAAAAAAATATGGCACAAGGCATGAACAACACGGGTCCCCTCCTCCGGGGTAGGGGTAGGTTTCATCACTTATACCAGAAATCCATAAACATATCGTTTTGGGTAAAATAATTATCGATATACAATAACCAGGTTATTATAAGACGATAAAAATTCGTATGATATTTTTGAACCCTTCGCAGGGTTAGGCAATAAAAAGGGAATAACTGCAACCACCACCCCTCCCGGGGGATTTGCTTCGGTCTCCGGTCTTCCGTCTTCTGTCCTATTTTACTTAATATAGCAATCAAATATTATTTTCGTCCATGTTTCCATCCCCTCATAAAATTCAGCCAAATCGGATTTTTCAACCCAGGCTGCCGTCATTTTATCCGTTTCATATACATGGAGGTTTTTATTTGATACACGGATATTATACAAAAGTCCGATATGAACCCTGCTTACCGGAATTGACTCATCATTTATAAAGCCGATAAATTCAATATCTTCTATATAGCAGCCATCTGACAGTCTGACCTCTTCAAAAAACTCCCTCTTCAGCTCGTCAAGTAAATACTGTTCTTCTGAATCAACAGAGGCGGATGGATTCATATGACCACCAACACCTAATGAGTACAAATTCTGCAGCCTTTTTTCCTTCTGCCCGGAACTCCTCCTGAATAAATAAAAAGATTGGCTGCTCCGAACCCCGATGGGCCCGGATTCTATGTGGGAAATTACGGCATAAGGAATAATTTGTTTGAATGAAGGATCTTCTTCCAGTCCATTCCTTTCCCGGAAAAGACCTTTCTGAATTATAAGTTTCAATACTTCACTATGGCCCTTTATCAGACCCTGTTCCTTATAGGGCAATAACTTCCATAGCCCGGTTGCCGTTATCGCAAGAACTAATTCATCCAAAACATCCGTTGTAAATTCTTTGTCATTTATCCTGACAGAAATAATAATTCCATGGTTTCTTTTCAGACAGCCATGCTCCTCCTGATAGCAGGATGAGGATCATAGTTTTTCACGACAAAATCGTCAATAGTAAGCTGATCAAATGGCTTATCTGCAATATGCAGCTGAGGCATTGGTTTGGGTTCCCTCGACATTTGTTCAAGGATTGCGGTTACATGATCATACTTTTCTTCATTTCCGTCGCTTGGAGCATTTTTATTGATCCATTCAACAACCTCCAGATAACCTTCTCTTTGCGTAACATTTCTTACTCTTTTCTGTAATTCCCTGAAATTATCCCTGTGCCACAGTGTTCTCTTTCCAATGCTGGAATAGAAATGCGAATCTCCAAAAGTATGTATAAAGGTTTTCGGAACCATCCCCGCTCCCTTAGCAATTACATGCGTAAGAGCAGCATAACTTGCTATATTGAAAGGAACCCCCAGGAACTGATCACAACTCCTCTGATAAAGCTGCAATTCAAGTTCGCCTTCTTCATTTGCAGTTGCCTGATAGAGAACATGACACGGGGGCAAAGACATTTTTGGAGTATCTCCGGGATTCCATGAATCAACAATGTGTTTCTTCCCGGTCGGATTCTTTTTAAGCCCTTCTATCATTTTCCCTACCTGGTCTATCTCAACAAAAAGACCCTTGTCGTGATCATAATATTCCCATCTCCGCCATTGTTTACCATAAATAGGCCCTGCATCTCCCCATCTGTTAGCAAACTCAGGATCCTCCTTTACCCTCTGCCCATATTCCTGCATTGCCTTGTCCCAGTCAGGAGAATACTTTACAATGTTTTGAGGGAAGATTCCTTCTTTCTGCATTCCGGGAAGATTGGCCTGAAAAGCATCAGGCCTCCAGATAGGACAGTTATTATCTTCAAGATACTTAATATTTGTATCCCCTCTCAGGAACCATATTGTTTCATGGAACATGGATGCGGTGAACATCTTTTTAGTAGTAAGCAGGGGGTAACCCTTACGCAGGTCATATTCGTTCTGATACCCGAATAAAGAGATAATTCCCGAACCTTTGCTGCCGCCCTTGAAGTTTGAACGCTCAGATGTTAAGATTGCCTTTGAATGATTTAAATATTGTTGCGACATTTTATACTCCTGTTTTTGGATTATTTTGTTACCAAAAATAGTTTTTATTTCCCTCAACCATCAGTCTGGGCGGTTTCAGGTATGATTAAAATTATTAACACAGATTGTTAATCCTTATTTCCGGCATATCCCGCAGTTTAATTCAGAAACCCCCATGGTATACAACAAATCGGGCATGGTTGAATGTACATTGCTACTAAAAAGTTAAAAGTTAGTAACGGGACATAGCCTTCTACACTGCGACAGGGGAATGAGCCCTTAACTATTTCAACGAGACATTATATACAAAGATCTTATCGGCATGCCTCAGATACAGCCTGCGTCCGCATACTACAGGATGGGCCCAGTAGGGTCCCACGCCTCCTTTCGGAACTTTAAATTCTCCGGTTTTGTCAAGCTTTTCAGAGGAGGCCTTCACCAGGCTAATGTTCCCCTTTTCATCATAAAGGTACAGCATGCCGTCAGCGTATGTCAATGACCCGGTGCCAATGTTGGTTTTCCACATCTGTTTCCCGGTAAGAAAGTCAAGGCAGTACCAGCCTCTTGATAAATTTCCCGAACCATATAAATATCCGTTATGCAGGATGACTCCCCCGTGATAATTATCCATCAGACTGGTCTCCCACACCTTTTCGACGGCAATTCCGTTTCCTGATTTTTTCAGCCTGATCAATGCACATCCTTTGCCTTCGCCGCTTGTAAGGAACACATAATCGTTGAATGTAATGGCATCGGTGCAATTCACTTCATACTTGTTCATGAAATCATATTTCCACAGCAGTTTACCGGTTTTGGCGTCAAGACTGTAATAGCATGTCGTGCTGGCTCCGATAACCTGATTAAATCCGGCGATATCTTTTATTACCATTGAATTATATCCATATTCTCCGGGTATGTCGGTGTTTGTCCAGATCGTCGCACCCGTACGTTTGCTCAGACAGGCCTGGTAACCCTTTTTTCCTCCCGGCCTGACAAAAAGATTTTCCCCTACAACAAGAACCGATTCGGCATACCCATACATAGGCATTTCAGCATTGAACTCCTTTGGCAGGTCACGTGTCCACAAAACATTTCCGTCCTTTGATCTGAAGGCTGTCAACTTTCCGTTTTCACTCAGGTGATACACTGTTCCGTTTTCGTATGTCGGCGTACTCCTTGGCCCGTTATATGAACTTGCCCACGATACATTTACTGACCATGCATCACCGTTGGGTTTTTTCCAGACTGGTTTACCATTCAGGTCAAAAGCAAAGATAAATGACTGATTTCCTATCCTTCCTGCAGTATATATAAGTCCACCTCCTATCGAAACCGAACTATATCCCTCGCCAAGCCCTGATATGGTCCATAAAAGCACAGGTCCGGCTGCAGGCCATTTTTTGAGCAGTCCTGTTTCAGCAGATTTATTCTGCCGGTCGGCGCCATGAAAACAGGGCCATTCGTTATTATTCTGACCCGATGCCGTCAATCCTGATAAACTGATCATTACGAGTGTAGTAAGCCATAGGTCATTAAATTCTGTTTTAAAAAAATCACGGATACATTTTCTATGATATCTTTTCATGGATCTTTATTATTGTTAATTACGGAATATCCGGATAAAAATAGAAAAGATGTTTAATTAAATGATTGCCCGTGAGATAAATTATGTATCCGGGATCCGGAGTTCCTTCGATGAGCTGTTTGCTATTGGTGATTATTGTCTGGCTCTGGTCCAGCTTTTGACTTTGACAATTCTGTCGTTTTCAAAGTTCGTTTCAATAAGGTTATCGGGTGACCTGAATTCACCTTCCATTTTAAAGCCGGCTTTTTCAGGTGCCTGCAAATCGCTGTATGGTATCAAAACCCATTTGCTGCCGGAGGTGAACCACATAACATACGCGGCGATATCTTTCCCTTTTGTAATGCCGGCTTCAACAATCTTATCCAGAGTTTTATCATAACCATAAAGACCTTTGCCCTCTTTGACTATTTTTCCTGCGCAGGTGTACTTTAGCCTGGCTTCAAATCCGGTGCCGTAGGGAATCATATCCCATTGTGCAATAGTATCCTTCCCGATCTCGCATATCCATGTCCCTTCAAACTTTTTCAGAAGTTCAGCCTGGTCAACGCGTGGGTTTGCATTCTGGGACATAGCTGTCTGGCTGATTAGGCAGAGAGTGATGGCCAGTACCATAATGTTGCCTTTAGTCTTCATGTTGGATTTTTTTTTCAGTGAATTTATTAAAATCCCTGATGCAATGATTTCGTTAAAGTCTAATATGTACTTAAAAATAAAAGCCCTGGAGCTTTTACTACAGGGCTTTCTTTTTCTTCGCCTCTTTTACCTTTTCCCCGGCCCTGAGCTCCGTGATACTTTTGCAGCATTCTTCATTGGAGCGGCAGTAC
>CAZTJT010000088.1:0-5257 GCA_964613785.1 uncultured Rikenellaceae bacterium
ATCTGGGGACTGAGGCTGAGCTATAATTTTTTAAGAAAGGGAGGCTATAATATTGTTCCGTGGAAAGGGCATGAGGATTACAGGTGGGCCGTGCTGAGAGAGAATCCTGTATTGAAAGGCAGGCTGAGGTTCGGGCTTTTTAACCTGCTGTTCATTTCACTCTTTCAAAACATTGTGATCTTCCTTTTTTCTTCGCCGCTCCTCCTGGCTGCTTTATTTCCGGAAGCTCACATTAATTTTATCGATATACTGGCATCCATCCTGATGCTGACATTTATCATTACTGAATCCCTTGCTGATAACCAGCTGTTCAGGTTTCACCAGGAAAAGAAGAATAAAACCAAGGGAGAAAAACGTTACAGCCGATCAATCCTGAAAGGATTCATGACCGAAGGATTGTGGAAATATGTCAGACACCCAAATTTTACTTCAGAACAGGCAATCTGGATATTCTTCTACTTTTTTGGAGTTGCCGCTTCCGGAAAGTTTATAAACATAACATTGTTGGGCCCTGTATTGCTTATACTGATCTTTATGGGAAGCTCCAGGCTTACAGAGAGCATAAGCAGCAGCAAATATCCTGAATATAAGTTATATCAGAAAAATGTACCAAGGTTTCTACCTGGTAAAATATCTAATTGAATGCAAAATCGGTTAATACTGCTCTATAACCAGTGAAACAACAGTGATTTCAGCTTAAAGTTGAGTTCTGCATTGTGAACTAATAATCTAACCCTCCTTTTCCCGGATCTGCACCCTCCTTATTTTACCGCTTATTGTCTTGGGCAGTTCGGTGACAAATTCAACTATCCTCGGATATTTGTAGGGTGCCGTAACTTTTTTTACATGTTCCTGCAACTCCTTTGCCAGCTCTTCACTGGGACGATAGTTCCTGGTCAGAACAACTGTCGCCTTCACAATCTGTCCCCTGTCGGGATCAGGAACAGCCGTAACGGCACATTCAAGCACGGCAGGATGCTCTATCAGCGCACTTTCCACCTCAAAGGGACCGATCCGGTAACCCGAGCTTTTAATAATGTCATCAGCCCTGCCGACGAACCAGAAATAGCCGTCCTCGTCGCACCATGCCATATCACCCGTTTTATATACTCCATCCGACCAGACACTTTTTGTCAGCTCATCATCGCGGTAATAACCTTTAAACATTCCCACCGGCTTTCTAACGGATGTATGTATCACAATCTCTCCCTCGTTTCCGATTTCACATGAATTGCCCGATTCATCTACAATGTCAATATCATAACCAGGTGTGGGCTTGCCCATTGATCCGGGCTTGGGGTCCATCCATGGCCAGGTCGCTATTGCCACGGTACATTCAGTCTGCCCGTATCCCTCCATCAGCCTTATGCCGGTCTTTTCATGGAAAAACCTGAACACCTCCGGATTTAAAGGCTCTCCTGCAACAACACAGTACCTGAGCCGGCTAAGATCGTAACCGGCAAGATCTTCTTTTATAAGAAACCTGTAAATTGTGGGAGGGGCACAGAAAGTAGTAACCCCGTATTTCTCAATCACAGCCAGTATGTCTTTAGGGACAAACTTGTCATAATCATAAGTCATTACCGCACTTCCGGAAAGCCATTGACCATAGATCTTCCCCCATGCCGATTTTGCCCATCCGGTATCGGCGATTGTAAAATGAAGGCCGTTATCCTGAACATTCTGCCAGTATTTTGCAGTTACAATATGCCCCAGGGGATATGTGAAATCGTGCGTTACCATCTTGGGCATTCCTGTTGTTCCCGAAGTAAAGTAAAGCAGCATTATATCACCGTTTTCAGCTGCCTCATCCCCAGCCGGCCGGGGAAATTCCGAGGAACTCTCATCCATACCCTTTGACAGATTGATCCAGCCTTCACTGTCGCTGTCAATCAACACTTTATACTTCAGTGACGGCGATTTCTCTTCAGCCTCACTGACATGCTGCATTACAACCGGATCAGGCACGCAGACTATCATTTTTATACTGGCGGCATTGTTCCTGTAAATAATATCCTTTGTGGAAAGCAGATGTGTTGCCGGAATGGTGACAGCTCCTATCCTGTTCAGCGCAAGCGTGCAGAACCAGTAGGTATAGTGCCTCTTCATTATAAGCATCACCGGATCGCCCTTGCGTATCCCTGCCGACTTAAAGAAACTGGCTGCCTTGCAGCTGTAATATTTCATCTGCCCGAAAGTGAAAACAGCCTCATTTCCCTTGTCGTCGCACCATACCATGGCTATTTTTTCAGGCGTGACCCGCGCTATTTCATCAACAACATCATAGGCAAAATTGAAATTACCGGGGATCGATATTTCATATCCGGATCTGAAATCCTCATATGATCCGAATTCAGTCTGCCTAAGGTATTTTTCAAGAACCATCAGTATTGTCTGCTTTTAAATTATAAAACCATTGCAAGAAATTTTACCTGCTCATTGTTCAGGGCTTTCATTGCGTGATTGAACCCCGAATTAAAATAGATCGAATCGCCTTCATTCAGAATAATTTCATGACCGTTAATTATTGTCATCATGGCACCTTTTATTACATAATTAAACTCCTGTCCGGGATGGGAATTGAATTCCAGCATTGTTCCTTCGGGCTTTGGGTCGATGGTTACCATGAATATTTCGGCCTTTTTATGAATGAAATTATAGGCAAGGCTCTCATACCTGTACTGCTGCCTCCTCTCCAGCTTCAACCCTTTCCCGTTTCTGACTATACTGTAAATGTGGAGCTTCGGATTATCGCCTCCGAGCAGCACAGAGAGTTCAACGTTGAAAAGTTCCGATATTTTAAATACTATGCCGACAGGAATATCCGTATTGCCGCTTTCGTATTTCACATAAAGATCATTCGCAAGTCCCAGCTTACTGGCCAGAGTTTCGGCTGAAATTCCCGATATCTCGCGGATCTCCCTTATCCTCGTGGCAATTTGCCTTATCTGTTCTGTCATAATCACCCCTTTTTGAAATTTCAATATTACATAAATTATTTGATTGTGACTGACTGCTGTTTAAGCAAACAAATGGTTTTTACCATCACCGGAGGACCTGAAAGAACTTTATTTTGAAAAAGCTGTTAATCAACATGTTTGCAGCTTTTTGTGAATTACCTGTTAAAAGAATTTTTTACATTTTTTTCTTATTGTATTAATTTTTTCGAACATTCATTTTATCTTCATAAAAAACTATTTTTCTCATACATAAAATAACAATTTTCTCATCAAAGTAGTAGTACTATATGATCTTGATCCCGCCTGGGACAGTATCGAAATCAGAGATGTCAGAAGATCCAATGAAGTACTTGCTGAGTCGCTGATAAAAGAAGGCATTGAAACATATCTTGAAGAACTCACAAATCCATATCTTGAAAAGGTACTTAAAAAATACAGTCCTGCCGATACTATAATCTTTAACCTATGTGAAAGCCTCCCCGGTTTGCCCTGTAGTGAGAGAAGAGTGGTTGAAATTATTGAATACAGTGGATTTACCTATACCGGTAATTCACCTCAGGTGATAGATCTGAGCTACGACAAGCAGAAAGTAAAGAAAGTTCTAAGCTCTCTTGGCATAAGTGTTCCTTACGGAGCAGTGCTTACTCCTGATGATGCTGTCGAATGGACTCTTTTCCCCGCCATTGTAAAACCATCGCGCGAACATTGCAGCCTGACAATAACTGAAAAATCAGTGGTTTTCGACACATCTTCCCTAAGGGAACAGATACTGCTGGTAAACAAAGAATTGAAACAACCTGCAATGGTCGAAGATTTTATTGATGGCCGTGAGTTGCATGTTTCGGTATGGAATAACGACCAGCCTGAAATGCTGCCTCCAGCGGAAATGGATTTTTCTGCATTCCACGAGCCAAGTGAGAGATTGTGTACCTATGATTCAAAATTCATTCCCGGATCTGAGCATTACGAAAAAATCGTAACCCTGGTCCCTGCCCCACTTGAAGAAAAACAGCTTAAGAGTCTTGAAAAATCAGTCCTCGCAGCCTGGAAAGGATTCGGCTGCCTCGATTACGCCCGGTTCGATTTCCGCCTCCGTGATGATAAATTTTACCTCCTCGATATTAATCCCAATAACGACATCAGCATCGATACAAGCTTTGCCATTGCGGCCGGAATGCAAAATTATTCTTACAGCCAGATGGTAAAACGAATCGTCATGATGGCAGTCGAACGACATCCAGAACTTGGAGAGGAAGTAAATGATCAGAATCTTTTAATCAGTGATTCAGAAAACACCAGACCTTATTATCATTATTAGTCCACGTATAGCTCAGGATAAATAATCCGTTAACCGGTATTCTCTTTTTCAAATCATCTTATCGAAAAAGGCAATTTGATTTCCAAATAATACAGTACCATCCTAATCAGAAAATAACCGGGAATCCGAAAATAACAATTATAATCCATATCAGATACACGGGCAGAAATTTTGCAATAATCATTTCTACATTCCCGAAATCCTTCCCTTTAAAATTTATCCTGAAGAGACTTGCCATAATCAAAGCCAGGTTTATCAGGACCAGAATGTTCGATACCAGAACTGCCAGCCGGTTCGGACTCATTCCATATTCCTCAAGCCTGTAAAAGATGGCAGACAGGGCTATAAGATCAATTACAATTGTAACGATCGACAACATGAATAAAACCAGGGTGTTGAATTTCTGCTTCCTGATCCCTGATGTTCCAGTAACAGAAAAGATAATTATACCCATTACTCCTAACAGCATTGCATTAAAAATAAGAAGGAAATCACGGTCATTGTACGGATCTTTTCCGGTAACCAGCATCACGACAAGAAAGACGGTCAGGGTTATAAGTACCAGCGGACTGAAGATTGCAGCTATTAATGGGGCAATCCGGTTAACCAGGGCCGGATATTTTTCGATAATAAATGCAGCGACAACAGGAGCTGCTGCAGCACCGGTTAAAATTATATTCTCCCCATAGAAGGTTTGAATATTTAATCCGATTGAATCAAACAACCCGATGGTGATTGCCGTCAGAAGACCGCCCGCAATCGCAATGAGTGCATAGACTATCAACAGATCACCGTTAAATCTTATAAATCCTATCCGCTTGTACCTGTCCCTGAAATCATAACCGACGAATACTATCCCGTATATGAACCACATAAGGAGCGGCAAATGAATATATGCAAGAATCACCGAGTCACCCGGTTCAGTGGCAGGGAGGAGATTTATGTAAATTGCCGGGATCAGAAAAGCCAGGGCAGTAAG
>CAZTJT010000089.1:0-4992 GCA_964613785.1 uncultured Rikenellaceae bacterium
GTGAAACTCTCTCCTCACCCTTAAGACTTACTACATGCCCGGCACACTTCACATTAAGCCCCTGCCGTGGCTTCCGGTGACTGACCCAAGCTCCTGCAGAGCTTTGTCTGCGCCTTGAACGGATCCGTTTGTTGCAGACCTACACTCCTTGACGCCTTAACGCCGTCACGCCTTCACGCCCCATCTCCATCATTTCTTAAGCCTGACCAGTACAAGAACCGGATTATCCGTTTCCTTCAGGCTGTTCGCAAGCTTTTCAAGTTCTCTTTTCTTTTCGGGATAAGTTGGAACAGACTTTTCAAAGGTTTCTGAGGCAACATGAATCTTTAGTTTATATGGATCGAAAAAACCAATCACATATTCCTGTTCATTTTCAGCTAAATAGCTTACTGGCTGAAAATCAATCCCACCATCAAGATCATTAGTTATACCTCCGGACTCAAAATTTTCAACAAATGTTAAGAATGATTTCTTACTTTTTTTTTCAATCAAGGTTATGCTTCCCTTTCTATTATAGCTGTACCTTAACACGACAAAACGGTTTGTTTCAAATAAGGATCTAATTAGCATAAAATGAGTTATTACCTCTGATGGATCAAAATTTGATTTCGGCAATCTAAAATCACCTTGTCCAAACAGAAACGACGGTTTATAACTCAAATCTTTAGAAATAGAAAAAACTGTATCATTATAGGGATTCCAAAAGAATAACTTATTGTCGTATTTATAAGTAAAACTACCTTCTAACCAATTACTTGAGAATTCCGGCATTGTTCTTTCTTTCCTTTCTCTCACTGTTCCCAGAGTATCAATAATTGTCCAATTATAATGTGAATCACCAAATTGAAGATAATGAGCTAAAAATAATCCGGAATTATAAAACTCTATAGCATCGATTCCGCTTGCCTGATCTTTTAAGTAAATGTCCCTGATATATAAACCATCCTTTGAATATACTTTAATCGTTGTACCTCTGTCCTTTATATAAACTGTCTCGCATACATCATCAACGGCAAATTTTGCACAGTATGTGTACTCCCCGGGCCCCACTCCTTTATTGCCTATTTTTCTGATCATTTCCCCGTAATGATTGAATTTTAACACATTTTCATCTGTGGATACTAAAATTGACTTATTTGTCATTTTGACTTGGTTAATAAATCTGATTTTAATACTATCATCTAATGGAATATAAATGATATCATCTGCAATCTGTTTGAGCGTAACCTTATTTTCGACCAGAATAGTGGGATCAAATTTATAAAGCTTGTCCCGGGGAGATCTGCAAGAAAAAGCAAGAAAGAGAATAATAACCATAAAGAAATAGTTCATAGTTTAGATTTTTTATGGAATATATGAGACCATCAGGATGGAAGGTAAGCCTCCCAATTAAGCCTGGGAAAAATCATCCTTAATTAATACATACAATTCCATGTCCCTGACCATCCCATCACTCCACAATTATCAGTACAATCTGTTTGGTTCCAGGAAGCCATCAGCCCCATTGGTTGAGGAATTGGATCCCTACTCCAGCACATACAGTGACAATCACCATCTCCACCCCGAAGAACCAATAGTTCATTTTTTTTCATTATTTTCTCAGGATTGACTTTCAGTTTACCTAACTTTTTCATAATCGTAAGTTTAAATGTTATTACCTAATTTATTCATTTAAAACTGATTCAATTTTAGATCTTCCGGTTAATCAGGTTGTTATATTATCTTTGCCAGAGCGCTTCCCTCATTTGTTAATGAAGGTCAGGAAGCCGTAGCATAAATAATTTCACCACCGGGCAATTTTGACAAATGACAGCTTCAGACCATAAATTTCAGCAATAAGATTGACATAGTTGCAAGAAAAAGCCAGGAAAAAGTGGACAGAAGTTGACAGAATCTACCAGAATCTGCCAGAAGTGGACAGAAGTGGACACCAGCCTTCTTTTTCAGCGCTTATTTCAGGTAAACGACGGAAATGGTTGAGTAACGGGCTAATTTTTTGTCGGCATTTGTTTCGGGGGCAAGATTTCTTCGCCCCATACCCCCGGGATTCGACATGACGGTGGTCATCTACCGCATTTTGCAACCCGAGTGCCCGGGACTCGGAATGACTTTACCCTTATGGCTAATTTGTATACAGATCAGGCGTGACCCGGAATGACGGCTCATTTCTATAAACATGCCGCTCCAACGGAGCTTCACGAATTCACGCCTTCACACCTTTATTCCATACCACACACACCGCAATATTTGTTCTATAAGAAAGAGTATCCTCTTGTCAGAATTTTTTCTTACATTTGATTGTCGTCGCTTTTTAAAATACGTGCTTAGGGAATAATCATGAGTAGTTATAAGGACCTTAAGATCTACAGACTTGCCTATTCGCTGGCAGTCAAAATTCAAAGTGATTCACTAAAATTGCTTCATTTTGAAACCTATTACCAGGGAAGTCAGATAAGACAATCTTCGTAAAGGGTTAAGGATAGTTTTGTTGAAGGGTTAATCAGGAGAAAATATAAGGCCAAACAGCTATTCAAATAAATAATTGACCAAAATGAATATAATTAAGCAGATAGAAGAAAAAATTCTTACCATCGAAAATCAATTGGTAATGATCGATTCTGACGTAGCTTTATTGTACAATGTTGAAACGAAACGTATTAATGAAGCTGTCAAAAACAACCCTGATAAATTTCCGGTTGGATACATCATTGATGTTCCCGAAACTGAATGGTTGCAATTGAAGACGAAATTTTCGACTTCAATCAAAGGAGGGAAGACAAAACTTCCTAAAGCTTTTACCGAAAAAGGTTTATATATGCTTGCGACAATTTTGAAAGGTCCGGTCGCAACACAAACCACAATTGAAATTATTGAGACATTTGCCAGGATAAGAGAGTTTGGAAGGAATGTAAAGCAACTTTCAATCTCAAAAACAGAGAATGAGAAACAGTCGTTGCTTCATCGAAACGGAGAACTAATCGCAGAAATACTTGATGATGAACTTGGATTAAGCGGAACAGAAACAACTATTGAATTGAATTTTGCTCTGGTAAAAATCAAACACACGATTAAAAGGGACAAAAAATAACACCTGTGATATCTTAATTGTTAATCTGCCCGGATTAAAGGAAAAAGTAATAGAAATCTTAAATTCCGTTGAATCTTAGGCAATAACACCAGGCACATTCTTCCTGAATAAAGTCGCGTGAAGTGCAGTATTTACTTAATGCGATTAAGGCTCCTTATAGGAAAGCCTGCAAAGAGTCGGGCCCATCCCAATTCAAAACATTCAAATAGATGACGTCATCCCCGATCGGGTTCTTCCCGATTGGGGATCTTAGTCCCAAACCAGCAAATAGTCAAAAAAACGATCCTGCCCGATGTACAGGGCCCCTTAGCGGCAATCTGTCTGGGGGGACGGGATTCCTTCGCCCCGGGCCACCGGGATTCGCAATGACCGATGTTATGTGGGCAATTTTGCAACCCGGGCGCCCGGGTCTCGGAATGACTTTAACCTTTTGGCTACTTTGTATCCGGATCAGACGGAACCCGGAATGACGGTTTGTGAAGATTGTGGATTGCCCAAAAATAAGTCTCCTGGTCTCACCTATTCTCCGTTTCTCCCTTTCTCCCTCTCATCTTCTTCATGCATTAAAGCCCTTATGCCGTTACGCCGTTACGCCCATCTGCATTATTTCTTAAGCCTTACCAGTACCAAAACCGGATTATCTGTTTCTTTCAGACTGTTTGCAAGCTTTTCAAGCTCTTTTTTCTTTTCGGGGTAAAGGGGTTTTGATTTCTTAAAAGCTTCAGAGGCAACATGATTTTTAAGATCAATGGCATCGATCAATGATACTATGGTATTATCATCCTTTGTCGTTAACGGTAAAACATTCGGTCCTCCATCAAGATCATTAGTAATACCCTCCCCTAAATTAAATAGTGCCTGATAATTATCCTTTTGGGAACCAATAAAACCATAAATTCTAACGTCTCCCTGAACATATTTATCAACGTATGCATAGTATACAAAATTCCCAAATTCCAATAAATCCCTGGGCTGTATATAATTAGCATTTATCTCGAACATATCACATTCGGAACGTACTTTCGGAGTAACCTGCTTTTTACCAACATCAATAACTAAATGAGGTTTGAAACCTGAATTCTCGAATGAATACACTGTTTCTGAACATAATTCTTTGATAAATAGTTTTTTATTAAATACATAAAAGAGAATTTCGTGGTTAAAACCATATGTGCTTTTTGATTTAAATTGGTATCTGTTGGGAAAACTCTTCAAAAGATGCCCTGATTTATCTATCAATATAAAACTGTTACTATTGCTGCCTCTGTTATTTCCACAGAAACATAAAAGATTGTCCTCAAAAAATCTGAACTCACGAACATAAGAAGGAACATTAAATGTCCTAATATATTCACCATATGGCGAATAAACATAGAATTTCCTCTGCCACCCTGAAACCATATAAACATTCTGATTTTCTTTATCAATATCCAGATCTTCAATTTGATCTATTTCACCAGGACCTCTTCCAACCTTTCCAATATTTGCTGCAAATGTCCCATTTTCTCTAAACTTAAGGACTTTGCCTCCATTTTTGATGATGTAATAACCATCCCCTGGTATTATTTTGTTAATATTGTGATTCTTATAAGATGTCAGATTTATATCAGAGATCAAACATTGCTCTTTGGTTTCCAATGGGATATAGTTTACTTCTGCAAAACCTAAATCGGAAAGTCTTACAGCTGATGGTGCGGACAATTTAGTTAAATTAAAAGTTTTAATCCCATCCTGTCCATCAACAACATAAACGTAACTGATTAATAATATTATAATCAGGATCTTTGGTTTATAGCTCATCTGATTTTATTAAAATTTAAAAAAATCGTTTTAAGTGTAAATTCCTTTGTAATGCGAATTAAGAGTTAAAAATTAAAAAGATAAAAGCTGCTGCGATTTTACCG
>CAZTJT010000090.1:0-4875 GCA_964613785.1 uncultured Rikenellaceae bacterium
CTCAGGGATCAGGACAGAACTGATACCAGACGGTAAAGGCGGTCTTGCAGATGTGATCCTGTACGATGAAAGCGGAACCCGGCTTACGATGGATAAGACTTATACGGTTGCCATGAACAGCTATATGACACAGGTTTACAAATACGATCACAGTGATCCGGGCCAGTCACTATTTATTTCAACGGCTGATGCAACGATAGCCTACCTTAGGAAGATACGGAATGTCAGAAGCTACAGAGGTGAAAAAAGGATACGAACCTGATGAGAGGGTGTGCATTTAAAGGTCAAGGATAATTCCTACCGGGCAATGATCTGACCCGTTTATTTCCTCGAGAATGAATGCATCCTTAACTTTCGGGAGGAACGACCTGCTTACAAGGAAATAGTCGATCCTCCATCCGATATTCTTTGATCTTGCTCCGCCCATAAAGCTCCACCATGTATATCTTCCGGTCATGTCAGGATAAAAATGGCGGAATGTATCAGCCAGTCCTCCGCCGGTGAGCCTGTCCATCCCGTCTATTTCCTCCTGCATATAACCGGCAGCCTTATTGTAATTTGGTTTCGGACGTGCGAGGTCAATGTCCCTGTGTGCCACATTCAGATCACCGCATACTATGACAGGTTTTATTGTTTCAAGGTTTTTCAGATAATTGAAGAAGGCCTTGTCCCATTCCTGCCTGTATGCCAGCCGGCCAAGTTCAGCCCCTGAGTTGGGAACATAGACGTTAACCAGGAAAAATTGTTCAAACTCCAGGCACAGTACCCTGCCTTCGGCATCATATTCCTCAATGCCGATGTCTCTGGTTATTTTCAGTGGCCTGACCTTTGATATAACAGCTGTTCCTGAATATCCCGGCCTCACTGCAGAATTTGACCAGATATGATAATTCCTGAGTGGCTGAAGAGTTTCAGCAACCTGGACATCCTGCGCCTTGGTCTCCTGTATACAGATAATATCCGGATCTATCAATTCAAGATCAGTAAAAAAAGATTTTTTTGCGATGGCGCGTATGCCGTTCACATTCCAGGATAATATTTTCATTTTCCCCTTTTTGTTATAATGTAAAAATAGCAACTTCGGTGAATCTTAACCGCTAAACAATTTTTCTATTTTGTACTTTTGATCAAATCTTTCAAAACCTCTGCAACACCGAATTATGGAAACCAACCGCCGCAGATTCATCAGGAGATCCCTTGCCTCGGCAACAGGACTTACAGCTTTCTCAATGTTCCCGCCGGAAATCTTTTCAGGAGATTTTCATCATACTTCAAGACCGGTTGAGGTCATACTGAAACCTGAAAAAAAGTCGGCCCCGGCTAATTCAATTGGATTTTCAGTCATAGGCCTCAACCATGGCCATATTTATGGTATGACAGATGCCCTTATTGGAGGCGGAGGCAAACTCGTATCGGTGTTTGCAAAAGAGCTCGAATTGCTGGCCGGATTCACGAAGCGCTACCCGGATGTCAAAATTGCCCGGAGCGAGCAGGAGATACTTGAGGATAAATCCGTTCAACTGGTTGCCAGTGCTTCGATACCCGTCGAAAGAGCGCCCCTGGGTATCCGGGTTATGAAGGCAGGAAAAGATTTCATGGCTGATAAACCCGGAATTTTGACTCTAAGCCAGTTTGAAGAGGTAAAGAAGGTTCAGAAAGAGACCGGGCGGATATATTCCATAATGTACAGCGAGCGTCTGGGAAATCCTGCTTCGGTAAAAGCCGGGGAACTGGTTAAAGCCGGAGCCATAGGCAAGGTGGTTCAGACGATAGGCCTCGGTCCTCACAGGATGAATCCTGCAACACGTCCCGACTGGTTTTTTGATCCAGGCAGGGCAGGAGGCATTTTATGCGACATAGGATCTCACCAGTGCGACCAGTTCCTGTTTTACACCGGTTCCACGAGCGCAGAGGTGGCCCTGTCGCAAGTCGGCAATTTTAACACCGGCAAATATCCGACATACCAGGATTTCGGCGATATGATGGTAAGAAGCCCTCATGCCACAGGCTATATCCGTATTGACTGGTTCACTCCCGGTGGTCTGGCCACCTGGGGAGACGGAAGAACCTTTATCCTTGGTACCGACGGATATATCGAAATGCGGAAGTACATCGACATAGCCGGCAGAAAGGGAGACAACCACCTGTTCCTTGTGAACAGGAAGGAAACACTGTATTATGATTGTTCTAATGTTTATATGCCTTATGGGGAGCAACTGGTAAATGATGTGGTCAACCGCACCGCGACAGCCATGTCGCAGGAGCATTGCTTCCTTGCAACATGGCTGGCGCTGACAGCCCAGGATAAAGCGGTAAGGATAGCAGGATGAATTTCCCGGTTACGGTAATGTAAAATTAATGCAACAGGCCAGGCAGCAGTTGTTTAAATCTTAAATGTTTTTCAGGAGTGTAACAAATCATTGAGGTCATTGTCTAAATGATCGGAATTGATTATCCATGACAATGTTTCAAAATAAGTTAACGGGTAGTTTAATTTAACAACATTAATCCAATTATCAGAAATGATCTCCGGTCTTCAGCAGGATGAAATTTTCAGGAAAGCACTGAGTGAAAACGACGGCAGGATCCACCGTATATGCCGGCATTATTTTGGCAGCAAGCTGGAGTGTGATGACGCATACCAGGAGATACTGCTTAAGATATGGCTTAACATAAAGACCTTCAGGGGAGAAGCTCAGCTGAGTACCTGGGTAAACCGGATAGCAGTCAATACCTGTCTCACTCACCTGTCAAAAATGAACAGGAACGCTCATCATGAGGTTCCCCTGCCGGAAGGAGGGATGACCGAGAAGCTTGAGGAAGAAGATCAGGAAAATGATGACAGTGAGATTAAGATAATATTCTTTGATGATTTTAAGAGCCGCCTGGGGAATACCGACAGGATGCTGGTTACTCTCTACCTTGAGGATACAGACTACAGGGATATCGCGGAGATCACCGGGCTCACTGAAGGGAATGCCAGAGCCAGGATACACAGGATAAAGAAACAGATAAGAAAAGAGTGGGAGGAGAAATATGGAACTTGACGATTTTAAAAAACTGAAAAGCCGGAAGGCACAAGAGGGAACAGATCCCGTGAAAAAGGAGGAGGACATATCTATGATAACTGAATCATTCAAAGCTTACCAGGCGCAGATAAAAAGAAGGAAGATTCTTTACGTTACGTTCAACATAATGCTGGCAGTGATCTATCTTGCCATTGTCAGTACGCGCTCAGGGCTTGAAGCAACAGGTTTTTCATTGCTTGGAGCAGGAGTCGCTGCCGGAGCATTATACCTGTATCTGAGATACAAGCCGTTACCGGCAGATATCTATTCACTGCCGGTAACTGAGTTCCTGGAAAAAGCAGAGAAACAGATCAGTTATTTCCGGTTGATCGATTACCTGATCGTTGTGCCTCTTTTATTACTGCTGGGAACGGGTGGCGGAATAGTGTTTGTCACGAGGCTTATGAGATACACTGACAACTTTATCCTTCTGCTGGTAATATGGATCCTGTTCTTTGTTATGCTCTGTGTTTTCGGGTATTTCGCAGGAAGGAAGGACTGGAAGAAGGAGTTTGGCCAGCTATATATGAATATCCGCAAGATGAAGGAGAGTATTGACACGGAAGGGGTGATGGATTATGGTGATTAAGGTCCATGCAATCCGGGATATGAATTGTTATACAGGCCTGTCGGAGCAGATAAGGAACTTTGCCGGCGTGCAGCTTGATTAAACATACAGGAGAAAATCCCGGGGCTAATTGAAACCGTGGCCGGGTGATTACAAGTTAGTATTACAGTGTGGCATCTTAGTAAATGCCAGCATGATCAGGAATGGCTATGTCTCGGTTATGACTACTCCACCAAATGTGAAGTATGCCGGCACTTTCGAGGAACTTGCACGTAAGGAAAGGAAATGGGACAGAGGTTTATGGAACCAGGTGATGAATCATCCGGATAACCGTCAGGGAGTAACGGATTTAGAAGCCTGGCGTCTCTGGTTTTAATTGCTTTTGCGTGGATTTATAAGGCAAGAATATATCTCGATACTCTGAAGCCCATTAAAATCAAGAAAAATGGTAGTACGGCAAAGAGCTTGTTTAAATATGGGCTAACTTACATTGCCAACTTGTTTTTTAACAACGATATAGATAAACTTAACGAATGTTGTAAAATTTGTCATGTACTTAGCCCACCATATTATATTTGCGTTACAAACAGGTTTGAATTAATAAAAAATAAATCATGGATAAGGAAATACTCTTAATCATTGGCGGATTCCTGGTGGGCTGCATTTCAGTGCATTTTGCCACAAAATACTTTCTTGTAAGAGCACATCAGAAAGAGCTGATGGGAAAGGCATGCGAACTTGCATCCCTGGAACAGCAAATTACAGAACAGAAGAACAGGGAAGAGATGCAGAAAAAAAGCATGGAGGAAGCAAAGACAGCCATGCTCGATACCTTCAAATCAGCGGCAGCAGATGCCCTGGGGCAGAACAACAGGCAATTCCTTGATCTTGCCCTGACTCAGTTTTCGGCACATAAAACCGAAGCCGAAACAGATCTTGAGACCCGGAAGAAGGCAATCGAGGATCTTCTCAAACCTGTGAAAGAGGCTATTGAAACCTATAAAACCAAAGTGGATGAACTTGGAAAGGATTCAAGTGTCTCTTTTGGAAAGGTCGCCGAAATGATGGAAAAGATACAGGCTACCCAAAGCAGCCTTCAGCGCGAAACCGGAGCGCTCGTGAATGCCCTGAGGAATCCAAGGGTCAGAGGCAGGTGGGGTGAGATCGGTCTCAAAAGGCTTGTAGAGTTTTCGGGAATGTCGGCCCACTGTGATTTCGTTGAACAGGTTTACAGCGAAG
>CAZTJT010000091.1:0-4861 GCA_964613785.1 uncultured Rikenellaceae bacterium
TTAATTACAGAAATCCCTATAGTGGTAAAAATATATGACATGTCTTTCAGACTGAAATTCCTGGTCCTGAACCTGAGAATTGCAAAGATTGCAAACAAGCCTATTGCCATTCCAAATTCAATAAAAACCGATTTCAGCATTGAAGTGATGAAGAATACCGTTATGCCCATCAGGAAGAAAGTAAAAAGGAATTTTTCCTTCCTTGAATAACGGAAATAGATTACCCGTATAAGGATGATAAGGAAAAAAGTATTGATGACAAACCTCACCAGGATACCGAGAAAATCAGAATTATTCAGATTGAAGAAATTGTCGGACATTACTTATAGTTTTAAGGATGATTAACTTCAGGCAATTCTTATTAAAGTAATTTTTTTATATTCAAAATCAACGATAAATCAGGTTTTGAATAATTCAATTTTTGTAACTGTTAATTAAGGGTATAGTAATTATCAAATATCGGACAAACGTAATGATCATGCAAATTTTCTTGACCATTAGCGGCTTATGGCTTAAATTTGAATGATCACCATTTAAACGATATCTGATCTAATGATATTTTCTTTAAATATACAAAATGCATTTATTAATGATAAATTTATTTCACTCTATATTAACGATTGCTTTTCTTTATCTTTCAGGTTGCAGTACTGCTAATAATGAGGGTAAAAATACCCAGGGGTACAATTTAAATAAAGCTGATGCTGCCTTTGTACTGCCAGGGATGCTTCATGAAATATCCGGGATAACTTACCTGGGAGCCGATTATTTTGCGTGCATTCAGGATGAAAACGGGATAATATTCATATATGACGTTAAAAAGAATAAGCTCGAAAGACAATTCACCTTTAATATAAACGGTGATTATGAAGGGATAGCAAGCGTGGGAAGAAAAATATATGTTCTCCGAAGCGATGGAACACTTTTCGAGATCTCCGACCATGAGTCGAAGAATTTTGATCTTGATGTTTTTTTTACAAATATCCCTTCAAGAAACAACGAAGGGCTTTGTTACGATCCTGATGGAAACAGGCTTCTGATAGCGCCCAAAGGCCAGACCCTTAAAGGTTCTGAATACAAGGACAAAAGGGAGATTTATGCTTTTGACCTTAAAACAAAAACACTCTCGAAAGATCCGGTTTTTGAATTTGATCTTGAGGAGATCAGGGATTTTGCCATGGAAAAGAAAATTAATCTTCCCATAAGAGAGAAAAACAAGGGAAAGGCTCCGGAACCCAGAATTGACTTCATGACTTCTGCAATAGGTATTAATCCTTTGACAAAGAAGCTTTTCATCCTTTCATCTTCAGATCATATGCTCTTCATTTTCAATATGTCGGGGGAAATTGAACATATCGAGATGCTCAATCCGATGATTTTCAACAATGCGGAGGGGATATCCTTTTACCCCAACGGAGACATGATCATTACCAACGAAGGAGGAGGCAGAAGTGCAAGCCTGCTGCGGTTCAATTATAAAAAGAAATAATTCACGAGACAGTATCAATGGTGTCATATATTACTATTTTAACCTTGGAGGCCTTTGTGCTTGCTCTTGTGATCCATTGTGGTTCAAACACTTACGTCTAGCCGCCAGGGCACTCAAAGGTAACACAATGATACTGAAAGGGTTTTAGATACAACCAGCATTTTTTTAAGAGTTTTCTCTTGTTATTAACATGCAGAATTTAAATGCGGCATCCGGATTTCATCAGCTTTTTGGCCGCTGATCATCAATCTTAACGGCAATTCCTGAGAACCTGTTGTTTTCGAGCGTGATCCTTTGTGCTTCCGCACTAATCCTTATTCCGGTGGTTTGCGGTCCCCCCTGAGTATTTTCAATCAGGCAGTTACGCACTGTTATATCATTTGTCTTCCACTGTATATCGATGCCAAAGCCGCTACTGTTTTTCCCGTTATTACGAACAGTACACTTTTCGATAATATTCCTGTCGCCGGTTCGGTATTCATTTTCCTCCTTACGGAAGAGTATTCCGACCTCTTCATTATTTTCAATAATGCAATTCCTGAGAATATTATCTGTGTCTCTGTGTCCGAAGTTCACCCCGTATTTCTTGTTTTCTGAAGCGACACAATCCTCAGCTATGCCAAAGCAGGCTCCCCAGCACCAGAAAAACCCCTGACTGTTGCCTTTTGAAGTACACCGTTTAAAAACAGGCCTCTGCGATCCGCTGCCCGGATGGAAACCCAGATCGTTATTGTTCAATGAATGGCAGTCTTCAAAATGAATGTCATCGCAGACCTGGAAGCTGAATCCATCGCCGTTGTAATTGCGGGCTGTCACATTCCTGAATGACCAGTTGTCACAGTACTGCATGAATACTGCAGCTGCATAATTATCATTCACGTGCTCATTCTCTGAACGATTACCGTCGAGTACAATGTCCTCAATTCTTACATTATTAACATTCAGAGCATGAATTATTGAAAATCTTGTAGTTGCCCGTGCGTCATCCATTGGCCAGAAGTTCTTCTCTGTCCGACGGTCGAGGAAAAGGATGTTGTCTTTTATTGCCGTGATCGTGAAAAGGAATACTTCCTGGTCGTTTTTTTTATCGGCGCTGAGGGCCAGGCCTCCTCCTTTTGTAAATCCTTTGGGGTCCTCAACCTCTACACAGTACTCATACCAGTCGGCCTCACGGATTATTTTGCTGCTGACGCTCGGGGATTTGCGAAGGATGGTTTTTTCACCCGATCCTTTTATTGTCACACCGGCCCTGGGGAACAAGGAATTGTGCATTTCATAGGTACCCGGGAGAATATGAACGGTGCCTCCTCCAAGTTGGGACACATAGTCGACAGCAGCCTGAAGTATTTTATTGTCCTTACCCTGAAGGTCTCCTTCGCCCTGGCCTACTGTTACCGTTACCGGAGCTTTGATTCGCAGGGGGCGCATGGTGCTGAAATCGTGTTTAAAGGCATCCCTGTCAGGCAATGCAGGCTGAGTAAAGAGGTTTTCAGGTTTATAAGCTGGTTCCGGGTTCGTCAATCCGGAAACTACGTCATTCCGCAGCTCATTTTCCTGAGCGGAAGTAATAACGGGCAGGACGGATACTCCGGCACCGGTTATCACAGCTTTTTCTACGAATTTTCTTCTGGTGAGTGGGTTCATATTGGGGAATATGTTTATTTGATTTACTTAGTAAAAACAGCTTCTTAAATTTACACATTTCAGATGCATAAGAAAGGAATGAAATCTTTTATAGATTTCTTTCCCTGATTTATTTCACAATATCCGCCTCTGAAATTGTTCATTATCGCGGCAACTGGTACAAAGTTGCCCTAAAATCCTGAATTAAACAGAATCAGGATGGCCCGTCTGAGATGGATCGAGGATCATTAATAGACTTCTCAGACTTTCTTAAGCACTTTATACAACTCCTGGATTTGATTGTTAAGGTCATTCAGAAGACGGTGATTCTGATCGACAAAACGTGCTGTAACGTACTGGGTATACAGTTCAAGGTTGTCTTCAACACTCTTTAATCCTGTATCTCTGATGAATTCTTCCCTGAATTCATTGAATCTGTTGCGTGTACCTATAAATGCCATAGTAAGATCTATTTAAGTTAATGTTACTTTTTTCTTATTATTTTGACAAAGAATAAGATAAATATACTAAAATAAAGCCGTAGTTAAGGAAAGAAAAGGTTCTCAGGTAAAATTTTAAAAACTCTCTTTTTCCAAAAGCATCCGTTTTCTGATCACAGACCATGTTTCAGTTATCAGAAAGCTCTCTTCCATATAGCTGACCATTTTTTCAAATCTTTTATATGGAACAGCAAAAGTAAGCACATTCTCAGGCACACACGGTCTTGCTGAAGGATCAAACATCCCTATCACGGCCCTTTGTCTTTCGGATTTGCTTTCCAGATATGGATAATAAACTATTGATCCGCAGCCTGCAGCAAAAGGTGTGAAGGTACCGTTTGGTTCGGACTGGTCAAAATTGGCAAGGGTAAACAGTCCGGATAACACATCAGGTATAGCAAAAAAGATCACAACATCAGGATTATCATTTTCATCCATCTTATCCCATCTTTTAAAGACTATATTCCTCCCAGCGCCCGGTATTGACTGCTGATTCTTCATGAACTCCTTCACCAGTTCCGGGGTACGAAGGTATCTTTCCCCCTCCATCTGCTTATTACCGCATGAGAGGAAGAATTCAAATCCCGGCCTCATTTTATCCGTATATCCAAGATATCTTTTAGCGCCGCCGCACTTCACTCTTTCTGCATTGAATACCAATGACTTCCCGTTCCGAACTCTTTTAAGTTCGCAGATCAGGCATCTGTGTATCTTGTCCTTTTCTGCCCACTCAGCGCCGCCGTCACCATCGGTATAATAGAAGACTATCGGAAGTTCAGCATTTCCGAAGTATTTCCTCCACTGTTCAATGAATTTCTCTTTCATGATTCCGCTTTTCAATTCATTCCAAAGATAAAAGAGAATCGGAATATAAAACCGGTAACTCTAAGTTGTCAAAACATACGGAGTAACCTACAGCAAAAATTTGCCATGGTTTTCATGTGTATTTGAGGGGATTTCGTCAAAAGATCAAATTAGGAAAATCCCAATATCAAATAATTATGTCCTGGTGGCTTGTTGATTGTTGAGGCTGGCGGATTACCTTTGGTGATCCGGTGGGGGGACCGATCAACCTTATCCCTTCTGCTTGGCGGTATGGTGATTTTTTGTTTTAGCCCTCAGTTCAGCGAGCTGACCTCGGCGGATTACCTTTGGTGATCCGGTGGGGGGGACCTATCAACCTTATCCCTTCCGCTTCGCGGTATGGTGATTTTTTGTTTTAGCCCTCAGTTCAGCGAGCTGACCTCGG
>CAZTJT010000092.1:0-4670 GCA_964613785.1 uncultured Rikenellaceae bacterium
CACATCTGCAAGACCGCCTTTACCGTCTGGTATCAGTTCTGTCCTGATCCCTGAGGGATAAACGGGTGAATTGTCGTCCAGAGGAAAGGCTGCCAGCATCAGGGAACGGATCTCATTTCCCGTAAGCTTTGTCACGATCAGCTCATTTCCGAACGGATCGAGCTGATAAACATTCATAACCGTTATGGGGCCTTTTGCCAGGCGGTCGGTCCGAACGCCTCCCGGATTTACAAGTGAAATATCTGCTTTCGAGGCATCCCGCTGAGCATCAGCCATAAGGTAACCCAGCTCTTCATAAGTTGAAAAATCATCTTCAGCTGTTGCAATCACTTCCTTAAGAACGGGATTATCGTTGTATCTGTCAACCATTGCACGAATGGCAGGCTTTTCACTCTTCGAATTTCTTATGTCGATCAGCTGCATGCTTCGCTGCAATGTTCCGTCGCTTTTTTTGGCAAGCCTTATCAGAGTGCCGTATTTAAGTTTGTTTTCGGCCTGTGTGATCATGATGCCATTGTGGATCTGTTCTTTTTCAACCCTTGTATGTGAATGTCCTCCGATGATCAGATCGATACCTTCAGGCATGGTTTCAGCCAGCCGTACGTCGTTTTCGAAACCAAGGTGGGTCAGTGCGATAAAAATATCGCTTTTGTCTTTCAGCCAGATATATTCACGGGCAGCTTCAAACGGAGGCCGGAAAGTAAATCCTTTCAGATTGTCGGGATGCGAATCGGGAATGTCATTCTGATTGATCTGCAACAGCCCGAGAAACGCCAGTTTCAGTCCGTTTGGCAAGGTGATGATTTTAAAAGGTTCTATCCTGATGTGATTCGAAGCGCCGGCTGACACGTTAGCACAAATAAATCCGAAGTTCGCTTTTTGGGTAAGATTTCTGAATCCTTCAGGATGTGAATCGAATTCATGGTTCCCCACAGCGCTCAGATCAAAGCCTGCCGCATTCATCAGTTCGATCACTGGCAATCCTTTTTCGGGATACTGATCGTTTACCGGATTTCCCGTCTGATTATCGCCGGCAGCCACCAGCAGCATATCAGGATAAATGGCCTGTAAACTGTCAACGATGTATGCAAGTTTTGGGAAATTATCGATCATGGCATGCATGTCGTTTACGGCAAAAATGACGGCCTGTCTTTCACCCCGGCTTCCGGTTAGTGCTTTCTTTCCTGTGCTGCATGCGGAAACAAGTCCTATGGCAATTACTAATGAAACCACTCTCAGGAATGGTATTCTCTTTTTACCCCTTTTCCTGATAAAAAGAGTATTCCCGTCGGTAAGTTCACCGTCGTCTGCAACCACGTTACCGTAACGGTCTTCAACCACCGGAAAGTGTTTGGGAATTTTCAGGCCTGTATGCGAATAAAACTTAATAACCGCATCCTTTACCCTTGCCCCGTTATGGACTTCAAGAAGGATATTGTTTACCGTGATTTTCATCAAATGCAGAATTAAGATTGACATAAAGGATTAAAATACAATTTTTCCAACTGCAACAGTTTATTTTCATATATTTTTTCACTCCGTTGTTCTTAGTACTTTTTGAGGTAAATTTACCTCTTTAGAAGGTATTGATGTGATAACAAATAAATTGTTAAATCATTATTGGCTGATTATGAGAATATATCTGATCATTCCTGCGGCCCTGGTATTAATGATCTCCTCATGCGCTGACAGGGTGTTAAAAATTGAGAATGTAACCGGCCATTTCACACTTCGAAACGCGAACTGGAAATATTCTGACGGGTTTGAGCACAACATGTCATATATAGCTCCCCCGGACAACAAGGATGAATGGGAGACGTGGTATAATAAACTGACGGAATACAGGAACTTCATGAGAGACAATATTGGTGATGAAAGCCTGGCTTCCATCGATCTGAACCTTGTAAAAACAACAAACCCCGGAGAAAAGTTTGAAGATTGCGGATTTACTGTCAATAAGCACCTGGCGGCAGCCATTGATCTCCAGCCCGGGGAAAGGATAAAACTCTCAGGCGAGTCGATGTGGAAAGCAGGCGGGGATCAATTATATGTCAGCTATGAATACACGCTCCACAAGAGGGAAAAGGGACTGATCTATAAAAAGGAAAAATTTACAGACAGCATAAGGATCAGTCAGGAGAACAGCTGGCAAAAGTTCTCCGGCGAATTGAAAATACCTTGTTTCAATGCCGACAGTTTCTGGATCGCACCCGTGCTTTCTATAGAAAGTAAAAGAAACAATTCAGTGTCGCACTGCACTTTGCGTTATCTGAACATTGAAATGCCCCATACGGAAAAAAGGGCAAAAGCAATAACCATTCCTTCAGGTGAAAAGAAATTTGACGACCAGATATATGAAAGGGAGGATCTGTCGTGGATGAAGAAAAATTTCCTAATGGGATTTGTTTTTATATGGGATAAAGATTTCTATGATCCGGTTACCCGTACATATACGGTGGATAAATATTGTCAGAAAATGAAGCGTGAATTCGGAGGTTTTCATTCGGTGTTATTGTGGCACTCCTATCCGCATCTGGGGATTGACAGGCGAAACCAGTACGATGTATTCGGAATGATGCCTGGCGGCATCGACAGCCTTAAAGCAGCAATCGGGCGTTTTCATCGAAACAATGTAAAAGTATTTATTGCATACACGCCATGGGATGAAATGACCCGCCGTGAAGAGCATTCAGATGAATACATGATAGCAGAAACCATCGCCCTTCTCGATCTCGACGGGGTGTTTATGGATACCCGATCTGAAGGCGCTTCCTTGCTGAGGGAAGAACTGGATAAGAGAAGGAAGGGAGTCGCCATCGTGCCTGAACTGGCTCCTACATTCAGCGATATACACGGCATAAAAGCCTGCAGTGGTTCATGGGCTCAAAAATATTCCATGCAGCCTTATGAAAACCATGGAATACTGCATATGAAATGGATTCTTCCAAAACATCAGCAATACCAGATAGACAGGTGGACTCAGGATCATCAGGAAGAACTGAAGACTGCCTGGGTAAACGGATCGGGAATACAGGTCTGGGAAAATGTTTTCGGATCATGGAATCCATGGAATGCAAATGACAGGGCCGATATCCGGCGCATGAATCCCATATGGCTGTATTTTTCCGATCTGTACACCTCTGATAAATGGAGGCCATTTATTCCCACTGAAGATCCGCAGGTGCTGGCTTCATGCTGGGAGAATGAACAATTTAAGGTCTGGAACATCATCAACAACAGAGAATCATCTTCATGGATAAGATTAAGTTTTGCTAATGAAGATGAGATTTTATACGATGTCTGGAACGGTGAAAAGATGACAACCCGGATAAAAGACGGAAAGGTTTATGCTGAAATACCATCCCACCGCCTTGGTGCAATAGTGGCTCTGAAAAATAGCGGTTTGCCTGAAGGTTTTGAAGAATTAATAAAAAACCAGAAAACCGAAAGACTGATAAAATTGCCTGAAACGGATCATCATGTTTTTGCAGCGCCGGTAGTTAATTCCATACCATATCACGGATCAGCTGAAAATTCAGATGTTGACAAAAATAAATTGCTTAAGCTTCAGGCAGGATACTATGAATTTCAGGTCGACCATTTCGGTACTGAGTCGGGCTGTTACCCCGACGAGGATACACCCCGGGAAGAATGGTGGGACAGATTTCTTAAGTCGGCATTTGGAAGACCAATCAGTCATACTGCGAGAAAAAGAATTGAAACTTTATTTATCAGCCCGGTAGTTGTCACAAACGGGCAATATGAGGAATTCATTCACGCCAGCGGATATAAACCTGATGTAATTCAGAATTATCTGATCCACTGGAACGGAGAGGCTTGTACCGACAGCCTCAGAAACAAACCGGTAGTTTATGTTTCGCTTGAGGATGCCCGTGCTTATGCAAAATGGTCGGGAGGCAGATTGCCCACCGAGTGGGAATGGCAGCAGGCAGCACAGGAATACCGGGAAGAGTTTACCAGGAACAGAGTGTTCGAATGGACTGAAAGTGAACGCGACGACGGACATACCCGATTTGTTATGCTGCGCGGAGGATGCGCCGGATGGAAACCATGGAGTTCAAGATGGTACTTCCCGGCAGAAGAGTATCCGGGAGGAGAACAGCGACCAGACTGGCATGCCAAATACCTGCTTATGGATCCGTCGATCGACAGGGCTGAAACCATCGGATTCAGGTGTATTTATAAATAAATCGAGACAAAAGAATATCAGGGATTAAAATCATGATTGACCTGATGACTGTAAAGCCGAAAGGTGATCGTTGACCAAAGGTTTCAGGGTTTTCTAATTCAAAACTTATTGCTTTATTTGAAAAATAGTACCCTAAGCTTTTTAAAATAATGGTATATGGTATATTTATCAATCCAGCTATTCATATCATCCCTTTCAGGATTTGATGCCAGGTTCCAGGATCTTGTTTCGACATGGCTGCTGCTCATGATAATTGTTGTTCTGGTAACATTCATTGTCAGTGAGATAACCCGGAATTACAGCCAGGTCGACAAGCTTTGGAGCCTTCTGCCGGTAGCTTATGGAGGTATTACGACAGCTGCATTTCCTTCACCGCGGATTTTTCTGATGGTTGCCCTGGTTGCAATCTGGGGACTGAGGCTGAGCTATAATTTTTTAAGAAAGGGAGGCTATAATATTG
>CAZTJT010000093.1:0-4448 GCA_964613785.1 uncultured Rikenellaceae bacterium
TACTCGGACTTTTTACCCTGATAGGTATTTTTACTCCGGGCTTCGGATGGTTTCTGTACCTTTTCCTGATACCTTTCTGGGCTATGTTCCCAATTATTGTGCTCGGAACAAGAGGAGCTCTGATATGTTTTATCATCTATCTTGTGGTCTTTCCCATTGCGAAATTAATCTTCAGATATTCACCAAAGTATGAAAAATTTAAACAAGACCTGAAGGCCAAGGGAAAAGCTTCAATTGGTGGCTTTACTTTTTCCTCGGGGAGTACCGGAAGATCATGGAGTTCAGGCAGCAGCAGGTCCGGCGGAGGATTTTCTGGAGGTGGAGGATCATCGGGAGGAGGAGGTGCTTCAGGGGGATGGTAAGCATCCGGGAATGACATTAAGCAGCTTATTAAATGTATCAACGGGAATTAAAGACCCACCCGTTAAAGAATAATAATGTTCAATAATAAAAGCCATGATCGCTCCTCTCAAATTTGATATTGACAAACTCAGAGGAAGACTTGCAAGAATAAGGGAATGGTTAAGAAATCATAATCTTAGCCCTAAGATCCTTTTTGTTGTTCTGGGATTTTTGTCAACTATATGGTTCCTTGTCAGGGTTATACCAAAACCGTCAAGGGCAACTTATCCCTGCATGAGGGCGGCAGCTCCGTTTATGTCGGGATTCATTGTTTATCTTCTTACTGTTGCAGGTATTACAGTTGTTGCAGGAAAAATGAAACGCAACCTGCATGTGAGGTGGATATCAACTTCAATTCTGATTTTCGGAGTGATAATAACTGCAGCTATTACCCCATCCAGTACTTCACTCACCTATATAACTGATGCTAAGTTTAAAACAGGTCCCGATGACGGACCCAACCAGCCGTTTGGAACTGCTGTCGGGGCAATACCCGGACGGGTTGTCTGGGTATGGGATACACTGGCTGTAAACAGGAACTGCAGAAGCTATTATTTCAATCCTGAAAATTATAATCAGGAGGTGATCGGAAAGATGTTCAGAGCTTCGGTTACCAGGTTGTCGGGGAAATCCAGCGTACGGAGATCATGGGATATAATGTTTCGCGATTTCAATAAAAGAAAGCATAACGTGGAAAGGGGATATGTCAGGGGTGAAAAAATATTCATCAAGATCAATCAGACATCTGGCAGGGGAAGATTGACAAATGCAGTGAGGGAAAAAGGGAACTATAATTACCCTGCCCAGCTGCCGGGTAAAACCAGGGGCCCTTATCTGGGTACATGTGAAACAGCGCCTTACATTGTTCTCGAGATCTTAAGGCAACTCATAAATGAAGTGGGAATAAATCAGTCTGATATTGCTGTGGGAGATCCGCAGAACCCAACCTTCGGACATAATTATGATACATGGGCCGCCGAATTTCCGGATGTGATCTATACCGACAGGACATTCGGTACTTACGGCCGTACCCTCATTCATCAAACGAAAAATGATCTCCTGTTCTATTCGGACAAATATCAGACCGACAAGCTTTATGATATAATTGAAAATGCTGATTACTTGATTAATGTGGCAAATCTTAAACCACATACAGGAACCGGCATCACACTCACCGCCAAAAATCATTTCGGGTCCCAGTCACGTGCAGGAGCCTATCATCTGCATTATTCACATATCTGCCAGCTGGAAGGCAAAACACCTACCAACCCGGGATACCATAAATACAGGGTACTGGTCGATCTTATGGGAAGCAAATATCTCGGGAGGAACACTGTGCTTTATGTTATTGACGGGCTCTATGCCGGAGGATCTAACGAAGGAGGCCCTCCTGTAAAATATTTTATGGCCCCGTTCAACGGCAACTGGAGCAGCTCCATTTTTATTTCGCAGGATCAGGTTGCCCTTGAATCGGTCTGTTATGATTTCCTAAGAGCCGAATGGAACGGAACCTACAGCCACGATCGATCGAATAACAGCCTTGAAGAATGGCCGAATATTAACGGGGTCGACGATTATCTGCATCAGGCGGCTGATCATGCCAACTGGCCGAAAGGCATAACCTACGATCCTGATAATAGCGGAAAACCAATACCAAGCCTTGGTATTCATGAGCACTGGAATAATCCAGTAAATAAGCAATATTCGAGAAACCTCGGCAAACCTTACGGGATAGAACTGGTATCCATCCCTGAATACCTTGTCGGGCCGCATGCTCCGGAAATGACCTTTCAGCAAACAATGGCGGAAAGGAATCGGGAAAATATCCTGTCAGCCGTTAAAAGCCACGATAGTGAAAAAATGAAGGCAGATCTTTCATCATCAGAAAAATCAAATATTTCAAAAATCAATATCAACTCAATTGTTAGGCTATCTTTTAAGGAACAACCCGGACCAAAGAAATTTTATGCAGGTGTCCTTGATGACAATAACGGCAAATACTTTTTGACTGATGCAGGGATTTATAATGAGAGAATGGTTCGTTTAGCTTTTGATGAACAAATGATACCTGCAGGTTCTGCACGTACTTTTGTATATGAGTTGTTGCAGGAAGGTCCCGGATTGTGGTTTGCCACTCCTCATGGCGCTGCTGATGCCTTGATTCCTGATGAGACCACGATTTTGATGAGAAATTTGTACAATGATGCAAATTCAGAAATCGCTGCCAATAATGTTATTTCTGTTGTGACCGGGAATAACCGGTTACGCTGGTTCGGGACCGACGAAGGAATTTCAGCTTTGCATGACACAAAATGGCTCAGGCCTTCCTATTATAATATTTATCCGGGTACTATTTTTAGAGACCATCCTATAACAGCAATGGCAACCACAATCCATGGGGATTCACTTTATGCAGGCACCCTGGGAGCCGGTGTGGCAAGGGTGTTCAAAGATGATGTGGATGGCATTTCAGGTGCTTCAGGCTATGCAAAATGGGGACCAATAAAACTTCCCTCCGACTCGGTATACAGTATTCTTATAACCCGTTCTGGCACCCAGTGGTTCGGAACCGATAAAGGCGTTGCAAGGCATACAGGCAATAATGCCATGGAAAACTGGACCGTCTATAATACCGGAAGCGGACTTGTAAATGATTTTGTGCAGGCAATAGCTGCTGAACCTTATGGCAACAGGATCTGGTTTGGCACAAAAGGAGGGATTTCAGTTTATGACGGTTCCGGATGGAAATCATTAACAACCGCCGACGGACTGTTAAGTAATAATATCCTGTTTATTATGATCGATAAAAATAGCGTGGTCTATATTGGGACGGACAACGGGCTGATGATTTACAATTTCGGTGTGCTTACCTGTTATAATTAAAACCTAAAGATACTGCCTGCCAGCAGTTAATAGAAAGGTCTAAGTGCCGGAAAAAGCAACGATTATTTAAGTTTTTAATTGATTCATTAGAACATCTGGTTTGACCCCCGTAAGAAACTAGACTAAAAGTACTATTTAAAATTGTACTTTTATGTTGATGGTAAAAAGAATGCACAAAAGGACACCCCTGGAAAAAGAAAGGATACTATTGGATATCCAGGGACTTGGGGTAATTAATGAATCTCATGAAGAAGATAGTAACTGACAATAAAATCAACACACTGCTGGGCCCTTCCGGAACCTTTGCAGGGTATTCGCTGATTTTATTTGGAACAATAGGGGTATATTATGATATTGCAGGATTGATCCTTGTTTTCGCAGGTATTTTTATGGCACTGACATTTGACGGAACGTTAATTGATTATGAATCAAGAAGGATAAAGGGTTATACCAGTATTTTTGGAATTATTAAGATCGGAAAATGGCACAGCATAAATGATTTTACAAAATTCATCATTTACAGATCATGGAGAAGGTACACAACATACAGCAGGGCTAACATTCCTTTGGATTTAAAGACAACCGATATCAGGTTGGCTCTTTTGGATAGCAGCGGCAGAAGGAAGATTATTATTAATAAATACAATTCCTTTGAGGCAGCCCGAAATGATATGAGCAAACTGATAAAGGATCTTGATATCAGCAATATGAGTGAGTGGACTAAATAGTAGAATTAAGATCCGTTATGAACCGGCTCCATTTTTTACACATTTGATTTTACCGGAATAAGTATTCAGTGACATGTCCTCAGGAAAATGGAATTTTAAACACTTGTGAGAAATTCAGATTTTTTTTTACATTTACAGATCATTAAAAAAAGTTTAGTAGTAAAAATCTGATAATCTGAATTATTATGAGCAAAATCGCTATGATTAAATTTGCTGCGGCAATTTTAGTTTATATACTATGGTGTACAAGCCTTAACGGACAAGAGCTCAATGATGTAATAACATCATACAATGAAGGTGCAAAAGCGGTGCAAACAGATGTCGGCGCTTCAATTGCCGCCTTTGAGAAAGCAGTTTTACTTGCTGACAAGGTTGGGGATCCGGCTGCTGATCTTAAGCAGAAGGCCATGAAGGTTCTGCCGGGCTTATATGTCA
>CAZTJT010000094.1:0-4322 GCA_964613785.1 uncultured Rikenellaceae bacterium
TACTCGGACTTTTTACCCTGATAGGTATTTTTACTCCGGGCTTCGGATGGTTTCTCTACCTTTTCCTGATACCATTCTGGGCCATGTTCCCAATAATTGTACTTGGAACAAGTGGAGCACTTATCTGTTTTATCATTTATCTTGTGATCTTCCCGGCTGCCAAATTGTTGTTCAGGCTTTCCCCGAAATACATGAAGGCAAAAAATGACCTGCAGACCAAGGGTAAAGCTTCCATGGGAGGATTCACATTTTCTTCAGGCAGTTCAGGACGATCTTGGAGCTCGGGCAGCAGCAGCTCCGGAGGAGGATTTTCCGGAGGAGGCGGATCATCGGGTGGCGGTGGCGCTTCCGGAGGGTGGTAATTCATCATAATATCAGGATGTTAAAATTCCCGCGAATCAACAGGGAAAAATACAAGGTCTATACTATAGTATTTAGGATGTTCAATATTTTACTGGTATGAGTCCAAAACACAAATTCGATATTAACAGGCTTAAGGGAAGGCTGGCCGCATTAAGGGACCGGCTGATGAACCATAATGTTCCCCCGAAGCTCCTTTTTGTTATTATGGGAATCATTTCAACAGTCTGGTTCCTTGTCAGGGTCATACCAAAACCGGCCAGGGCAGCTTATCCCTGCATGAGGGTTGCTGCTCCGTTTATGTCGGGATTGGTTGTTTATCTTCTGACTGTGGCAGGGCTTACTGTTATTGCCGGGAAGATGAGGCGCAGGCTGCATGTACGATGGATATCAACCGTCCTCTTAATTTTCGGAGTTTTAATTACCGCAGCTGTTACCCCCTCAAGTACGGTCCTCAAACCTGTTGCTGATATAAAGTTTAAAACGGGCCCCGATGACGGACCAAACCAACCGTTTGGAACTGCTGTCGGAGCAATTCCCGGACGGGTTGTCTGGGCATGGGACACACTGGCTGTAAACAGGAATTGCACAACCTATCATTTCAATCGTGAAAACTACAATCAGGATGTAATCGGAAAGATGTTCAGAGCTTCGGTTACCAGGCTGTCAGGGAAATCCAACGTTC
Source organism: uncultured Rikenellaceae bacterium (assembly GCA_964613785.1). GTDB lineage: Bacteria > Bacteroidota > Bacteroidia > Bacteroidales > VadinHA17 > LD21. The sequence goes on from CAZTJT010000094.1 coordinate 1,046, forward strand.
GGAGATCATGGGATACCATGTTCCGCGATTTCAATAAAAGAAAATTCGGAACAGCCAGGGGATACATCCGTGGTGAAAAAATTTTCATCAAAATCAATCAGACATCAGGCAGGGGAAGATTGACAAATGCAGTAAGAGCTAAAGGCGATTATCATTATCCGGCTCAGAAATCCGGAAAAATGAAAGGCCCAAATCTTGGCACCTGTGAAACTGCTCCATACATTGTCCTTGAGATCTTAAGGCAGCTGATAAATGAAGTTGGAATAGATCAGTCTGACATTGCTGTGGGAGATCCGCAGAATCCTACATTTGCGCACAATTATGATACCTGGGTCGCCGAATTTCCGGAAGTGATATATACTGACCGTACATTTGGCACTTACGGCCGTACCCTGATACATCCCACGCAAAATGATCTTCTGTTCTATTCTGATAAGTACCAGACCGACAAGCTGTATGACATCATTCAAGATGCTGATTACATCATTAATGTGGCGAATCTTAAACCACATACAGGAACCGGTATCACTCTCACCGCCAAAAATCATTTCGGGTCCCAGTCGCGGGCAGGAGCTTACCATCTGCATTACTCGCATATCTGCCAGCTGGAAGGTAAAGCTCCGACCAACCCCGGATACCATAAATACAGGGTACTAGTGGATCTTATGGGCAGCAAATATCTGGGGAGGAATACCGTACTTTATGTTGTTGACGGGATTTATGCAGGAGGGTCGAACGAAGGAGGGCCTCCCGTCAAATATTACATGACCCCGTTTAATGGAAACTGGAGCAGTTCAATCTTTGTTTCCCAGGATCAGGTTGCCCTGGAATCGGTCTGTTATGATTTCCTCAGAACCGAATGGAACGGGACTTACAGTCACGATCCATCGAATAACAGCCTTGAAGACTGGCCAAATATAAACGGTGTCGACGACTATCTGCATCAGGCTGCTGATCGTGCAAACTGGCCGAAAGGAATAACCTACGATCCGGACAACAGCGGAAGACCAATACCCAGCCTGGGTATTCATGAACACTGGAATAATCCTGTAAACAAGCAGTACTCTCGAAACCTCGGTAAGCAATACGGAATAGAACTTGTTTCCATCCCTGAATATATTGTCGGATCGGATGCTCCCAAAATGGCCGTAGAACAAATCGGGATGATAAACTGTCAGGAAAATTTCCTGCGGAGACCTGAAAATCAAAAAAATGAAGAAAAAAAATCGGATGCATCACTGTCAGAAGAGCTTGGTATGGAAGGAAAAATTAAAATCAGTTCAGTGATTAAGCGGTCTATTAAAGAACAAACCGGACCAATGAAATTTATTGCAGCTGTGCTTGATGACAACAATGGAAAGTATTTTTTGACGGATGCAGGTATATATAATGAAAAGATAGTGCGCATAACCTTTGAAGGACAGGCAGCTTCTGAAATTAAAGCACGAACTTTTGCCTATGATTTGTCGGAGGAAGGACCCGGGTTCTGGTTTGCAACTCCTAATGGAGCAATTGAGGCCTTACTTCCTGACGAGACAAGGATTTTAATAAGAAATTTGTATGATGTTACAAATTCACAAATTTCTGACAATAATGTATTTTCTGTTGCGACCGGGGTTAACCAGCTACGTTGGTTCGGGACTGAAAAAGGGATTTCAGCCTTATATGGTAACCAATGGCTCAGGCCTAACTATGAAAAAATTTATCCCACAGGTATTTTCAAAAACCATCCTATAACAACAATGGCAACAACGATACATGGGGATTCTCTTTATGCTGGTACCCTGGGTGGGGGTGTTGTTAGAGTGTTCAAAGACAATGTTGATGGCATTTCAGGTGCTTCAGGATATGTAAAATGGGGACCAATAAAGCTTCCATCCGACTCAATCTACAGCATTCTTATAACCCGGGATGGGACCCAATGGTACGGAACTGACAAAGGCGCGGCAAGACATACAGGTAATTATTCGCTTGAAAACTGGACCATTTATGATACTGAAAACGGGCTGGTAAATAATTTTGTACAGGCTATTGCTGCCGAACCTTATAGCAATAGGATCTGGTTTGGTACAAAAGGAGGGATCTCGGTTTTCGACGCAACAAACTGGGCTTCAATGACAACTGATGATGGACTTATCAGCAACAACATTTTGTTCTTGATGATCGATAAAAATGGCGTAGTTTATATCGGTACTGACAATGGTCTGATGATTTACAATTTCGGTGTGCTTACCTGTTATAATTAAAAACCGTAAGTTACCAACTCTCTGCAATTAATTGAAAAGTATATGTGACGAAAATATTTCCATGAAGATAATTTCTTAGATGATTCAGCTGATCTTAAACTTAACCAGCATAAAGAACCAGGCAGCAAGCAATCTGAGTTAATTTTTAAATTTCATGAAAAAAAGGGTGATTGATCATAGGATTGACAACCTATTGGGACCTTCAGGGACCTTTGCCGGGTATTCATTAATGGTATTTGGAACAATAGGGGCATATTTTGATATTACAGGACTAATCCTTTTTATTCCAGGTATGTTTATGGCATTGACATTTGACGGAACAATAATTGATTATGGTGCAAGAAGGATCAAGGGCTATACCTGTATTTTTGGAATTTATAAGATCGGTAAATGGTACAGCATAGATGATTTTTCAAAATTCATCATTTACAAATCGAACAGAAGCTATATAACCTTAAGCAGGAGCAACATTCCATTGGATTTAAAAAGCACCGATATCAGGTTAGCTCTACTGAATAACACAGGAACCAGGAAGATTATTATTAATAAATATAATTCTTTTGAGTCAGCCAGAAATGATATGAGTGAACTGATAAATGATCTTAATATAAGCAATATGAGCGAGTGGGCCAGATAACAGGATCATAGTCCGGAATGAATATATAGTTCATTTTTACACATATCATACTGTCGGCAAAACCAGTCGTCGGCATACCTAAAGGAAATTTGAATTTTTGTCCTCAGGCGGAAAATTCAAAAATTTTTCTACATTTACAGGTTTTGAAGACAAAGTTTAGAAATAATAACCTGAAAATCTTTATGATTATGAGCAAAAAAGCGACTATGAAAGCTACTGCGACAATTCTTGTAACATTATTCTGGGGAGCCTGCCTATACGGGCAGGAACTCAATGATGTAATAACAAAATATAATGAAGGTGCAAAAGCGGCGCAAACAGATGTAGGCGCTGCTATTGATGCATTTGAAAATGCAATTCAACTTGCTGATAAAGTGGGGGAGCCGGCTGCTGA
>CAZTJT010000095.1:0-4130 GCA_964613785.1 uncultured Rikenellaceae bacterium
TCCTTGTTTTTCGTATATTGCTTAATTTCTGATAGTTTACTGCTCTTTATTATTCCATAGATCATGAAAGTGATTCCGATAAGAATATATGGCAGACTTAATATCTGGCCCATGTTAAAGGCCAGATTTTCTTCAAAGCCAACTTGATTTTCCTTAATAAACTCGATGAAGAATCTGGCCACAAAAACCAATGTCAGAGTCATGCCAAAGAAAAATCCGTTTTGTAGTCCTGGACGCCGGGACCTGTAAAGCAAAAGCAATGTCATGAAGATGAAGAAATAAGCCAAAGCTTCATAAAGCTGTGCCGGATGGCGTGGTATGTTGTCGACTCTGGCAAAAACGAATGCCCAGGGTTTTGTTGTGGGCAATCCTATAATTTCGGAGTTCATCAGATTTCCCAGCCGGATAAAACAACCAGCCAAAGGCCCGACAATTGCTACAAGATCAATGGTTTTAAGCATTGATTGTTTTGTTTTTCTGCGGTAAATAAACAGAGCTATTATCATGCCTATTGCACCTCCATGACTGGCCAGCCCCTGATAGCCTGTGAATTTGAATCCGCCACCTGGTTGTTGTTGAATGGGAAGCAGCATCTCCAGGGGGTGAGCAAGATAATAGGAAGGTTCATAGAATAAACAATGTCCCAGTCTTGCTCCTGCTATGATCCCAATCATTCCGTATATAGAGAGCTTTTCCAGGTTTCCTGGCGGGATGTCCTCCAGTTTAAATATTTTACTCAGGATATAAATGGATAGAATCAATCCACCCACGAAGAGCAAGCCGTAATATCTTATTGAGATACCGAAAAGATTGACAATTTCTGGATTAACATTCCAATAGATATAGTTGCCCGCCATACAGGATTTATTGATGAATTTTCATAAAAAGAGTATTATCTGACTTTGATAACCCGGGACGGTTGCTCCCGCAGGGCGGGACAAGTTTTTCAAAGCATTGTCCGTGTTAGGCTTAGATTTCTTTTTTTAAGTCCTTGTTTATTATATAATTAAAGAGAAGCTTTCTGTCGGTGTCGACAATATAGCTTGTCCTGATGGGTAATATTGATATTGAAGAACTTTGCCAGTATAAAGTCCTTTTATTTTTTGTCCTATTGGATGATTGCCAAATTCCAATTTGACATTTGATTGCTTTTTTGATATACCTACCATTGTTTCACTGAAATTAAATTCTGATCGTAAGAGCTGTTCGTTTTTCTGAGTAACTGTAAATACGCGTTGTCGTGGAAAAAGCTTAACAGGAATCTCTCTACACGATAGGCTCAAAATGTTTTGTCCTTCGGAATCAGCTTTGCAGTTGATCCAGTTATTGTCTTTTGAAAAGTTTATTTCTGCGATAAATTCCGGATAATTAGCCATTGCAATCCCTGAATCACGAGTATGCTCCGATGTTACTGGAAGGTGTAATGTATAGATAAGCGGTACATCTGGTACTTTGTGAAGGACCCCTGTAAATATAGGTGTCTGATTATCGAGTACAAACGGAATCCCTATGGATACCTGATTATAAGGTCCTAAATCCGAATCCTTGTAGTGAGTTGCTGTTATTGTGAACATACTATGCCAGGGTGTAAGACGAAATGGATTCATTCTTTTTGAAGGGAGAATGGCTGTGATCTTGTCAATTGGGGCAAGAAGAAAAAGACCTATGTATGAGACTTCTCTATAAAAGATTGGATATTTGATACTATTGGAACCAGACTGTACCTCAATTTGATAAATGCCTTTAAAGAAATCGTCTTTATTCATTGTGACCTCCTTTGTAAAATTGTTTGAATCGGATGATTTATTGTTTTCGAAATTCGGTATTTATTTTTTCAGGGAATCGTCCAGATTAAGCGAAGTCTGTATGTTACGATGTTTCTTATGTGCAGATAGTCAGTGATTTAAGCCTAATGGCCCGGCGGCAGGGCTTAGTAAGCGTTACCCGACGCAGCATCCGGGCAGAATTCTGGTACCCCGCGCCAGCGGAGCCAGCCCGTCCGATTTAACGACTTTTCGTTTTTTTGTTTAGGTTAGGAGGTCAGTCGTTCGGGATGGAAAACTGTCGTGGTATGGAGCAGGATGCAGTAAAAGCCGAGACGAGTTTTTTAATGCTACCGTCCGTGTAAGGCTAAGATTTATTTTTGTTTTGTATCCGGAGTATCCGGTTTATGTGGAACCCGAAATTACTTTCAAGACAATTACCAAACCTAATAATCCCTCTAATCCGTGGATTATCACAGCCATCCAGGTGGATTTAAAACGTTTTGCCGGGTAAGCAAATATAATACCGAAGATAATTGCTGTAGAAATTATTATTTGTGGTTTATGAAGATGATAAAAGCCAAACAATACTCCATTGGCAAACCAATCCCATTTGCCAAAAACGCCATTCATTTTCGGTAAAAGAATGCCTCTGTAAAGAAGTTCCTCGCCCAGAAAGTAATTAAATATCATTGTTAATATAAAAACACCAAGAATCCACCATTCTCCTTTGAATTCAGACGTACTCAGTTTTGATAAATCATATTGAGGTATATTTTTAATCAAAGGTCTGGTGATACGATCCAAATCAGGAAAACCGATGCCGGATGATACAACAGCATTCAATAAAATGAAAGGAATAACCCATAAAAAGAACCAGTTGCTTGATTTGCCCGTCCTGGGATCCTGTGGTTTTTGAAACCAGAGGCGTTCCTTAACCGAAGACCAGCTTATTGTAAACCCATCTTTTTTAAGGATAATTATTGATAGAACGAACTGCCATATTAATCCGATATTTATTGCGAACCAATAAATAATTAGCGGAGGTAAATCAATAAGCGGGATCAGCGCAGGAGTAATTACAAAGGCAAGAATAGCCATTGGCAATGCTGATGCTATCCAGATAAACAATATCTTCTTTAATGAATATTGTTTATCCGGGGATAATGTTCTATTTGATTCTGACATAAAATTCAGTTTGTAGTAGAAAAAAAGGCTCGTATTTAGCAGGAAAATAGAAATTAAGCCTAAAGTTGTGCGGTATGTGCATTTTGCTATGAGTAGCGGTGGCGCGTGTTTTTGCAATCATGGTGCAAATGCCAATTGCATATACCGACCTGTAAGCCGATGGCATTTTTACATAGAATCTAACAAGTCATTTAATTTCATTATTTTACTGCCGTTTTTTTCGTAATAATTTAGCATCTCGTCAATTTTTCTTTTATCATAACTCGTTATACAATCTGATAAGACTGTGACTTTGTAGTTTTCCCTGCACATATTAAATACGGTTGATTTCACGCAGGCAACGGCGTCTGCTCCCGTAATGTAAAATTCTTTTATCTCATTTTTCTTGATAAAGTCAGCGAAATCTTTGCTGGTCAATGCGTTGCCTTTGGATTTTTCAAAAATGTTTATGGAAACCAATTTCATGTCAGAAACTAATTCGGACCCGCGAGTATTTGGTTTGAATGTCCTTGTGCCGTCAGATAAGTTATAATGTTTTATGTAAACGACATGAATTTCATTTTCCACAGCCCAATCTATTGCCCGATTTACGTTGTCAATGATTTCTTTGTAGTTTTTGGTAATGTCATTCTGAATGTCAATTACCACCAGAGACTTTTTCTGCATGAGATTTCCTTCTTTTATTTTAATGTTTTAATTCAATTTTCTATTTCATTGTATATCACACTGTTGCACGGTTTGCTTTCGGCTTGTATATTCTGAAATTAATTGACCCCCTGTTCCGATTTAATCGACCCCCCATTCCGGACAATTGACCCCTCTGGCTACGGGATTTTTGCCTGACATTCCGGCATATTGACCCCACCTGGGGAAAAATGCTGTCTGACATTCCGGCAAATTGCCCCCCCTGATCGTTGAGTTTTTTTCTTTGCAGGAAAAAATATGCGATGGCAAGAAGGACAATAGAAATGGATGTAAAGAAACAGATCGGCATTTTACAAAGTCTTGGTTACGGTAAGAAGACGATAGCAAGGGAATTAGGTTTATCAAGGAACACCGTAAAGAGTTATCTTGATGTATCACAGGACAAGGATGGAGATAGTCCCGAGGAATCCCGCAAGGACGATCTGTATTCTTTCTTCCCTTATTGCCAGAGTGAACTTCCCCGCACAGGTGTAA
>CAZTJT010000096.1:0-4028 GCA_964613785.1 uncultured Rikenellaceae bacterium
TTTTCTCCAGTTCAAGGTATTTGTATACATCATCATTACCTGTGCCTGCACGGTTTATTATTACGCCGAATTGTTTGTTCATTGTTCTGAGAGTTTCGGCACTCTGCCGGAGGTCGCTAAGTCCGAAAGGGGTTGGTTCAGTTACCAGTATTGTATAGTCAGCGGCTGCTACTGTCTGGATAAAAGGGCAGGAGGTTCCGGGAGGTGCATCAAGAATAACAATATCGATATGATTATTGATTCGCCTGATAGCTGCTTTAATGACGCTTACCGGTGATAATACACCTATATTCATTTTTGCTTCCAGGATACCTGAAATATGGTTTACAACGAATGAAGATATTATTCCCAGGGGTGAAGCCTTTTCGGTTATTGCACCATCATTGCAGGCAACACTACATGCACCGCATCCATGGCAAAGATCCTCCATCACCCTTATTATTTTCATTGGAGGAAGTATAAAAATTGCATTATAGTTGCAGTATTCCCTGCATCTGCCGCAAAACGTGCATTTTTCAATGTCTATAACCGGTACCTTCTGGGTAACTTCATGCTTATCTGACAGGTTTGGATTGAAAAATGCAACCGAATTTGGTGCTTCGGCATCACAATCGATCAACAGGCATCTCCTGTTACCCTTTACCAGAGTATTAAAAATATTGGTAGCCACAAATGTTTTTCCTGTGCCTCCTTTACCGCTGGCTATTGCAATCTTTACCATAGGTTCATCTTAAATCAGTTCTTTCCCGTAATAATTTCCGGTTCTGTTAATTATAACTCAATTTCTTGATGATCTTTGTTATTCAGTTTTTTTGACTTTATTAACATTTAAGCACATTTGGTTTTTCAGGTCTTCCCAGATCTTCACCATACAGACCTTTATATTTTTCATTGCTATCGTATTTTATTCCAAGTTTATCGAGCAATGGTTCGACAGCTATCTGATGTGCCTGCAAGCCTATGTCCCATGGATCATATCCGAGTAATAAACCTGCGATTTCTTCATACGTTAATACAGGTATTCCAAAGCCCTCTTCCCCGTAGGTAATTCCTTCCTGTTCAGCTATGACGTACTGCCAGCGGTCGAGAAAAAAAGTGCATCCCGGACAATTTGCTATTATAAGGTCAGGACTGTAGGGATGCATTGAGTCAAATTTCTTTTTTGAATTTGATACTGAATATCCCCTGTTTGATTTGAGAAGGTATTGTCTGAATCCAAAACCGCAGCAGTGCCGTCTTTCAGGGTAATCGACCTGTTCCCCGCCCAATTCATCGATCAGGCCTGCGAGAACATAAGGGTATTCAGCTCCACCTATACCGTGTGCAGGGAATATTTTGGCATAATGACATCCAATATGATCAACAACTTTTAGCGGTTTACAGGTACCTGAATTAATGAGTTTGTATTTTGCTTTTGCTGCAATCTCATGCCGGAACTTATAAATTACATCGCTCGCATGAACAATATTAACGGGTATCCGGAAAGTCATTCCGGTTGCTCTCATGAGGGCTTCCCTTGTCTTTTGTTCTGTCTCCGGGAAATGCTTCCAGGTCTCAAGCATTTCAATGTAGATTCCAAATGAAGTGACACATGAAACCACAAAGTTTTCATAACCGGCTTGATTCATTAAAGCAAACTGGCGCGCCACCACGGTCATTATTGTTTCCATAGGTATCAGTCCTGAGTGATATGCAATACCTGTACAGGTTGTCTGCCTTATATCGTCATAAATATCCTTGCCCAGGTCATTCCTGAGAATATTTAGATACAAATTTTCTGCTGCAGGAAATATGTTTTGCCGTATACAGCTGCGGGCAAAATAATAGCGGTCGTCTGCAATTTCTTTCTGGTATGCTGACCATATCTCGTTCTTTCTGATTTTCATGCCGGATATACCTTAAAACGGATATTGGAATTAATATTCAATGAATTATTATAGTTTGAAACTGAATTACGGTTAACATAATTCTGCTTGAATGACAAGTAGTCCTCATTTATTATAAATAAATTGCCAGTATTCATCCTTTCCTTCACTGAATTCCTTGCCTGATTCTGCTGCTTTTATGGCGGAAAATCTTTCTATTTTCTCAAATCTCCTGGTTCCGCCTGTTTCATCAAAGATCTTTTTTAGATCGTCGAGTGATTCCTTCATCGTATTGCGGAGTGTACCCGGACTGTCTTCACCATAACTGGTCCTAAGCCTTTTCATAATTGATTTCCTGTTTTTCCTCATCCATTCCCATACAGGACCCTGTTCAGGATAAGTATCAAGGTCAACTTCATCTATATAAATGCAATAACCATATTTAAGTATATGGTCTCCTACAGTCCTTTTAATAGCAAGCTGCTTTCTTCCCTGTTCACTTTCAGCGAAAAATCCTGTCTCTATCGATAAACCTCTAAGGGCCTGCATCACATAGCAGGGAGTATTCCCTCGCGGGCACCTTGTCTTGCAGGACAGGCATTCACCGCAACGCCATATTTCATCACCCTTTAAAAGTTTCTCCAGCTCAGCCTCATCTTTTTCCTGTACTATGCTGATGATCCGCCGCGGGTCGTAATCACTTACTTCGGCAGCCGGGCAGATTGCTGTGCATACACCACAGTTAAAACATGCTTTCAGACCCTCCCGGTAACGGACATCTTTTTCCAACTGTTCATATAAGCCTGACATAATCAGTGTTTAATATTATTTTGATCAAAATACTTTTCCCTGATGCATTATTTTATCTTTAATGATAATCCCTGATGAAATACTTTTTCCCTTCATAAAGTATTGATTTGATGAGATGCTGATTGATAAGAGCATTGACTATATTATAATCAGCATTGTCATTTTCCAGCAGTTTAAGCAATGAATCTTCCCTCAGGGGATGAACCGCAGTGATATTGAGTATATCCTCATATATATTTCCTGTAAAGCCGGTGTCGGATCCCTCATATCCGGTCAGAAATTCCGTTCTAATCTGATTTTTAGTGAAAATTTGCCATGCTTCATTAAGTCGTTCCGGTTCAGGCGGTTTAACAAATTTCTCAGCCGGCGGCCTTGTGGGTACTGACAGATAAGCTTTTACCGGATCAATAAATCGGATAATTTCTGCAACTGCCGAAAAATTTTCTGCGGAATCATTTATTCCACCGACTATCATAGTTTCCGTACACAGGGTTCCTTTGAATTCTTTGCTGAATAGCTTAATGCCAGAAAGGATATTTTCAAAATCAAGACCCATAACAGGTCTGTTGATCAGATACCATGTAATGATGTCTCCGGCATCCAACTTGAGGGAAACCCAATCGGCAAACAATAGATCCTCGCGCACTTTTTCATCCGGAAGTAAAGAAGCATTAGTTATCACTGCAACAGGAATTCCTGTTTTTTTCAGTAACCTGATTGCCTTTCCAAGATTCTCATCAAGAGTAGGTTCGCCGTTTGATACAAATGTCAGATAATCAGGATAATTGTTGTTATTAAGAGTTTTGAGGTGCCTGCATGTTTTATCATAAATATCATCCGGCTCATAAAAACTCTCCCGGCTGCAGGTTTTTTTCAGAGTCTTCCCTGCCTGACAATATATGCAGCTGTAGGTACAGGTTTTGGGGTATACTATATTGTTTATTCCCAGGCTTTTACCTAATCTTCTTGAAGGCACGGGACCAAAGCTTATCATTATAGTGCTATATACCGGTTTTTTGTCTTTTCAATTATGCCAGAAGAAATAAGCGACAACATTTATCAATCATGATTTGAATGGGCCAACTTTATTAAAATTAAGGCTGTATCATAAGTGTTCTTAATGGCTTTTTTATCATTGGCGGCCTTTGTGCCTGTCTTTGTTCCCGGGTACCCGGGATTTGGAGTTCAGTGATCTGTGCTTAACCACGAAAGTGCCTATAGCTCCCGATAGCTATCGGGACGGTAGCGCAATGGTACCCGAAAGAGTTTTAAAACAGCCTTATCAGTGATCACAATAGTTTGCCCCGGCAACCAGGGTGTTATTCAGCAGGTCACTGGCAAGATCTTTTGGCT
>CAZTJT010000097.1:0-3926 GCA_964613785.1 uncultured Rikenellaceae bacterium
AATCGCGCCGGAATCACAATATGGCGCCGAAAGGCGCCATTGTAGTTTTTGCATCGCGATCGAACACGAAGGGCTGGGGGACTAACCGTAGACTCTGCTTTTCAAAGCAAAGTCCATGTTATGTGGTAGTGTTTTTTAATTGTTTGTTAATCTTGGCATTAGAAATCCAAGTAGTCCTCCCAAAATCAGAGTCATTATAAAAATCGGGATTAAAGATTTTGGTTCTTTCCATCCAATTAGAACTGCACATGGTGTCAGTACAAGGAAGGCAATCAGAATCCCTTTTAGGATAGGATTCATATTTAGGTTAGTAGTGGCAATAAGGAACCCAATGATTACCCACATTAAGAATGCTGAAATATTAGCGTCCCATGTTAACTTTTTAAGGATCATAGGGATCACGTCAATTATCCCGGCCGCTATACCAAGAATAATTCCGATAATAATTGTTTTCATAGTACCGACCGCGTTATGGTTAGTTGTTTATTTTTTTGTCTGTGTATCAATTATTCTGTCATCTGGATCTCTTCGACAATCCCAGATCATTGAAATGTATATTTTGTTGTCTAGTATTTCATATATGATCTGAAAATCACCTGTTATCAAGGCTCTAACAGTTTCTATTTCTGTTTGAATTCCAATATATGGTTGTTTAGCAATAAGTCGGGTACTCCGATGAATCTTGGAATAGAGCTTCTTGCTATAAGCTGATGATTTGTTCCTGGAAATGTAGAATTCAAGAATATCAAGAAGGTCTAGTCTGGCTTCAATTGACCATTCTATTTTGAACTTAGCCATTGTAGAACTTCTTTATTAAGCGCTTCATTAGAAATTGTCTGTCCTTTTTTTACCTGGTCACGACTTGCTTCAATTCTTTTCTTTTGAATATCTGAAAGTTGGTAGACTTTTTCATCAGCCTTGGATTCTACAATAGTCTTAATGGCTTTGAGGAAGGAGATATCATCGATATATGATAGCTTCTCAATTATGTAATGTCTGAGTTCAACAATGCTCATATATGAATGTTTTTACAAAATTAGTCTTTTAATCGCATTATGGATATGTCAAAATCATGTAATTGTACATAGTACCAAGAGGGTTATGGTTAGTTGGTGTTAATCATTATAGTGTGCAGAATGTCAGACAATTACCAAACGGCCCGACGGTATGTTTTAGTCAGCCTCCGCTGAAGCTTCGGTGGGTAATAAGGGTATGGCGTACTTTTTGCCGTCCAGGCATGCCCTGACCGAGCCATAGGCGAGCGTCATGGGTACAAATTTTATTGAGCATTACGAGCCGTGGGCCCTGACCGAACGCAGTGAGTGTCAGGGTGTTGCGCCGAAGGCCCCGACCGAGCGAAGCGAGCGTCGGGGGTCGCGGTAAAAGATAATACAAAGCTGTCAAGGGAGCAGGAGCAAAAGTTGAGGAGCTCCGCGACGAAATCCCGCTTCAGCGGGGCAAAAACCGTGACGAGCTTATGAATTATACCGTCCGTATTATGGGCCAGGCCTTTTTTATTTGTCTGGTTACCAGAAATATGTCAAGGTTTACCAGTGCTTTATTTTTGAAATTTTTTATTTTCTGTCTTAGTGCAGTAAACTGTCTTGCGACGGCGCGAGGGAGAAAAATTTTAAAATTCTTCAGGTTCTGATTTGCAAGCTCTTTGCCAAAGCGTAGAATTTGCAGCGGCCTGCGCGGCTTTGGCAATGTGCTTGCGAGTTTGGTAAGCTATTTCCCGTTTATTGTCTGCATTATTTCCTTAAAACTCTCAATTCCTGCCTCAAGATTCTCGATTATCTCATTAGCAAGTACATCGGGATCGGGCAGGTTATCGAGATCGGTCAGGCTCTTATCTTTTATCCATATAATATCAAGGCTTGTTTTATCTCTTTCTATTATTTCATCATAAGTGAACCTGCGCCAGCGTCCTTCAGGATTTGTCTCAGGATTATATGTTTCTTTCCGGTTATTAATATTGATTGGATTGTAGCAATTTATGAAATCAAGCAGGTCTTCAAACTTTAACGGATTCTTCTTTAAAGTGAAGTGGATATTTGTCCGGAAGTCGTAAAACCAGATTTCTTTTGTCTGAGGGTATTTTGAGGCTGGTTTATTGTCGAAGAATAATACGTTTGCTTTTACACCGGGTTTGTAAAAAATGCCTGTCGGCAGCCGGAGGATGGTGTGCAGATTTGTTGTTTCAAGCATCTTTTTTCTGATTGTCTCACCTGCGCCACCTTCAAATAATACATTATCAGGCAATACAACTGCTGCACGACCGTCCGACTTAAGCAATGTTCTGATATGCTGAAGAAAGTTTAATTGTTTATTGCTTGTTGTAACCCAGAAATCCTGACGGTTATATGTTAAATCTTCTGAATCCTGCTCGCCCTCCTCATTGGTGAAGGTCATGCTGCTCTTTTTTCCAAACGGCGGGTTGGTAAGAACGTAATCCACCCTGAGCCCGGTATCGGCGACCAGCGCATCGGCAGGGGATATGAAATTTTCACTCTCAAAATCTCCGATATTATGCAGGAACAAATTCATAAGGGCCAACCGGCGGGTATTGGCAACTATCTCATTACCGTAGAAGGTACGAAGTTTCAGGAACTCCTTTTGCTCGCGGGTAAGCGAATAGTTTCCGGGATTTGCAATGAAATCGTAAGCGGCCAGAAAGAAGCCGCCTGTGCCGCAGGCAGGGTCTGCAATTGTTTTCATTGGTTCGGGACGCACACAGGCAACCATGGCTTTGATCAGTGCCCTTGGGGTGAAGTATTGTCCTGCGCCGCTTTTTGTATCCTCGGCATTCTTTTCGAGCAGACCTTCGTATATCTGCCCTTTTATATCGGCGCCCATTGTGCTCCACTGCTCCTTATCGATCATATCAATAAGCTTATAGAGCTTTGCCGGGTCCTGTATTTTGTTCTGACTTTTTGTAAAAATCTGCCCCAGAATGCCTTTTGTTTGCGAGAGTTCACGTAATAGCGCGGTATAGTGGGATTCTAATTCAGCGCCACGTTTTGAAACAAGGCTTTCCCAATTATATTCGTTAGGTATGGGTAACTGTCTGTTGTATGGTGGTTTGCTGAACTCATCTGCCATTTTCAGGAACAGGAGATATGTCAGCTGCTCCAGATAGTCGCCATAGCTTACGCCGTCGTCTTTAAGTATGGTGCAGAAGCTCCATACTTTGCTGATGATGCTGGATGTATTGTTGCTTTCGGTGGACATTGTCTGAACTGTGATTTGTGTGATTTATATGATTTGTGTGATTAAGATGATTTACATGATTTTTTGGTTTTTTTAACAGGTGTAAGCTTTGCCCTTTCTGTTCTTATTCTTTCCAGCAGAACACTTGCAGGTTCATCGTTCGGGTCTTGCGGCACAAGTTTCCCTTCGAATGCCTTTTTCAGAATGCTTTGTCGAAGAGCCTCGGCTTGCTGCAGAGCGGCGGTGATGCTTTCTTCTATCTTGTCGCAAACCGACAAGCGGCTTTCGATCTCGGAGACGATGCGTTGTTGTTCGTTAAGAGTTGGTGGGAGTGGAATCTCAAATTCTCTCATTGCTTTCAGGCTAACATTTTTAATAGTGCTTCCTGTAGCATTCTTGTTGGCATAGTTAACAAATCTGTGACTTGTTATGCAATAACGAACATACTTCTTATCTATATTCTCATTAACATTAAAATAACAAGCACTTTTTCCTAGAATAACTTTTTCATTGTTATAAAATGAAGTATTTCCTATAGTGCCATTTATTGAAACAAAAATTGTCCTGTCATTTAATGGCTTTCTGTACTTTTCAAACTCTGATTTTGAAACTTTTTGTGTGTTTTCCTTGATTTCAATTCTTCCATTCGAAAGATTATTACCATTGATAAAATAATAATCTCCGGTTTCAGAGTATTTAGGTGTGCCATGTAAACC
>CAZTJT010000098.1:0-3885 GCA_964613785.1 uncultured Rikenellaceae bacterium
TTCGAGCCCAGGTGGGTCAACAGAAAGAGTCTGAAATCTAACAGGCTCTTTTTTATTTTTTAAACTTTGTCATTGATTAAGGCCTGGTCTCGAGCCACCGCGGCAGGCAGGTGTACTTTTCTAAAAGTTCAGATTGAGCACGATTTTTAAGTTTTCTTTTACTTTTTGTTGAAGGTCATGAGGCAGTTCACTTACTTTTGTTGTCAGTCGTCTATTTTCTATTGCCCTGATATGATCCATCATAAAATCTGAATCGCTTTTAAGATTCAAAGTACCTCTCTTAATATGAACTCTTAATATGTCAATTCCAGGAGCAACATTTGTTGTAATTGGACAGATAACTGTTGAAGGATGATCTTTCTGGAGATGGGTTTGTACTATCAGAACAGGTCTTACTTTGCCGGTTTCTGGACCACGCTGAGGTTCCAGATCAACAATCCATATATCGAATTGTTTAATTTTCATCATGCAGGGCTTCAAATTCGGCGAGAACCATATTTAAGATTCCTGAAACTTATTGATAGCAGTAAATATTTTCTTGCTTTAAACCTGATCCTGACTTAAATTTGTTTAAAAAAGATGTCTGAAATCCACGTACATAGAAAGACAGGCATACCCAAAGTTATGTATCCATAAACCTGATAACCTATGCAGAAATATTTTTTATTACCCGTGATCTTCATTATCTTCTTGATAGTGGTTGCATGTAATAGTTCTCCGGTAAAGATCTGTCCTGATAACCCGCATTATTTCTTCTACAGGAATAAGTCTCTTGTACTTATCACTTCTGATCAGCACTATGGGGCTGTAATAGATCAGGATTTCGACTATGTCAGGTACCTTGATTACATTGCTGATAATGGGATGAACCTGACCAGAATCTATCCCGGGGCAATGTTTGAACCTACAGACAAATATTTACCGGGTAATCCTTTGGGGCCACGGCCGGGACGTCAATTACTGCCATGGATAAAATCAGATCAGCCCGGAGCGAATCAGATGCTGGCTGAACCAGGGGAACCCTCTTTTAAATATGACCTGGATAAATGGAATGAAAAGTACTTTGTACGGCTGAAGGACTTTGTTGAAAAGGCCCGCAAAAGGAACATAATCGTTGAAGTTGCTTTTTTTAACGGAATGTATAATGACTGCTGGCAATTGATGCCAATGTATCATCAGAACAATATCCAGAATATCGGACAATATGAAAGTGAGGAATGCGGATTATTCACAATGAATGACCCGCGCAACAGTGATGTAATGAAATATCAGAAAGCCTATATCAGGAAGATTACAGCTGAATTAAATGAGTTTGACAATCTGATATTTGATATATGTGACGAACCTTCCCTTCAGGGATTGCCGGGAGGAGGATTGATATTTCTTCCCGACAGCATGGTCAAGCCATGGATTGAGGAGATGAAAGAGGCTTTTCTTGAAACTGAAGGATCTCTTCCGAAGAAACACCTTCTTGGACAGACAGTTCAGAATCTGTCACCCGATTGCTCAGACGAACCCTGGTGCAAATGGTTACCGGCAGAATACGTGAAACCTGCAAAAAGAGCACTTGATCTTAACTATCAGGACAATAAGCCTTTGGTAAATGTGGAATCAAATTATTATGGCATGAGCCTCACAGAAAATGCTTATACAGCCGATGCTGTCCGGCTTGAGGGCTGGTGGTTCATGCTTGGTGGCGGAGCAGGCTGCATAAACCTGAATGGTGAATTTTACCGCGGGCAGGAAACCGGAGGCATGAATACACAGACATATATAGTTCCTCAGAGAAAAGTGCTTAAAAACTTTATGAACCAGCTTGATTTAAAAAGAGTATCCCGTTTTACCGATTTCACTGGCATACCCGACAGCGCATTCTGCAACATGCTTGCTGAGGAAGGAAGACAATATGCCCTGTATCTCTTTCATGGAGCTTTTGAAGGGGAATGGGGTGCTCACTTTATTCCGAAATATGGTAATTTCAGGGATTCAATAACCCTAAACAATATCCCATCTGGCAGCTATACCCTTGAATGGGTCGATCCTTTGTCAGGGGAATTGATAAGCTCTGAAAAACTAAATTGCAATGGAGGGCAGCTGGTTTTAAAAACACCCGGTTATTCCCTGGATATTTCAATGCGAATGCTCAGGGAATAAGTGGCTCGTCCTGAAAAAGTCTGCAGATCACCAAAGTCCGGGAATGAGCAGGTAACGCGTTTTCTTCGAATAATCCAGATAACCGCTTAATTCTTCCTTCAGTGCTCTGTCCTCGAGGAATGTGCGGATAAAATGAATAACCACCAGTAATGCAGCCGGAATAATGCTCCACAGGGATTCGAAAAGCAATGGAAATCCAACCGCTTGTATTATAGAACCCATATAAGCAGGATGCCTTACGATTTTATAAAGCCCCGTATCACAGACAGTGTGTTCCCGGTCGGACTGAATCCTTACGGTACTTGAAAAGAATTTATTTTGTTTTTGTGCCGTGAGGAAAAGCAGTTGTCCTGAGATAGTAAGGACGATTCCGATAATTGGCAGAATCAGGTGAAAATCCGGTGACCAGCGGTATCGTCCGGAATCAAGTCCGGCAACAGCATACATGGAAATTGTTAACAGGAATGAAAACAACAAGATGATTTTATCCCACTTCTTTACTCCTTCACCCGGTTTACCCCTCTCGGCCAGAAGGTCAGAACCGGGTTTCAGAACGGTATAATTCAGTACTGTCATTATAATACCTATAGCCAGGTAAATCAGACCCGGGAGATAGTCTATCCTTCCGGCGCAGATAAAGATTATAAGAAAGAATACCAGCGAGCCGGCAATGTGTTTTATTACATAACTTGTTTTCATTTTATTTCAATAAGAGTATAGTTAGTACTTTGTCCGCCGGAAGAATCTTTCCGGAGTATGTTTTTATTTATAAGTTCCTGGATATCTCTTAGTGCAATATCCTGGGAACACTTTGCGATCTTTGCCCATTTTGAACTTGTCAACCGGCCGGTAAAGTTATTTATTAATTTGTTCATCATCATAATTTGCCTGCTGTTAAGATTTAAATCAATGATGTAACTTTTTGTTTTCTTTATGGGTGCTCCTGCTTATGGTTCTGGATGTTTATAATGTAGAAACCGAATAGGAGTAGCGGTTCTCCAGCCTTGAGGGCTGAACTTCCTTCCCGATAGCTATCGGGAGCCCCGGTCCCACCCAAATCTTTCATCACATCTCAAATTAAGTCAGATGCAGAAAGTGAGAAGGATCTCCTTCTCACAGCAGGAACTTTATAAAAAAGATGTGATAAGAGATCAGGGTGAAATCGGAGGTAAGCAGCCCCTTTTCCTTCTTACAGCACCGAAGGTACTGGGCATTACGGAAAATACTTTTTATCAATTTTAATCCCGGCCATTAGAATAAGGCTCTTGTATTCCTCCTCAAAGGACTTCTTTCTGTGATGCTCCTTTTGATTTCTGATATATTCAATCAGTTCACACATATCATAATATGAACAGGTGAAAGACCCGTATCCCTCCGCCCCTCCGTCGAATAACGGGAAAAGCCCCTTCTCCTTTATCCATTCTGAAGATGATGCTTTTAATTCCTTTATAAAATCAGCCACTGCAACCGAGGGATGCAGATCAGTTAAAATGTGAAGATGATTCTCAGTTTCATTTACGCGATACAGACGACTTTGTTTATTTCTTATTATCCTATTGATAAATGAATACAGTTGTTCAGCATTTTCCTGACTTTTGACAATTAGTGCGGTATAAGATGCGACCACTCAGTTTATGAATCTAAGAAACCCATCCCCTGCCCCTTTAAAGAAACTGTTCTTTATACACATCTTAATTATTGAAATTCTATATTTCTACAGCTCCTGCCATT
>CAZTJT010000099.1:0-3668 GCA_964613785.1 uncultured Rikenellaceae bacterium
AATCGCCATGGGCTTTCTTGTCGTTCCATACATATTGATAAATACGTTCGTGGCTCACACAATCTATATTGTGAAGTTTGGCTCTTCCAGAAATTTGCTCAGGGCTGTAGTCTTGTTTAAGCCAGGTGTCAACGTATGTTTTTACTTGTTCGGTAAATCGGATTTTTTTGGGTTTACTATGATGCCTTTGTTCACACTTTCGTTGAGCAAGATCATGACGATATTCTCCGCTTCGCTTGTCACAATTACGCTTTATTTCCCTGCTGATAACGGATTTATCTTTTTTTATTGCTTGGGCAATTTCTTTTTGTTTGTAACCTTGCTGTAGCATCACAGAAATGGTGTACCTTTGTGCTAGGGTTAAATGTTTCATTTGCAACTTTTTTTAGCGAGAAGAGGGCAAAATTAAACTTTATCCTTCAGGGCAAAGAGAGAAGGGGTTCATCCCTTTCTCCTTTGTCTTGAAAAATTTAATCTTGATCTCCTCTAAAAAAGTTGCATTTATTTGTTGAATTTAGTAAAGAATGAAAGTTTATAAATACAAATACCTGAATTACAGCCTGGCACTGATCGCAGGGCTGTTTCTGGGATGGCTCGTTTTCCATCCGCGGCATAAACATGCTGAAGATCACGTATCATCAAAGGAGATCTCAAAGGAGACGATATGGACATGTTCAATGCATCCCCACATTCATATGACTGAACCCGGGAAGTGCCCGATTTGCGGTATGGACCTCATCCCTTTGGTTCAGGGCGGTACTTTCACGACCGATCCTGATGCTGTTCACCTTACTCCTGATGCACTCCGCCTTGCTGATATAAGTACATCTGTGGTATCAAGGCAGCTTCCGGTAAGGGAGGCCAGGCTATACGGCAGGGTTGAGGCAGATGAACGCCTGCTGCAGAGCCAGGTTTCTCATATCTCCGGCCGTATCGAAAATCTTTATGTGAATTTTACAGGAGAGGCTGTCACCGAAGGACAATTGCTTGGAAGGATCTATTCACCTGAACTGATAACTGCACAGCAGGAATTGCTTGAGGCAGCCGGCATGAAGGAGAGTCAGCCAGCAATTTATGAAGCGGCAAAGGAGAAATTGCGCCAGTGGAAACTTACTGATGTCCAGATATCCGAAATTGAGTCATCAGGAGAGATTCAGAAAAGGGTGGGCATTGTTTCAAATTCCAATGGAGTTATAATATCCCGAAGGGTGAACACGGGCGATTATGTATCACAGGGATCAGTGCTGTTTGATATTGCTGATCTTTCTTCAGTGTGGATACTGTTTGATGCTTATGAGAGCGACATTCAGTTTTTGAGGAAGGGTGACGAGATATCTTTCAGTCTCCAGGCCCTGCCTGGAGAAAACTTTAAAGGCAGAATAGTGTTTATCGATCCTGTAATTGACCCCGGAACCAGAGTCGCAAAAGTGAGGGTGGAGGCAGGGAACAGATCGGGCCAACTCAAGCCGGGTATGTTTGCCACAGGGAATATCATGTCACTGCCCCGCGGGAATGGGAATGATCTTGTAATACCACGGTCTGCTGTTCTGTGGACCGGTAAAAGGTCGATAGTGTATGTCAGACAAAATGATCCGGCAGAACCGGTGTTTAAAATGCGTGAAGTGGAACTTGGACCTGTGACGGGTGATGGATATGTAGTAAAGGAGGGTCTTAAGGAAGGTGAGGTGATAGTTACAAACGGTACTTTCAGCGTGGATGCTGCGGCGCAGCTTCAGGGTAAACCAAGCATGATGAATAAAACAGCCTCATCGGCTTCACCAATACACGATCATGGAATGACGGAGAACATCAGTGGCATGGTTAATGAGTCGATTAATGTTGCAGGCAGTTGCGAGATGTGCAGGGAACGAATTGAAAATACAGCAAAATCAGTTAATGGAGTTAAATCAGCTGAGTGGGATATTACCTCCGGAACACTTCATCTGTGGTTTGACAGATCCGTCACAACCCTTGAGACCATTCGGAAAGCTATTGCTGAAGCGGGCCATGACAACGGAGTATTTAAAGCGCCGGACAATGTATATTTAAATCTGCCGGAATGCTGTCATTACAGGAAGTAGATCCGACAGGTCCTGAATCAGACAGTATGCTTCACAAAGCAGCACCTCAGCAGATTAGTTCATGCGCACTCTGAAGCTTATCCCGATAGCGTAAAAAAACCTGATGCTTACTGAGTTTGCGAAATCAGATACAAAAAAACCAAAATACTTACTAACTTTAGGTGCTTACCTTTATAAAATCAGGCTATGCTTGGAGCTATCATTGGCGATATAATAGGTTCTACCTACGAGTTCAGAAACACTGACAAATATGATTTTGACCCATTCCCGCCAGGTTCAGCTTTTACTGATGATACTGTGCTTAATGTCGCAATCGCCGATGCAATTCTTAACGACAGAGAGTATGGTGAAGTCCTCAGGGAGTATTCTATCCAGTACCCCGGAAGAGGATACGGAGGATGGTTCAGCCGGTGGATACACATGGAAAATCCAAAACCATATAACAGTTACGGCAACGGGTCGGCAATGAGAGTGATCCCGGTCGGCTGGGCATTTGATTCACTCGGCGAGACCATTGAAGAAGCTGAGAAAAGCGCAGCTATAACCCACAGTCACCGTGAAGGCAAAAAAGGTGCAAAAGTAGTTGCTGCTTCAATCTTTCTTGCAAGAACCGGTCATGACAAGAAGGAAATAAAAAAGTTCATCGAAAAGAGCTACCATTACAACCTTAACAGAACCCTCGCTGAAATCAAGCCTTTTTACAGCTTCAATGAAACCTGCCAGAAGACAGTTCCTGAAGCAATCATTTGCTTTCTTGAATCGGAGAATTTTGAGGATGCCATAAGAAAAGCCATCTGGCTGGGCGGCGACAGCGATACTCTGGCCTGCATAACCGGAGGAATTGCTGAAGCATTCTATAAGGAAATACCGCAGGAGTGGATCGAGAAATCATATAGCCTGTTGGATGAGAGAATAAAAGACACGGTTGACCGGTTCAGGAAGAAATACGTATTTCCGGAAGCCAATGGGGATTCTTCAACAAAATTATAGATCATTCTTTTATCCTTATTTCCGAAGTCAATTCCATCGCCTTTCTGTAAACAGCACTGACGCCACAATACTTCTCTGATGAAAGATCAATTGCCTTTTGAAGCTTGTCGACCGGAAGATCTTTCCCTTTGAACTCATAAATAATATGCATCCTGAAAAAATGCTTCGGATATTCTTCCGTAAGATCTCCTTCAACAATTACATTCAAACCTTCAATTGCAACGCGCATCTTTTTAAGAATGGCCACTATATCCATTGCGGTGCAGCCGCCAAGGGCCGAAAGCATAAGCATCTTAGGCCTGGGACCGCGGTCCGCGCCTCCGGAAGCTGGATCAGCATCAATAATAAGTTTGTGGCCATCGATTTCAGATTCAAAGGCCATGTTCTCAAGCCACCTGGTAGAAACAGATTCTTTTTTTGTCATATTTTTCCGATGTATTAATTCCCAATCCCTGGATCTGACCTTCAAGATAATCCTTTAACTTTATTTCTGCAAACAGGTTTGATTTTTTACCGTTCTTTATGAACTGAAACGTTTGTTTAAATGACTGAACAAAAAATACTGATCCTCGGCATTGGGAATGAAATCCTGTCGGA
>CAZTJT010000100.1:0-3262 GCA_964613785.1 uncultured Rikenellaceae bacterium
TTAAGAATGAAAAAAGAGTATTAATAATGTCAACTTTTTTCAGGACGAGACAGAGCAAAAACCAGGAAACTCTGAGCTCTGCGCCCTTCGCTCCTTGCCCTGCGCTAGTGGCCCGGACCTTTCGCTGCAGGCCGGCTCCTCCCTAAAATTGCCCACCGGGCAATTTCTAAACGGTCGGCCCTTTAACAGAAAGGAGGTGTAGTGGCAAAGATAAAGTTTTAACCGGATCGGCAGCCATGCCATCATATGAAATCCGCAGCTGAAACAAATAAACTGATAGTTAATAATTTAACACTTAATTTTATGAAAAAGCTTAATATACTTCAAATCAAAAAAGAAAGAATCATTTCAAATGATGAACTTAAGAAACTGAACGGTGGATATGATGGTGAAGGATGTACCTGCTTATGTATTCCTGGAGGTTACCTGCCGTCTGCTACACGGGATTGTGGACCTGAATGTTATTATGCATTTGGAACAACAGCCGGTTATTGTATTAATTAACAAAAGAGAGTATAAGCATTCAGGCTCAAGGTACCAGAGAGGCTGTTTAGGTTAATAAGCAGCCTCATTTCAAATCTTAAATGAGATATTTTATATTTGCATTAATTGCAGATGGCTACAAAGCAGATAATGAGAATTCCCTGTTTAGTAATGTTGGGTTTTATATTCTTGCTCAGCACTTGCAGATATGTGAAACAAGAAAACCCCACCTTGCTTTATAATGTAGATGCGGGAAAAGACTTCGATAAACTTAGTATTATACCCTTAAGCGCCATTGGAAGCAAGTTGGAGTATGTTCCGCTTGAAACTGATTCAGCTTGTCTGCTGCATTCGATTTCAAAGGTTTCACTTACAGACTCATTTTTATTTGTAAGTGATAATAATAGGTTATTGCTTTTCGACAGGAAGGGGAAATTTATTAATCAGGTCGGATCTCAAGGCAGGGGCCCAGGGGAATATAACAGAATATTGGCTTTTGCTAATGACGTGAAAAACAGGGAAATATATTTGCTTTCTGACAGAAAGATACATGTCTATGATTTTAAAGGACAATTCATCCGGGAGTTTAATTTAACCTTCCCGAGCCAACAGATGCTGCTGACCGAAAACAATGACCTTATTCTTCATTCATATAACTTTCCTCAGGCAAGTGAAAAGCCCCCTTATAGCTGGTATATTATTGACAGGTATGGGAAAACCCTTAAGGCTTTACCCAATACTTTAAAAAGATCAAATGGAGGAATTACCATTATTTTTACTCCATTATACATCTTTAGCGGTAAAATTCATTTTATGGAATTCGGGATTGATACATTGTATTGTTACCATAACGGTACTAAAACACCTCATGTTATATTTCATTATGATGAAGTCAAATTTCCCCCTGATCCGACCATTGATGAGGTTCCCGGATTAAAGGGGAAGATTTGGATAAGCAGTGTACTGGAATCCGAAAGTTCATTGTATATACAAACCTGGAGCGCTATTCCTTATTCCATATCAAACTGTTTTTTTGATAAAACGACACTGACATTTCACAGATTGACAGAAAATAGTTTTACCAATGATATTGACGGAGGAGCATCATTTTGGCCGATGTCGATATTAAATGATAGTCTGCTGGCCGATGTTGTGGATGCATATGATCTTATTAAATCATATAATGAGCAGGTAAAAAGCGCAAAACAATCTGATCAATTAGCCAATGTAATAATTAGCCTCACCGAAACCTCAAATCCGGTAATAGTAATCTTGTATCCCTGACGTTTGAAAATGCGGGATGTTTTTGGGCAATCCGCAATCTTCATGAACCGTCATTCCGGGTCCCGTCTGATCCGGATACAAATTAGCCAAAAGGGTACAGTCATTCCGAGACCCGGGCACCCGGGCCGCAAAATTACCCAGATGACCACGGTCATTGCGATTCCCGGTGGCCCGGGGCGAAGGAATCCCGTCCCCCGAAACTAATGCCGACAAAAAATTAGCCCGTTACTCAACCATTTCCGCCGTTTACCTGAAATAAGCGCTCAAAAAAAAGGCTGGTGTCCACTTCTGTCCACTTCTGGCAGATTCTGGTAGATTCTGTCAGCTTCTGTCCACTTTTTCCCGGCTTTTTCTTGCAATCATATCAAAACAATTGTTGAACTTTATATGAAAGAATGTCTGATCTGTGGATTTAAAGAGATTTAAATTACGAATGGCTCAATATATTAGAATCAATGGATACGATCAACAAAAATGCTGAAAGAGAAGGGCAGCCTGGAAGCAGGGAGCAGGGAGCTTGGGGCAAGAAGCACAGAGCACAGGGCACAGAGCTCAGGGCAAAACCCAGGAAACTCTGCGCCCTGAGCCCTGAGCGGATTTCCAAGACCGCTGCTCCCCTTGCCCTGTGCTAGTGGCCCGGACCTTTCGCTGCAGGCCGGCTCCTCCCTAAAATTGCCCACCGGGCAATTTCTAAACGGTCGGCCCTTTAACGGAAAGGAGGTGTACTGGCAAAGATAAAGTTTTAACCGGATTGGTAGCCAGGCCAATATATGAAATCCGCATTAAAACAAACACTAATTGTTTACTAAAAAATAAAAATATATAAAATGAAAAAGTTAAATATACTTCAAATCAATCCTGAAAAATTTATGAATCCTGAAGAATTGGTAACCTTAAGGGGAGGTTATGGCAGTGAATGTTGTGAATGTCATATTGTTGGAGATGGAGTTCGTTATATCCAGTCAACGCCAAGTTCGTGTAATTCTGATTGCCATACACAATGGGGTGGTTGGGGTGTGTGGCAGTGTATTATTTAATCAAATAGTTATAAATTTAAAAAGATGCCAACAGTAAAGGGCTTTACAAATTAAAATTAACCAAGTAAAAAAGGAGGCTAAGGTTAAACAGATTTAGCCTCCTTTTAAAGTATGAAACTTAATATTTTCTGATAATGCTATTAATACCAGAAACAATACAAGGTTTATTATCAATTATGTAAGACCATATTTATGCAGACTTTAATAAGAATCTTAGTACTATTTGTAATGCTATTAATGGAAAGCCTGATTTTGTCCGTAACGGCAGAATGTCAGTCTTTAAAAGTTGATTTAAGGAAATTACCTGAAAAAGAGGCTATCAGGTTATCTGATTTAGGAGCAACAGATATTCAGTACATTCCTCTGGAAACAACGAAACAAAACGTATTACCTGAAATAAAAGAAATAGTTTTCGGCAAATCATTCTTTCTGACCCATAGTTATGCAAATATTAACAT
>CAZTJT010000101.1:0-3257 GCA_964613785.1 uncultured Rikenellaceae bacterium
GAAAGATGAAAGTTATTATTATGTTGTTAAGTTCCCTTTTATTGATCTCGACAATGTATTCACAGACAATTACTTGGTCGAAGGTTTACGGATTATTAGACTATTCTGAAACCGCGCACACTATTCATCAAACACAAGACGGTGGTTATATTCTCATAGGATCTAGTATTTTGGATACAAATGATAATATTTGCTTGATGAAAATTAATGAATACGGCGATTCTATTTGGTCTAAAACATATTATGATACGAGTTATTATTACAGTTATAAATATGATATATCTCTCGGCTTTGACAGTGGTTTTGTTTTTTACAAATCAAAATTTATTAATTGGGATAGTACGCCTCTATTAGTTATCTGGACTAATAGTTTAGGTGATTCAATCCGTTCAAAAGAATATTACTTATATCCATACATTCTCAGACCCATGGACATAGATCGAACTTCCGACAGTTGTTATATTATTGTTGGAGAAGCAAGAATAGGAAATTATGATGGTTATGTTATAAAAATCAGTGCGACAGGTGATTCTATATGGGCGGGTATTACATATGCTTGTCCTGAACAAAGTTATAGTTCTGTTGTAGAAGGGAAAGATAAATCATTTTTAATAAGTTTAGATCATTACCATATCAACGAAAAATCTGTTGAAAAATTAGATTCATTGGGCAACTCTGTTGGAGTTTTATGCTCTTTAGGAGGTTTTGCTAAGGACATTGAAATGCTCTCAGATTCTAATTTTGTTTTTGTGACGACTGGGAGGAGAATTAAAATTACGGAAGACCTCGACACTATCTGGACCCGATTGGGAGTTGGCTACAATGATGTCGCACCTTGCAGTGACGGGGGGTTTGTAGTGACAGGTTCATACAACAACGATCTTTTCCTTACAAAATTTAACGCAGACGGAGATTCACTGTGGACTGTTGCATACGGGGGAGGGGGAAGCGATGTCGGTAGATGTGTTGAACAGACCTCAGACGGCGGATTCATCATCTGCGGGAGAACGACATCGTATGGAACCGGAAGTTCTGATTTTTACATAATAAAGACCGATTCTCTGGGTTATGCCATGGGTGTCGAGGAAGAACCCGATCCTGAAATTGTAAATAATGACGATATTGTCGTTGAAAATATTTCACTGGGATCAATCAGAATTTCATTTGTCTCACCACAAACAGATGATTTGGTTTTAAGACTGTACGATTTATCAGGCAGAGAAATTGAATCCTCTTACAGGGTCCAAACAGAAAACAACAGAACCAACATTGTCATCAGAAATCTCAATCAAGGTGTTTACTTTTTCAGGATAGAGGGTGAAAGAAAATTGCATGAAGGAAAATTTGTAGTTTTATAGATAAAAAAAGAGATATTTCAAGGAACTATTCTGATTCCCCTTGACCCAGGTGAATTGTCAAATACCTCTATCACATGAAAAACGAGAGCCATTGATTTTCCCGGAGAAACACCGTGAATGAAGTCGTGGACAGTGTTTATGTGAAAAAAATATCTACATAACAATAATTATTACATTTGTCAAATCTGATAAATTCAAAAATACTTGCTTTTGAGACTAAAGAGCAATAATATTATAGATATGTTAGTTAATAATAACTCTCTCTCTCTCTCTCTCTGCAGAATTGTAACTTACAGATTTCCAGAAAATATTTTTTTCATAAAATATTGCATATTAAATTCACAAAAGTGGAGGTTTGATGAATAATAGAGGCTTATTCTTTTTTATATTCGTCATTCCCATGGTATTATATTCCTACACTCTGGATTTTTCTGACGGCTTTACAAGCCGGACAGAGGTTGATCTCCTCCATGAATCCAGAGGCGGATTGGGTTTTAGTATAAAGGTAAACAGAGTGAGAGTGGAAAATGCTTTCGTCAATAACAATCCGATGCACTCTATAATAATGCCTGAACTTTACAGTCCCAAAGAACCCGGAGAACCTCTTCTTCCTTCTATCAGCAGAATGATCGCTTTACCTCAGGGAGCAAGACTTGATATTAGGATTACCGGATCGAGAAAGAGGGTTATAGATGATATCGTCCCGACTTGCAACCCTGAATCCATACCTGAAAATCCTGCAAATTCACTTATCTATAAACCTGATTCGGGTATTTATTTTGGGTATAATGCTTTTCCTCAAGACATAATTTCCGTATCAGAACCTTTCAAGATGAGAGGAGTGGATGTCTGTATTGTTACTATAACGCCGTTTCAATGGAATCCCGGGGACAGTTCATTAACCATATATACTAATCTTAATCTCCAAGCCTCTTTTATAGGAGGAAACGGCCATTTCGGGGAAGACAGACTCAGAGGAAGATATTTTGACAGAATACTTCAATCCAACATAATGAACTACAGAAGTCTTGAGAGGATTGATTATTCTCAGAGGATTATAGAAAAGCAATCACTTATAGATGCAGGTTATCCATACGGAGCTGAGTTTGTTATAATATGCCCGGATGATGAAGATTTCATTTATTATGCCAATATAATGAAAGACCTCAGACAGGAAGAGGGTATTATCACTGAGGTCTTTACTCTTTCAGAGGTTGGTAGCACATTTGATCAGATAGAGAGCTGGATAGATTACGCATATTATTCATGGCCTATAGCTCCTGAGGCGATACTTCTTCTGGGTGATTGCAAGGACGCAAGTTTTACTGAAGGGATTCCTTCTAAAATCACACATTGTAACTATAATGGTTTTTATACATGGGCATCAGACAATTATTATGCCGACGTTGACTATGATCCAAAGCAATTGCCGGATATTGCAATTGGACGAATACCTGCGAGAAATGCAACTGATCTTGAAAATTACTTTGAAAAATTATTGTTTTATGAGTTGAATCCCATTTCAGACGATTCTTTTTATCAGAATGTATTGGTTTCTGGTGATTTTGATTATTATTATGGTTTTCAAACACTTTCCGAAATAACTTATGGTTTTTTTTCTAATATTGAAAATAAATCTGTAACACGATTATATACATACCTTAAATTATTGATACCTTTACCAGAATATTACTTAGGTTTACCTTGGATGAATGGTGGAGACGACTGGCATACACCTGGTCGAATGGATTATTTCATTTCATTAGGGTATATAAGTCCAACTATACCTGATGATTATAACGACCCTATATTATGGGGAAAAACAGCGACTGACATCAACAATACAATAAATAGCGGTTGTTTTCTAGTCTATAATCATGGACATGGTGGGGTAGATTA
>CAZTJT010000102.1:0-3123 GCA_964613785.1 uncultured Rikenellaceae bacterium
GTATCACCTAATGAAGCTGAGCAGCTAACCCCTGTTGTGGAAGAAGTATATAATAGAGGTATCCCTGTTATAGTAATAGACAGAAAAATTAACTCTGAAAAATACACGGCATTCATTGGACCTAATAACCTGACTATCGGGAGGGAAGCAGGATACTTTGCATATGAATTATTAAAAGGCAAAGGTAAGGTTCTTGAAATAACAGGCCTTAAAGGATCAACCCCTGCCATTGAAAGATCAAAAGGATTTCGTGAGATAGTAAAAAACTATCCTGATATTACAATAAAAAAAATCATCGAAGGAGACTGGCTTGAAGACAAAACACTTAATATAACTGACAGTTTATTGCGCTCTTTCAGGGATTTTGACCTGATCTTTGCTCACAATGACTTTATGGCCTATGCAGCTTCAAAAAGCTCTCTGAAGTATAATATCAAGCCATATATTATCGGTATTGACGGGATGAATATCCCTGATGGAGGTGTTGATATGGTTATAAATGGCCAGATTGACGGAACAATATATTATCCTTCTGGAGGGGATAAAGCGATCCAGCTTGCTATAGA
This sequence comes from uncultured Rikenellaceae bacterium, assembly GCA_964613785.1. Taxonomy (GTDB): domain Bacteria; phylum Bacteroidota; class Bacteroidia; order Bacteroidales; family VadinHA17; genus LD21. Next base: position 567 of record CAZTJT010000102.1, read on the forward strand.
TATTATTTCAGGGAATCCATTTGAAAAAAACACAACCTTAAATACTTTCCGTATCGATGGAACAAATGCCAGGACTATATGGCTGCAAGGTCAGCAACTTCAAAACCAGCAGACCAAGATCGACAAGCAGAGTGACCAATTAAACAGCATGTCATCAATATTGAAGAGAAGGAACAGCCTTCTTTTACTCACAAGCCTGACGATATTTCTCCTTGCACTAACCATTATTATAATATTTACAACCTTAAGGAACAAGAATAAAATGAATAAGCTGCTGGATGAAAAAAACAAAACAATTAACCAGCAATTTAAAATAATAAGTAAACAACGTGATGAGTCAGTGAACCTTCTTATGGTTGCAGAAGAAGCCAAGGAAAACAAATTAAGACTGTTCACCGATCTATCTCATGAGTTCAGGACAATAGCTACACTGATAACAAGTCCGATCAAGGACCTGCTGAACACAGTCAATGATGATACAATCAAAAGTAAATTAAGGGTTCTGCAGCGTAGTTCCGAACGGCTTGCCCGTCTTACAGATGGGATCTTAAAATTCCGGAATCTCGATGAAAACAAGTTTCATCTCGTTTATGTAAATGCCAATATTTCTGATTTCATCGAGCATATTCTGGAGGCCTTCCGGGATCATATTACCAATAAGGGTTTAAATCTTAATACACATATAGCTAAGGAAATATATGCGGAATTTGATCTCGGGGTAATTGAGAAAGTAATGTATAATCTGTTAAGCAACGCGATTAAATACACTGATAAACCTGGGACTATCTCAGTGACTTTAAAATTGGAAGATTTTAATGTGTATATCGATGTAAGCGATACAGGATTGGGCATACCTGAAAATGAACTTCCTCTTATATTTAACCGTTTTCACAAAATCAATAATCCGAAAAAGAAACAAGGAACTGAAAACATCGGAATCGGACTTGCACTATGCAAGGAAATGATCCAACTCCATGGTGGTCTTATTTCGGCTACCAGTAAAATAAATGAAGGAACAACATTTAAGATAAAAATACCACAATTTCATCAGATTAATGGGTCTACTGCTTTACCGACCGACGAATTGCTTTCTAATATCCCGGTGAAAAACATTGGCACAGATTATAAAAAAACAGTATTAATAGTTGAAGATAATCCTGATGTTCTCATACTTCTTGCTGATCTGATCAGTAATCACTATAAGGTTATTACAGCAAGCAATGGCAAAGAAGCCCTTGAACTGGCTAACAAAAAAATTCCTGACCTTATTGTAAGCGATATTTTAATGCCTGTAATGGATGGCATGCAACTATGTATTGAGATCAAAAAACACATTATTACATGCCATATCCCTGTTATATTGCTCACAGCGATAGATTCACAGGAGAATATTATAAAGAGTTTTGACCTGGGTGCCGACGCTTATATAACTAAGCCATTCAATGATAATCTGTTATTGTCGAATATCCGGAATCTCATTGAAAGCAGGGAAAAACTAAAAAGCTCCTTATGCCCTTCTCCTTTTTTCAGAACTCTCCTTGAATCAAAAAGTGATGGAAATGAGACTTTTATTAAGGATTGCATAAATAATATCTATGAAAATCTTGAGAATGAAGACTATTCCATGACAACCCTATCCCAGAAAATGAATATGTCAAGATCAACACTATATCGCAGAATAAAGGAGGTTGCGATGGTTAAGCCTGTTGACTTCATTAAAAAAGCCAAACTGAATTATGCAGCAAAACTTCTACTGAAAGAAACAGGGTATAATGTAAATGAGATTTCATGGAGGTCAGGCTTCAATGATCCGAAATATTTCAGCAAATGCTTCCAACAGGAATTTGGGATCAACCCAAGTCATTATTCAAGGGAATCGATTGTCAGCATGAATGAACCAAATCAGAAATAGATTCGCAATATTCAGTATGGGTGTATAGATCTGGAATTCTTTTTATTTAAAAACCGAATGACTGACAAATAAGAATATAGGATCCTGTTTGGTTATGAAGAGTTGACAATTAGAAATAGATGGACTTCGGACAAGACATTAATAGTGTCCTGATCAAAAAATGACTTTTTTTATTAAATCAATATTAGTATTCCTGACGGTTTTACAGGCGTTATTTTCGTGGCCATCCATGTCTTTGGGAAATTCACTGAATTGGTCTGTTGACTATTTTCACACTAAAGTGGGAGTTCAGGAGAAGTACCTTACTGTTACTCCAAGTAACCAGAGTGTTGGACCGGAAGCTGGTCGCGTATCTTTTATCATCTCATCAAATACAGAATGGACTGTTTCTGATGATTCTGAGTGGATCATAATACTTTAAGAATTATGGACCGGCAAGAGGGTGTCTTACTTCATGAAGAGGCACCCTCTCTGCCTTAATTACCGGGCAAATAAATACTGATGATCACGTACCGTTGATCCATGATAGTTAATAATGCTTAAATAGTGAATACTGAAATACTTAAATCAGTATATTAACAGAAAATAAATAACATTAAAACCATGAAACACTTAATTACTCTGACAGTCGCACTCTTTGTATTT
>CAZTJT010000103.1:0-3099 GCA_964613785.1 uncultured Rikenellaceae bacterium
TCGCTGACGCTTATCGTACCTGTAAATATAGCATAAATTGGCCAGATCGCCTGATTTAAAAACGGCATTGACGCTACTGGATGAATTTTAATACAGGCATGGTAATTACTGATCTCAGAAAGGCTAAGGATTGGTCTCAAACGGATCTCTCTTCCAAAAGCGGAGTCTCCCGTGAGATGATCGGTAAGTAAGAACGAAATGAGGCTGTACCTTCCATTGAAGCTGCTAAAAAAATTGCTGCTGCTTTCGAGGTTTCCCTTGATTATCTGGTAGGGGAAGGTGTTAACAGTAAATTCGATAAACGGACTCTTAAGCGTCTGCAGGATCTCGAACTCCTCGAGAAAGATAAGCAAAAAACGCTCCTGGATCTCATTGATACATATATCCGCGACAGCAAAGCAAGACAGGCTTATACAGTATAAAAAATAAAACCCGGCGCGATAGACCGGGTTTAGTTTTAAAATTCATCTCTTTTTATTCTCCTAAAGCTATTACATGATAATAAAATTCTGTTCCATCACTAAAACGAAAGACGGCTCCTTTACCCCCTAATCCACTCTCCCTCATTTCATAAGTGATTTTGTTTTCAAATTTATTCGATAGTTTGTTATACACCTTAACATTGCCCTCCTTTAGCAAATCGTAATAAACTAATGAGAGAAGTAAATAATTTTCAACGTCCTCTTTTGAGCTGTTTTTATTAACTTCACTTGGAACATAAAGTGTTTTAAAATCCGTATCTTTTAACCTATTATAAACCTCTGTCATTTGCTCTCTTCTGGATTTTAAAGCCTCTTTCTGTATTGATTCAAAACTTACCTCAAGTACTTTTTCTTTGGAAAAATACAGGTCTGCTTTTTCCAACTGTAAGATAAAATATGACGTTGATTCAATGGTTTTAAGCAGCACAACCCTATGTGAACAATTGGTCATGAATAAAACAATTAACAATAGAACTATATTTGTTTTCATGCTACCTCCCTGAATTTGGACCAACATAAGGTATCTGGACCGGATTATTTATTAAATAATCATAACCTGTTACAGCATTTGTTGATGTTGCGGGTGCTAAAAATCGTATAAAACCAGCACCAGTTGCATCCCGGGTGTAAAAGTCTCTAAGGGGTAGACCGTATTCACTCCTTACTTGATTTTCAACGTGTACAGCATTAAATTCATCATTGGTAATTCTATTTAAATTAGGATCAGCATGACCAGGAGCGAAGAATGAAAAATCCGACATTCCTTGTTCTGCCATAGATGCATGACCTAATTCATGTGTTAAACCAATAAAAGATGGCCTTGTAATATTTCCTGATTGATTTGGCCCAGCTGTTTTGACCCCTGGATTCCAGAAAATTGTACCGCCTGATCCTGCTATGGCTGCCATACCTGAAACTTGCCGGGCTAATCCTGCTCTGGCAACACTCGTTGGGTCAAATCGGTTGCCACCCCTTTGAATAGTAAAGTTAAAATCAGAACCTTCTAATTGTTTGAGTAATCCATGTCCTGAAGTAACAGAATTAATTTTATTAAGAGCCCCTGTAACTTTTCCTATATATCCATTAACTTTTCCTGTATATGCGGCACCATCTTTGTTGTAAAGACTACCATTTTCATAAAGCAGAGTTTCTTTACCGCCTAACCCTAAAAATCCTGTACGATGAGTTATCCAGAGACTATCTCCATTGACATCAATCATTAACACCGGGTTATTGGCCCCGTGCGAATAATTTGAGAGGCCATAGTATTTTTCACTGAACCTGTCCTGTGTGGTGAACCGGCCTATCTGTGGGTCAAATCGCCTCCAACCAAAGTCATAGATATCAAGGTTAATTCCGCCAAGAAGGTTATTCTGGAGCTCCTTTCCATTGAACAGGTACCTGTTATCGCTTGTTGTAGTAGCCTGTGGTAGATGAATCATCCCGAATGGGTAATAATCACTCTGCTGAACTATAACGGCTGTACTGCTTGGAACATTGAAACTTACTCTGGTATTCCCCAGGTGATCCTTCATGAAATACTCATAGGTGTATGTACCTGCTGAATTTGTTGCCCTTCCCTCCTGAGTCAGAATGTATTTCACCGCAATACCGTTTGCCGTCCCGTCGAGAGTGTATACATAATTCCCGAGGTACAAAAGCGTTGTGCCGGTCGAAAGCCTCTGCTTCAGCTTTTCTCCTGCAGAAGTATAAACATACTCGATCTTGTTAGCCGGAGTAATGGTGTCGCTGATCCTTGATGGGAGATTAAGGTAATTATACACGGTCTTCATCCTCTTGTTCCTGTCGAGCCACATGTTACCATTCTTATCGTAATAGTACTCCTTATTGGTGTAACCGTTAGTTGCATCATAAAAATCTCCTCTGCCTGCAACATCAGTTACTATGTCGCCTATTGCCCATACCTGGTTACCCGTACCTGGATATTTATATCCGAGACTGTCTATGTTGCCAAAAACTCCGGAGCTGATCTGACCATTCCGGTATAGCTTTCTTATATTTCCGTTCTTGTCGTAGGTCAGGTTCTCATCATACCTGCTGACATTTGTTGTATAGGATGTTCCCTCTCCGTATTTGGAAGTTGTTAGTCTGTTTATCTGATCATAAATAAAACCGTATCCTTTCTGGGTTGATCCTGAACTGCCGTTCTTCCATTTCATCCCGCTGATATTACCGTTATACATCGCTGGCCCGTTCAGTGCTGTAAAACCTTCATTGTACAGAAGTTCAGCGCCAAAAAAGTCTCCTTCTCCTCCGCTCAGGTCAGGCTCGTTGATCTTCTTCAGCCAGCCTTTTATGTTGTATGTATGATCAATCTTCTGTAATCCTGTCCCCGACGTCACGTGAAGTTTCTTCGTCAACAGCTGCCCCAGTTCATTATAAGCAAGATTTGAAATGTTCTTTTCAGCACCCGTGTTTATCTTATGGTAAGTGTTTACCAGCCTTCCCTGGTGGTCATACTCATTTCTTGTCAGCACATAGTTTGTAAGTGTCGTTGTCCCCTGTATCACCGTCTGGCTCTCCTTGCTTTTAACGAGCCATCCCGGGAAATTGATTTCGTTGGTAACAAGGTTGCTTCCACCCTGTATTCCCGTTG
>CAZTJT010000104.1:0-2973 GCA_964613785.1 uncultured Rikenellaceae bacterium
CAAACGGGAAGAATTGTTAATAACACCCAATTTTACAGAAACTGATTAGTTACACGACTTTAAATTTATGTATTAATCAGAATAAAACAAAGGTTTGAAACTATTTTTTTCGGTAGAAAGGACTGGAAAGAGGAAACGGAACGCGGTATGCGGTTGGCGGCTTACTTTAAAAAGGATTAAATTTTGACTAAAATAACTCTCATTCCTTGTATTTTGCTATAACAACAACAGGGTTATCTTCCATTTTAATATTTCTCAAATTCTGTAACGCGGGGGGAAGTATTTTGAGTTTTTCAGGATTCTTTTCTATCCAACTCACCAAATCATTGGCTTGGATCAGACCAATTAATTCTCCATCTGAATTCATATAGTTAAATGTAATATCCATGAATCCATCTATATCATTCTTTATCCCAAAACTATTATCAGTGACTTTAAGTCTCCTTGTAACTTTATCATAAAGGCAGAAATATCTCTTTTTACTAAAATAAAAATTGAACGATATAAATCGTTTGCTTTCTAAATACAAAGGTTGAGAAATATAATTTGATTGCAGTTGCTTTTCGTATGACCACCATTTTGACTCAAATAAAGGTCTGTATTTACCTCGATTCAGAACGAAATGTGGAGTTATTTTATCAAAGGAAATCTTAAAAACAGTATCATTATACCTGTTTTGAAAGAATAGGTCGTTGTTAAAATGATAGAAACCTGTTTCGTCAGTCCTGAGAGTAAATTTCTGTTTAGTAGTAAGTTGGTTACTATTTTGAACAAGCATGAATACCTGTTCCTTTTCATCGAATATCATTAATGATTGGGGTTCGATACCGGTTGCAATTAAAAAGTCACAAGCAATAATTGAATCATTTAAGAAAGAATAATTCATTGGAATTACCGGTGAATCAAAAGTATCCTTATAACCGGGAATCCTGACTCTTCCTCTGAAAATGCCATCCAGTGTGTATTTAACGAGCTCCCCGTTCCAACCTGTAAAAAAATATGCAGGAATCCCGGCATTAAAAAATCCACTTGTCGATTGATATTCTCCAGGCCCACGACCATAATGTCTTATCTCCCTTATAAAAGCTCCATTTTCCCGGTTAAAAACATGACAACTGTATTTAGTTATTGCTACTATATATTCTTTTGTAACATAAATCTCAGGGGCTTCATCTATGAGACAGTCATATGACGTGAACAGAGGAACATATGTTATGGATACAGCAAAATCACTCAGCTTAATATTTTCTGCGTGTCCAATTGCTGAATCAAGATTCAGAACAGGTACTGACTGGCAAAATAAATAACAATGACCAGTTACAAAAAAAAGAAGAAATTGAATAAATAGCTTTTTCATCAGTATAAAATTTTGATTTTAAAGGTCTGATGCCTGCCTGTCGGCAGACAGGGAACCCACATGGTTGAAAATTATATACATACGTGTTTGTGTATTTGATCCATGTGGGTTTCATAATCTTCAATTTTTTAATCTAATAAACAGTTTTCAACTCCCCATATAAGCTGATCAAACAGCAGGACTCAACTCACTCTATCAAATTTCTATTATTCAAAAACTTAGTACATGACAAAAAATATCAACTAATTGATTGTTAATATGTTATGTCGTTTTTGTTATTAAATACAGGTTGAAATATTAGTATAAAACCTTGATATTCAGTTATTTAGTATTGAACCACCAACACTAAAATAACAATGACTACCAAGGTTGAAAGCAAAGTTACAATATTATCAGATACGTTGAAAGAGTTCTTCGGGGACAAAATGAACCTTGCACGCATTAAGTTCTTTGGCTTATTTATCAGTGCATTATGCAAAGTCCAAACAGTTTGCTTTGAAAAACTGGCCTGTGGATTTGACTCCAGTGTTAAAGCTGAGTCCTCTTTGCGGAGGATACAGAGATTTGTAGCGGAATATTCACTTGATTCAGACCTGGTTGCCAGATTTATATTTGCCTTGCTACCCCATAAGCCTCCCTTTAGGCTGGCTCTGGACAGGACAAACTGGAAGTTTGGAACAAAGGATATTAACATTCTTACTCTTGGAATTGTATACAAGGGAGTTGCATTCCCAATACTGTTCCTGATTATGCCGAAGTTCGGAAACTCTTCAATGCAGGAACGAATAGATTTAATGGACCGCTTTATCAGCCTGTTCGGGGTTAAAAGTATTGAATGCCTGCTGGCTGACAGAGAGTTTATAGGTGACAAATGGCTTGAGTATCTTAACAAACTAAACATCGAGTATCATATTCGAATACGTGAGAACTTCTGGGTTGAGATACCTCGCAACGGTCACAAGGTCAAAGCTTCCTCGTTTTTTGACCGTCTCAGGGTAAATGAATGGACCTTTTGCCGTAAGATTGTCCGGGTCAATGGAGAACTCTGTTATCTGTCTGCCTCCAGAATTATTAACAGAGAAAACAAACCTGAGCTTCAGATCATAGTATCTTTCAATAAACCAGATAAGGCACAGGCTCTTTATAAAGAAAGATGGCAGCTCGAATCTGCATTTAAGGCATTGAAATCCAGTGGCTTTAATATAGAGGATACACATCTGACGGATATTGAAAGGGTAAGCAAACTGTTGTCATTGGTCTTAATTGCTTTTGCCTGGGCTTATAAGGCAGGAATATATCTTGATAAATTGAAGCCAATTAAAATTTTAAAACATGGAAGACGAGCGAAAAGTTTGTTCAAATATGGTCTTAATCATATTGCCAAATTGCTTTTTATCAACGATTTAGATAAACTTAACGAATGCTGTAAATTTTTGTCATGTACTTAGATTCAAAAATTAAAGTCAAGTTAATAACGATATTTTTAGTGAATGGGAGCATAAGCCTCATATCCAGCTCTTTCAGAGCTGTACGGCGTGGGGGTGGCTGCTTACCTCCGGTTGCACCGGAGGTTAATCGGGTAGGAAGCGGCTTACGCCGCTGTCCCCCCACACCAC
>CAZTJT010000105.1:0-2968 GCA_964613785.1 uncultured Rikenellaceae bacterium
GCACGATAAAACTCATCAAAAATATGCGGCAGGTCTTCCTTTGGAATGCCGATGCCCGAATCGGATATCTCTGAAACAATGCTGTCTTGATGGTCCCGTATTACCAGAAGGACATGGCCTTTCGCAGGAGTATATTTGATAGCGTTCAGCAGCAGGTTGGTGTACAATTCTTCTATTGCAAACGGATTGCCGGTTATTTTTCCTACTGAATGATCAACAGACCAGCTGAAGTCAATGGATTTATCTTTTGCTAGAGGAAGTATCGCACCTGTTACTTTGATTATTAAATCCTTAAGCATGAATTCTTCAAATTCTTTATCATGTCTCAGTCGTTTCCTTGTCAGGTTCAGCAGGTCCTTAATGAATGAGGAAAGCTGCTCAGTTCTTTCGTAGGCCCTGTCTGAAAACTCTTTCTGATCGCTGGTTAGCGGTCCTGCAATCCCTGAACGTATAACATCAATGCAGCTTAAGATTGCGGCAACATGTCCCTTAATATCATGTGTCACCCTGAGGACATATTCATTTTTAAGCTTATCCTTGTTCTCAAGCTCAAAGTTTGTTTTAACATATGTCTCCTCCGTTTTTATTGACCGTGAGATGATCATATGAGAAAGGAAAACAATAAGAAATGATGTTATCGTAAAAACCAGGCCTGCTCCAAAAACATAATAAACGTCTTTATAAAGGTCATTCTGGATAAAATCAGTCAGAGGATAATGGGGCACGACAGAAAAGCATTCAAGCAGGGCCAGTGATGCGGCAAGTATAATAGTGAAACATGCATAAAGATAGGTTTGTGTGGTTGAAAAGATGGAGCTCGCAATTATCAGATGAAAAAAGTAAAAAATGATAACCGGATTTTCAATACCTCCTGAAAAATGGAGGATCAGGGTAAGTATAATGAGATCGGTGATTATCTGGAAATGGATTTCATATTTGATTTTCCGGATTGCACGGCTGCCTCTCTCTTTTTTTAACCGTTGCAGGATGATCCTGTGCAGAATGTTCAATAGCAAAAGTATACCGGCAAGAATGTATATTGAGTTTTCCTGAATGGCAACATCGAAAAAATGCTTAACCGTAAATGTTGCAATGACAAGGATCCCTGTTGCAAGCCATCTGATCCTGATAAACCATTTTGTGAAATGGATATGTGCCGGGACCAGTTTTTCATCCATTGAAATTAAGTTTTCTCCTGAGTTATTTTCAGTTAAAAAGAAGATTACAGATCAGATTTCAAATAATCCCTCTACCTGGGCAAGGACCTGGCTGTCGGTAAAATGCCTGCCTTTTATGGCGGATGACGGGCATGCTGCAACACAAACGCCGCAACCCTTGCAAAGGGCGCTGATTATGTGGCTGTGTCGTTTTTGTTCATCGAACTCAATGGCGCTGTATGGGCAAAGCTGATTGCACAGCCTGCAGCCGGAGCACAGATCTTCGTTTACCACTGAGTATAAGGCATCGACTTCAATTTTACCTTTGGAAATCCTTGCCAGGACCCTTGCGGCAGCGGCCCTTGCCTGGGCCACTGAATCAGGAATGTCTTTAGGTGCAACGCATGTTCCGGCGATAAAAATACCATCTGTTGTTGTTGCCACGGGTTCAAGCTTTGGATGGCTTTCGATGAACCAGCCGTCCTTGTCCTGGCTGATATTCACAATCCTTGCTATTTCGTGAGAGTCCTCGCGGGCCTCCATACCAACCATCAGTACAACCAGGTCGGCTGGGATCTCGATCAGCTCCCCTGACAGTTTCTCATTCACCTCAATAAGCATTTCACATCCGTCCTTAGGGCCGGCTTTATGAATCACGGGTCTGTCTCCCTTTTCATACATCAGAAAAAGGGTTTTTGCTTCGGACGAACGTCTGTAAAAATCTTCATGTCCTTTTCCGAATGCATGCATGTCGATATATATATCCGACACATAGCATTCAGGATTGGCTGATTTGATTTCGTGGGCATATTTAAGTGCCGTCATGCAGCATACCCTGGAACAGTATGTATGAAATTCCTGGCTTCTGCTTCCCACGCAGTGGATTATTGCGACATATCTGGGAGATTTGCCTTCCTTGGTCTGGATCTTACCGGCTTTTATCATCTTTTCAAGTTCAAAAGATGTTATTACATTCGGAAGTTTGCCATATCCGTAATGCACTATCCTGGAGGCATCAAATTCCTTGAACCCCGTACAGACAATAACATTGCCAATCTCAAATTCTGTTTTGCCTGCTGCATTTTGTTCACTCCCGTTATTCTCCTGGATGGTAGCCTTGAAATTACCGATGAATCCTTTCAGGTCTGAAAGCTTAGAATTAAGACAGAGATTTATTTTCTTATGGTTCCTGATTCTCGTGATCCGTTCGGTAAGAAGATCCCTGGCTGAGTAGAGATAGGGAGCTGTAAGATCAATCCGTGCAAGGTTGCCCCCGAGATGGTCATCCTTTTCGACAAGAAAGACAGGATTACCTGCATCAGCCAGCTCAAGAGCCGCGGTCATTCCTGCAATTCCTCCTCCTATGACAAGAACGTTGGGGCTCATATTTACCGATACGCTCTCCAGTTCTTCATGAAGTGCCACCCTGCAAACAGCGGCATAGACCAGCGCCCTGGCCTTTTCTGTTGCCTCCCAGGGATCTTTGTGGACCCAGCTGCATTGTTCGCGGATATTTGCCATTTCGAGCAGATACTGATTTAGTCTGGCTGACCTCAGTGCTCCCCGGAAGGTCCTCTCGTGCATGTTGGGACTGCAGGCGGCAACAACAACCCTGTTAAGATTATATTCCTTTATATCCTGGGTGATCATTTCCTGACCGGGATTGGAGCACATATATTTATATGTTTTTGCCAGGACAACACCGGGGACTACCGATATTGATTTTGCCACAGCTTCGACATCAACTATCTTGGCGATATTGGTGCCGCACATGCAAACATAAACACCTATTCTGCAGTTTTTTGTTGACT
>CAZTJT010000106.1:0-2808 GCA_964613785.1 uncultured Rikenellaceae bacterium
CAATCAATGATTTATATGTTAATAACTTATAAACATTCAACCCTTAATTCGCATTTATAATGCAAAACGGTAGATTGCACCACCTGAGAGCCTCAGGTTGGATTTCCTGTCTACCGGATTGATGCTGGTTTCAAAGGTGGCATCGGTCCATATACTATAGGTCCCCAGGTTAAAATGTATATCCCAGTTTCTCCCGACAGGCTGCCGGAAATCAATGTTGAACTGAAATGAGGATGGTTTCCGGTAAAGATTGTCTCCATAGATTAGTTCGCCATTATAGGGATTATATGATGTCTCTTTGCTGATTATTACTGACCTTTCATACGAACCTCCTGCTGTCAGGCTTGCCTTATAGATGTTCATGTTTGTGCTGACTGCCAGTCCCCCTCTCAGTGAGTTGCCGTTCCTGTTGAAGTAATTCTCATCGAAATTGAAATAGACATGTCCTCCAAGGATAAGTCCGACTTTCAGGCTAGAAATTCTGACATTACCGTCTGAAAGGTCCCGGAAAGAAGGTCCGAATTCCCGGTAGAAATCGACAAAATGATCGGGCATATTTGTACTGTCGGCTATCATCTTTTCTATATTGTTGAACATCTTCAGATATAGATTGGAAGTGCTGTACCACCTCGGTTTTAGTTTTGTCTTATCCCATCTCAGATCAAAAAAATCGGTAAGATTATTATCCTTCCGCATGGTAATCACAGTCACCATAAACTGGAATGACGATACTGATGATTTTTCATCCCTTAGCGACCCCTTCCTCCTTTCGGTCCGGTGTCCGACCCTGAAATAATCCTGCCTGCCGTTATTCGGGAATTGTTTATAAATAAAATCGAGAGTGTTTGTAAGAGTCCTGATCTTATTGCTGTTTCTCCACTGAAATGCAGTTTTGTATTTACCGAAATCGTTAAAATTGCTATTTCCGGAATATTTGAGCTGATCATAGTCAAGATCCAGGCTGAATACCCTGTCGGGACTTTTCTTATATGTATATATCAATCTTGGACTTATCTGGCTGAAATCCAGATAGTCTCTGCTGCTGAGCTGCTTATTGCCCTGAACCTGGATCCTTATATTGTTCTTTTGGTTGGCCATTATGTTTGTACCCAAAGAGTAGATAAGACTCTGATAGTTATTTGCATCGGTTTCTTTGAAATCCTTTGACTGAAAGTTCAGATTACCGGTGAAGCTTATTTTTTTTGCAGGAGTGAAAATCGTATTTAAACCGGCACGAAAAAGACCGAATGAGTTTTTGGCAGTGAACTTGTCTTTATATGAATCATAACCCGCATTACTGCCAATCAGGAATTTATTACCAAACTGCCGTGAGATGCCTGCTTCAACAGTATTGTTGGTGAACGCGGTCTGAACAAGTTCATTCTGGTGGTTGATCATCATTTTGAGTCTGGTAGCTTTGTCAATCTGATAATTTCCGTCGAATGTCAGCCTTCTGGAAGTTGTTGAGTTGGAACCGTTGTTCTCATAACTTGATCTTCCCAGATCGGCCGATACCATTCCCTGGAACCTGTCGCCTTTTGCAATTGTCTGTGGCTGAGGAGCCCCCGGTAATATTAAAAGACTTGCATAGGGACTCAGATATTTCACAACGTATTGCTGGTATTTTTCTATTTTATCCCTTTCGACAACGAATGTTTTGTACTCAGCAGCAATTGAAGCCTTACCTTCCTGGGACAACCTGTTATATTCCTGTTCGATCTTCCTGATTATTGTACCGGCTTCGGAATAAAGTTCATCGATAACAATTTTGTACCTGGCCATCTGGCCAAGAAGGGCAGATGTTTCCCTTCCAGAGGCTTTTAATGCTTCAGTGCCGGAAGTCACGGGCTGTTTCATCAGTATCTGTACTGATTCTTCGGGGATCCACCCTTCGCGGCTATCGGCAGTCTTGATTTTGTACCATTTGTCCCTTTCATTAATAACCGGATATTCTTCATTGAATCTGACTTCTGTTATCACCGGTGAATCCTGATTATCGGTTTCCCTGACAGAAGTGCCACTCTTCAGGATTTTTGCAACTTTAACTGATGGAGGAGGTCCGAATTTTTCATATTCTTTTATCAGGGTAAGCAGAGGTAAAACGTTCTGGTTGAGATCGGCACTTAACTTTTTGAGCTGTGGCAGATCATCTGTAATAAAGCTTGCCGGAGCTGTCTGGGCTTGCAGTAAAAGAGGTGCCGGTAACCTAATAACAGAGCATAATAATAATGTGATCAAAAACCTGTTTTTCAGATTCATATTGCGTTATATGGAAATCAGATTACAGAACACCAGAGGCTTATATCCTACTAAATTAACAAATTAAATGATACGGGTCAAGAACTTTGACGATGAAATATCTGGTTTGCAGGCATTATTATGGAATTTGGCTGTTATTTCATCCACGGTGATAGTAAATGATTATAATTATGGATTTGCATATTAAGTAATTGGTTTGGTAAATTTTATTATTTTTGCAGACCAAACAGATACTTTTAAGTTTATCTGTTTATGGCTTCACATGACATGGTCGGTTGGCCGAGTGGCTAGGCATCGGTCTGCAAAACCGGGTACGGCGGTTCGAATCCGCCACCGACCTCAACCTTATCCCTTGTCAGCCGCAGGCTGACGGGGATTTTTTGTTTTAGCCCGAGGTCAGCTCGCTGAACTGAGGGCTAAAACAAAAAATCACCATACCGCGAAGCGGAAGGGATAAGGTTGATAGGTCCCCCCCACCGGATCACCAAAGGTAATCCGCCGAGGTCAGCTCGCTGAACTGAGGGCTAAAACAAAAAATCACCATACCGC
>CAZTJT010000107.1:0-836 GCA_964613785.1 uncultured Rikenellaceae bacterium
TCCTATCTCTTTTAACCCTTCAATTAACTCTTTCGCTTCAAAAGCGGGTGCAAATTTATGCAACAATTTTTATAAAACAAATCTTTCTTTGGATATTTTTTAAAATATTTTTTGATCTTTTTTTATGTGCCTGATTATATGATATTTCATGTTGAAAAAAATTTTGGGCAGGGAAGACGGAAGACAGAAGAACGAAAAACGAGGAACGAGGAACGAAGAACGAGTAACGAAGAACGGAAGAAGGAAGATCCCTGCCTGACCGATGGCAATCGGGAAATGATAACGTATGCCTGACCGATAATCCTTGAAAATCCCAGGTAACCTCTCTTGTTTATTATATACTAAAAGTGATTTATAAAAATAATAAATGCAACTATGCCCAGATTAACACAACAATGAGATGAAGCAATTACGTATTAGTTTACGTAATTACCTACGTAATAAATTACGTGATTAATTACGTTAACCATAGCGAAGCCGATGTCATAATGCAGTTTTAAGAACTTTCAGCTTCGCCATAATTAACTGATATCCAAAGCGTATAATCAAAATATAGGATATAAATTAAAATACTTACTATAATTATAGTAGTTTTTAAATAATTATAGTATATTTGCATAAAACACCTGACATGAAAGAGCTGACAAGAGCCCAGGAGGAAATACTTAAAGCGATCTGGGAAGTGGAAAATGGTGCGGTATCTGATATCCTTGAAAAACTGCCCGAACCGAAACCAGCCTATAATACCGTGGCAACAGTGGTGAAAGTCCTAGAAAGAAAAGGATATGTATGACACAGGACATTCGGCAAGACAAACGACTATAATCCCCAGGTGT
>CAZTJT010000107.1:846-2699 GCA_964613785.1 uncultured Rikenellaceae bacterium
TGCATCTTTTCCGGCAGAGCTTTCCAGACGGCTTCCTTGAAAGAAAAGGATATGTCGGACACAGGACATTCGGCAAGACCAACGTCTATTATCCCCTGGTGTCCGGCAAAGAGTACGCTCAACATATAGTCAGGGAAGCTTTTACGGGTTTCTTCAAGGGATCAATTAACCAGATGGTCTCCCCTCTTATAAAGAACAGGGATATCAGCCTTGCCGAGCTTGAGGAACTGAAACAGATGCTTGAATCAGAGATCAGTAAACACAGGAAATAAATGGACTTCATAAGGTATATACTTACCGCCACAGCATGCCTGAGCATTGCCTACTGCGGATTTCTGCTGTTCATAAACAACCGCACCGGTTTTCATCAGCAGAGAATGTTCCTGGCGGCTTCCCTTATCATATCCCTTGTCCTCCCTGCAACCGGCATTTCCCTGAAGCTTCCGGTTATTTCAGGCAGTCAGGATCCGATTACTGAAGGATTTGGCTTCACCGCAGCAAGCTCCGGGATTGTATCAGTTCCGGCAGAACCTGTAACGGCTTTGCTTGGTGATCCGGGCACCTATATATTAATATATGTAATTGTTTCATCTGCTTTGCTGTTATTTTTCGCGGCCAGCCTGATAAGGATACTCAGGTATTACATACTTTCTGAAAGGAAAGAGGTGTCCGGACAAAAAATCCTGGTAAACCATGAAATCTCCAGCCCGTTCTCCTTCTTCGGCTGGATTTTCGTCCCGGCAGCATTAAGTATTGAGGATGAAAGCAATAACATCATCGTGCATGAAGGCATCCATGCGGCTCAGTATCATTCTGCCGACAACATCGCGGTTGAACTCACTGCAGCCCTGATGTGGTTCAATCCTCTGGTATGGATGATGAAAAGATCCTTTCATCTTCTTCATGAATATCTTGCCGATGAAGGTACGCTTGGCAGGGGGATTGACAGGTTAAAGTACCAGTCGCTGCTTCTGAATCAGGCAGCAGAAGGAAGGCTGATAAGCCTGTCCTCCAATTTCAACACCTCACTTAAAAAAAGAATGATCATGATGACAAGGAACAAAAACAAAATGCAGAAGAAAGGAAGGATACTTTTTATGATTCCTCTTTCGCTGATCCTGATTTCAACTACAGGTTTCATAAACGGGATGTTTCCCGGAGAACAATCCATAGTGCCGGTCGAGGAATACATAACATCCTCGCAATTTGAAACTCCAGCGAGTGTTCCTGAATACCAGCAGGACACCATCGTAAAGAAGACGGTGAAAATAAGACGGGCTGTCGCCAGCAGCGGCGATGTAAAGGAAAAGGATGAGATCCGGGTTATCGGATATGGAAATCAGAAATCTGCAGACTCGATAGTTTTCATTTTGGATGGTACGCGGATAAAGAATATCAAAACGGTCAGTCCTGACGATGTCATGTCTGTGAGCGTTCTGAAGGGAGAAAGCGCCACAGCCCTTTATGGTTCCGATGCAAGTGACGGGGCTATAATTATTACTACCAAAAGGAATCTTGGCTCTGAGTCGGACAAAGGAGAACCGGAAGAACTCGTTTCAGAGGTGCCGGAAAATGTGCTGTACATAATAAACGGAGAAAACTCTGACAAAAGCAGGTTTGAGCAGATCGAAGCCGGTGATATTGTTTCAATTGAAGTTTTCAAGAAGGAAAGTGTAAAAAAAGTCACGGACGGGAGTTATGACGGAGTTATAGTAGTAAAAACGAAATAACTCTGATCCTTACAGAGTATTAACCTCTGACAGGAGTTTTTACATCCGAAATTATTCGGAACAATCAATGCGATTTTTTTCGCAATGATTTTCAAATGCAGCAAAAATGCAAGTCAGATTTCA
>CAZTJT010000108.1:0-2689 GCA_964613785.1 uncultured Rikenellaceae bacterium
TGGCAGGGAGGAGATTTATGTAAATTGCCGGGATCAGAAAAGCCAGGGCAGTAAGGACTATCTTCCTGATTTCCCACAACCTGTTGATCCACATCGAATAAAGTGTAAGTCCGAAAAAGACAATTATCGCTGCGTTTTTCTGAAAAAAAGCATCCTCTGAATAACCGATCTGAAAAATTGCCGGTATCTTAATAAGGATCGCTGTTATTATGCATACAGCAATTACCCGAACTATTTCCGGGAGCCCGATCGATTTCAGAATTTCAGGTCTGTTGTCATACTCTACCCTGGCTTTCCAGAATCCTGCCAATTCGGTGCTCTCTATATCAGGATATAACCCGTTAAACGCAGCTTTGAAACCTATCCGGTCATCGCGGTATAGTTTTTCGAGCGCTTCAGGATTTCCCAGATTCGCTTTTATTTCTTCAGTGGTAATTTTCATAATCCAAAAGTTTATGTTATTAAAAGTACTTTGTGTTGCAGAGTAATGAAATAAAAAATTATTGGTTTTTAATCAGATCTTCAAGTGCATTAAGATGTTGCTTAAACAGGTCCATGCCTTTTTCAGTAATTGTATAGCTTGTATTTGGCTTGCGGCCAATGAATTGCTTTTTAGTAATAATCAATCCCTTATCTTCCAGAGCCTTCAGGTGGCTTGCCAGGTTTCCGTCAGTGACACCAAGCGATTCCTTCAGACTGTTGAAATCGAATGAATCATTTACCATCAGGACTGACATAATGCCTAACCTGATCCTGCTTTCAAAAATTTTATTCAGGCCGGAAATGAGATGCTTCATGCTTCATATTTTCTGTACATGAATAACCCATAAACTATATGGAGAATCCCAAATCCAAATATCCAGAACCATAATACCTGAGCCGGGAAAAAAGCGGAAACAAGACCTGTAAATATTTCAAGAATTCCAAGGTAGAATATCTCATTATATGTGAATTTTCCTGCATTGCTGAGCGCCAGTCCGTAAAATACAAGAAGCACCGGAACGATCAGCTCAACATGGTTTTGAATCAACAGTATCAGAGCAAAAAAGCCTCCTGTAATAAGGGGTATAAAAAGGCTTATCAAAAACCTTCTTGCGACAGGTGACCTAAAACTTTTCCCTGATCGTTTTGCTTTCCTGAAAGAAAAGTAAAAGGCCGTTGCTAGCGAGAGTAATAACACCGAAAACGCGAGAACTGACATCCGCCATCGGATCGTTACAGTATCCTTTCCGGAAAGACTTCCTGCATAGTCATCATAATTGATATTCCCGTCGTCGAGTATAAGAAACCGGGCTATAAGGGCACCGGCGATTGCAAATATACCCAGAAATACTCCTGAAAAACCGCTTAATGAAAGAAACCTGGTCGACTCTTCCATGATCTTCCTGATGGTTTTCAGATCCTCAGCTGAAGTAGGATTATTTTCCATATAAAAGTACTTTGAAATACAAAGTAAATTCTCATTTTTGACATTACAAAATTTTTCTACGAATTACAATCATTTTTTTCCGGAAGATTTTGGAAAAATAAAAATGGCTGAAGCTGTATTACAAGGCCTTTTAGTACCTTTGTGCTGACCTTTGTGACACTTTGTGGTTCAGTGATTTATGTTTAACCACAAAGTAGCTCAAAGGGTAGCACAAAGGGGTATACCAAGGATGAAAGACCATGAAAAAGAATTCAATAATAAATAATCAAACGGAATTGAATAAGAACATACAATCTTGTTCAGACGGCATTGCAAAGTCAATGAATTCTGCTCCGGGGGAAAAACCTTTTATTTTAAAAGACCTTCCGGATTATTTCAAGAAGGGATGTTCATCCCTGAAAATCGGGATGTGCCAGGTATATACTGAGGCATGGGGTGTTGAGGCAAATATTAAAAGAACCCTTCAGGCCATTGATTTAGCTTCGGAACAGGGCGCAGGTATTGCAGTCACTCCCGAATGTGTTATACAGGGCTATCCGGTTGATGAAACCCAAAGGAAATCAAAATCATTCCTGAAAGAAATATATGCGGTTGCTGAATCACCTGATGGCAGGCATCTGGAATTATTCAAAAAAAAAGCATATGATAAAAAAATATATATCCTTGTAGGTTTCATAGAAAAGGGTGAAAATGATCTGGTCTATAATTCCGCAGCCCTTATATCGCCAGAAGGACAGTATGTTTATGTATACAGAAAAGTGCATTGCAGGCATTTTGAAAATATCAATTACTGGGGTTGTTTTTCTCCCGGCACCAGCTTCTATTCTGCTGATCTAAAATTCGGTAGAAAACGATACAAGGTAGGGACCATCATTTGTTTCGACAGGGAAATCCCTGAATCGTTAAGGTGTCTGAGGTCATTGGGCGCCGAACTGGTACTTTGCCCGCTGGCAACAGATACAAATGATATGACCGGTTTTAAAAATGAAGCAGATAATGAAATTATTACAAGAGCCGCTTCAGCTTCAAATGAATTATTTGTAGTGGTAGTGAACCATGCAGGCAGATTTAATGGCGGCAGCTTCATTACAGGTCCGAAAGGTGAGTTGTTCTGCCAGATGGGCGCTGGTGAGGGTGTATTGACTTATGATGTACCTGTTGGTATTATTGCAGCCCAATTCCATAATAATCCCTTTGGATGGATGGGCTGGGGCTACAGAAGATCCGGGATCTATAAGAAATATATCTGAGTAACCAAAA
>CAZTJT010000109.1:0-2648 GCA_964613785.1 uncultured Rikenellaceae bacterium
GGAAAATTTGCAGGGAAGGAGAGTTTATACCCTACGAATTAATAACCCAGGAAGAACCGGGAAATGTCTATTGATTCACAAAATTATTCGGTCAACATAGAAGATTTCGCTAAAACTCACTATATAAAGTCATTCAAAAATAAATAAAAAAAGCTTGGGACACAAAAAACCGGTGGAAAAAGGCTTAAATGAAGATGAGGCCAAATGCCAGAAAAACCTCTAAAATTAAAAGATGACCTAAAAGAGTTTGTTAAAAAAAGATTTATACATCATAAAAATCGACGAGTCTAACATAATGGTCAGGGGTTTATAGAGAGAGAATATTTAAATCGAATAAGTTTTAAAAAAATCCCGGAATATTCTATGGTGAGATTATTGAAAAATATTTGAAAAATATTTTTCTGCAATAAATATCTATTGTTAAATTGCTTTATTGGAATATAATAGCCTTGCAAAGGCAAAGAATGCAGACAAAAAACCACTCCTTCAATGAACATATTTTTCTTTTAACAGCTGTATTTGCTGGCTTGATGGAAATTTAACTGAGGAGGGATGTATGTTGAAATTGGTTTGTCTTTTCTGCACGCTCCCTGTCTTTTGTTTCGCGTCTGGTTCAATTTCACCGTATTCGTCTCCATTTTTCTATGAGTTCCCTATTGCGGTGGGAGATGACAGCGCGTTGACACTGTGCCCCGCGGCATATGACGGGACGAACTATTTAGTAGGAATACAGGGGGATGTCAGCTTCCATGCAAATATTTCAGCCCAATTGGTATCTCAAAGCGGCAATCTGGTCGGTTCAAGGATTTCAGTTGGAAGGACAGGAGGAGTGACCTGGGTCGCTTTTGACGGGACAAAATATCTGATAGTATGGGAAGATGACTGGAACTATCCCATGGATCAAGCTTATGGGCAGTTTATCAGCACTTCAGGAAATTTAACAGGAAATGCATTTCCGATAAGCGGACAGGCACTTGATATAGAAGTTATGGGGGGAATAGCATTCGGCGAATCATACTTCCTTGTGCCATGGGTGCAAAATGACACGCTATTTGGACAGCTCGTTGATGTGTCGGGCAATCTGTTTGGTGCGCCGATAAAGATAAGCGACACACCTGTCTTTTTCATGGGTCCTGCTTTGGCTTTTGATGGAACAAACTTCCTCGTTGTTTGGCCCAGTGACCCGTCGAGCGTGTATGGACAGTTGATAAGTAAATCTGGAGTGCTGGTAGGGAATAACATACCTATAGATGTAAGTTCATATTCAAGCAACAACCCGGTGTCAGTGTTTTTTGACGGTTCAAGATATATTGTCTGCTTCTCTGATAGAATCGACACTGTAAGCCAAAAGTGGGATATTTTTGCGCGCTTTGTGACCACCTCAGGCAATGTAGCTGAAAGAGTGACCATTGTCGAAGCGCAGGGCGAGCAGGTTATGCCGAGTATAGCCTTTGACGGGACCAATTACCTGATAACCTGGATGAATAACATTTCATATGATTATATGAATTCAAGAGGCAGATTTTTCAACACGGCGGGAAATCCAGTTGGCTCAGAGTTCACGGTTTTTGATACACTGAATAACGAAAGACCTGCAGGGGCTTTTGTCGCTTTTGGCGGATACCAGTATTTGGCAATAACGACCAGAGGCATGGAGATGAATTTGGAAGACGGAGATATTTTTGGCGCGTTTGTTCCCGCCGGGACCGGCGTAGAAGAAGAGCCGGAGAATAAGCCAGAAATATCTGTCTTTGAGTTAAACCAAAATACGCCAAATCCGTTTAAGGATAATACAATTATTAGGTTTGAATTGGCACATGGCTGTCTGGTTGAACTTTCGGTCTACAGCGTTTCAGGCCAAAAGATAAAGACGTTGGTCAATGAGTATGTCGACGCCGGAGTTCATACCTGCGCCTGGAACGGCGGGAATGAATACAATGAAAAGGTAAACAGCGGGATTTACTTCTTAAAGATGAGAGCTGGAAATACCCAACTGTCGAGAGAAATTATCATAATACATTGAAGAAACAAAACCTCTGAAGGTTCTGCTCTAACGTAATTAACGAATCAACACTTGCAGGCAAGGAATCGGTCTATCTCGTTCTTCTGAGAGCCTCTTTTATTGCCTCTTCGAGTTTTTGAGGGGTATCAGTCCCCAGCCTGTAAACAATGCCGTCTTTAGTCCGGAGCTCTACTGCGTTTGTTCCGGAGACGGAGAAGAGAATGCCTTCCGGGATTTTCTGTATGCCGAAGCAGTAATACCAGGGATTTTGGACAATTCTTCAGGAGGCTATGTCTTTGAGAGGGAATCTTTTTCTCACAGCTCCCGGTCCAAACACGATTTTTATGTATACATCGTCCATGGTCTTAGTCAATGTGACAAAAACACAGAGTGTGATGTTAAAAGTTATCCGAATGAGAACTGAAGAAACGTTGAATCCGAAAACGTACATGTTAATTGATGCAAGGATTATTTGAATTCAACAAAAGAAACAAGATAATTTTTACCACGAAGTCGGTCAAAAGCTGTGCTTTTAACCTACACGAAGGCTCTCATATTTGCTAAAAGCAAATATGAGAGCTACACGAAGGGATAAAATTTGCAGGACAAATTTTATAAAGAAAATTTATTTATATTTCTTCCGCTT
>CAZTJT010000110.1:0-2627 GCA_964613785.1 uncultured Rikenellaceae bacterium
TTTTGATATACTCACATTATATAAATCACATTTGATAAGTAGTGGAGGTTATTGTTTAAGCATTTCAGAATTAAGTAGATAACAATATGAGAAATTTTTTTGTTCTGATAATTGCTACTAATATATTTGCCGAATCAGTTTGCAGCCAATATGTATCAATTGGTTTAAAATATGGAATGGAAACTTGCTCAATGAAATCTCTCAAGGATTTACAGGAGCACAGGAGGCTGCAATCAAACCTTCCGTTAAAGACTACGGAATGCTATCCTGTCACCCCATTTTATCAGGTTGAAATTGCCAATGTTTCAGATGGATTTATTTATAAAGCCGGCATTTTTTATACATTCAACTCCACAGGTGCCAGATCAACATTGTCAGATTATTCGGGCAGATGCGATCTGGATGCCGTTGTAAATGGTCATCAAATTGGAATATCCTTAGAACACCTTTTGGAAAAAAAGGGCAGGGTAAAGTATGGGATTTATTCGGATGTTGGGTATCTGAGAACTAAACTAAAGACAAGGGATTATGTTTCATTGGTTTTCCCGGAACCTTATATGGAAGAGGAGAAATTTCTGTTTTTAGCCAATGGTTTGTCAGTTGAGCCCGGATTTTTCGTTATGTATCCATTGAAAGGAATTCAATTAGGAATGAATCTGGGTTTTCTGTTTTCATACTCTCAGGAATTTTTTCTGGAAGAAAATAAAGATGTCAACCTCGTAATAAATGACAGAAAAGTGAAACCAGGATGGTCTGGTCTAAGAATAGGATTGCAGGTTGACATAACCAATCATAGATTTTAAGATTAAAGTTATCTGAGGACCTTTTAAGTTTAGTGAAAGTGTTACAATCATATTGCAATCGGGCAGAAACAGAAAAGGAGTCAGATTTCTCTAACTCCTTGATTTTCATTTGAGCGGGAAATGGGATTCGAACCCACGACCCTTAGCTTGGGAAGCTAATGCTCTACCCCTGAGCTACTCCCGCATTGATTGATTGCGGATTTCGGATTTTCGATTTCGGATTTGTACTGAAATCAGTTACAAACTTAGAAATAATTCCGATTTTCTCAATCCGCAATCCGCCTTCCGCAATCCGCAATATCCTTGAGCCACCTCGGGGACTCGAACCCCGGACCTGCTCATTACGAATGAGCTGCTCTACCGGCTGAGCTAAGGGGGCAAAATAAGGTGCAAATATAAAAATTTGTTGTTACTCTGAAAATCGTTGGTTATCTGTTTGTCAAAATTATGGCACTACCCCCGAAGATGGCACAAAATTCTTATCTGGTGCCCATATTATCGAGTCTTTCAAGTCTGGCCAGCAGAGGCGGATGAGAATAATGAAAGAATACATAGGCAGGGTGAGGCATCATGTTTGACAGATTATTCACAGACAATTTCTTCAGGGCATCGGCAAGGTAGACCGATTTGTAGTTATCGCTTACAAATTTGTCGGCTTCAAACTCATTTTTCCTGGAAATGCTGTTTGTGACCAGGCCTATCAGCAGTGATAAGGGGCTGTAAAGGATTCCGAAAACGACAAGGCCCAGGTGAAAGCTTGGACTTTCCACACCAAGGGCTTCGGAGAGCATAGGATTATCAACGAAAAGAGAGAACAGGAAAAGCATCAATCCTGTCAGGAATACCGAAAAAACAAGGCTGCGCAGCACATGCTTCTTTCTGTAATGCCCTATTTCGTGAGCAAGGACGGCAACAATTTCTTCTTCGGTCAGTTTTTTAAGCAGAGTATCATAGAGGACAATCCTCTTTTTTGAACCGAAACCTGAGAAATATGCATTAGCTTTGGTAGATCTTTTTGATCCGTCGATTACATATATGTTCCTTAGTTTGAAACCTGTCTTTTCAGCAAATGACTCAATCTTATCCCTCAACGAACCTTTTTCAAGCGGTACCTGCTTATTGAACAGCGGGACGATCAGCTCAGAATAAAAGAAATTCATAAATACCGACAGAAGTGTAATAAGTCCCCATGCATAAAGCCAGAATCCTTTACCGGTTTTGTAATAACCCCAGGTAATTAGTCCAAGTACGGGAATGCCTATCAGCAAAGCTATGAACCATGACTTTAGGTGATCAGTGATAAATATTCTGATAGTCATTTTATTAAAACCATGTTTTTTCTCTATAACGAAGTTATCGTACAATCCAAACGGGATATTTATCAATTCAGATAGAAATCCTATGATTCCGAAGAAGAAAAGGGAGATGATAACAATTTTATCGCTCAGGGATCTTGACACGTCATCAACGAAAGCAAATCCTCCTGCTGCTATCATCACAACAATTGCACCAAGGTTACAAGCAGACGACCATAATGAAAGTTTTTTATTATCCTTATCGTATAATCTGGTCTTCCTGTATTGTTCTTCATCACATATTCCACTGAGTTTCTCGGGGAGTTTCTCTGTCCACATTGTTGCATTAAGGTACTCCAGAAATCTCTCGAGAAGGAAGCCGATGACGGGAATAGCAATTATGATGTAAAAAAGTGTATTATGCATGTACCTGAAACATATATAAAAAGAAGCAGGGCACCTGTTTAAAATATTTGTGGAATAAATATGTCTCGCTGCATTTCCTCGTGCTAAAAGGATAGGCGCCCTG
>CAZTJT010000111.1:0-2540 GCA_964613785.1 uncultured Rikenellaceae bacterium
AAGATAGTCGTTGGCTTAACCTATGCCAATATGCACCAGACCGGATGCTTACGTTACAAACTAATCCCTTTTTGGATTGTACACTTTACGCCGGAATCGTTGTACACATTGGCCGGAATAATCAGTTCCCACATCAAAACCATCGCTTTTAGTGCTGAACCAGCATCTCAAAAATTCGTCTTTGATATAGCGGAGGAGGCCGGGAACAGGATCAGCGACATATATTATGGATCTGTCTTGCAAGTTGTGCAGGTCCTGTACGACCTGCATGACTTCTTTTTCTTGCCCTCTGCCCTCTGCCCTTCGTTTCTTAATTTAATACACCACCACGAAATGTCTCTGGTTCCAGTGCACAATACATGGAAGTGGCACTTCATCGCGGAGCTGTTCCCAGGTTAGCCGGTAACCGCGTTTACGGAAGCCTATGCTTTCAGCGGCATTACTGACGGCGAGCATGGAGACACCCGATTTTGTTATGAATGTTTTGGAACGGAGAGATTGTAACGTATATGATTTCCCATTATAACTGGCAATCAGGCAAAGACAGGACGGGCCGCAATCCATCGAATCCAGCCGCTTAAAATATGGGAATGCAGGCATATTTGCTACTTTTTCAAACTTACAAGTACTAGAATGGGATTATCCGTCTCCTTAAGATTATGTGCTAGTTTCTCAAGTTCCTTTTTCTTTTCAGGGTTTTTTGGGTTAGATTTTTTAAAAGAATCGGTGGCAACATATGATTTGAGTTGAAATGGATCTAACAAAGCTGTTATAAATTCATTATTGTCGTCGTTGTGATAATTTATTGATCCCATTGATATACCTCCATCAAGGTCATTTAGTAGGCATGCTCGAGGAACGACAAATCCATTTGAAGTTTTTTCATATCTGAAGGATAAAAATGATTTCTTTGATTTTTTGTCAATTATTGCTATAGCCCATTTCTCAAGATATGAATATTCAAGGAAAATGTATTTATTTGTTTCAAACATTCTTACTGGCCGAAAGAGTCTATTAAACTGGGTATTTAATGATTGCGGTGTTACTACTATCCTTTCTCTAGGCCACCGGTGATCGCCCTGTGCAAACAAGTATTGCCCCGAATAAGATAGATTGGATGAAATAGAAAATATAGTGTCATTAAAGTAATTGTAATAAAACACCTTGTCTCCAAATTTATAAATACAACCTTCTGTCTCAATACCAGATTGAAAACGGGGAATAGAGTTCTTTTTCTTAGAAACCGGATGACCTAAGGTATCGAGTAGTACCCAGCAATACTCTGAGTCTCCTGTTGGAAGGTAATCAGGAAGGAATAACAAAGAATTAAATACAATAAGGTCTATAAAACCAAATCCACCTCCATATTCTTTAATTATTATGTCTCTTACAAAAGTCCCACTCGGTGAATAAACTATAATCTTTCCAGGATCTAATACATAAACGTTTTCATTTACATCATCAACAGCAAAAGCCATCCCGTACCAAAATTCTCCTGGGCCTTTTCCTCTAGCACCTATTTTTTTTATTAGACTACCTTCCAGATTAAACTTTAAAATACCAATATCTTTAGCAGAAACATAAATAGCATCAGAGGTTAAAAGATATTTGAAATTAGTGAATGAGATGGTATTGTCAAGAGGAATATATTTTATGTCTTCTGCAATTTCAGACAAATAAATTTTATCCTCTCCGAATTTTCTTGGGTCAATAAGATATAAGTTATCTTCTGTATTGTTACAGGATGTAACAAATAAAATAAGGTATATACTCGCAAGTAGCTTCATAAAACTTCATTTGTTTTGATTTAGTAAACTATCATTGGTGTTCAAAAAAATCAAAAAAGTTATCTAAGATCTTTAATATTCCGAGATTGTAGCATTTATTCAGAAGAGGAATGATTTGAATTGAATTCGCAATTCGGGCTTTCTAGAAGACAGAAGAACCATAAATCAAGACAGGGATGAAGTCCGCTCGGCAATTTATTTGCAAATTAAATAAACATTTATCCATTTTCATAACTAAACTCAAGAAGGCTGATCTATAAAAGATCAGCCCTTAAATTTACCTACTTAGAAGTATCATCACTGTACCTCCTCAAAATATTAATTTTGACAGGTTCCAGATACAGGAAAACCACCAAATGCATATCGACAATCACTACCACAATTCCCAGTTGATGACACCAAATATCCAAGCCAGATGGGTGGACTTATAGAATAATTATAACACAAACAAGTGCATGGACCACCGCCATAATCTCCTCCTCTCAAAGTTATGAGTTCGTCGTTTTTTATTAACTTTTCAGAATTGATCTGTAGCTTATTAAGCCTTTTCATCTTTTTATGTTTTAATTGTTAATACTCCTTTTTTTGATTACGGATTTCATATCACGGTCTGGCTGCCAATCCGGTCAAAACATTAACTTTGCCAGTACACCTCCTTTCTGTTATGGAAAGGTCCGGGCAGGAAGCGGCGCAGAGCTCAGAGCTCAGAGCACAGAGTGTCTTATCCTGAAATAGGTTGACACCTAAAGCAGA
>CAZTJT010000112.1:0-2518 GCA_964613785.1 uncultured Rikenellaceae bacterium
TCACTGCTGCCTCCCGTAGGAGTCTGGTCCGTGTCTCAGTACCAGTGTGGGGGATCACCCTCTCAGGTCCCCTAAACATCATTGCCTTGGTAGGCCATTACCCTGCCAACTAGCTAATGTTCCGCATGCCCATCCCGTACCACCGAAGCTTTAAATATCTAAGGATGCCCTCAAATATCATTATGCGGTATTAGTCCGAATTTCTCCGGGTTATCCCCCTGTACAGGGTAGGTTGCATACGTGTTACTCACCCGTGCGCCGGTCGCCACCAACGTATTGCTACATCGTGCTGCCCCTCGACTTGCATGTGTTAAGCCTCCCGCTAGCGTTCATCCTGAGCCAGGATCAAACTCTTCATTGTAAAAATTTATTCTCTTAATCTCATTCAAAGATCAATCCTGTAACGCTCAATCCTAAATACTAACAAGTTATCTCGGCGAGTCGTCACTCTCGCCTGGTCGCTACTTCATATTTTCAAAGAACAACTTCTCCCTTTTAAAGGATGTCTTTTACCCATTTTTGTTTTGGGGCCATAAAGTTAATCAATCCTCTCTACCTTTCCAAAAAAACTGAGATAATTTTTCCGGCTTTCTCACCTTCTTCTTTCCCTTCTTCCTGAAGCCGGAATCCTATCTCGTTTATCCCTTCAATTAACTCTCTGCTCCAAATGCGGGTGCAAATGTATGAAAGAAATTCTATTTATCAAATTTAATTGGTATAATTTTTAATTATTTTATCTGCCAGGGATTTGAGATCTCTGTATTTATCTTATTATGTGACATTTATGAAAATTAAACTAGTCATGGAAAATACCGACACTTAATAATTTTATACATTTGAATCAGAATAACAGGCCATTCCCTCAGTCATTAGACCTGTAAAGCCTTTTTCTAATAATAACTTTAATTCCTATTTTACCATATATTATAGTTTACGTCAACAGGAACAGGCACCTAGTAAGTTGTCATTCTGATACATCGCTCACTACCCACCTTCATGAATGGGAATTCAGAGAAACAAAAGAAAGATGGGTACAGACATTCCAGTATCCTGAAATTATAAAAGTCCAAAGAAAGATAGAGTTAATCCAGGAATTAATTATGATTTTACATGAAATTTTAAAAAACGACAAGTAAAACTAGCATTATAAAATATTTTAATTGGAAATTTATAGGTTTTGTAAATATAATCAGCTAAATACTTGTTAATTACATAAAAAGTTCTATATTTACATTTAGATGTAATGTCAGATGTTTTTTGAATAATTCTGATCTTTAACTAAAGCAAGGAAGAAATTATGAAAACCAAGTTATGGATGCTTTTTTTAGCAATTCCTACAATGGCCATTATGGGTCAGATGCAGGCCCAGGAATCTGAATATAAAGACATTCCATGGTTTTCGGGTATGCCCAATTACCAGATTGAAGCTGCTGAGGACATTGAATTCGACAGCTATAACTTTTTCAACGGAAAGAACTGTACCACCGTCGAAGGCAGAAAATACAAGAGGTCATACTGGCTGAAGGAGGATGCCCAGAAATCGAGTGCTATCCAGGTAACACGCAACTATTCTAATGCCATAAAGAGTATGGGAGGAACAGTCATTTACCAGGGAATGCCTCAGGATGCCGATTGTGCCGATTTCAATGGTTTAAATCTGGTAGTTGGGAAAGCTGTTAAAGGGCCGGATGAGCTGTGGGTCGAAATTGCAACTCTTGGAGGAGAAAACTATTATCTTACAATTGTTCTTAAGGAACTTATGAAGCAGGATGTCACAGCCAGCAGTTTGTTTGAAGCCCTGAACCGTGATGGTCACATAGCTTTGTACATAAACTTTGATACAGGTAAATCAGTCATCAGGGATGACTCAAAACCCATTATTGATCAGATTGTTGAGATGATGAGGTCAAACCCTGATCTGAAAATCGGAGTCGAAGGACATACCGACAATGTAGGCACTTCTGCATCAAATAAAACTCTTTCTGAAGCAAGGGCAAAATCAGTGGTAGCTGCCATTATAGCGCAGGGCATTTCTGCCGATCGTCTTAGTCCGGCTGGTTTCGGGCAGGATAGACCTATTGCCGACAACAGTACCGAAGAAGGAAGAGCCCAGAACCGGAGGGTTGAACTGGTGAAGAAATAGGCAGGGACGGAAGACAGGAGACTGAAGATTCTTATTGGCCGATCAGCAATACGCTCCGCCAATCCTGACGCTCCCGTTGCCAGTCAGGATTTTGTTCTGCTCAACCTGCCTGCCCTGCTACCATTATTCTAGACTTCACACAAACAATAAGCCCCGGTGTTTACAGAGGTTTCATTTACAAGGTCGGCGACTACCGGATTTTATCACGCCTCAGGCGTGACTCCCACAATCAGCAGTACCATCGCCATTTCCCGTCCACCTCCATTCTTAAGGCCTTTTTAAACAAAAAAGCCCTTCGGTTTCCCAAAGGGCTTCTGTATAAGGTCGGCGACTACCGGATTTTATCACGCCTCAGGCGTGACTCCCACAATCAGC
>CAZTJT010000113.1:0-2377 GCA_964613785.1 uncultured Rikenellaceae bacterium
TCTGACGGCCCGGCAATATGGGGAGGTTCCCGCTGTGCGGGACAAGTTGTGTTACCCGACCTGTCCTGACCGTTAGTGTCAGGACGCGAGCATCCGGGCAGAGTCCTGGTACTTTAGCCGTAAAGCTGTCACGTCTTTGACCCTGACCGACCGGAGGGAGTGTCATGGGGTGCAAGTTAGATCGGAGCTGCGAATCTATCCCCGGTTAAAAAATTGGTGGCGGGCACTGGCGCAGTGTCGCGGTACAAGTTTAATCGGATCCAGAATTTTATCACGGTGCAGGAATTTAATTGCAGGTAGATGCGCGCACCCTGAGCGGAGCGAAGGGCGGGTGCAACAACCATTACGAATTTGTCTTGGGTGCAGGAGCAAAAGCAAAAAGTGTGACAAACAACTTACCCATATTGTCCGTGTTAGGCGGAGCCATTTTTTATTTATTAAAGTATTGGAAATGTTAAGTATTTTGATGTCTTAGTTTTAAAAGTCTAAGCCCTACTAATGGGAACCATAGAAGATAAATAGGTGCAGCAATAAACAGCAGAATACTTCCGACTGCCGGGATGATTAATCCCATTATTATATGTAAAAGATCCAATCCATACATTACAATGCCAACTAAAGCAGTAAGTCTGCTGAATATGGTAGATTTAAGCATAACTATAGAAAATAAGAGTGCTCCAGATTGAAGGAGTATTCCTCCTATTATAGCACCAGTCCCATGCCAGATATCAGACGCCCAAATAGCTTCTCCGGCAGCTAATAGCTGGTTCCTCTGAAAGTCGGAAGTTGCAACAGCAAATTTATTACTGAGATTCAGATAGGAAAATACGGATGGCATTGAGAGGAAAAGAGTCACTCCGGCGAATACGAGAATTGCTGCAATAGAGATTAATCCAAAATTTGTATTCTTAAGAGCGACAAATAAACTGAAGAATAATAGGTAATATAGAGGTACAGTAAAAACTGTCAGGATATCAAGTCGTAAAAGTCCCTGGATCTTATTTTCTTGAAGCATATTGAAACATTCTTCAACATTGTTGGGTGGCCCGCCAATTATAGTAATTATCAATAATGTGAGCAATGAATAAGTAACAAAGATCAAGCTTACGACTCCACCTATGGTGAAGATTGTTTTTTGAGATGATTCAGGGAAATTAGAATTATTCATGGGTACGAATTTTTATTGAGAGTGGTTTTTAGTTGCGGCCATTTTGCACGTGCACTTACTGGTTACGCCTAACGGCCCGGCGGTATGTTTTAGTAGGCGTAACCCGACGACAGCACCGGGCAGAGTCCTGGTACCCCGCGCTGGCGGGGCCAGAAAGCTGTCACGGTGCAAGGAGGGTTTGGCGCGTGTTTTTGCCGTCATGGTACAATTCTGTAAACGATACGAGTGTCACGGTACAATTTTGATTACGTTCTGAATTTATCTCGGTACTGTTATTTTGTTAACAGCAGTGGAGCGGTCCGGATTTATCCCCCGATTCGAGTCCCGGTAAATGGCTCAGAGTCCGGCAAAAACCGTGACAAGCTAATTACACCTACCATCCGTGTTAGCCTTAGCTTTTTATTTTTTCTTTAGTCAACGAAGGTCTCCTTCAGAACAGCTTTAACCTCTTTAATCTCGGGTTTCGATAATTTTCCAAGGTCCTTGAGGATGCGTTGTTTATCTATAGTCCTAATTTGATCCAGAACAATCCAGCCAATCTTGTTGTCATGTTTTATTTCAACTCGGGTAGGATAGTTTTTGGAACTTGTTGTCATAGGGGCAATTACAACAGTCCTTAAGTGGTTGTTCATTTCGTCTGGTGAAATTACAACGCAAGGTCTTGTTTTCTTAATCTCGCTACCAATAGTTGGATCAAGGTTTACAAGAATGATCTGATACTGTCTTATTTCCATTCCTCAAGGTTTTCTTCTTCAAAGATGTCTGGCATGATGAGTTTGTCATCACCGTTTGCATGCATTTCTTTAAATGCTTTATCCCAACCTTTTCGAGGTCTGGAAAGGGGTTTGATGATTATATGTCCTTTATCCAGAATCATTTCTACAGTATCACGGATATTATATCTCTCAATAATGGTTTTGCTGAACCTTATCCCCCTCGAATTTCCAATTTTTACAACTGATACTTCCATGATTTGATCGTTTGCTATGTAATTACAAAGTTATTACAGATTATTGAAATTTCCAAATTCTTATTATCTTTTTGTTGGTAATCTGTCTCGGTGTTGCAAATGTCTCATTATGAGCAGAAACTAAAGAAAGCTTAATCTATGCACAAAGCCCCGAGTTAAGGCTAACGTTCGGCGGTATGTGCATGTTGGCGCAGCATCGCGGTGGCGCGCTTGTCCCGTACCGATCCCGGCACGTGAGT
>CAZTJT010000114.1:0-2102 GCA_964613785.1 uncultured Rikenellaceae bacterium
TTTATTATCAGTGTTTTATATATATTTTTAAAAAGTTAACGCATCACTACTAATTCATTATTGTTTTTCCCTGACTATCTATCAACAGGACACTCTAAATATTGCTGGGTCTTCCTCGATACACTAGGGCATTTTGTTTCTATGAAGAAGAATTCCGTCCCTCCCTTTAAGCCAGGTATTGAGATGGTGGGTGGTACATATAAATTTGAAAATAACCTTTTTTATTATAATTATTACAATGACACGATTTTTTCAATTTCACCTGACTTAAGTAATTCAGCAGCATATTTGTTCGCACAGGGAAACCACCGATGGACCGATGGAAAGATAGAAGGACTTGATCCAAGATCAACATCGTTTATATCCCAAGTATATAGATTATTCCGTGTCGGAAGAATGTTTGAAACAGATAAGTTCATTGTGGTTGTTTTTGCTTATCAGGAAAGATTTGCTATTTGCCTGATTGATAAAAAGACAAAAAAAACATTTCTCGCAAACAAATATGAGGAAACAACAGGGAGCAATACAAAGTATAAACCTTACATAATAAACGATTTGGATGGCGGCATGCCTTTAACTGAAGACTTGACATACTATGCAGTGAATGAAAAAGAATATATTACAACATTAATAAATCCAATTAATTTAAAAGTTCATGTTTCAGGTAATGAATTCAAAAACAAAGTTAATATCTACCCCGAAAAGAAGAAAGACCTTGAAAAACTTGCAAACAGCCTGAAAGAAACAGATAATCCGGTTCTAGTACTTGTAAGTCTGAAAAAGTAGCAGTTATGCCTGAGTTTCCAGTTCTCAAGCAACTTGATTTCATGGATTGCGGACCCACCTGCCTGCAGATGGTAGCTAAACATTATGGGAAATCATATACATTGCAAAATCTCCGTTCAAAGTCTTATATATCAAAATCAGGCGTTTCCATGCTTGGCATCAGCGATGCAGCCGAAAGCATCGGATTCCGAACCCGCGGCTACCGGCTTACCTGGGAACAGCTCCGCGATGAAGTTCCGCTGCCATGTATAGTGCATTGGAATCAAAGACACTTTGTGGTGGTATATAAAATAAAGAAGCACAGAGCGCAGAGCTCAGAGCACAGGGGAAGACTCATAGAGCACAGAGCAAGGGGCATAGAGCAGGAATCGCCAAGCTTTGAGCCCTGCTCCCTGCTCCCTGCGCAAAGAGACCTGCAGGACCTGCAAGACCTTTTATGGGGGAAAACATAGTTAGCTTCTGAGAATTTAATGCTATGGGGACCCCGACTTTTTTCATTAATGGTTACAAACTCCCGGCCCAGTATGAAATTGATGATTTAAGGTATTTCAGGGAGATTTTTAAAAAAGAGGAGGGAGTCAGTATAAAAGCAGATGCTGTTAATTAAATAACAATAAGTAAATTCTTTAGTATTAATGAATTCATTTTTAATAAATTTGAAAGAGAAGGGCAGCTTAAAAGCAGGGAGCAGGGAGCTTGGGGCTGGGAGCGGAACAACCCAAATTACGATATTGCCCTACGCCCTTCGCCCCTTGCCCTGCGCTAATGGCCCGGACCTTTCCTTAACAGAAAGGAGGTATGCCTATGCGAAATAACATTTTTCTGTAACTCTGGCAACGGCCCCAGATGCTACTTCTTCGGTCAGGGTCTTAGACCTGACGCTTCTTCATTGGTCAGTGTAATTGACCTGTGAAAGGATAAATCAGGGGAATATTTCTTAATTCGGATTTATTCCGGGCGATCATATGAAAGCCACACAGTGTGGAGAACAAATTGGCTCAAATAATTAATAATTAAAACTTTATTGCAATGAAAAAACTTAATAAATTGCAGATCAATCCTGAAAAACTAATGAACAATGAAGAATTATTAGCTTTAAAGGGCGGCTATGATGCTTGCACCTGTTTATGTTGGAGGGGAACCACAATATTAGGGTATCTTGTTTCAGGAACAGGTGATTGTCCAAGTGACTGTGCATATGCCTTTGGCGAAGGAGCTACCGGATCTTGTCAGTGCTAAGTTTTGTAAGCTTTTATAAATAATAACACTGTTATCCGATTAATAATTTAGATTCTTGATTTGGTTTCATAAGTAGC
>CAZTJT010000115.1:0-2102 GCA_964613785.1 uncultured Rikenellaceae bacterium
ATTGATGATATTCCTAACCTGTTCAGTAACAATAACTTTTAACGGGACACTAGTGAAATATGAAAAAAAATTAATAATAAAATAATATAATAATAAATTAATATATAAGTATATAATATATATAAGTATGAGATATATACCTGTGTGACAAAATCTTCACTTTTTTTGACGAAACAAACTTAATTGTGGATATAAACTTAGTCATTTTGAGGATCATAAATAAAGGATATTGTACTTTTGTTTAGTAAATGTCCTGCATCTTAGTTCTATTAAATGAATTATTAAAAGCAAATTATAAAATTTTAATTCTGATGTAAGGCAATAAATTAATGAGATAATTGTAATGCAATTTTAGATATCAATAACAATAACAAATTATTTCCATGTCTAAAAGTATCAGAAAAAGGACTCCTCCAAAATTCTTATTGAAAATGAAAATCATAAAAGAATTTGGACTTAAAATCAACAGGAAATCTGCAATATTGGATTTCGGATGTGGAAGCGGAAATTTTGTCAAGGAACTGATTGAGTGCGGATATAACGCTTTTGGATGTGACATTGAATTTAAAAGTATAGATAACAACGATCTGGAAATGATGATAAATGAAGGCTCGATCAGGAGAATCAGTCTGACCCCGTATAGATTACCTTTTCAGGATGATTCATTTGATTTCATTTTCAGTGATGATGTATTTGAACATGTCAAGAATTATCCTGAGGCGATTTCAGAACTTTCTAGAGTTCTGAAACCAAGAGGTGTTTGCCTTCATACTTTCGCATCCCGGTACAGGTTTATAGAAAGTCATGTATTTGTTCCGCTATCATCAGTTATTCAATCATATTGGTGGATCTTTTTCTGGGTTTTACTTGGAATAAGAAATGAATGGACAGATTGTAGAACTATAAAGGAAAGAGCCATCAGGTATTACAATTACCTTAAAGAGAAAACCAACTATCTGCCCAAAAGAGAACTTTTAAAGGATTTTTCTGATTACTTTGTTGATGTCGTTTTTTGTGAGAAGGAATTCCTGAAGTTTTCACGATGGGGCAAATATTTGTCATTTCTGTTGGAAAAAATGCCAAGTATTTCTTCTTTATATAGTTCATTCAGGTTACGTATTATTATGACGATGAAACCGAATAAAATAAATCAACAGAATTTTTATCCTTCAGTTTAGGATTTTTAATTATACTTAATCATCAATCTTAAATTATATGTCATATGCAACCATGACCTTATAGGCCATGGTTAGAATTGTTCCCTGTCGACTTTATATACTTTACCCAATTATATGATCTGACGTAGCCTTATAGTGAACATATCTTTCATGATTAAACTGGTAATAGTTTTGCTATTAAGTCTTCCCAGTCTGATTTCATTGTTTTAGAATACAATCAATTTATCCCGTCATTTACCATAATGATATA
The DNA here is from genome assembly GCA_964613785.1 of uncultured Rikenellaceae bacterium. GTDB lineage: Bacteria > Bacteroidota > Bacteroidia > Bacteroidales > VadinHA17 > LD21. The sequence continues at coordinate 1,429 of CAZTJT010000115.1, forward strand.
GGTCCACTGTAATCATATTATCTTTCTATCATGATCTTTAGTATTTCACTGATCTCTACTCTTCCTCTGCAAAGAGTAAGATTATTTTTACTCCCTAATTATATTTGTTGGGGTGATCTGACTCGAACAGACGACCCTGGCGCCTCGGGCGCCATGCGCTAGCCGTTACTATAGCTGATATTTTCAAGAAATCTTTCGGCCCCTCTTTTCTTAATCACAGCCTCATGATTAACTGCTTCTTTTCTGGTCTGAAACTTTTTTGAATAGATAAGAGTCCAGGGTCGTCCTGATTCCATGAAAGCGGTTTTTCCCCGATTGTGCTCCTGTAACCTGCGTTCCAGATCAATCGTATGCCCGGTATAGTACCTGTTGATTTTTCCGCTGTAAAGGATATACGTAGTATACATTACTTAATAAACAGGGGGCTGATAATCATGCCCCCTGTTTTTGTCGGGGTGATCTGACTCGAACAGACGACCCCTTGCACCCCATGCAAGTACGCTAGCCAACTGCGCCACACCCCGATTTTCTTTTTATCTCTAACAATCTGCCTCGGAGGATGACGACCCTGGCGCTACAGCGCCATACGCTAGCCAACTGCGCCACACCCCGATTTTCTTTTTATCTCAAACAATCTGCCTCGGAGTATGACGACCCTGGCGCCACAGCGCCAT
>CAZTJT010000116.1:0-2089 GCA_964613785.1 uncultured Rikenellaceae bacterium
CAATGAAAGATGCTTCAGAAGGACCTCTGAAAGGTATTCTGGGTTATACTGAAGATGAAGTCGTATCAAGCGATTTCAACGGTGATCCGCGCACATCGATCTTCGATGCCAAGGCAGGTATTGCCCTTAACGACAATTTCGTGAAGATCGTTGCATGGTACGATAATGAATGGGGATATTCCTCAAAACTTCTCGACCTTGTGGTACACATGAACACGGTTAAATAATTACTATACCAATAAAAAAATAAGGGGACCCGGACAGGTCCCCTTATTTTTTTATACCGGTTTATCTATTCGTATCTCAGTGCTTCAATCGGATCTACGTTGGCGGCTTTTACGGCAGGCGCATAGCCCGACACCACGCCGACTATAAAGCAGACAACTATCCCGATGAAGACCCACATCCATGGAACAACAAAACTCGATCTGAGCATTGTTGAAACACCATTTCCTATCAGAACGCCGAGAATTATTCCAAAAACACCTCCCAGCTGACCAATCATTATCGACTCATAAAGAAACTGGTATTTTATTACTGAAGGTTTGGCTCCCACAGCCTTCCTGACTCCTATTTCCCTTGTGCGCTCGGTGACCGAAACAAGCATTATATTCATCAATCCGACAGCAGCACCGAAAAGGGTCACAATTCCTATAAGAGTGGCGGCAAGAGTAACATACCTTATATTTTTAAGAAGCATGTTCAGTATAGTGTCGCTTTTCACGACATTGAAATCAGATTCATCCCTGGGATCGAGGTTCCTTACAATCCTGAAAACGCTCTCCGCCTGACCTGCCATTACATCGAGGTTCACCGGATTCAGGGGCATGATGGTAATGTTGAAGTTCATATTGGGCCGGGAGAAATACTGACGGGCTGTTGTAATAGGCATGAGACAGAGCTTGTCATCCGACATGGCCGTCGCACCCTTGCTTTTAAGGACACCTGCCACCAGAAGCTTTAGTCCGGCTACGGTAACATCCATCCCGACAGGATCAGTGGCTGTCCCGAAAAGATCAGCCGCCACATCCGCGCCAAGGATCACAAGCCTCCTGTTCATTCCTATTTCATCGGCACTGAAGTTGCGGCCTCTTTCAATTTCATAACCCGAAACCGCAAGATAATTCTCATCAACCCCAATCAGCCTTACATTAGGGTTGGTTTCCTCATTGCCATATTTTACCGTCGACATGCCGGTTGCGTTAAAAGCAACCGAAACCCATGCCGGTTCGGTAAAAAGCTCCCTGAACCTCATAGCCTCGTGAAAGGTGATACGCGAATGATTCCTTATCCTTTGCCGGTCATTGCCCACCTGGATATTCATTCCTCTCGATGATATTGTGAAGGAGTTGGCTCCCATCATTGTAAACTGGGAAGTAAGCGATGATTTTATAGCATCTATGGCTGTAAGTATTCCGACAAGAGCCATAATGCCGAATGCAATTATACAAATCGTCAGAAATGCCCTTACCCTGTTCGACAGGATTGCCTTGAACGAGATCCTGACATTCTCTCTGAACACACTTGTTTTCATTCTCCGGCTATTTATGTTAGTCCACTCTCCTTTTGAAGACCATAAAAATAATCTATTTTAATCAATCAGAGCGGTGAGGAATAATAATAATCCCCTTTTGTCAATCTCCATCAGATGCTCACCGCTACTTTCCCTGTCCGGATTCTTATATTTTTTACCTCAAGTTGTCATTTTTCCTGCAAAAAATTAACAATTTAGTTGCATAACTAATATTTTCGTTGTATATTTGATGTGATAATATATTCACTTCAGAAAAGAAAGCGATCATGAGAGAACTAACACGTGCTGAGGAACAGGTAATGCAGGTACTCTGGAAAATAAAGAAAGGCTTTGTTAAGGATATTCTTGAGCACTTTGACGAGCCAAAGCCTGCTTACAATACGGTAAGCACCATCGTCCGGATCCTTCAGGACAAAGGGTTTGTCGACCACAAGGCTTATGGAAGGACGCATGAGTATTATCCCCTGGTTTCAAAGAGCGAATATTCAAAGATGCATCTTAACACCTTCGTAAAGGATTACTTCTCGAACTCCTTTGAAAAGATGGTGAGTTTTT
>CAZTJT010000117.1:0-2083 GCA_964613785.1 uncultured Rikenellaceae bacterium
AGCTACTTATGAAACCAAATCAAGAATCTAAATTATTAATCGGATAACAGTGATTCAATATCAAGATTTATTAAAAAAGAGGGCTCCATATTAAACAGACCATGCCATATAAAACCTGTCACGCACGGCGTGAGCAACCGCCCCGGGTTAACACAGGTAAACAGACAGACTCCCCTTATGTGGCATATGAGACCGGCTGTAACAACTTTAAAACTTTTTCGTCTTTGATAGAAACACCTGAGGAATGAGAATTTTAGTATTAATCATAACACTCTCTATTATCAATGTCACTATACTTGGTCAGACAAAATTCGAGGACCAAAAAACAATTCATGATATCGATAGTATCAGAGCTCGTTTTCATATCCCTGCAGTAGCTTTTGGTGTGGCAAACTGTGACAGTATTATTATTACCGGAGCTGCAGGTATAAGAGAAATTAATACAACAGATTCAGTAACAATAAATGACAAATTCCATATTGCCTCACTTGGTAAAGGCCTTTTGGCATTTATTGCAGGAAAACTTATAGATGAAGGTAAAATATCCTGGAACACCCGATTTTTCGATTTATTTCCAGAGATGAAAGAGACATCAGGAATAGAATATCAGGACATGGAGTTAAAAGATCTGCTTTCACATAGAACGCAACTAAAGTACTTTAATGACTGGGGTGCAAAACAAATAATAGACGGATTCAACCAAACCTGCCCAAACGACAGATTTTCTGTATATAAATTCTCAAAGTACGCCCTGACCCTGGAACCTGCAAAATATAATCCGGGACAGTTTTACCGATATACCAGCATGGGATATTTACTTGCTTCATTGATGTTGGAAAAGGCTAGTGGATTAAAATACAAGCAATTACTCGAAGAAACTAATCTTAATCTGGGAATAAATTTCTTAATTGGATGGCCCACCGACTACGACAAATCCCAACCAAAAGGCCACTTGATTCCCGCTGAATCCGGATGGGGTGAAAGTAACAAACTGGAAGTGCTGAATGGTGACAGCTTTACTGATTGGGGTGAGGATTTCTTGTTTTATTAAATTCCATCCGGTCATCATAGCATTTCAGTAAATGACTTCCTTAAATATCTCCAGATAAATCTAAATGGAATAAAGGGTCATGATAATTACTTAAAAGCATCTACTTATGATTTTATCTTTAACGGAGCGAAAGAATACGCCATGGGATGGGGTAGTGACTTGGTTGGTGGTAATCATTACTACAGCCATAGCGGGAGTGCTGGTAATTATTATGCTAATGCAATTATTATAAAAGAACCCGGAATTGTTATTACAATTATGGCTAATGCAGGAAATAATGAAACTAAAGGAGGATTACTACAGATAATAAGATATCTTGAAAAAAAATACGCCACCTGACTTTGTAACAGGGGATAAATTCTCAGCTCCAGTCAAACTTGTACCGCGTCCGGGCCGGCACTCAGGAAACTTTGTACCTGGCCCCCTGCGGAGGCTGAAAGACGGCAACAAGTGCACCATGGCGCTTGAAGGCGCCAATACAACCTCCCCATATTACCCGGCCGTCAGACTGTCTGAAAACCTCGGGCGACGGTTTTAATATTCGGGTACTGATACAGAAAGAAATTCAAAATTTTAATTATCCTTAACTTTAAAATAGTTATCAGACAGACTCCCGTTCGCCGCAGGCGAACAAGCGATAATGCGATGGACAATGAAATAGATAATTGATTTAAAACATAAAAATAAAAGAAGGAGATCCCATGCAGAAAAAGTCTTTAGTGGTAATTGACATTCAAAATGACATTACCAAAAACTACAAAGAAATCATTGACAATGTTAACCGGGCAATAGACTGGGCAGTGGAAAATGAAATTCATGTCGTATACATAAGGCATTATAACTTATCTGACGGTACAAGGACTTTCAAACCTAATACTCGTGGGTCTGAATTAGTTTCGGACATGAAATTGGTCTCCAAAAACATTTTTGAAAAATCCAAAGGCAACGCATTGACCAGCGAAGGTTTTGCTGACTTTATCAGGAAAAATGAAATAAGCGAATTTTACATTACAGGAGCAGACGCCATTGCCT
>CAZTJT010000118.1:0-1999 GCA_964613785.1 uncultured Rikenellaceae bacterium
GTAGGAGTAACACCGCGGGGACTGCTCGATTTTGAGCATACCCCCAGATTTGGGGAGGTCTAAACCATGAATAACATCGAATATTTGCTATAATGATTTTCAGCGATGAAACAATAGAGATAATGGATCCAATTTACCTCCTCAGGTATTGTCAACCTGATGGACATGGTCCCTATCTTCTTAAAAAATGGGAACTAAACAGGCAAAGCGTCACAGATGATTCATATGGCGTCTATGGCCTAAACCTTGAAAAAGCAATGTATACGAAAGGCATTTTTGCCGAAGGCCTTGCCAATAAGGAAAATGTTCTCATTCTGCTGGAATCGAGTCAAGAATTTGTCATTTTGGATTCGACAAGGCCAGTCCTGACATCATCTTCAATGTTGAAAATCTCTCGTATCGTTCCGCTGATCGGCGTCAGTTCCATAAATGCGCTTAATATCTTAGCACCGCTTACAAATATGATTGTACATGAGGTTGCCGTTTCGAAAGCAAACATTATAGCAGTATCTAAAGGGGGAGAATTTCTTGAAATGATAGGAGCTGCACGCCTCAACAATATCCTAAGGGGTAGGGATATGGATGCGGGATTGTCGGATATACAGATCTGATCTGTGCTGGATGGTCCTGGCTTCCTGTAACCCTTATGAAGGGTAAAAACCAAAAGGTCAATCTCCACAATTTTGGGGAGATCTCAAATAGGGATATTCCCGTTTCCAGAAAATCCCCCCATAATTGAGGAGATTTATTTCCGTTTCTTCTGTTTCCTGGCAAGCCGAAGTGCCAGATCAGCATCCACCACAATCGTTCTGCCGACTTGTGTTATTGCTTCGTCGATCACCCCGCTTTTCTTGATCTCGCTTGCTGTTGTCCTGGAGCATCCAAATAACTCCGCAATCCCCGCAAGACCATGCAGATACTTCTTTTCAGGCTGCTGGATGACCGGCTGAGGTTGCTGGGCCTCCTTCAGGATCTCCAGGAGGTCAGCAATGGTCAGCTGCCAGATTGGAGTTCCGGGGTCAATTTTCATTGAGAATGCTTTTTGAAATTGCCTCAGCTGAAATCTTGTTAATTTCTTTCTGATATTCAGCTAGGCTCATTTTTCTGCAATCAATCTGCCTGATTACTTGCCCGGCCTGATAAACTCGGATCATCATGTCATTAAAATCTGTCTCAATTCTGAGGACCTCAACTGTTTTTGAAAATGTAAGTTCTGACATAGCTTTAAGATTTAATTATTCTACAAACCTCAGCAGAAAAAACTTAATTGTCAATATTGTTTTTAAATTATGTTTTTCGTAACTTATTGATATGTTGCTTAATAAGCAATATTTGGGGGGTCGGCTCAGAATTGAGCGTATCAGAGTGTGAACTTCTCACTTTCCTTCAAATGTCCGAAAATCGGATACTTCGGGTTTTTCACAGAATTGTGAAATACCGCCAATTTTGGCGTTATCTGTAATTTTACTATCTTGAGACTAGAATACAAATGTGGGAAAATCCCACATTTGAAACCGACATGAGTACCTACAATGACATATTAAAGAAGCTGGCAGCCGGAGAGACCGTTTACCTGGTCAACGAGTTTTATTCCACAGCTATCAAGTGCATCCCGGGAACTACAAGTTATAGGGCAAAGGCAAAGGGAGGAGGAGAGTACCCTATACTTAGCGGAACCGATTTGGTTTATGATACTTTGACCAGTCCGGTCGAGATTACAGAAGAAGAATACGAAAGATATTAAACCTTGCAACGGACAAGGCTTTGGCGCATGAAACAAGGCGGTGGGATGCGAGTGGTTGACCAGGGGTTTGAAGCAGTACTGAAAGGTGCTGCTTTTTTGTGCCAAAAAACGTTTCTAAGTGAATTTTAACTTCACTTTTGCTTCACCATGATAAAAAAAGAGTTACAAATAATTTTGTAACTCTTTCATTTTCAGTGTAGCGAGACCGAGAATTGAACCCGGGACCTCATGATTATGAATCATGCGCTCTAACCA
>CAZTJT010000119.1:0-1978 GCA_964613785.1 uncultured Rikenellaceae bacterium
AAAGAACAAGGTAATTTATTTAGTATCAATAATTTATTAACGCATCAGTAGTAATAATGAATTATAAATTTCAATATCACGAAAACCAAGACTACCATCATACTCCTTTAGTGAAATATCCTTAAGAAAAATGCCACTGGGAGAGTAAATCTTAACTATTCCGGGGTCTAAAACAAAAACATTTCCAGATAATTCATCAACTGTAAAATTCATTCCATACCTATATTCTCCAGGGCCTTTTCCCCTACTGCCGACTTTTCGAACAAATTTACCATTATGTTCATACTGTACTATTCCAACATCCTTGATGGATAAATATATATACTCTTCGGTCATTTTAAAGGCATATGTTATTCCAATTGGAATAATATTATCAAGCTGAATATACTTAATGTCATCTGCAATTTCAGATAGAGTTATTCTATTGTCGTTAAAACTTCGAGGATCAATATGGTAAAGATTATGTCCTGTTCCATTACATGATGAGATAAAGAGAATTAAACACAGAAAATTAATTGACTTCATTGTATTTGATTAAATTTAAGTTTTATGGATTTCGCATTTTTTCAATTCCATTATTCATAACCACTGGTCAAAGAAAATCCGTAAGGCTTGAAAGAGTAGCGGTAAAAGGGAAAGAAGCAAAAATAATTCTTGTCTACTAAACATCATGGAGTTTTGTAAATATTTAAAATCTTAAATTCGACTTTTGAGTTGTTGGATAATACGTTTGTTTTTCGGCTAAAATTTAATTTCACATTTAATAAGGCTGACTTACTTCATAAGTCAGCCTTAATTATTTGTCAGTCTTGAATCTAAACCGATTAAACCTTAAATAATTTAATTATTACAGGATCCGGTCGTTAACCAGCCACCAAAAGCATCCCTACAGTCCTTTGGACAATCACCATCTTCTGAAAGTAAATAACCGTAATAAATAGGCGGGCTTACGAATATGTTGTAACAAAGACAGGTGCATGGACCACCGCCATAATCTCCTCCTCTCAAAGTTATGAGTTCGTCGTTTTTTATTAACTTTTCAGAATTGATCTGTAGCTTATTAAGCCTTTTCATCTTTTTATGTTTTAATTGTTAATACTCCTTTTTTTGATTACGGATTTCATATCACGGTCTGGCTGCCAATCCGGTCAAAACATTAACTTTGCCAGTACACCTCCTTTCTGTTATGGAAAGGTCCGGGCAGGAAGCGGCGCAGAGCTCAGAGCTCAGGGCACAGAGAAAAGCTTCCTGCCCTTCTCTTTCAGATTGTTTTAATCATTCACATTTGTGTTAATTCATATTTCTTTGTTACTCTTTATTGTATGGCAATGCCCTTATTGGTACATGGTGCAGTTCCTAATACCCAGTTTTATTCATCGTAGCTACAGCAAAGGCTCATAACTTCCAACATGGATCTTATCATTTTAATATCCTGTTCAGTGGCTTAATAAGCCGGAATATCAATCTGCTGTTGTCAGTAATTATATCTGCCGTTCCTGTCATCTCATTTATAAAGTGAAGACTAATGTTATACGTGGTTGTTAAACCGTTGATCAGATCAATCTCTGCTATATATGCCTCACCAGCCGGTACAAGCGAAAGCGTGCTGATATTTCCTTTTAATACTCCGAATTCCATATAAGGAAATCCTGACAGCTTAATGTTGACTTCCTGTCCAACTTTTACTCTTCCGAGACCAGAACCAGGTATGCTTGCCCTTACAATTATCCTGCTCTTATCCTCAGGTATAACCGTGGCAAGTATCTCTCCTGATTTGATAACCTGATTTTCATTCCAGAAAGATGTAAAAGTTATATTACCTCTGACCGGACTTTCAGTTAGAGGACAGATATGGTAAAAAGTCGGTAATAATTGCCTCGCAGTTTCCGATTAATAAATGACATGAGTACATCGGAGAATCAACGTAAGCATCCGATAAATCACATCTAGTTTATTGATTATTTCTGACTAAAGTGAG
>CAZTJT010000120.1:0-1965 GCA_964613785.1 uncultured Rikenellaceae bacterium
TAATTTAGTCCGATAGCAATTCCGATGTTGCCGTCCTGCTCGTTAAAAGCTTTTCCAATATCAACGGCTACCACAAAATTTTCATTCATAACTGGCATTATGCTGATACCCACACTCTGATGGAGTTTCTCCTTCCCGGAGGAGAAAAAATCATTATAGGAATACTGTGTCAGATTATTGTTAAACCGGCTCTGCAGGTCGGCAGGCATATCGATCTCATTGGTAATCATACCCATGTCGTAGAAAAGATTGAGTCCGAGGTAGCAATCCTGCTTCAGGAATGTGAAGTAAAAGGGTTTCCAGCGCAGTTCAATATTGCCAAGAACGAAGCCATCCCCGATTACACGGTTTCTCAGTACACCCCTGAGAGTACTGGATCCGCCGAGACCTTCGCTTGAATAGCCTGTAAGCCTTGAGGTTATGACCTGCGACTGATAAAAGAACGGAACCTCACCTGACAGGGTCGTCTGGTATCCCAGCCTGTATACCAGCGACAGATCATTTTCAATAAGTGTGAAATACTGCCGGTGTGTTATAAAGAATTTAGAGAAACTCCAGTCATTTCCCAGAAACCCCGGAGAAAATTCAACTCCCATTTCCGTCCAGATACCTTTCATCGGGTTGGGTCTGTTATCCCTGCTGTCCCATGTAATCCCTGCTCTGAGAGTGTTCACCCAGCCTCCTTTTGCTTCATCTGATCCAATCAGGCCGAGCGAATCACGGTAGATTTCAAAGAGACCAGGCTCTTCTGACAGAGATGGCAAAAGATCTTCATCTTTCCCTTTATTAAGTTTATCAATATTGACGGAGCCGGCATCGAAATTCTGTATGCTGAATCCTGCGCTCCATTTCAGATGCTCACCTGATAATTTCCCGATAAAATCGTTTTTGAACCTGAACTGGTTCCTTTCAAACCTGTAGAACATCCTGGTTCTGTAGTCTGATGATTCCTCGTCCATCCAGTTCTTGTTGAACACCGAATTATATCCGTTGAAGCCATAAAAATGGTTTGCCTGATCGGGGAGGTAGGAAAGGTCGCTGATCCATTCCACTCCTGGTATGAGATGATTCGACTCAAACATCAGCCTGTAAATCCCGCTTCCCTTGGTGAATCTTGAGATCTCAGCGTAGATATGGTCAAAGTATTCAGGATACCTGCTTCCATCTCCGTAATTAAAGAATTCAGCCAGCGCCCCGTACTGAAATCCAAGATCAGAGTCAAATGATATGGCCGGCAGTGCCCCTCCGAATTTCCATCCGGTCTTTATCTTTTGTTCCTGCCCCGCGGCTTCAGCCATCAGAGACATCACAACTAATATTATCAGGATCTTTTTCATATGATTCAGGTTTGGTTGAGGACGATAAAGATAAAGAAAAGTATAAATCACAGATATTTTTTTCAATAATTGCTACCTTAGGCAATATTTTTACTGTAAAAAGCTCATATGGCGATCGTTATTAAGAACATTAAAGGGCTGGCGGGAACTGAGGATAAACCCAGGCCAAGGGTCTGCGGCCGAGAAATGTCGGAAGTAAACATTATCGAAAACTCTTATCTTGTGGTTGATGGCGGAATGATAACCTCTTTCGGCAGTATGGCTGATTTTCCCGGGGATGCACCTTCCGTTTCAGACAAAAACACGGAAGTCATTGATGCTGCAGGCAGATATGTTTTTCCATCATTTTGCGATCCCCATACCCATCTTGTATATGCCGGAAGCCGCGAGCAGGAGTTTGCCGACCGGATAAAAGGACTCTCATACGAAGAGATCGCCAGGAGGGGCGGAGGGATTCTCAATTCTGCGGCCTTACTGCATAGGACCTCCGAAGATGATTTGTACATACAGTCGATGAAGCGGGTTGAGGAAATAATAGCATCCGGAACAGGAGCGGTTGAGATCAAGAGCGGCTATGGCCTTAATACGGACGATGAACTGAAAATGCTCCGTGTAATCCGGAGGATAA
>CAZTJT010000121.1:0-1956 GCA_964613785.1 uncultured Rikenellaceae bacterium
TAATCTACCCCACCATGTCCATGATTATAGACTAGAAAACAACCGCTATTTATTGAATCGTTTATATCTGTAGCTGTTTTACACCATATAGAATGTTGTAAAAAATCTTCTGTAATTCTTTCAGTTATATAACCCAGAGAGACAAAATAATCTAATCGACCAGGTGTTTTAGGATGATCACCCGGTCTTGGTAACCAGATAGAATCAAGAATAATTCTTGGAGGAGGAAGATTTGAATCCCTTCTAAGATATAACCTTGTCACGTTCTTTAATTCGATATTCTGAAAATAACCAGTAGTTATTTCAGATAACACATGATGATCAAAATAGTTATGGTAACAATTAATATAATCGAATCCTCCAGAAATCAAAATATTATTATAAAATGAACTATTAGTGACTGGGTTCAACTCATAAAACAATAACTTTTCAAAATAATTTTCCAGGTCAGTTGCGTTTCTCGCTGGTATTCTTCCTATGGCAATATCAGGTAATTTCTTTGGATCATAGTCAACGTCGGCATAATAATTATCTGAAGGCCATGTATAAAAACCATTATTGTTACAATGTGTGATTTTAGAAGGAATCCCTTGTGGAAAATTGGCATCTTTGCAATCGCCCAAAAGTAAAATACCCTCAGGCGCTATAGGCCATGAATAATATGCGTAATCAATCCAGCTCTCTATCTGATCAAATGTGCTACCAACCTCTGAAAGAGTAAAGACCTCAGTGATAATACCCTCTTCCTGTCTGAGGTCTTTCATTATATTGGCATAATAAATGAAATCTTCATCATCCGGGCATATTATAACAAACTCAGCTCCGTATGGATAACCTGCATCTATAAGTGATTGCTTTTCTATAATCCTCTGAGAATAATCAATCCTCTCAAGACTTCTGTAGTTCATTATGTTGGATTGAAGTATTCTGTCCCAGTATTTTCCTCTGAGTCTGTCTTCCCCGAAATGTCCGTTTCCTCCTATAAAAGAGGCTTGGAGATTAAGATTGGTATACACAGTCAATGAACTGTCCAAAGGATTCCATTGAAAAGGCGTTATAGTGACAATACAGACATCCACACCTCTCATCTTGAAAGGTTCTGAAACGGATATTATGTCCTGAGGATAAGTATTATGCCCGAAATAAATACTGGAATCCGGTTTATATACCAGTGAATTTGCAGGATTTTCAGGTATGGATTCGGGATTGCACGATGGTGTTACATTAGGGATGACTGTTTTTCTCGATCCGGTCACCCGTACATCCAATCCCGCTCCTTGAGGTAAAGCAATCATTCTGCTGATAGAAGGAAGAAGAGGTTCTCCGGGTTCTTTGGGACTGTAAAGTTCAGGCATTATTATAGAGTGCATCGGATTGTTATTGACGAAAGCATTTTCCACTCTCACTCTGTTTACCTTTATACTAAAACCCAATCCGCCTCTGGATTCATGGAGGAGATCAACCTCTGTCCGGCTTGTAAAGCCGTCAGAAAAATCCAGAGTATAAGAATATAATACCACGGGAATGACGAATAGAAAAAAGAATAAACCTTTAATATTCATTGGACATCCATTTTCATGGATTTAATATAAAAAAGCTTTTTTATAAAACAAGGATAATATTTTACGGAGATATGTAAGTTACGATTCTGCAGAGAGAGAGAGAGAGAGAGTAAATATTTCTCCATACAAGAGCCATTTTATGTTTTTTTCTGTTTTTGTCAATAAAAAATATTACATAAATTTCGGGTTGTTCAAATTCTGTGAACAAAAAATGACAAAAGAGCAAATTGATTCCCTGGATATTGATGATCTTCAAAACGAGATAAAGCTGGATATACCTGTCCTGGGATTGATATACGAAGAGAGCAAAGCCTTGCTTTGCAATCTTTTTTGCTAAAAGCAAATAAGATTTTTGCTTATTTGACGAATAAGCAAGCCTTCGTGATCCAAATTG
>CAZTJT010000122.1:0-1936 GCA_964613785.1 uncultured Rikenellaceae bacterium
AAGTGGTATACTTTTCAACGAGAAGGTGGTATACTTTTCAATTAATATATACAATTAACCTAACAAGTGCTTTTTGAAATAATTCAGAATAAAAGCTATCAGAATAATATGATTCATAAACAATATGCTGCCAGGTGTTTTTTATGAAATCTGAAACATCCGTTTCATACGGCTGGTCCTTACGAGTTTTTTCACTTTCGATTTTTTCAACCATACTATTAAGAAGATCCCTTACTGAATTATCCTTAACCGTTTCTATTGACTTTTCAACAAGCCTGAGCAGAAGTGCCCGCCCGGCAATATCATATGGTTTATGTATTTCCTTTTCTATGTATTCCGGAACAGACCTGAAGATTTTTTCCATTTTTACCGGGAAAATATTAAGTTTCTGTATCTCCAGAAGAAACCACAGTATTGAATTGAAGGAATTGATTGTCAATGATTCAATATTGAATCTTGTATATGATTTTTGCTCCAGAAGTCTCTCACATTCATCTGCAAGAAAAATCAAATGATATTTCTTTATCAGTGTATTAAGGTCGTTATCATCAATTTCATGACCCAGTATTCTGGCAATATGATAAAACCCATAACCAAAAAGGTCATCACCTGTGTTAATCAGGACAGGACTATTGATTCTGTGTCTGTAAATTGCATTATCTATTTCTTCCAGCGCTTCATCAGTGTCAGCCTGAACGAAACCATTCTTAACAAGGTATTCAATTCCCCAGCCTATACCGGTTAGCCCGTTCTCAAAATCTACAGGGGTAGAAGTGTTTATTTCCTCATATATTTCATCAACGAGCTCGCCGGCATAATCTTCATATATCTTATTCTTTGAGTATCGTGAATAATGATAAAAGAATATTGCAATGCCCATTTTGCCGTTCAGTAGCCCCGGATTATCAAGAAAGCTGGCATTCAGGAGAAGCACATTGGCAATTCGTTGTAACCGATCCCCGATCATTGTATTCAAAGATAAATCCACGTCAGTCCCGTTAATTTAAATCTCTTTAAAACCACAGATCAGACATTCTTTCACATAAAGTTCAACAATTGATTTGATATGATTGCAAGAAAAAGCCGGGAAAAAGTTGACAGAAGTTGCCAGATATTGCCAGAAGCTGCCAAAAGTTGACAGAAGTAGACACCCTCCTTTTTTTGAACGCTTATTTCAGGTGTTTCGGTATGTCAAACGCTCTATAAATAATTTTAAGATGATAAGGATCAATCAATCCGTTGGGAATATCAAGTCCGGCCTTTTTGATCCATCGGTTAAGTGTTCGTAAAGAAATTCCATATTCATCAGCTACTACATTTCTGTACTTGGGTTCCAGAATAAGATCATCAATTTTGGGATTATTGTTCATTGCCATAAAATTTAAAAGACCTTCACCCAACCGCTTTTCAGACTCTCACTAATTCCAACTGTTAAAAATAGTAAAAAAAGTTTACCCCCCCCAAAAAAGAGAAAAATATTCCAAAAGTTGGCGGAACATCAGACAAAAACCTGAAATACATTCTTAACGGATGGATCACCAGAGGAATAAAAGAAGCAAGGGGCAGGGAGCAGGGGGCGCAGGGCACAGAGCTCAGGGCGCAGAGCTCAGGGCGCAGGGCGCAGGGCACAGGGCACAGGGGAAGAAAGCGGTGGGCGGGGAGCAGGGGGCGTAGGGCAAGATGCAGGGCAGGGAGCAGGGAGGGAAATTTCAGATCTTCTGATTAAAAAGTGTATCAGGGTTCCTCCAGGATATTGCCTGTCTGCCGTCACTGTAGCTGTATGTTTCATCACCGCCGTAAATAACTGATCCGGATGGTAATCCGGTTAACCTTTGCCAGTATTTAATTCCTTTAAAGAATTCATCTGTCACAGTTTTTCCTGATTTAATTTCAACAGGAACAAAACTATCTTTTTTATCAATTATGATGTCTATTT
>CAZTJT010000123.1:0-1737 GCA_964613785.1 uncultured Rikenellaceae bacterium
TTTGAACAGATAAAAAATGTTTTCCCGGGGTTATTAATTGCCTTAATAATTTCTTTTCCGGTTTATATTACGGGTGTTTTATTAAACATTAACCCTGTATTTGAACTATTGATACAGGCACTGATTATTATTATCGGGCTTATACTTGTTTGGTCTTTTTCAAGATATACAGGAGTCTTAGAAATTAAAGAAGTAGTCAGAGTTCAGATAAAAAAAATATTAGATAAAAATAAAAGGGAAAAAGCCTAAAAGTTTGATAAAATTACTCTATATTTGTTTGTTTATTCAAAATTTAGAGAAATTTGATTAATATGAAAGGAATAGTATTAGCAGGCGGTAAGGGAACTCGGTTATTCCCTTTGACAATGCATATTTCAAAACAGCTATTGCCTGTTTATGATAAACCTATGATCTATTATCCAATTTCAGTCCTGATGCTTTCAGGCATTAAAGAAATATTGATTATTTCCACTCCACAGGATTTGCCAATTTATGAAAAACTGCTCGGTTCTGGTGAACAGTGGGGGATTTCATTTGTTTACGCAAAACAGGCAGAGCCGAAAGGCATTGCTGAAGCTTTTATTATAGGCGAAAAATTTATCGGCAAAGAAGGTGTCTGTCTGATTCTCGGCGACAATATTTTCTATGGACAGGGACTAAAAGAAAAAGTTAGGAATGCGGCAGGCATCACTGAAGGAGCTATGATTTTCGGGTATTATGTCAATGATCCCCAAAGATACGGAGTTGTAGAGTTTGACGGTGATTTGAAAGTCAATTCAATTAAAGAAAAGCCAAAATTTCCTAAATCGAATTATGCCGTCACAGGTTTATATTTCTATGACAATAAAGTAATTGATATTGCAAAAAGTCTGAAATCCTCCGCAAGGGGAGAACTTGAAATAACGGACATAAATAACATTTATTTAGATAAAAAACAGATGAAAGTTGAAATTCTGGGCAGAGGTTTTGCCTGGTTGGACACAGGGACACATGAAGCCCTTCTCGAGGCTTCAAACTTTATAGAGGTCCTCGAAAAAAGACAGGGTTTGAAAATAGCATGCCTTGAAGAAGTCGCATATAGAATGGGTTATATAGATAAAACCATGTTGTTTGAATCAGGAAAAAAGTTCAACAATAGTTACGGTAAATACATTACTGATCTCTCTAAAGGAAAAGATTTAAGGTAGGAATGAAAGATAAAAAGATATACATAACTAAACCCTCATTACCGGACTTAAAAGAATTTCTGCCGTATCTGGAGAAGATATGGGAGACAAGAATTCTCACAAACAATGGTCCATTTCATCAGCAATTTGAAAAAGAACTCACGGAATTTTTAGGCATAAAATATATATCATTATTCGTAAACGGAACGCTGGCTCTTGTCACCGCTCTCCAAGCTTTAAAAATTACCGGTGAGGTCATAACAACCCCATACAGTTTTGTAGCTACCACTCATTCTCTCTGGTGGAACAACATTAAACCTGTGTTTGTCGATATTGAACCCAGGTATTGCAACATAGACCCGGATAAGATTGAATCCGCGATAACACCGAAAACAACCGCGATCCTCGCAGTTCATGTCTATGGCAATCCGGCAGATGTCCAAAAAATTCAGGAAATTGCAAAAACTCACAATCTTAAGGTAATATATGATGCCGCTCACGCTTTCGGAGTTAAAATAAATGGCAATTCAGTTTTGAATTTCGGAGATCTTTCAATTCTGAGTTTTCACGC
>CAZTJT010000124.1:0-1584 GCA_964613785.1 uncultured Rikenellaceae bacterium
TTCCTCTCTGTGTTTCTCTGTGTTCTCCGTGGTTAATATTTTTTTCACCACAGAGTTCACGGAGGGACACTATGAACCTGAACGTTCTGGGGAATCTGCGTCAAAACAAATTGAACGTTTCTGAATGTATTTTATGTGGTATTTGTATTGATAGTTGTAAACAGAACGTAATTAAATATTCAATTGAAAAATAAAGTACGAACCCACGACACCTTACCATCTATATATTACTGAATGTCCTGAAGAGGAAGAAAAGATAGAACTGCGGGTAGCAGGATTGAATTATCACAACAGGTAAACCGGCAGACAGATAATTTAAATTAATCAATATTAATACCTGACAAAAACTTTAATGAAACCTAAATCGATGCACATTACTAAATCATCTCTGGTTTTTACATTGCTGGCAGCAGCTTTATTGCTCCCTGCCTCCAAAACTTATGCTGACTGCGTGAACAATTTTGTAAGCCTGGAAGTAGCACAGGCTTATCTTAAGAAGAATCCGTACATCATCGCTTTTTACAGCAGCATTGAGGGACAGTCATCATATCTGTTCAAGGTTGAAAAGGTATATATGGAAGAGGAACGGATGACTGTATCAGGACCGGTTATTCTGTTGTGGAAAGAAAATAAATACAGGCAAAGGACCTATAGCCTGCCTGATACGGGAGAGACTTATACGGATGAGCTTTGCGGTAATTACCATTTCGGTTATTACAGGCCAATGAGGGCCGCTTTCCCGCTTGCAGACCTCCTGGGCCCCACAGGTGGCACATATAATTACAGCTCAGCTTTCTGGGCCTTTCCTGAACCGGAAGTCCTGCCCGATGTTGAGAAAAGCTACGCTGCATGGATGGAACAGCTGCCTGAGGTTACAAGGGAGTATTGCTTATGGTGGTATGAAAATGCTAGTACCGGACCTCCGGTTTTCCATGAACTCATCGACAGCCTCCTTTCAATACCTGAAGGAGGCCGTAAGAAACCACCTGAGCTCTATGTTGATTATGATCATTGTCCGGGGGAAGGATGTCAGTACGGCGAATGGACTGGTTCCGGGACAATCACGATCTATGACAGGCCAAACGGAGGAAAAAGAACCGGAGAGATTCCGGCAGGAGAAACTTTCACTGCCATAACCGGTAATGTTTACCTCAGACCAGTTGAAAAAATTGCATTTGAACCCATTGAGGTCTATGATACAGCAGGTTCAATTATTCTCGAGCCGGGCAGAAAGTACTATATACTGTCAAATATCGGAGAAGGGCATTCGAAGGTCTGGGTTAACGGCAGGATCATGATCTCTTCTGAATCAGAATATAATCCCACTCAGGTATGGTGGATTGAGGTAAAAACAAAAAATGGAAAAAAGGGATGGATAATGTATCCAGATGATGGTTCGATAAGCGGGGCAGATTATCTTGGATGATCCGTATGCAGAAACGAAAGAATAACCTGGTAATATGAATGATACTTTGTATTTTTGACGACTATCGGCAATGATGACTAAAACTCTAATTTTTTTTGTTTAAACCCCCTTCCCTAACCTTCCCCCAGGGGGGAAGGAGCGGGCAGCTTTGTCTAAAG